>NZ_JAUTYT010000001.1:0-751950 GCF_041946075.1 Flavobacterium sp. LAR06 | reverse complement strand
TTTAAATCCTGTTATAAGCGTTTTTTTTGTCTAAAAAATAAACCTGATCAAAATAAGGGATGTTTTTCAGTGCCCTCTATATTAGGCGGGATTTCTTTTTTATACGAACTTTCTAATACTCATTATAATTCCGGTATGAATTCCTTCGTGATAATTATTAAACTCTAAAGCTCCGTCAATATTCCTTAGTGTGTAACCCATACTTGTAGTATATTCTGTGTAGTTCTGAAAAATACCATCGGCAAAATCTTTCTGAACCTGTTCTAAAGTTGTTGAAAGTAAAGTTCTGATTTCATCTACTTCTGCTTGCGAAACATCGCCTTCCGGTTTGGTTCCTTTTCTGTATTTGTTTATAAATTCTTCAGAAACCTTCATTTGTAAACCTGATAATTTATAAACCAAAACTTGTTGTGTAGACACGCAATGTGCGATATTCCAAATCAAATTATTACTAAATCCTGTCGGGATTTTGTTTAACTGTTCTAATGAATGGCTGTCTAAAATTTTCAAAAGAATTTCTCTAATGGTTTTTTGTACTTCAAAAACTGAATTCATAGTTATAATTTTTTTCTAAAATTAGGCATTTTTCAGTTTCAAATGAATTTTCTTTGTAGTCACTAAATTTAAAAATCATGAACAAAATATATTACTTAGCTTCTTGCGACACCTGTAGAAAAATCATTAAAGGTTTGCCAGCGAATCATAATCTTGAATTTCATGACATCAGGCAAAATCCGATTACCGAAGCGGAATTGGAAGGAATGTATAAACTTGCTGGCAGTTATGAAGCGTTATTCAGTAAAAAAGCACAGTTGTATAAATCAATGGATTTAAAAAACAAATCATTGACTGAAGCTGATTTCAAAAAATACATTCTGGAACATTATACTTTCCTGAGCCGTCCGGTTTTCATTATTGATGATAAAATTTATATTGGCAACAGCCAGCCTGTTACTTTACAAGCTATGAAAGCTTTAGAAAAATAATCCGTGAAATTCGTTTAAAGCGGAAATCCTTTTTTAGAGCTCTTTCTACTCAAAAAAAGATTAGAACGTATAAGCCCTATCCGCCGCGGAGAGAATCCCCAAAAAAAAGTTAACCACAAATTTGCTTCACCTGTTCACTATCGGGTCACGAATTTCCGCGAGTGCTTTGCGAGAAAATGTTGCCACAGATTAAAGGATTAAATGGATTATAATCTGTGAGAATCATTTTAATCTGTGGCAAAAAATTAGTGTGAATTTGTGAAATTTGTGGCAAAAAAAAATTACTAACCGCTGTCTTTACCAGATTAGCGATTTAAAACCCAAGACTGCAAACTTTTAATTATCTTTGCGCCTTTATACTCAATTATATGATACAATCTATGACAGGGTTTGGCAAAGCTTCTTTGCAATTGCCTACAAAAAAAATTACGGTCGAAGTAAAATCCTTAAATAGTAAAGGTTTAGATTTAAACGTAAGAATGCCGTCGCTGTACCGCGAAATGGAATTAGGTTTAAGAACTCAAATCTCTACGAAATTGGAAAGAGGAAAAATTGATTTCGGAATTTACATTGAAAGTACTTCTGAACAAACTTCGACAAAAGTAAATGTTCCTGTTGTAAAAAACTACATTGCACAACTTAGAGAAGTTTACCCTGATGCCGATGAAACGGAATTAATGAAAATGGCCGTTCGTATGCCTGATACATTAAAAACGGAGCGCGAAGAAATCGATGAAAATGATTGGGATCAGATTCAGGTAATCATTGAAGAAGCTCTTCAAAATATCTTAACTTTTAGAAAAGACGAAGGTGAATCGCTTGAAAAAGAATTCAACCTTAGAATTGGAAATATCCGCCAATATATGAATGATGCTTTGGCACTTGATCCGGAAAGAGTTCAGGCGATAAAAGATCGTTTGCAAACTGCTATTTCTGAATTGAAAGTAAATGTAGATGAAAATCGTTTCGAACAGGAATTGATCTATTATTTAGAGAAACTGGATATTACAGAAGAAAAAGTGCGTTTAACAAATCACTTAGACTATTTCTTAGAAACGATTAAAGGAACTGAGGCTAATGGTCGTAAATTAGGTTTTATTACTCAGGAAATGGGTCGTGAGATCAATACGATGGGTTCAAAATCGAATCATGCTCAAATGCAGAAATTAGTTGTGATGATGAAGGATGAATTGGAGAAGATTAAGGAACAGGTTTTGAATGTATTGTAAACGCAATAAGCTTTAAGCTATAGGCTGTAGGCAGAAAAACTAAACGAAAAAAAGCTTAAAGCATATTGCTTAGAGCCTAAAGCATACAAAATGAACAAAGGAAAATTAATTGTTTTCTCGGCACCGTCCGGATCTGGGAAAACAACTATAGTAAGACATTTACTTGGGAAAGAAGATTTAAACTTAGAATTTTCGATCTCAGCGGCTTCACGTGACCCACGCGGAGAAGAAGAACACGGAAAAGATTATTATTTTATTTCGTTAGAGCAATTCAAAAAACACATTAAAGCAGAAGATTTCCTTGAATGGGAAGAAGTTTACCGTGATAACTTTTACGGGACTTTAAAAGCCGAAATTGAAAGAATCTGGGCTTTAGGAAAAAACGTGATCTTTGATATCGATGTTGCAGGCGGATTGCGTATTAAACATAAATTCCCGGAACAAACGTTAGCTGTTTTCGTAAAACCACCAAGTGTCGACGAATTAAAACGCCGCTTGAAACAACGTTCTACCGAAAGTGATGATAAAATCAATATGCGCATTGCAAAAGCTTCAGTTGAATTAGCAACAGCTCCACAATTTGACACGATTATCAAAAACTACGATTTAGATACAGCTAAAGAAGAAGCTTATCAATTGGTAAAAGACTTTGTAAATAAATAAGTTATTACACAGAGCTGCACAAAGTAAAACGCAGAGATACACAAATTTTTTATAAATTACTTTGCGAATCTCTGTGAGATCTTTGCGAATCTCTGTGAAACAAGACAACTATGAAAGTAGGCCTTTATTTCGGAACGTATAATCCAATTCATGTTGGTCATTTGATCATTGCCAATCACATGGCTGAGTTCGCCGATTTAGATCAGGTTTGGATGGTGGTTACGCCTCATAATCCGTTAAAAAAGAAAGCGACTTTATTAGACGATCATCAGCGGCTTGAAATGGTTTATCTGGCAACAGAAGATTATCCGAAGATAAAACCTTCAGATATCGAATTTAAATTGCCTCAGCCGAACTACACAGTGAACACTTTGGTTCATTTGCAGGAGAAATATCCAAATAATGAATTCTCCCTGATTATGGGTGAAGACAATTTGAAAACGCTTCACAAGTGGAAAAACTACGAAGTGATTTTAGATCATTATGAAATCTATGTTTATCCTCGTATTTCTGAAGAACCGGAAAATATCGAATTAAAATCGCATCCAAAAATTCATATTATTGATGCGCCAGTTGTGGAGATTTCTTCAACTTTTATTCGAAACAATATTAAAAAAGGTAAAAATATTCAGCCGCTTTTACCTCCAAAGGTTTGGGAGTATATTGATCACAATAATTTTTATAAGAAGTAATGTCATTTTCTGCTTCGATTTTTATTCCGCAAAAACCTAAAGGCTTTAATTTAACGCGATCCGAAAAACTTTGTTGGTATTCTCTTGGCGCATTATTAATTTATTCATTACCCGCTTTATTCATCGAGAATTATTATGATTACAGATTTCCTCAATGGGCTTATTATCCAGCATTACTTATCTTTCTATTAAATTTTAGCAGTTATTTCATAAGACTAACAGAATTTGAAAATCTTAATGGCTATTTTGACGGACTAATTTCATTTGAAGAAGATTGCTTAAAACTAAATGAAACTGAATACAAATATTCAGCAATAGAAAATTTGATCATTTACGGAAATTCTTTTTCCGGAGAAAAAACAAAAAATTATAGATATGGCCCAATGTATGGAAATGGTGTTGAAAATTTAATCTCATTTACTCATAATGGATTCAAACTTGAAAAATACTTTCAATTAAATTCAGAACGTCATCTTGACGAATTACAGGCAACTTTAATTCATATTATCACCTGTGAAAAAATTCCCTACAGAAGAGAATACCTAAACTTTATTAATGAAGAGCACCGATCGTTTATCCTTTTTGAATTATTCATAGGAAAATTGATAAAGGAAAAAAGAATCGAATATAGAGATGGGATTCGTTTAATTGGATTTAATTCAAAACAAGCTGAAGAGTTTAAAAATAAAATATTGTCTTAAATAATAAAGCCTGAATATGAATTCAGGCTTTATTATTTTTATGCTTCAATGTTTATCTCGCTTTTAACTTGCGCTCTAATCTCTGTTAGCGATTGATCTATTAAAAGTTTTCCATCTCTGAAAACTTCTTTTAATTCACCCTGTTTTTCTTCATCCCAGGAAACATTATCAGTTAAATGATAAACTCCATCAACTAAATCAATTCTCATCAATCCTTTTGCTGATTTTTTTGTTCCATCATCTGTAATTGGATCTTTGAAGATGGCTCTTCCTTCACCGTCTACTTTACCGTAAGTTGCTTTCATTGCAAAACCAAAAGTGTCACGTGTATTATATTGGTATGTAAAAGAACCTATTCCTAAAACCACATTGGTAGAAGCAAAACCTTTTGCTTTTAATCTTTCGCAAATTTGAATGGCTCTTGCCACCGTAATACTATCACCGTAAATAGCTCCAATTTGAGGTACAAGTTCTTTGTATCCTTTTGCATTAACAGAACCTCCAAAAACATCCCAAAGCAATTCAATTACACCTTTTCTCTCTACTTCCGTTTTTCCGTTTGGATTTCCGCAGATAATATCAACCGGATCACCACTATCAGGACGAATGACTACTTTACCTTCTCTGGAAATAATATCTTCTTTTAAACGCGGTAAATAATCGGTTAGCACTTTCCATAAATCCCAGGTATCAGAAACTATTGAAACAATTCCTTTAGAATAAACTTCTGTAATTAATCTTTTAAAAGTTTCACATTCACCCTCTGTAGTTCCCATACACATTACAGAATGTTCTGTTGCCGCGACAGAACCTGCAATTAGTTGCGTATCTGAATTGGCGTTGTAATATTCTTCAAAGAAATCAATTGCGGGAATCGTGTCAGAACCTGTAAAACTCAACAAGTGTCCTGCTGCAGATGTTATTGCTGCTTCAATTCCGCCCATTCCTCTCATGGAGAAATCGTGTCCCTGCCAATCTACAAATTCAGGTACAGAGGAAGTTTCATCAGCATATTTATCTAACACTTTTCTATATTCTCTTGCAATAGTAGCAGAGTTACAAGGCAGCCAAATCACTGCTGAAAGCAAAGTTTCAAAGTAATTAGTCAACCAAAAAAACTCCGGAATGGTATTGTACATCGTAAACATCGGCACTCTCAATGGCACACTTGCTCCTTCAGGCAACGCTTTAAAAACCATAGGAATATAACCCAAATCGTGTAAATCCTCGATATGTTTTGTCCCAACCTGGTTTTCGCCTAAGTAATTATTAATTCTGCGGGCATACTTTTTAACAACTTCCTCTTTTGGTTGTTTGAAAAAATCAGCATCGAAATCGTGAATGATGTATTTTTTAATGAAATATTGTAATCCGAAAAATACAACTTCATCAAGACCTTCAATTCTTGATTTTCTTGGTGTCCAGTTAGAATAAACTAATGTTGTTTTGTCTGGATATTGTCTTCTGTGGTCAACTTTGTAACCATCTGTTAATAATAGTGGGTTCATATACTTATTATTTTAGTAAATTTAGGATTAACTCTTCTAATGTTTTAAATTGTTCTACTGCATATCTTTCGCATACAATATCAATATTGCCCTTACGCCAAAAATCTTCTTCTACCACTACTTTCATTTTCTTAGACTGTGCATAAAGACCAAATTCAAGTAAGGATATTGGCGACATTGTATTTCCAGCAAAATACATAATTATGATGTCTGCTTTTTCTAATGCATTAAGTTCCCAATTTACCTGTTCTTTAAATTGATCATTTTCTATGGTCTGTGACCAGCTGGCATCCCATTCATTTCTTCTGGGATTAAAGATGACAAATTTATCTTCTAATAATTCCTCACACTTTTTTTGCCAATTTATAGCTTTGTCCATTTCAATAGAGCCAGCTAAAAAAATAGTTTTTATATCACTTTGCAAAGGAATTTCTTCTGGAGCTCTAAAAATATTCTTCATAATCCAATTTATCTCAATTCATCCCTAACCTCCATCAAAGCAAACCCCAAAAAATTCAAACCTTTCCATTTCCCTGGATTCATAACATCTCTATCATCACTTGCCATTCCTATTCCCCAAATTGGATCAACCGGACTTGCTTCTACTAAAACCCTGTCTTTTGTATTGATTAAAAATTGTTTTAAATCAGAATTTTGACTGAATTTATGATAATTACCTTGTTTCACAATTTCGTATCGATTGGCTAACCAAAGTTTATCATCGTAATTTTTTACTTCACGACCTAATTTTTTGGCTTCGGCTGGAGAATTCGACTCAATAATTCTTTCTAAAACCTCATTGTCATTAAACAAGGCTGCTTTTTTCGCCATCATCCAGTGTTCTGCCGTCTTGTATGTTAATCCTTCAACTTCAAAAGAGCTTAACCACCATTGACTGAAACAGGTTTTAGAAATAGTTCCATCTTTACTTGGCTGGTGTCCCCAGAAAAATAAAAATTTACTTTCTGGAGCTATATCTTCTATTTTATACTTCATATTAATTCATTTAATTTGATTTGACCGACGTTATCTCCTTCAAAATCTTTAACAGAATTAGTTGTAAAAATTTTATCAAAACAATCCAGAACCTCAAAACCTTTATTAAAAATTCCATGACTTACTGCCAAGTACAGTTTTCCGGCATTTTTGTTTTTTAATTCCTCGGCTAATCCAACAAAAGTTCCGCCACCGTCGCAAATATCATCCACAATTAAACAATCCATGCCGTTTAAATCCTCTTCATAAACTTTAAATCCAGATAATCTTCCGGTTTTTACATCACGGCTTTTACTGCATTCTACTACATCAATTCCACCTAAAAATTCAGAAACTTTATAGATTTTTTTCAATGCACCACCATCAGGAGAAATTAGTTTTACATTCTCACCAACTACTTTTAGGACTTCCTGAATGAAAGTATGATTCGGAATCACTTCGCAATTATTTACTAAAGCCGGAGTAACCTCAGAATGTGCATCAAAAACGAACACTTTATTTAATTGAAGTGCGTTGATAATATCTGCATAAACCTTAACAGAAAGAGGCTCGCCTTTGATCATTACACGATCTTGTCTGGCAGCCGGAAAATACGGAATAAAGAGATCAATAACTTTAACATCCATTCTTCGTAAAGCATCTACTGTAATACACAATAATCCCAAATCATTAAAAGAATTTAATCGGTGCGTAATAGTAACTTTTTGAGTAGCATCAAAATTTGGATCGATTTTGATATGTGGCTCACCGCCTGAAAAAGTAAAACTTTGAAAATTTATTTGTTCCTGATTAAGAATCGGAGTAAATTTTGGGTCTAGGTTAAGTATCATATTTTTTAATTTGCGTTAATTATACGCAAATGTATACTTTTCTTTTGGATAAACAATATTATTTTGCGTAAAATCTACGCAAACTTTATTTCGAAGTGAAAACCTTTGTCAATTAAGTCATTGTATTTCGACTTATTAAACCTAAATAATTTTGCCGGACGCCCACTTTTTATGGGAGAAAAATGGTCTGTTTCTTCTAAAAAACCATAACTAAGAATCTTTTTTCTGAAATTTCGTCGGTCAATTTCTTTCTCCAATATCGTGCAATAAAGATTTTCAAGGTCAGAAAATAAAAATTCATTCGGAAGTAAATCGAAACCGATTGGTTCATAAGTAAGTTTTGCTTTTAACCTAATAATTGCTTTTTCAATTATCAAATTATGATCAAATGCTAAAGTCGGAATTGCATCAATTTTACACCACTGCACTCTTTCAGCATCACTATCTGCTTTTATTTCGAGATTTGAAGCATCAACCAAAGCATAGTAGGCAATTGATATAACACGATTTCTTGAATCCCTGAAAACATCATCTCCAAATGTATACAGCTGTTCCATAAAAGTCAGCTGAACATTTGTTTCTTCATGCAATTCTCGTATTACGGCATCGCTCAACGATTCATCGTTTTTCACTAAACCTCCCGGAAGAGCCCAATATTTTTCGGAAGAACCAAATTGCTGCTCAATTAAAAGCACGTATAAACTGTTGTTTTTATATCCAAAAACAATGGCATCAACAGCAATTCTAATATTTTGAAAATTTTCCATATTTAAAACAAATTAGTAGCAAAAAACATTGATTTCCTTGCTGTTTTAATCCCTACATCCTATTCCCAAAAAACAACTTTAATTCCTTAGAAATAGTATCAAAAAACGAGTTTAAGTTATTGTTCTTAGCACTCAACAAATACACATACTCCTCCGGAACGTGAAAACTATTCCACAACAGCTGCAATTTATTTTCTTTGATATATTTTCTCGAATTACAATTCCATGTTATGGCAATTCCAGAATTTCTGGATAACATTTCCAACATCTCAGATTCTGATGGAATGATATAATTAGGCACTATTGCAGGCCTTTTTTTATTGAATGCATGTAACCAGAATAATTTCACATGGGGAATTCGGGCATCATGGCTGTACCATTTTTGATCATTAAGCCACTGCTCTATTTCTGTAGCATTATCTGATTTTAATTTCTGGCGAAAATCGGTTGTATCTAAATTTGTTGAACCAACTACAACCAGCTTAATCTTTCCGATGATTTCATAGATAGTATCAAAAGTGTCAAACTTTTTAGTAACTACCGCAAAATCAATTTTTTTACCATCAACTAGAGAAAAAAGAACATCGTCTTCAGCGAAAGTAAAATCGATTAGATCAAACTTCGAGATTAAAGTACTTCCAAAACTATTAAACAAATCTTTTGAAACTCCAATTGAAATTAATCGTTTAGAATCTTCTGCTTTAGCCCTAAAACCGCTTTCCACATTTTCTAATCTGTCGAGTGCATCAATAATTAAATTATTGAGTAACTTAGCGTATTCGGTTGCTTCAACCCCTTTTGACTTCCGATTGAATAATTTATAACCTACATGCGCTTCTAGCATTGATATCTGCTGACTTACTGCGGGTTGACTAATAAACAACTCTTTTGCAGCGACTGAAAAATTACCGTTTTTATAAACCGACTTAAAGGTTCTGTACCATTCTAGATTTACCATGATATAAATATATTTATTACAAACATAGTTTATTTTATTTTTACTAATATCACTTAAGCCGTAAATTTGATAAAAATTTAAAACTATGAAGAAAATAGCATTACTTGCAATTATAGCATTCACTGCCAGCAGTATAACAGCTACGGCTCAAAAACCAAATAAAAAAGGTATGAAAAAAGTATTATTTGTTGTTACCAGTAACGATAAACTGGGTAACACTGGAGAAAAAACCGGATTTTGGTCAGAAGAATTTGCTGCACCTTATTATGAACTATTAGATCAGGGAGTCGAAATTACGATTGCTTCTCCGCTTGGAGGTCAGCCACCAATTGACCCAAAAAGTGCTGATCCGGCATCAGCAACAGAAGACACCAAACGTTTTGACGCAGATAAAATACTACAAGAAAAACTAAAAAACACGCGCAAACTTTCTACTATTAATCAAAAAGATTATGATGCCGTTTTTTATCCTGGAGGTCACGGACCACTTTGGGATTTAGTCGAAGATCAAAACTCAATAGATTTAATCGAATCATTCTACACGCATAACAAACCTGTTGCTTTTGTTTGTCACGCTCCAGCCGTTTTGAAAAACGTAAAAGTAAATGGCGAATATTTAGTAAAAGGTAAGAAAGTTACCGGTTTCACCAATGAAGAAGAGGAAGCAGTTGGTTTAACCAAAGTAGTTCCGTTTTTATTAGAAGATGCACTTTCATCAAACGGAGGTAAATTCTCAAAAGGACCAAACTGGCAACCTTATGCTGTTGAAGACGGACTTTTAATTACAGGACAAAATCCGGCTTCATCAAAATTAGTGGCTGGAAAATTATTAGAAAAATTAAAATAAAAAAAGCTGCTAAGATTCTAAGCTACTAAGGTTCTAAGATTTTAAACCTAGCGTTTAGTACTTAACTATTAAAACAACAAGAGCCCCTAGGATTCTGAAATGTTAAGTTTAAAAAGCTTAGCATCCTAGAATCTTAGCCTCTCAGAAACTTAAAGAACATGTTAAACTTCGAATTATATAATCCGACGAATTTAATCTTCGGAAAAGGACAAATTGAAAAACTTTCAACTTTAGTTCCACAAGGAGCCAAAATATTAATGGCTTATGGCGGCGGAAGTATTTTTAAAAATGGCGTTCACGAGCAGGTAATCAACAACCTAAAAGGTTTTGATATTGTGGAATTTGGTGGAATAGAACCAAATCCGCATTTTGAAACTTTGATGAAAGCCGTAGAAGTTATAAAAGCCGAAAAAATTGATTTTATTCTGGCAGTTGGAGGCGGATCTGTAATTGACGGCGTAAAATTTATTTCGGCAGCCGTTAATTTTGACGGAAATCCGATTGATATTTTACAAAAAAGAATTTTAATTAAAGAGAATGCCGTGCCTTTTGGAACCGTTTTGACCTTACCGGCAACAGGAAGCGAAATGAATTCCGGTTCTGTGGTGACTATTGCAGCAACTCAGGAAAACTGGCTTTTGGTGGTAGCGCATTGTTTCCAAAATTTTCTATTTGTGACCCAACAGTTATTGTTTCTTTACCAAAAAGACAATTGCAAAACGGAGTTGTCGATGCTTATACACATGTAATGGAGCAATATTTAACATATCCGCATGAAGGTTTTTTACAAGATCGAATTGCAGAAGGAATTTTGCAAACGTTAATTGAAGTTGGCCCTAAAGTTGTTGAAAATCCAGCTGATTATGCTTTGGCTTCGAACTTTATGTGGAGCTGTACTATGGCATTAAACGGATTAATTCAGAAAGGTGTTCCTTCAGACTGGGCAACCCATATGATTGGACACGAATTGACCGCTTTATACGGAATTGATCACGCCAGAACTTTAGCTATTATTGGCCCAAGTTTATACAAAGTGATGTTCGATACTAAAAAAGGAAAATTAGCACAATACGGAAGAAGAATCTTCAACTTAACAGGTTCTGATGACGAAGTAGCAAAAGAAGCGATCAATAAAACCGTAGAATTCTTCCACACAATGGGAATGGACACGAAACTTTCGCAGTACACAAACGATTATCAAGAAACGGCTAATTTTATTGTAAAGCGTTTCGATGAAAGAAACTGGAAAGGTTTAGGCGAAAATCAATTGGTGACTTTAGATAAAGTAAAATCTATTGTTGAGATGAGCTACTAATAAATAAAATTCTAAAATTTTGAAATTCCAAATTCCAATAATGTAAGTTTACTATTGGGATTTGTTTTTTTTACTTGAATTTAAAATCTCTTGCTAATTACAAGAAATTAGAATTTGAGTTTAACAAAAAAGGCGTTCTTAAAAATATTTAGGAACGCCTTTTTAAAATACTAAAACAAAACTAACTAACTCATTTTTTGCTAAACTCATTAAATTCTAATTTATAACTACTTAGAACGTAATGATATCAACTTTATTGTATTAATGATGAAAATATTTTTAATATTTTTTTTATCAGTTGAAAACCCTCGCAATTAAAGGTCAATTATAAATTTCTTAAATGAGATTTTGTGTTATTACTACTTTATTAAGTACTTTTGCTTCAAATTATTAAAATAATGAGCGAAAATTTAAAATTTGCAGTAATTGGAGGAGGTAGTTGGGCAACAGCAATTGCAAAAATGCTTTGCGTGAATCTTTCCGAAATTGCATGGTATATGCGTAATGACGCTGCAATAGAGCACATTCAAAAATACAAACACAATCCTAACTATTTAAGTTCGGTAGAATTTGACACCAAAAAGCTTAAATTGACCAACAATATCAACGAAGCAATCGAATATGCAGATTATGTAATTTTTGCTATCCCTTCTGCTTTTTTAGATGCGGAATTGAAAAACATGACCGTTTCTTTATCTGATAAAATTATTTTCTCAGCGATTAAAGGAATTGTTCCTGAAACGAGTTTAATTGTTGGCGAGCATTTTCACATTCAATACGATATTCCATATTATAACATCGGGGTTATTACAGGCCCATGTCACGCTGAAGAAGTAGCCTTAGAAAGACTTTCTTATTTGACCATTGCCTGCGGTGATCCGGACAAAGCTTCTATCGTTGCAAAATCACTTTCAGGAAATTATATTAAAGCCAAAATTTCAGATGATATTATTGGAACTGAATACGCGGCAATGCTTAAAAACATTTATGCAATTGCAGCCGGAATTGCCCATGGTTTAGGTTATGGAGATAATTTCCAATCGGTAATGATGAGTAACGGAATCCGTGAGATGAAAAAATTCATCAGAAAGGTTCATAAAATGAAACGTAACATCAATGATTCCGCTTATTTGGGCGATTTATTGGTTACAGGATACTCGGTTTTCTCGAGAAACAGAATGTTCGGAAATATGATCGGAAAAGGCTACACCGTAAAAAGTGCCATGATGGAAATGAGCATGGTTGCGGAAGGTTATTATGCTACCAAAAGTGCGTACAAACTAAATCAGGGTTACGGTGCTAAAACACCTATTATTGATGCTGTTTATGCTGTTTTATATGAAGGAAAGGATGCTAAAGCGGTATTTAAGAAATTGACGGAGTCTTTGGATTAAAAAGAATATAGAACATAGAATATAGATTTATATTCGTATAGAATAAAAAGAGTCAAGACAAATTAATTTTCGTCCTGACTCTTTTTTATTTATTATTTTGTTCTAATTCAAGAAGCCATTTTTTTCTCCATAAACCTCCACCATAACCCGTAAGTTCGCCATTTGACCCTATTACTCTGTGACACGGAATTAATATTGAAATCCTGTTCATCCCATTTGCATTGGCAACGGCCCTGATCGCTTCCGGCTTTTCGATTACAAGAGATTGTTCTTTGTATGATTTTACACTCCCGTACGGAATTTCACCTAAAGCTTTCCAAACCCTATTTTGAAAATCTGATCCGGGTGAAAATAACGGAACTGTAAATTCCTTTCTTTTGCCTTCAAAATATTCCTTCAACTCAAATTCTAAAACATTGAAATGCTTATTTTCGCCCTGAACTATTGCTGCTTTTAAACTTTTAGCCAATGCTTTCAATTCGGTTTCCAGCATTTTTCTATCCGTAAATTCAAGCAGACATATTCCTTCTTTTACGGCACAGGCATACATTGTTCCTAGTGGCGTTTCTATTCTTTTAAGGTCAATAATGTTATGAGTTTTGCTGTTCTTGGGAGAAACACCAAAAACCGCTTTAAACGAATCGTTAAATCCGCTCAAAGATTCATATCCTGCATCAAAAGCAGTTGTTGTAATACTTTCTCCGTCTTTTATCTTTTTGAAAGCGCTGTTGATTCTAAACATTCTCTGGTAAGCCTGAAAAGTAATACCATGATTTTTTAAAAACCAGCGTCTCATTTTACTTGGTTCAATGCCTCGCTTGACCAAATCATAATCTTTAAATTTCAAGGAAGGATCATCTGATAATTCTCTCAGAATTTCTTTTATAAAGTCTGGCGTTTCGTTATATTTTTCTAACGGAAAACAAACTTTACAAGGTCTGTAACCTTTTAAAATAGCTTCTTTTGAATTGGTGAAAAATTCAACATTTTCTCTTTTCGGTTTTCTGGCCGTACAGGTAGGTCTGCAAAATATTCCTGTCGTTTTTACAGCGGTAAAAAACACACCCTCAAAGGAAGTATCTTTGTTTACCGCAGCTTTATACATTATGTCATCTGTAAGTTTCATATCCTATATTAAAAAAGCGAACTAAAATCATTTATCTTAATTACTTTTTCTATCACATTTTCCAATTGTTTATGCACATAAACAGTAGCAAAATTTCCCATACTAATACGTTTTACACCTAATGTTTTTAAAACTTCAAAATTAGGAAGATTTGGCATGCACATTACATTTAACGGGAGTTTTGTAAACGCTGTTATAGCTTTAATGTCGCCTTCATTTGTAATACATGGAAGAAAAATTCCATCTATACCACAGATTTCATATTGGCTTATTCTAAATTTAGCCTCTTCTAAAGCATTAGGTAAATCTAAAAGAAATGCATCACAACGAATGTTTATAAACATAGGGACATTTTTCTTTTTCAAATCCTTAATGATTTCTTTTAATAGTAATGTAAAAGCATCAATACCCACTATTTCTCTCCCTTGCTTATGTACAATTGAATCTTCAATGTTAATTCCAACTACACCTATTTCGTGTAATTTTATGATATTAGAAATTATTTCTTCGGATGCTTTTCCGTAACCCGCTTCTAAGTCTACAGAAAAAGGAATATTTACACTGGATACAATCCTTTTAATCATAAAAAAGTAATCTTCAAAAGGCATATTTTCACCATCTTCATAACCTAAATCGGCAGCAATCGCAGCACTTGAAGTTCCGACAGCCTTGAAACCTATTTTTTCAAACTGAAGTGCATTTTGTACATTCCAAACATTACCAATTAATATTGGATACTCGCTAAAATGCAATTTTTTAAATTCCTCAAATTTTGTCATAGTCTTTTTTTTACAAAATTACCTCTGATACAACCTCTGATACAACCGAAAAATTGACAAGTATTTTTTTTTTGAGAAAAGAAAATAAAGAGAATAGAATATAGACTTTTGAAATAAGATAAAAAAGAGTCAAAACAAACTTATGTTCGTCCTGACTCTTTTCTTGTAGGTCTATTCTAATGTCTATTCTCTATATTCTATTCTCTATATTCTTACTTCACCATCACTCCTTCAACAAACAAAATCGGCACTTCCTCCGTATCTTTCTCGTTGATTAAGTTTGATTTAAAAATGAATTTCTTATCGTATAAAGTGTTTCCAATGAAGAAAGTCACCATAAATTCGTTATTTAAAACCAAAAGGCTTTTCTCGATCATTTCAATTTTAACTACAGAAACAGCCGGAACCTCAACAAAGGCATGACGCAAAACAGAAGTTTTTTTCATTTCGCCATCTATTGTTCCAAATGCTCTTGAAACAACCATAACGCTGTCTAAATTAAAATCACTGTCGTTTACCAGGTAAGCGTACCACACTTTTTCCATGAAATCGTCACTCCATTCCTGAACAGCGGCAATGAATACGTTTTCTACTTCTGGAATTGTTATATCTTTTTTCATATTAGTCAAAAGTCATAAAGTCAAAAGTCATAAAGTCGAAAGTCTGATGCCATTATGTTGAGACTTTAGACTTTCGACTTTATGACCTTACGACTTAAATTATATATTTGCTTTAAATTGCTCTAAAAAACGAACGTCATTTTCGTAAAACATACGGATATCACCAATTTGGTACAATAACATCGCGATACGCTCCACTCCCATTCCGAAAGCAAAACCATTGAATTCATCAGCATTGATATCGCAGTTTTTAAGAACATTTGGATCTACCATTCCGCAACCTCCAATTTCTAACCAACCCGTTCCTTTTGTGATACGGTAATCGGTTTCTGTTTTCAGCCCCCAATAAATATCAATTTCAGCACTTGGTTCTGTAAATGGAAAGTACGACGGACGCAAACGAATCTTAGATTTTCCGAACATTTCTTTAGTAAAATAAAGTAACGTTTGTTTCAAATCGGCGAAAGAAACATCTTTGTCTATGTACAAACCTTCAACCTGATGGAAGATACAGTGTGAACGCGACGAAATAGCTTCGTTACGAAATACACGTCCCGGAGAAATAGTACGAATAGGCGGTTTGTGATTTTCCATATAACGCACCTGAACAGATGATGTATGCGTACGCAACAACACATCAGGATTCGTCTGGATGAAAAAAGTATCCTGCATATCACGAGCCGGATGATATTCTGGCAAGTTTAAGGCAGTAAAGTTATGCCAGTCGTCTTCGATTTCCGGACCTTCGGAAACATTAAAACCAATATTGGCAAAAATATCTATAATTTGATTTTTTACAATAGAAATAGGATGACGCGAACCAATAATTACAGGCTCAGCAGATCTGGTTAAATCACCAAATATACCTTTTGTCTCCTGTTTGCTTTCCAGCTCTTCCTGAATAACTCTTACTTTTTCTTCAGCAACGGTTTTTAAAGTATTTATTACCTGTCCAAAATCTTTTTTCTGGTCATTCGGAATATTTTTAAACTCTGTAAAAAGTTCTTTTAATAATCCTTTACTACCTAAATATTTAATTCGGAACTGCTCTAAAGATTCTTTATTTTTATCATTAAAGGCTTTGGCTTCCTCTATATGCTGTTTTATCTTGTCTATCATTTTCCTTCAATAATTGAGAGAGCAAATTTAGTGATTTTAGTTGAAAGTAAACAGTAGCAGTCACAGTTTTCAGTGATTGACAATCTTATAACTGTGACTGCTACTAAAAACTAGTCAATAACTTCTCTTTCTAAAAAATAATTTACAATCGCTTCTTTCATCAAAACCGATTGTTCACCTGCTTTTAGTGGTGGTAACTCTTCTTTTACTCTGTAATGCGGCCATCCGTCTTCATCAAAATACTCGAATTCATAGAATCCGTACGGTTCTAATAATCGGCAAATGGCGATGTGCATTAAGTTTAATTTTTCATCTTTTTTATATTCACGATGTACTTTTCCGAGTTCCTGAACTCCGATTAAGTAAATAATGGCATCTAAATCTAAGTCTTCACCTTGCGAAAACTGATTGGATAGTATATCGACGAGCTTTTCCCAACGCTCTTTTAATTGTGTATCTCTGGACATTTTTTATAATTGTGAATTATGAATTGTGAATTGTGAATTCAAAAACCATAAAATTTAGTTTGCAAAGATACGGACTTCAAATCCAATGACCTTAAAAAATAAAACATCAGAAAATAAAAACCTTTGCCCCTTTGCATCTATGAGTCTCTGAACCTTAAAAACTAGATAATTCTTTTATATTTGCGCCTCAATAAAACAACAGATATATGAGTTTTTTCGATATGATTTTTGGAGCACTTTTGGCTTTTAGTTTGTACAAAGGTTTTAAAAATGGGCTTTTTGTAGAAGTTGCTTCTTTTATTTCATTATTGCTGGGAATTTATCTCGCTATTAAGTTTTCTTCGTTGATGAAAGAAATAATCATGAAACATGTTTCCTGGAATCCCAACACGATTCAGGTTACGGCTTTTATTCTGACTTTTATTCTGGTTGTAATTGGTGTTTATTTCTTAGCAAAAATCCTTACCGGAATTGCCGATTTCGCTTTCCTTGGATTACCTAATAAACTTGGTGGTGCTTTTTTCAGAGTTTTGAAAACCATTTTGATTATGAGTGTTTTTATTGCTCTGTTTGAGAAAATAAACTTCAATAATACTTTTGCTAAAAAAGAAACTTTAGATAAATCTATTTTTTACAATCCTGTAAAAAAAGCGGCTGCTTTTGTTTATCCGTCTATTGAGAAATGGTACGAATCTTTTAAAGAAGAACATGCTAAAGATTCCCAGAAAAAATCCACCGAAACTTCTGAAAAATAATAATTAAGTCCCAGAGGGACAACACATTTATAGGAATTTACGAATACAGTTGGCAGAAACCCCATTGGGGTGGCATATTTTAATTGCAAAAATCAATATGTCGCTCCACTAGAGCTTTATTTCCGTTAATATTCTAATTGCTATAAACATATCGCTCCGCTGGAGCTTAGTCATAGCAAACCCGACAGGTTTTAAAAACCTGTCGGGTTTGACAAAGATTACGTTTAGAATTACTTTACCAGTTTATTTCTAGTTTTTCTCCTTTTTTCAATGTGATATCTTGCTTTTTATCACCGCTTATTAAAGTTGTTTTTCCTCCATTTTTAGAAAATACCGTAAGTTTTTTAAGTAATTTCTTTTCCCACTCCATTGTAATTTCAAATCCGCCACGGGCGCAGATTCCTTTCACAAATCCAGTACCCCAGGCATCTGGTAAGGCAGGCAATAATCTTATTTCGTTTTCATCAGATTGAACTAACATTTCTGCAACGGCAGCTGCTCCGCCAAAATTACCATCAATTTGAAATGGCGGATGCGCGTCGAATAAATTAGGGTAGGTTCCTCCTCCTCTTCTTGGTTTTTCGGTTTTCTTTCCGTCCGGATCGACGTAGCGAAGTAATTCTCTGTACATTTTATAAGCACGATTTCCGTCCCAAAGCCTTGCCCAAAGGTTGATTCTCCAACCTTTTGACCAACCTGTGGTTTCATCTCCTTTTATTTCGAGTGTTTTTCTTGATGCTGCAGCTAAATCTGGTGTTTTCTCAGGTGTGATTTGATCACCTGGAAAAAGTCCGAACAATTGCGATTGATGACGATGTTTAGGATCTTCGTCATTCCAATCGAAATACCATTCCTGTAAATTTCCTTTTTTACCCACTTGATAAGGATAAAATTTAGAAAGAGCTGTTTCCAATTTCGCTCTAAAAGCAATATCAATATTTAAAACTTTTGACGCTTTGATTGTTTTATCAAAACATTCTCTGATCATCGCCAAATCTGCCGTTCCTCCATACATTGTTGCTCCAATATAACCGTCTGGTGCAATAAATTTATTTTCAGGAGAAGTTGAAGGGGATGTAATTAATTTTCCGTTTTTATCTGTAATCATCCAGCCCAAAAAGAATTCAGATGCTCCTTTCATGATTGGATAACCATCATTTTTCAGGTAATTTTTGTCTTGAGTAAAAACATAATGTTCCCAAATATGTGTACTCAGCCAAGCACCGGATAATGGCCAGCAAGCCCAACTTGGATCATCGTTTCCGAAAGTCCCAACCGGATTTGTCATTGCCCAAATATCAGAGTTGTGTGCCGAAGCCCAGCCTTCATTTACGCCATAAAATGTCTTTGCCGTTACTTTTCCGGTTACCGAAAGGTTTTTAATAAAACTTAGAAGCGGTAAATGCATTTCTGAAAGATTGGTGTTTTCAGCCAGCCAATAATTCTCTTCCACATTAATATTCATGGTGTAATTACTGCTCCATGGCGGATTTAAATACGGATTCCAAATTCCTTGTAAATTTGCCGGAACACCCATTGTTCTTGAACTGCTGATCAATAAATAACGTCCGAAATTGAAATAGAGAATCTCCAGATTTTTATCTTCCTTCCCTTCTGAATATCTAAGTAATCTTTCGTCTGTTGGCAAATCCGGAGCGGTTGTTTTCCCTAAATCCAGATTGACACGATTGTAGAATTTTTGATAATCGGCAATGTGAGATTCTTTTAATTTATCGAATGGTGTTGCTAAAGCCTTGCTCAAGTGTTGTGATGCAATTGCTATATCGTCTATACCTTCAGTTGCAGGATTTTTGTCAAAACCATTAAAACTTGTTGCCACAGAAACATAAATAATAGCTTCTGTCGCGTCTTTTAAACTTATAGATTCTCTTGAACTTGTAATTTTCCCGTCCGTTTTTTTAATTTGGATTAAAGTCGTAAATCGTGTTCCTCTTTCGTTTACATCCTGATATTTTGGTAGAACTGTATATCCCGGATTTTCATGAATTGGCGCAGTACCTGTCATTACCAGAATATTGTTTCTTACTTCAACATTTGACTTTAATAGGCTCTTTAAATTAATATCAAAATTTAAAGCTCCTTTTTGATCACTTGTCAGTTTGATTACCATAATTTGATCCGGAGCTGAGACAAAATATTCACGGGTATATTTTATGCCTGCCATTTCGTAACTTACTTTTGATATGGCATTCGAAATATCCAGTTCGCGATGGTAATTTACCGCTTTTCCTTTTTCAGCATTATTGATTTCTAAAGTTCCTAAAGGCGCAAAAGATTCGGAGTTTTTACCCTGAACTTTTTTGTTTAATTCGTCTGCCAGCTTATAATTTTCATTTTTTAAAGCTTCACGAATGGCCGGAATATTTTTGTAAGCTTCCGGATTCATTTTGGCATTTACGGGTTCGCCCGACCAAAGCGTTGCATCGTTCAGGTAGATTTTATCGGAATTGGCACCACCAAAAACAGTTGCTCCCATTTTTCCGTTTCCTAAAACAAGGCTTTCCTCAAAAAATTCAGCGGGTTGATTGTACCATAAAACATGATTGGATTGTGCGTTTGCATTTTTACAGAAAAATGTAATTAGTAAAATGAAAAATGTTTTTTTTGTAAGGTTTGCGTTCATTTTGTTGCGTTTAAAATATGTCGCTCCTACGGAGCTTTATGCTGATGTTCCTTTTCATCAACGGATTTACATCCGTTGCTACCGATATTTCGTCCCTATGGAACTATTTTCGGTTATAATATACGTTTATCAATTATAAAAATGATACTTTCTTATTTACCGATCCCCCCGCGTGAGGGATAGGAGATAGCGCCTTTTGCAAATACGGTCACGCCCAACTATTTGCATCAACGCATTAAAATCCATTACTACAATATTAATCGTTTC
Organism: Flavobacterium sp. LAR06; assembly: GCF_041946075.1. NCBI lineage: Bacteria > Pseudomonadati > Bacteroidota > Flavobacteriia > Flavobacteriales > Flavobacteriaceae > Flavobacterium > Flavobacterium sp. LAR06. The sequence continues at coordinate 731,287 of NZ_JAUTYT010000001.1, read as the reverse complement.
TCCCGAACTTTTCACTTTTAACAATTTACATTGAACATTATTTGCTCACCTTATATTTCTCATTTGCTGTAATCATTTCCCAATTATCAGTTCTGAAAGGTGATGCAGGGAATTTTTCTTTGTTGAAAAGATTGATTTCGGTATCATCATCTGACCAACCGTAGTGAACGGCAACCGGATTTGGAACATTTTCGCTTGAAACGATTATTTTGTTGTCTTTAATTATCGCTTTCGCGGAATGAAAAACTTTGTCGGCACCTGCGATTTCGAAGCCTTTTACGTTTTGGGAATTATCCGATGTTGACAATCCGGTCCCGATAGTATCGAAAGTCAGGATGATCTGATTTCCTTTTATTTCCTGAGATTTATAAGTTGGACCACTGTAAACCTGTTTTTTACCGTAGACATTATTTAAGGCAATTGCTGCCAATCGCAATCCAACGTCTTGTTTGTTAGTTGGATGAATATCTTTTGCATTTCCGATATCTGTGGTTACGGCCATACCAGTGTTTTTCAATTTTAAAGTCTCCGATTGTGCTTCACGAAGTTCTGCCCAACGGCTTCCGACTTTGCTGTTTCCTTTGAACTCATCAAAAGTGGATAATTGAACGAAGTAAAAAGGAAAATCACCTTGATTGAATTTTGTTCTCCAATCTGTAATCATTAACGGAAATGCTTTTTTGTATTGATTGGCTCTCCAAACATTGGCTTCGCCCTGATACCATAAAACACCTTCAACGGCATAAGGAACTAGCGGGTTTACCATGGCATTGTAGAGTAATGACGGATAACTGTTTGGTGATAATGAAGTTTTTACAACTATAACTTTGAATTTCCATTTTCCGTCAAGCGGAATTGTTTTGCTTCCTAAAGTCAGTTTTAAGTCGGCTGCATCTCCGTAGATTCCGCCACCGCCGCTGTTATCGACAATTCTTACGGCAATAACATTTTGTCCTTCTTTCAGGACATTTGTAGGAATTTCGTAAACACGTTTGAAATCCCATTGGGTATTTTTACCCACTTCGATTCCGTTTACATAGGTAATATCTTCGTCGTCGATTTTTGAAAGGCTTAAAACGGCTTTGTTTCTAATATCTTCCGCAGAAAGTGTAATGGTTTTTCGCATCCAGACAATTCCGTCTAAATCACCCAAAGGCTGGTTTTCCCATAAACCTGGCGTGTTTAATTCGCCCCAGTTTGTATCATTGAATGTTGATTCTTTGAAAGTGTTTTCGCTTTCTGTACTTACCGGAGTTCCCTGAATTTTTTCGACTCTTTCTTTCATTTGTCTGGCGTACAATTTTGAAATAGAATCGATATTTAATGTTGGAACTTCAGCGATCATGGTTTTGAAATCTTCACTTTTTTGGAAAGCTTCACGACTTGTCCAGGTTTCTACGTTCGTTCCACCCCAGGAAGTGTTTATAATTCCGATTGGAATTTTTAATTCTGCATATAATTTTTTAGCGAAATAATAACCGACAGCTGTAAAATTGCCAACTGTTTCTTTGCTTGAAACTTCCCATTTTCCGGCTTTTAGATCTTCTTTTGGTTTTCCACTTAAATCCTGCGCTACTCCAAAATGACGAATCATAGGATAATTGGAATCAGCTATTTCTTTTTCTGCATTTATGGTTTTAGCCACCTGGAATTCCATATTGGATTGTCCGCTGCAAATCCATACTTCTCCAACCAAAACATCTTTTATGACGATTTTGTTTTTTCCTGTAATGGTCAATTCAAAAGGTCCTCCTGCTTTTTCTGCAGACAAACGAACCATCCATTTACCGTTTTTATCGGCAACGATTGTTTTGGTTTGTTTGTTGAAATGCACTTCGACTTTTTCACTAGGATCAGCCCATCCCCAAACCGGAATTTCTTTGTTGCGCTGTAAAACCATTCCGTCTGTAAACAACAATGGCATTTTGACATTCGCATTTGTAATTATGCTTACCAGTACTAAAATAAAGGTTGTATATTTTTTCATTTTCTTAATCTTGAAATTTAACTTAAAAATTTAACCGCAAAGGCCACAATGAATTACGCAAAGTTCGCAAAGCTTTGCGATTATTTTGCTGGCTTTGCGAACTTTGTGGTTCAATCTATATCTCAAATATAGGTTATTTATTGCAATCCTTCAATCAGTGCATTTAGCGCCTGGGTATCAAAAACAGTGTTGTCACTTCTATTAAAAATTCCGAAACCATTGTTGCCCATGCTTCCTTCATCCCAATAGAATGGCAATAAGCCGTTTGCTTTGGCTTGTTTTACCACTGATTTTAAATAATAAGCTCTTGAAGCTAAATGCAGGGTTAAAGCATCTCCTGTTAAGGTTGTTCTCCTGATTGCACCAAATTCTCCCAGTAAAACCGGAATTCCTTTGTCTATAAACTGCGTTTTCATTAACTTGAAATTTTTCTCCAAATCTGCTTCTTCACCCCAGGTTGGGTTTCGCTCTGTATCTGTTGTAGAATGAAAACCAGTTCCCCAGTAATAAAACATTTTGCCCCAGGATTCGTCTTTTGTTAAGCCGGCGAAATTCCATGGCGAATAATAATGCACTTCAACCATCATTTTATTAGCCACTTTATCGGTGGGCAAAGTCAACATCAATTTGTTGGTTTTTTCAATATCCGTTGTAGGTCCCTGAATTACCAACACACGCTTGGCATTTTTTCCGCCTGTAGAACGAACAGCATCAATAAATGTTTGGTGGTACGAGGTTAAAACAGCCATTTGGGCTGCGTCTTCAACCGCCGGTTCATTGGCGCTTGCGAATAATACATGTTCATCAAACCCTCGTAAAGTGGTTGCAATTTGTTCCCAAAAAGCTTTTTGTTTCGCGTTGTTTTCCTCTTTTTTGGCTTCGGTAATATTGTTTTCCAGCCAGCCGCCGTCCCAGTGAATATTCACCAATACGTACATGTCGTTGTCAACGCAATATTGCACGACTTCTTTAACACGATTTAACCAGTCTGATTTTATTTTTGCAGTTGTCGTATTTTCTAAATATTGATTCCATGAACACGGAATTCTAATCGCATTAAAACCTTTTGCTTTTACCGCATCGATCAGCGCCTTTGTGATTTTTGGGTTTCCCCATGCCGTTTCTCCACCAGTCGCTTCCATGGTATTCCCGATGTTCCAGCCTAATTTTATTTTTGCCGCCAATTGAACAGCAGTACTGCTCATTCCGGTTGCGTCGGCAGCAATTGGATTTGTATTGTAACTGGGATAAATACCTGTTTTTCCTGCCTGAGAAACGTTTACTTGTACGGATGGCATATCACTGGAGCTAATTGTAATGACAGCCGTTCTTGTTTCCGAAGTCGTATTTTCTAAAGCTTTAACTATAATCGTTGTTCTGCTCAGGACACCAGTCCCCGGAGTAAATGTCAACCAGCTGGCCTCAGATGCAGCAAGCGACCATTTTGTAGCATTTGCTGTAACAATAAATTCTGAAGTACTGGCCGGACTCTGGAATTCAATTTTATTAAGATCAACGGTCAGCGTTTTTACAAGAGGTATCGGGTTATCAGCCTTAGTCTCTTTTTCTGCACTGCAGGCCAGAAGGCTTATCCACGATAAACACAAAACGGTGTTTAACAGATAACTTTTTATTATTCTGTTCATTTATTTGGTTTATATAGTTAGTTAAGTGGTTTTAGTTGTTTTTTAATGGAAATTTATTTGATGGTAATCGCAATTTCCTTCTTGATATCTCTTGAAGAATTTCCAACTTTCAACGTGTATTTTCCAGCTTCAACAACCCATTTTTTAGAAGCCACATCGTAATAAGCCAATTCTTTTACAGGAAGTTTAATCGTTACTGTTTCAGAGTTACCGGCTTTTACTAATACTTTTTTGAATCCTTTTAACTCTTTTGAAGCACGGCTTACTTTTGAATCTGATTTTGAAGCATATAACTGAACCACTTCTTTTCCATCCACTTTTCCTGTATTTTTCACATCAACAGAAACCGTAATAGTTTCATTTTCATCATAAGAAGTTTTATCGGCTTTAGCATTTTCGAAAGCAAAAGTGGTATATGATAATCCGTATCCAAAAGGATATAACGGTGCGATATTTTTAGTATCAAACCAACGGTATCCAATTAAAATACCTTCGGCATAATTAACGGTTTTTCCGCCCGGGAAACTTTTTGTTGCGTGTGCAGGAGAATCCATAATATTTACAGGCATTGTCCACGGTAATTTTCCTGACGGATTTACTTTTCCTAAGATTACATCTGCTAATGCATTTCCACCTTCAGAACCATTGAACCAGCTCCAAACCAAAGTCGAAGTATTTTTACTTACCTCATTAATATCAAAAGGAGCTCCGGCGATCATGACAACAATAGTTCTCGGATTTACAGCTTGTACTTTTTTAATTAATTCTTCTTGTCCGAAAGGCAATTTCAAAGTTCTGCGGTCAGAAGCTTCTGTTTCGTAATCACGATTTGAACCCGCAAAAATGATGGCAACATCAGATTTCTTCGCAGCCTCAACCGCTTCGTTCACTTTTGCAGGATCTAATGCGTCAATTGTTACAGGACCATTTAAGGTAATATCTCCTAATTTTCCTTTGTTTTTTTCATCATAACGCTCTAAATATCCTTCAGCATACTTAATTTTGATTGATGATGGTAATCTGTTTTTCAAACCTTCAAGAGGTGTAATTTCTCTTTTTGTTTTAACTCCAGCACCAAATCCGCCTAAAGCATTTTTCTTTGTTGCATTGTTTCCTATGACAGCAATTGATTTTACTCCGTCGAGTTTTAAAGGCAATGCGTTGTTTTCATTTTTCAATAAAACGATTGCTTCAGCAGCAATTTTGTAGGCATCCTGATAATGCGCTTCGGTAGAAATACTTCCCTTTGCACGATTTTTACTATCTGGCCCCATAGCTTTTACCTGAAACAAGGTGCGTAAAATTCTTTTTACATGAATATCAATTTCTGCCTCAGACACTTCACCTGCTTTTGCTGCTGCAACTAGTTTATCAGCAAGGAAAAATTCATTGAAAGGTTTTGGTGTTCCCATTTCAATATCTAAACCGCTTTTTAAAGATTTAACTGTTGAATGCACCGCTGCCCAATCTGAAACTACAATTCCTTTAAAACCCCATTCGTCACGAAGGATTTTATTCAGCATATAATCATTTTCACATAAATATTCACCTCTGAATTTATTGTAAGCTCCCATAATTCCGTAGGCATGTCCCTCTTTTACCGCTGCCTCAAACGCTGGTAAATAAATTTCACGAAGAGTACGTTCATCAATTTGAACATCCACAAAATCACGATTTGTTTCCTGATTGTTCGCTGCGAAGTGTTTAACACAAGCCATTACATCATTGTCTTGTAAACCAACAACTAAAGGCACAGCTATTTTTTTATTCAAAAACGGGTCTTCACTCATGTACTCATAAGTTCTTCCGCCAAGTGGTGTTCTCACCATATTAATTGCCGGTGAAAGCAACATATCTTTATCACGTGCACGCATTTCCTGTCCAAGACTGTTCCCGAAGGTATACGCCATTTCCGTATCCCAGGTTGCTGCTAATGCTCCTCCTGCCGGATAGTAAGTCGCAAAATCATTCGTTAATCCCGCCGGTGCCCAGTTATCACGTGAAATTTCTTCACGAACTCCCAAAGGTCCGTCAGCCATTTTTAATTCAGGAATACCTAAACGTTCAACGGCACCGGTACTGAACATACTGTTCCCGTGCAACATTCCGATTTTTTCCTCCAATGTCATTTGAGAAACCAACTTGTCTATCTCTGCATCAAATTCTGAACTGATTTCTTTTCCCTGATGCTCTTCGGTCTGAACAGCAGTTGAATTTTCACTTTTTGCGTCTTTTTTACAAGAAGTAAGCAAAGCAAAAGCCATAAAAACCGGTAGATATATCATTTTCTTTTTCATGTTTATTATTTATTGTTTGTGGTTTTTTAATAGTTTATTGTTTGACGAAGTTGAATAACACAACATCATTTTCGTTAATTTTAAAATCTTTACGGTAGGTTCCTTTTGAATCAATTATCACTTTTTCGGTTACAATTGGGGCGCCATTATTGTGTTCCTTAATCTTTTTAACCTGATCAATAGTAAGCTGATTAGGTTTATTCATGGCTAAATAATCGGCGTAAGCATCATTTGATTTATAACCCACTTTATAAATTTCCAGATTGTATTTCCCTTTTTGAAGCCCGTCTACTTCAATTTTTACCGTTCCTTTTGACTGAGAAGGTAAATCCTGAACATAGTAGGTCTGATTCCAAACTTTATCTCCAGGATGTGTATTGGTAAAGTCCCAAAACAATAACTGAACATCTCCTTTTGCATTTTTAGCCGCCCATGAAGAGGTATCTTTATTCTGAAGTTCTGTTTCTCCCAGTTTATTCAGTAAGGAATAAGAAAAATAAGCCGGTTTTTTAATTCCTTGTGTATTCAATAATCCGAAACCGCCGTGAAAAGGGGTAAATCTTGGACCTGGTTCTTCGAAAATATCCGTGAAAACCCAATAAGACATGGAGTTTGCTGCATTGCCAACTTGTTTTAATTTCTGCAAAATATAGGCTGCCGAATGATAACTGTCATGAACCGGATCTGCCGGTGTATACGAAGAACTCCATTCGGTATAATGCAATTCTAATTTTGGCTTAGCCGAATTTGAAATTTGGTTGCGGGAATTAATTACATCACCGCTTATACTGGAATCATCTTTGCTTAAAACCGTCCCTGAAGTTCCAAATTCATCCAGATAACCTTGTTTTACTCCATAAGTATGCGTTGAAATAAAATCTAACGGAACATTATTTTTAGCACAAAAATCAATCGTTTCCGGAACCCAGCCCGCGCCTGCTGTTGCTGGCCCACCTACTTTATAAGCTGCATTTACACTTTTTATTCCGCGAGCTGCATATTCATACAATTTGAAATATTCTGCCTGTGTCCCTGTCCAGAAACCTGGTGTTAAATTAGGTTCGTTCCAAACTTCAAAATACCATGTTTTTACTTCTTCGGCCCCGTATCTTTCTGTAAAATGCTGTGTTAAGTTGCGAATTAAATCTTCCCATTTTTTATAATCTTTTGGAGGTGTTACATTTCCTTTCCACCAGAAAATAGTTTCTTTTCCACTAGCCAAAGCTTCTGGCATAAAACCTAATTCAACAAAAGGTTTCATTTTAATACTCAATAAAAAATCATACAAAACATCAATATACTGGTAATTGTATTCCGGATTTCCTTTTGCATCTTCACGGTAAACTGCCATATCATCAGACAATAAACCATGCATCCTGATGTATTTAAAGTCGCATTCTTTTTTCGTCATTGCGAGTTGCTGTTGCCAGTCGGCACGCAAACCTTCATTGGCTCTTCCGGCACCAATGCATTCTTTGAACATGGTGTTTAGTTTTCCGGCCGTTTTATTGTAATCCACTTTTATAAACCTTTCTGAACTAGTATTGGTCTGCTGTCCAAACATTTCAGCATTGTAAAGTGATATTAAAATAAGCAGTATGATCCCTTTTCTTTTCATTTTCAATTATTTCACGGTTATTTTTTTATTTAGCAGGATAGCATCTGAAGCACTTCCTATCTGAATTTCAATAGTATTGTTTTCCAATTCAAATTGTTGTTTTGCTGTATTCCAATATTCTAAATCTTTCGCTTTTAAAGTCAGTATAACATTTTTAGTCTCTCCGACTTTAAAGAAAACCCGCTGAAATGCCTTCAATTCTTTTTCAGGACGTTCCACTTTTGACTGTACTTGTTTTACATATAATTGAATTACCTCATCTCCGTCCTTATTTCCAGTATTGGTAACCGAAACCGTGAATCTTACTTCGCCATTTTTAGTAATACTTTCTAAATTGGTTTCAATTGAATTGTATTTAAAAGTGGTATAACTTAATCCGTGACCAAAAGCATATAAAGGTTTTCCTTTAAAATACATATAGGTTCTGCCGTTTCGGATATTGTAATCTAATAAATCAGGTAAATCTGTAATGTCCTTTACCCAAGTTTGTGTTAAACGACCAGCCGGATTATAGTCTCCAAATAAAACATCTGCCAAAGCGCTTCCTGTTTCCTGACTGTTTTGTGCCATGTGAACGATGGCCGGAACATGTTCCTGTGTCCAGTTGATGGCATAAGGAAAACTGCTAATCAGAGCGACTACCGTTTTCGGATTGGTCTGATATACTACTTTGATCAAATCTTCCTGCTCTAAAGTCAACGATTGACGATCTACAGCTTCTTTTCCTTCACTTGGAACGGGACAATTTGCCCAGCCTGCGTTACAAACCGGATGATTTCCGACTATGACAATAACAGCATCTGCTTTTTTAGCTATTTCAGCCGCTTTGCCGTCTATATTATTTTTCGCATATAGAATTTCGACGTTGCTGCCCAGTTTATTTTTGATTCCCTGCAAAGGTGTGATCGTATACGGAGGTGTTCCGCTGTACCAATCGAGAAGCACTTCATCAGCGCGATTACCGATTATCGCAATTGTTTTTAGCTTATCTTTTTGTAAAGGCAATAGATTCGAATCGTTTTTAAGCAGAACAATAGATTTTTGGGTGGCTTCTAAAGCGATTTTTTTATGCGCCTCGGTTTTCCACGGATCAATAGTATCTTTTCCTGTTCCGATTTTCGCATACGGATTTTCATCCGTAACATCCAACATTCCGAGTTGAATCATAACTCTGTAATTCCCACGAATAACAGCATCGATATCTTTTTCCTTTAAATAGCCATGCGAAAGAGCACCATAAACGCCCTCTGTATATTCATCTAAAAACTGATTAATCCCAGCCTTTATAGCGGCAGCAGCACCCAGATATTTATCTGCATAATATTTATGATCTGAAAGCAATAATTTGAATGCACCGCCATCGGTACAAATGATTCCATTTTGACCCCATTCTTTTTGGGTAATATTTTTCAGCATCGGATGTACCATTGCCGGAATTCCGTTTACTTTATTGTAGGCTGCCATATACGCACGGGAACCGCCCTCAACAACTCCCATATGAAAAGGCAGTGCATAATATTCACGCCATAATCTTTCATCAAAATCAGATGATGTATAGGTTCTTCCATCTTCATTACTATTGGCTAAAAAGTGTTTCATTAAAGAAGCGGTTTGCCAATACTTTGGATTATTTCCCTGCAAACCTTTTACAAAAGCAACTGTCATTTTTCCGTTAAAAAAAGCATCTTCTCCATAACTTTCTTCGGTACGTCCCCAGCGTGGATCTCTTCCTATATCAGCATTTGGAGCACGAACGACTAATCCGCCTCGACGGTATTTCTGAAAAGCATATCGCGTTTCGTAACCTTCAACATTAGCTACTTTATGAAGTAGATCAACATCCCACGTTTCCCCCAAACCGTAAGCCTGTGGAAAAGTTGTGGTTGTTATGGGTTGTTTATTTTTTCCACCCCATTCTGCCGGTCCGCCCAAAGCTAAACCATGCAATCCTTCTACATGACCTGCACCCGCAACGCCCAATCTTTTTATCGATGGATTCGTGCTCAAAGCCTGAACTTTTTCATCGAGCGTCATCAATGATAGCAAATTATCAATACGCTTTTCAGTATCTAATTTAGAATCCTGAAAGGGATATTGCTTTTGCTGCGCCAATATTAAATTGATCGACAAAAGAAAAACGATATGCAGAATGAGATTTTTCATTTAAAAAAATGTGGTTATTTAAGCCAGACAGGTTTTTGAAACCTGTCTGGTTTGACAATCTATATCTAATAAATTATAATTTTTTAAATCTAATTGCTGTTCCACCAGCGCCACCTAAATGCAATTTCAATACATCTGAAGCTTTTACGGTTTTCTTAGAAATGGTAATTGCAGCCGGATTGTGTGTTTCATCCGTTCCTTCTGCGTCAGCATAAATCTGAGCTTCGTACGTTGCAGTTGCATCTAAGAATGATAACGCAACATTTACATCCCTTGCTTTTTCATTTGTGATCGTTCCTAAATACCAATCGGCACTGTTTCTGTCTTTACGCGCTGTAGTGATGTATTCCCCAATTTTTCCTTCCAATACTTTTGTGTCTTCCCAGTCTGTCGGAACATCTTTTAAGAATTGTAAAGCTGGTTTTCCTTCATAGTTTTCAGGCAAATCTGCCATCATCTGGATTGGAGCATAAATCGTTACGTATAACGCCAATTGCTGGGCTGCAGTTCCGTGTACTCTTTTTCCAGGGAAACCCTGTTTTACTTCTACATCAAAAATTCCAGGTGTAAAATCCATTGGCCCTGAAAGCAATCTTGTAAACGGAATAATTGTTAAGTGGTTTGGCGGATTTCCTTCGCTCCACGCGTTATACTCTTGTCCACGTGCCGCTTCTCTCGAAACCATGTTCGGGAAAGTTCTTCTTTCTCCGGTATCTTTTATCGATTCGTGGTATAAAACAGCTAAATCATATTGCGCTGCTTTTTCTAAAATATATCTGAAATAATTTACTCCAAATTGCCCGAAATGATTTTCTTTCATATTCAGTTTAGAACCAACGTGACCAATTTTAACCGAATGCATTCCGAGTTTTTTGTACAAGGCAAAACCTTCATCAACCTGTTTTAGGTAATTAATAAGATTTGAACCCGTTTCGTGATAACCAATAAGTGCTACGTCTTTTTTCTTTCCGTATTCCACCACTTTTTCTATGTCGAAATTGTCTGCGCTTTTAGTAAAACTGAACATGTGCATGTGGTTTTCATACCAGGCCGGTGTCCAGCCTTTGTTCCAGCCTTCGATCAATAAATGGTGAAATCCTTCTTTGGCTGTAAAATCAATATATTCTTCGGCGTGTTTGGTTGTTGCTCCTTGTTTGTCACTTTCCCAAAAAGTATATTTTCCGATGTGCATTCCCCACCAGATTCCAAAGTATTTATAAGGTTTGAAATAACTTGTGTTTTTTAATTTGTTTGGATCATTCAGATTTAGAATCAAATAAGAAGTAATTAAGTCTCCTGGATTCTCTCCAATCTGAAGCGTTCTCCACGAAGAGGTAAATGTATCTTTTACACGCACTTTTACACCATCCGCCCACGGCACTAAATCGGATTTCAATTGTGTTCCGGTTGTATTGACCAAAGTCATGCTGGCAAAATCAGTTAGGTTTGCTTCATGAAAACTCAAGGCCAGTCCGCTTTTGCTTTCAATGGTAAGCGGTGTCAAAACTGTATCCAACGTACTTACCGGAGCATCTTTAAAAAGATATTCGTCACGGTTTTCCCTGTTGGCCGGAATCCACCATGCTTTTCCATCTTCTTTTAAATTAAAAGTCGTTTTTTCATCCATAATGAAAATACTGTCTTTTACATTTTGTTTTGGATACACATATCTAAAAGCGATTCCGTCATCAAAAGCACGAAACTGAATTTCTAATTTGCGTTTGTTTCCGCTTTTTTGCTGTAATTCAACTGAAAGCTGATTGTAATGGTTTCTGATGTTTTTCTTTTCTCCCCAAACCTGTTCCCAGGTTTCATCGAACGAAGTGTTTTTTACATTTTTGATTTCGAAGTCAGAACTTAAATTTTCATTTCCTTTTAGTAAAAAACCCATGTCTGATGGTGTAATCACTTCTGTTTTTCCGTGTGAAACAGCATATTTTGGAGCGTTTTTTACCAGCTCGAATTTTATTTTATTCTGCCCGTTTGGCGATGCCAATTCGTAAGCATTTTTATTTTTTTGACTGTATCCAATCGAAACGTAAAGGATTAAAGCAGGAAGAATCAGGTAATTTTTCATGATATTTTTCTTAATTCATTTTTTATTAATCGGGCGTTAGCAAGGCCTTCACCCGATTTAAAAACTCAAACAAAACTTATTTTTATCCTGTTGGGGATGTTTTTTTTTGCCACAGATTAAAAGATTTTAACGATTTCTTATTTTCTGTGTGTTTATTTTTTCTCACAGATCTGGCAGATCTAGCAGATTTTTAATTTTAATTCTCAATTTTTAATCCTTTTAATCTGTGCAATTCGTGGCATACTTTTTTTATTTAATCCACTCCGTTTTAAAAGTGGTTTTTCCGTTTAATGGATTTGCATTTACATCAAAATTGTTTCCGTTTTTGCTTACTTTAATTTCTTGTACAGCATCACCATCCGGTAAAAATACTTTGGCTGTCGCCGAAGTTGTTTTATCACTTGCATACACTTTCAATGTCAATTTGCTCCAATCCATGTCTTTTGTTGATTGTGCCAAAGCGATGTGAGGCAATGCTGTTCCGTCTTTCACTAAAACTACAATTGGCACCTCGCCCGCTTTGATTTTATGCCATCCCGATTGGTATACTTTTTTAGTTTGATAATCAATCCATGTTCCTTCTGGAAGATAAACGTCTCTTTCGGTCACTTCTTCAAAAAGCGGAGCAACCAACATACTTGAACCAAATAAATATTCATTGTCAACTAACCATGCTCCCGGATCATTTGGATATTCTACAAATAAAGCACGCATCATTGGCAATCCTTTTTGAGAACTTTCTTTCGCCTGAGCGTAGATGTATGGCATCAATTCGTAACGCATATTATCTGCTTTTCTAAATCCTTCTAAGAAATCTTTGCTGTATAACCAAGGCTCGCGCGGAGGTTCGCCATGGCTTCTTACGTGTGAAGTAAACATTCCGAATGGTGCCCATCTTCTGTATAAACTCTCAGGAGATTTTGTTGCAAATCCACCCACATCATGACTCCAGAAACTGAATCCGCTTAATCCTAATGAAAGTCCGCCTCGTAATTCAGCCGACATTGCACCGTTTGAAGTTTCCGCATCTCCACCCCAATGTAACGGGTAACGTTGAGATCCTGCCCAGGTACTTCTTGCCCAGATTAAAGTGTATCCTTTTTCTTTCTGCGTAATTTCAGCAACAGCCTTATTGTATCGTAATGGATATAAATTATGTTCGTAGAAACCTGTTCTTCCTGAATGGTAAATTCCGTCTGGCGGTGCTGCTTCTCCAAAATCAACTTTGAAAACAGAAACGCCCTGATCGAATAATTTCTTCAATTTGGCCTGGTACCAGGTTACGGTTTCAGGATTTGAGAAATCTAAAACAGCATCTTCGTAAGGAAGGTTTCCTTTACGATCTCTTACTGCTAAGTTTTTTTCCATGATTTCGGGAAACAAGGTGTTTTTTGGTGTGAAATACGGCAATTGCCATAAACACACATGAAAACCATCGTCTTTTAAATCAGACATCATTTTTTGAGCATCCGGGAAACGGGCTTTTGCAAATTCGTAATTGTTTCTCCAATCTACATCAAACCAACCTGTATCAAAGTGAATTACATCGGTTGGAATTTTATATTTACGTAAATCTTTGGCTACTTCTCTTCCCTCTTTTTCAGTAAAATAAGTGATCCTACTCATCCAAAATCCGAAAGACCAAAGTGGTGGCATAGCAGCTTTTCCAGTCAAATCTGTATATTGATCTAAAATGTCTTTTGGTTCTCCGATAAAGAAAAACAAGTCAGCTTCGTCATCTCCAATATACATTTCGTTGGCACTTCCAAAGTATCTTCCAAAGTCAACCGTAATTGGTGTTGAATGATGCATGAAAACTCCGTAACCACGGCTACTCATATAAAACGGAACCGGTTTGTACATCGTTTCGTTCTGGATTCCATTAGCGTCATCCGTCCATAAAACTACTTTTTGCCCGCGTTTATTGAATTGGGTAAACGATTCTCCACAACCAAATATTTTCTCGTCCGGTTCTAAGCTAAAAGCTGCGCCCATACTTCTTGAATAATCGCTGTTTCTGCGCACATAAGAAAACGGAAGTGTTGGTGTATAGGTATTTTTGAAATCAGAATCATGAAGTGTACTGGTTAGTAACTTTCCTGTTTCATCATAGATTTTTACGTGCCATGGTTTTGATAAAATCTCAACAACACCGTGTTTGCTGGTATATTTATGACCACCTTCGATTTTAGAATATTTCCATAATTCAGGATGATTTGGCGCAACGCCGTTAATCAACATCAAAGATTCTTTCTCAGGATGAAATTGTGGTCCTGAAGTCGTTTTGATTCGGATCGTTCTGTCTGAAACAAACTGAATCTGGAAAGGCAATTCAGGCGAAACTTCGTATTCCGTTGTTGGGAATTCGTTTGGTTTCTCCACATCAGGTTTCATCATCATGTTGTTGAAAGCCTGACGCGTTTTGTAATTGTATCGTAAATATTTTATGGTTCCTTTTCCTGTTGCGGGATCAAAACCGGTTAACTCATCAGCAAAATAAAAAGTATTCAGGTAATTCTGAAAATCTTTACTGATATCTATTGGAGCGTTCAAAACATCTGCGTTCTGAATTTGTGCCGAAACTTTTGGCGTCAATAACAATCCCAAAAATAGAGATAAAGAAGCTATTTGTATTTTTTTCATCGTGTATCTTTTACTATTATTTATTCTGCTGTAATTACAATTGTTGCGGGTTTTACTCCATTCGCTTTAGCGGTTAATTCTAATCTTCCTGTTTTATTAGTAGATTGAACAATTACTAAACATTTTCCATTTAAGGCTGTGTGTTTAGATCCTTTGTACGGTTCATGACTTACCGGATCTCCACTGCAAACACCTACTATTTTTCCGTTTCCTTTTAAAGAGAAATTGATTTCGTTATTCGCATTTGGTGCTAAAACACCTTTTCCATCTAAAACATCAACGGTTACAAATGATAAATCATTTCCATCTGCCTTGATATTACTTCTGTCTGCGGTCAATTTTAAATTGGATGGATTTCCAGCGGTTTTGATTTCAGTTTCTAAAACTGTTTTTCCGTTTTTACGAGAAACCGCTTTTAAGGTTCCGGGCTGAAAAGGAACTCTCCACATGACATGCAAATCATCTCCTTTTTTGCTTCTGATTCCAACTGATTTTCCGTTTAAGAAAAGTTCAACCTCATCGGCTTTATTATAATATGCCCAAACATCAACGGTTTGTCCTGCTTTCCAGTTCCAATGTGGAAAAATATGCAGCACGGTTTTATCTGTCCATTCGCTTTGGTACATATAATAAACGTCTTTTGGGAAACCGGCTAAATCTACGATTCCGAAATAGGAACTGATTGATGGCCATTCGTACGGAGTTGGTTCTCCGATATAATCAAAACCGGTCCAGATGTACATTCCAGAAAGGAAATCGTATTTTTTAATGACTTTCCACGTTGCTTCGTGTGTAGAACCCCAAGGCGCCTGCACCTGATCATAAGCAGAAACGGTATTACCAGGATTTCCTCCTGTAAATTTAAGATCCCATCTTACCGGCCATTTTTTAATAGTGTCTGAAACCGCATCATAATAGCCTCTTGTCTGCAAACCTGAAGTAGTTTCGGTGGCAATGAAAGGGGTATTTGGAAAGTTTTTTTGATGGTGTTCGTAAGTCTGATGCGCATAATTGTATCCAATAAGATCTAAAACTCCAGATGCGGCAAGCGGATTAATTTGCACATTGTTCTTTTCGAATTGTAACGTTACCTCATCAATATTCATATTAACCGGCGGATTCATCGCTGCGGTGAGCGGACGCGTTTTATCGTATTGGCGTGTAATTGCGGCTAATTCTTTTGCGATTGTTACACCGTTTTCATTCCATTGTTCCGGAATTTCATTTCCGATACTCCAAACAAAAATACTTGGATGATTACGGTCGCGAAGCAATTGATCGATTAAATCTTTCTTGTGCCATTTGTCCCAGTCATTTCCGTAATCGTATTTGGTTTTGGTCTGCTTCCACATGTCGAAAGCTTCATCCATTACAATGAAACCCATTTTATCACAAAGGTCTAAAAGTTCCGGAGCAGGAGGATTATGAGAAGTCCTGATTCCGTTAACACCCATTTCTCTCAGGATTTCTAATTGGCGTTCTATTGCACGAGTATTGATCGCCGAACCTAAAGGCCCCAAATCATGATGCATACAAACTCCTTTGATTTTAACCTGTTTTCCGTTTAAAATAAAACCTTTGTTCAAATCAAATTTAAAATCTCTGATTCCGAAATTGGTTTTGTATTGATCTGTAATTTTGTCGTCGACTGATATTTCAGTAACTGCGGTATACAATTCCGGTTTTTCAACTGACCACAAAATTGGAGTTTCAACTTCTGCTGCTTGTCTGATGGTTTGATTCGTATTTGCACCAATCGTTATATTTTGAGTAACAGCTGTTACTTTAGTATCTTCTTTAAAAATAGTAGTTGTTACTGTTGCTTTTTTTGAAGCCGAATTTTGATTTTGAATAGTCGTCTCAAAATTTACCGAAGCTTTTTCTGCCGTAACCTTTGGAGTGGTAACATAAATTCCCCATTGTCCAACATGCAGTTTATCTGTGGTTTCGATCCAGACATTTCTAAAAATTCCTGATCCCGAGTACCAGCGTGAATTGGGTTGTTTTGAATTGTCAACCTTAACAATTATTTCGTTGTTTTTATCTCCATAATTTAAATATGGTGACATATCATACTGAAAGCCAATATATCCGTTTGGGCGTTTTCCTAAATAATGTCCGTTTACCCAAACTTCACTGTTTCTGTAAACCCCATCAAAAATAATTGAAGTTACTTTGCTGCTGTCTTCAACGGCAACTTTGAATGTTTTTTTGTACCAGCCTAAACCTCCGTTTAACGCTCCTCCGCCATAACCAGCCGGGCTTTTTTCATCAAATTTTCCTTCGATGCTCCAATCATGAGGAACATTTAAAGTTCTCCATTTGGTTGAAAGTCCAATAGTATCTTTATCGATGATACTGTCATTGAGATGAAAACTCCAATCTGAATTGAAAGAAATTTTTCGGTGCTCAAAATCTGTATTTTTCTTATTACAGCCAAAAATTGCAAAAAGTCCTAAAATAGTCAGTATTTTAAAAAAAATCGAATGTCTCATCTTTCTTTATTAATGATTAGTGTGAAATAAATTTACCGATAAACTATTTTAATTAAATTATTTACCGGTAAAATACTTATTTACACTTTCTATTGGTACATTTTTAAGTCTTAAACTGATTTGATTTTATCAAAAAAGCAAAAACTATTTCGGAAGAAATCTCTAAAAACGTTCTTTTTAAGATTCATATTAAGATCGTTTTTAGAGAAGACTTTAAGTGTTTTCAGACCTATTCGGACAGATCTATACAGAACTTCAGATCTCATGAAATTGTACAAATCTGTTCCACTGAAAGGGCTGTCTTTAATATTGTGTTTTAATAACAAAACCGGAATTTAAATCACCCCGACACCCCTATCAAATCAAGATTAGGGTTTAGATGCGTCTGGCACCCAGCTGTCGCTATATTCTTTTGATATAAAATTGAAAATCAAAAACTCTTCCTTACTCTTATTACGAACAGCAATTTGCATTGCGTCGTTTGTCAGGGTAATGATTTTACAGTTAGACCAGTCAGCAACATCACCAGCAGCACTACTGCTTTGTAAAATTGCTGCATTTGTCATGGTTAACTCATGGTTTGTAGCATCAAGATAATAAGTCCCGTTTTCGACACCTCTTGTAGTCGTAAATGCGTGATCTACAGTTACAAATGGACCGCCATCTAAACTAAATGTCATTGAACCATAATCTCCTGCAGGTGTTATCCATTGGTTGCCTTTCCAGTCTGGCTCCCATATCCAACACAATCCGCTATCTCCTGTACATTCTTTTTGCCATCCCAATTTATTTCCTGAAAATGCAACCGGACCTGCAAAATATTTCGAAACTCCTGCTGCATTTAAATCTAAATACCATGTTTTTGATTTTCCTACTCCACCTGATAAAGCAGTCCAAAGCGGATCATTTACATAGTTTAAGTTATCATCTGTCACTGTAATAGTTACCGGATCTAACTCCACAATACCTCCACCGGTTACAGCAGAAATTTTTATAGTATAATCACCTTTAAAGGCATACTTTACTGTTTCGATGGCCTTGTTTGATTTTCCTGTACCATAATCCCATGTTAATATAACACCAGGTGTGGTGTTTTTCAGTAGTACAGTATTCCCACCCGGATCAGCTGCTAAATCCTGAGTAATTTCAAACTTAATATCGGATTTATTCGTCACTCCGTCTAAAGAATACGTTTCCGGAGAACAAGATGATACTAGCATAGCTAACATCAAAAACGAAGTCATTATTATTTTAATATTTTTCATTTTTTGTTTCATTTTTAGTTAAAATTACCAGCCGGCATTTTGTTTTAATACTCCACTTGATAAGGTAATCTGAGTATTAGGAATTTGCTGCAAACCTTTTGTTGCCTGAATTTTAGCAGCCGAAATTGTTTTTGGACCTGCAACTCCTCCACTTAATAAAGTAGTAGTTTCAGCAATAGTTGAAGAAGCTTTTCCAATTCCCTGACGCAATAAATCCCAATATCTCACCCCTTCAAGAGCAAACTCTAAATGTCTTTCTTTTAAAATATTGTCAGCATTTACTGGTAAAGCTGCAAAATTCTCCTTATACGCTCTTCTTCTTACTTCATCAAAATAAGCCTGAGCATTTCCACTGCCTAATTCAGCAGCCATTAACAATACATCTGCATATCGCAATACCACATAATCCTGGAATTGGCTAATATCCCAAAACTGACTACCCATTGTTATTGGAAGATCTACTCCATTCTCGTCCACCATTGGCGTGTATTTTTTGTTATAATAACCTGTGTATTCTCTTTGATTATCAATTTTGTTAAATGCAATATTTTCTTCCTGAATTCCAATCACTGTCGCTACACGTCTGGTATCAGTTGCATTGTAGGCATTCCATAATTTTGAGTTTACTGTAACTCCCCAGCCACGTCCGTAAGGATATGAAGAGAATTCTCTCATTCCGAACATTACCAGCCAGTGGTTACCATCTGTATTTCCGTTGTAATCACTTGTATAAGTATATTTTATAGAAAACACGATTTCTTTATTATTTTCACCTGCATAATTATCAGCAGAAGCTGCTGGCCACAAAGTGGAGAAATCAGCCACTAAACCATGTGCGCTGTTAGCAATAACATTTTCTAAATGTCCTAAAGCCTGAGCTTTGGTAACTACTCCTGCTAAATCATTCTTCCCATAATAACCGGTATAGTATAAATAAACACGTCCCAGCAAAGATTTCGCAGCCCATTTGGTGACACGTCCACTTGTTGTTGCATTATAGGCTACTGAAGGCAAATTGTCTGAAGCAAAAACCAGATCTTCTGCTATTACTTTATAAACATCATCCGGATTTGCCTGCGGAATATTATCAGTAGAAGGAGCTGTTAG
The DNA here is from genome assembly GCF_041946075.1 of Flavobacterium sp. LAR06. NCBI lineage: Bacteria > Pseudomonadati > Bacteroidota > Flavobacteriia > Flavobacteriales > Flavobacteriaceae > Flavobacterium > Flavobacterium sp. LAR06. The sequence goes on along the minus strand of NZ_JAUTYT010000001.1, from coordinate 711,989 downwards.
TAAAGGTATATTCCCCCACAAACGAACCATTTCAAAATAAAGATAAGCTCTGATAAATTTTGTTTCAGACTCGTACGTTTTTCTTAGTTCTGTATTTCCATTCCACTCAATCTGGTCCATTTTTAATAATAAAATGTTGCAGCGATAAATTGCTTTATAATAGGCAACCCAGTTATTATTAAGTAAATCTACATCTGAAGGAGAGCGGCTAATATCAAATTCATCAATAGCGGCATAACCATAACCGTCTGAAGCACCGGTTCCACCAAAACAGTCGTCTGACATTACTTCACTTATCACAGGAACTCCCATACCGCCTGCACCGGTTGCTACTTGTAAACCATCGTAACAGCCTACTAATGCCGTATAAGCATCATCTGTAGTTTTGTAAAAATTGGTATCTGTTTGCTGTGTCAAAGGCTGTGTTTCTAAACTGCAAGAACCAAGCGACAATAAACCCAAACAGAAAATATATATATATGTATTTTTCATTTTTTTTATTATTATAGTTTAACATTTAATCCCAACATGAAAGTTCTTGGCCTAGGATAGTACCCTACGTCAACACCTGATGAAAATTTCTGGTCATTATTTGAAGAACCAAATCCAATTTCAGGATCCATACCATCATATTTCGTAAAAGTGTAAAGATTTAAGACAGAGAAGTAAAGTCTAAACTGGCTTGCAAAAAATGGTTTTGATTGTTTCATTTTTGCTAAATCAAATCCTAAAGTAACCGTACTGATTCTGAAGAAATCTCCATCCTGAACATATAAGTCAGAAAATTGAGTGAAGTTTCTGTTGTCTTCTGTTACTCTCGGTATTGTGTTTGAAGAACCTTCTCCATGCCAACGGTCTAATATGGCAGAAGTATAATTTCCGTAAGCACCTGATTGGTTTCTGTAAGACTGTACGATTTGGTTTCCGGCAACCCCATTCCCCATAGCGGAGAAATCAAAAGCTTTGTAACTGGCTGAGATAGACAAACCAAAAGTAAAATCAGGATTTGGATTTCCAATACTTGTTTTATCAAATGCATCTATTTTATCATCTCCGTTCACATTCTGATAAATAAGGTCTCCCGGAGCTGCAGTTGGCTGTAGTACTACACCGTTAGCCGATTTATAATTATTGATTTGTTCCTGATTTTGAAAAACACCTCCCGTTTTATATCCCCAGAAATAACCTAATGGGAATCCGTTTTGTGCTCTGTAGAATTCACCGGCATTATCATAAAGCTCATTACTTAAACCGTGAATGATTCCATCTCCAGTAGGTATTTTACCAACTTCATTTTTATTATAAGCCCCGTTTGCACTAATGCTATAATTAAAATCTCCTATTTTATTTTGGTAATTTAAACTCAACTCAACTCCTTTGTTTACCACATCACCGCCATTAATATAAGGAGGATTAGCACCCGCGGTAGCTAAGATTGGAGCTAAAATCAGCCAGTCTTTATTTGTTTTCTTGTAAGCATCAAAAGTTACACTCAAAGTATTGTCTAAAAATCTTGCATCAAAACCAAGATCAATTTGTTCTGAAGTTTCCCATTTTAAGGTAGGATTTGCGATGTTATAAAGATAAGCCCCCGGTGTAAGAATTCCTTCTTCATCACCAAAAATATAGTTGACTCTTTGTGAATATACTTGTGCCAGGTACTGAAAAGTTCTGATACTCTGATTACCTACCTGTCCCCAGCTTGCTCTTAATTTCAGGAAATTAATTGCATTAGAATCTTTTAAAAACTCTTCGTTTGAAACTACCCATCCACCAGATACAGATGGAAAATAACCCCATTGGTATCCGGGAGCGAATTTTGACGAACCATCAGCCCTAAATGTTGCATTTAACAAATAGGTTTCTTTATAGTTATAATTTAATCGCCCAAAATAAGACATCAATATATTCTCAAACTTACCTCCTGACATAGACATTTTCGCAGAATCGCTATTTGTAGTAGTATCTAACCATGCGTGTTCTAAATCATTAAAAACAGAATCTGCATTAGCGGCATTGATAGAAGTTTGATCGAATTTGATATAAGAACTACCAGCCATGGCTTCAAAATGATGATTGTCAGCTACATTAAATTTATAGCTTAGCAAATTATCCCAGTTGATGCTTTTACTTTTATTCATATATTGACTAACATTGTCAAAATCCCTGTTAGCATAGATTGATAAATGGTAAATAGGAGAATAAGAATGTCCTTCGCTAACGTTATAATCAAGACCTAAAGTAGTTCTTAATGTCAGGTTTCTTATTGGCTGAATCTGTAAATAAACGTTTCCTAATAATTTTTGATTGTTACTTTCATTTTGATTATTGTAAGTCATCAAAGCATAAGGATTAGCAACACCCGCCAACCAAGGCTCACTGTTATTCGTAGTATCATAAAAATTACCATTCATATCATACATTGGTAATAATGGTGTAACCTGAAAAGCACTTCTCAAAGAGTTGTTGTATTGATTTCCAACTCCAATTCCATTTCTATCAATATAAGCAAAACTTAAATTTTCTCCAATAGTAACTACATCTTTATACAATTTATGTTCTGAATTAAATCTGAAGTTGTAACGGTCGTAGTTGGACAAATCTTTACCCCCTACAACTCCTTCTTGTCCTAAGTAAGATAATGAAGCAGAGTAAACAGAAGTATCTGAACCACCTGATGCACCAAAAGCGAAATTTTTAGTAGCTGCATTATCAGTAAACATTTTATCCATCCAGTTTGTTCCTGATCCTAATGCCGCAATCTGATCATTTGTAAAATAAGGAGCTTTACCTGAATTTGCCGCAGCTTCATTCAAAATAATACCATATTCTGTTGCATCAAGCAAATCTACTTTTCTGGCTACAGACTGAACACCATAATATTGATCGAATGTAATTTGCCCTGCCGCACCCTTTTTTCCTTTTTTTGTTGTCACCAAGATAACTCCGTTAGAAGCCTGTGAACCATAGATTGCAGCCGAAGCGGCATCTTTTAAAACAGAAATAGATTCAATATCTGAATTGCTCAAATAAGAAATATCACCTGTCAATATTCCGTCTACAACATATAGCGGACTGCTGCCTCCAATCGAACCAGCTCCCCTGATAACCACATTCAAACCTTCTCCCGGTTGTCCTGAAGTAGAAGTAATCTGAAGTCCTGCCGCTTGTCCCTGAAGGGCCTGAAGCGCATTGATCGTATTCGTTTTCGCTAGATTTTCACCACTTACCTGTGTTACAGCATTGGTTACCAGTGTTTTCTTTTGTGAACCATATCCAATAACGACTACTTCTTTAAGTTCTGCCGTTTCTTCCTGCAACTTCACATTCACAGTGGGTTGCGGTCCTACGGTCACTTTTTGCGTTTTGAATCCAATAAAAGAAAATATAAGCACATCGCCTGCTTTTGCTTCTATTTTATAATTTCCATCAAAATCGGTTGACGCACCAATTTTGGTTCCCTGTACAGCAACGCTCGCTCCGGGAATTCCCATCCCATCAACGCCCGATGTTACATTTCCACTTACAGATCGGGATTGTGCCTGCGCAAAACCCGACTGCATCATAAATAAGCTAAACAACAGTGCCGTAAAGAACGAGGACAGTGTTGTTTTTATACAATAGTTGCTTTTCATAATAAATAAAAGTTGATTAAATTAAGTTAGTTATGGTTATATATAAAGTGTAAGTTTCATTGCGATGGCGCCAAAAAAAGCTAATGAGTACAGCTTGTTTTCAGCTAATTTTTTTACCTTAAAAATGGCTCTTTCAAAACTTATAGTCACTTTGAACTTATCTTATGGTAAATTTGACTACAAGTGTAAAACTTTTTTTCTATATTAGCAAAATATTAAGGTTATTTTTTTTTAATTCTGATTTATAGAGATCCTATTTTATCGATCTAATAAGTTTAGACGCAAAAACGAAATAAAAAATATTAAAAAAATAAGGAACTAGCCGTTTGACAATCAATCATTTAAATAATTCTGAATTTTAAATCCCATTTTCTCAGAATTTCAAACAATTGAATATCAGATTTTTACTATGTTAAAAAAATATTAAGTAATTAACAAAGACACTTATGCATTTTATTTGCTTAATTTGTCAAAATTTCTATCGCACATGGATAAAAATATAACTGCCGATGCAATCATCAAAAGTGAACAGAACGCAATGAATGCGATCACGATTGACTGTGTCATATTTGGTTTTGATAAAGGAAGTTTAGAAGTTCTTTTAGTTCAACATGGGGAAGGAATCAGCAAAGGAAAATGGGGTCTTCCGGGAGGATGGATCTATAAAAAGGAAAGTACAGATAATGCAGCACATCGTTTATTGAATGAACTTACTGGTCTTGATAATATTTATTTGGAGCAGCTAAAAGCATTTGGAGATCCGGATCGTTTTCCGCTGCGACGTGTTATCACTATCGGATATTATGCTTTGGTAAAACGAGAAGACTATAATATTAAAGCAGGTTTTACGGCTGCTGATGCAAAATGGTACAAGATTGATGCTATTCCGGATTTAATTTATGATCATAACGAAATTCTGGCTTACAGTCTGAAACATCTTCAGAACAGAGTGCGTCAGGCACCGATTGGATTTAATCTTTTGCCTGAAAAATTTACTTTATTACAGTTAATGCACTTATATGAAGAAATTTTAGGAATCGAAATGGACAAATCTAATTTCAGACGAAAAATTTTGCATATGAAATTATTGGTTGCTTTAGATGAAAAACAGCAAGATGTTTCACATAGAGCGGCAAAATTATATAAATTTGATCCGGAGATTTATAATAAACTAACTCAAAAAGGTTTCAATTTTGAATTTTAATAACACGCTTATACAAGCAAAGAATGGCATCATTACATCCTAAAGAAATTTCTAAAATCGACAATGTTTTAAATAGCCCGACACCAGCAGTTGATGGAATTTCAATTGACTGTGTCATTTTTGGTTTTAAAAAAGGAAGCCTTGAAGTGCTTTTGGTACAACATGCTAGTGGAGAAAGCGAAGGAAACTGGGGATTGCTTGGCGGCTGGATGAAAAGAGAAGAAAGCGCCGATGATGCTGCACATAGAATTCTTTATGAACTTACCAGTCTTGATAATATTTATCTGGAGCAGCTAAAGGCATTTACAAATCCAAAAAGGGTTTTAAATCGCCGTATCGTAACTATTGGATATTATACTCTTGTCAATCAGGAAGATTATGACGTTAAAGCCAGTTTAGCCGTAAAGGAGGCAAGATGGTGTAGGATCAATGAAATTCCAAATCTAATATTTGACCACAACGAAATTTTAAATTTCAGTTTACTACAACTTCAAAACCGCGTTCGTCAGGCCCCAATTGGATTCAATCTTTTACCCGAAAAATTCACTTTATTGCAGTTGATGCAATTATATGAAGAGATTTTAGGAATTGAATTGGAAAAATCGAATTTCCGCAGAAAAATTCTGCACATGAAACTGTTGGTTGCCCTGGATGAAAAACAACAGGATGTCTCACACAGAGCCGCAAAACTGTACAAATTTGATCCTGATATTTACAAGAAACTGACTCAAAAAGGATTTAATTTTGAATTTTAAAGACTGTTTTGAATTAGAGAATCCAACAATCAGACAACTACATTCCAGAATCCAAAACTTTGCGCTATCTTTGCGCCTTAATAACATGCTCTACTGCAATTGCTACAGGGCAAATTTATATCCGGAAATTACTAAAACTCGCATAAGAGAATTGAAATAATAAAATGAAGAAGATACGTAACTTTTGCATTATTGCACACATTGACCACGGTAAAAGTACATTGGCAGACCGATTATTGGGCGCTACACAAACCGTTACAGCTCGTGAAGAAAAAGCACAATTGCTTGACAACATGGATCTGGAACGCGAGCGTGGAATCACCATTAAAAGTCACGCCATACAAATGGAATATACTTATAAAGGAGAGGAATATATTTTAAATTTAATTGACACTCCTGGTCACGTTGACTTTTCATACGAAGTTTCACGATCTATTGCAGCTTGTGAAGGTGCGCTTTTGATTGTTGATGCTGCACAAAGTATTCAGGCACAAACGATTTCAAACTTATATTTGGCTTTAGAGAATGATCTGGAAATTATTCCGGTTTTGAATAAAGTTGATTTACCAAGTGCTAATCCGGAAGAAGTTAGTGACGATATTATCGATTTATTAGGATGTAAATTAGAAGATATTATTCATGCATCAGGAAAAACAGGTTTTGGTGTTGAGAATATCTTAGCTGCCATCATCGAAAAAATTCCTGCTCCAAAAGGAAATGTGGATGAGCCCTTACAGGCATTGATTTTCGATTCACATTACAATCCGTTTCGCGGAATCGAAGTAATCTTCAGAGTTATGAATGGAGAAATTCGTAAAGGGCAAAAAATTAAATTCATGGCCACTGGCAATGAATATTTTGCTGATGAAGTAGGAACTTTAAAACTGAATCAAGTTCCTAAAAATGTGATTTCTACCGGAGATGTTGGTTATTTGATTTCTGGAATTAAAGAAGCAAAAGAAGTAAAAGTTGGTGATACATTGACAGATGCCAAAACACCAACAACTAATATGATTACTGGTTTTGAAGATGTAAAACCAATGGTATTTGCCGGAATTTATCCAGTTGATACTGAAGATTATGAAGATTTGCGTTCTTCAATGGAAAAACTGCAATTGAATGATGCTTCGCTAGTTTTTACACCTGAAAGTTCAGCAGCTTTAGGATTTGGATTCCGTTGTGGATTCTTAGGAATGTTGCACATGGAAATTATCCAGGAGCGTTTAGAGCGTGAGTTCGATATGACTGTAATTACAACAGTTCCTAACGTTTCGTATTTGGCTTACACCAAAAAAGATCCTGAAACTCCATTCGTAGTTAACAACCCTTCTGACTTGCCTGAACCATCTCGTTTAGACAGAGTTGAAGAACCTTATATTAAAGCAACTATCATTACAAAAGCTGATTTCGTTGGAAACGTAATGAGTTTGTGTATCGAAAAACGTGGTCAAATTACCAATCAAACGTACTTGACGACAGAAAGAGTTGAATTGAATTTTGATATGCCTTTGGCCGAAATTGTATTTGATTTTTACGATCGTTTAAAAACAGTTTCTAAAGGTTACGCTTCTTTTGACTACTCTCCAATCGGAATGAGAACTTCAAAATTGGTTAAACTGGACGTTCTTTTGAACGCTCAGACTGTTGATGCACTTTCTGCCTTGATTCACGAAGACAACGCTTATAACATCGGTAAAAAAATGACCGAGAAATTACGTGAACTGATTCCAAGACAACAATTTGACATTCCGATTCAGGCTGCAATTGGAGCTAAAATTATCGCGCGTGAAACGATTAAAGCACTTCGTAAAGACGTTACTGCAAAATGTTATGGTGGAGATATTTCGCGTAAGCGTAAACTGCTTGAAAAACAGAAAAAAGGTAAAAAACGTATGAGACAAGTTGGAAACGTTGAGATTCCGCAAGAAGCTTTTATGGCTGTTTTGAAATTGAACGACTAAAGATTTTAGAAAATAGATGCAAGAGCAAAGAATATAGAATATAGAATATAGAATATAGAATATAGAAAAACCCGATAACTTCGTTATCGGGTTTTTGTTTTTTATGCAATTGATGTATTAAATGTCCATCCGGCTATTACGAGATCACGAACGACTTCGTTTGTTTCGGCTCCGTATTGTACCGTATAAATTCCTTTATTGGCAACGTATCTTTCTGCTAATTTTGCTGATCCGTAGATACCTCCGAAAAGGACCGTGAAAAGTCCCAGCATAAATACAAATGTGTTTAAATTCACAAAATTATAAAGCAAAAGACCTAATAATAATATAGCGGAAACCATCGAAATGCTAATGGCCTTATTTTTCGCATCGTAGTGAATCTCTTTACAGGACTGGCACCTGGGTATTCCGATTAAGATTTTGGAATATTCTACAGATTTGTAAACAACGATATTAGTTTTATCGTCCTCCACAATAAGCGGTAAAAAATAACAATCATTAATATTTTCCATTTCAGCCTGTCTGCAGTAGGCGCATCGGTGATCGTGAGGCTCAAATCTCTTATAAGCCTCGTCAAAGGTGTAATTTCTAATCATTTTATTTGGGGTTTAAAATTTAAAAATTAATCTTCAGCGGGATACATCATTCGATAATGTATGTTTTGGTAAAAGTGCAAATTCAAAAGAACGTACTACAGCAATAATAAGAGTCAGATTTGTAGGTTTTCTGGTTCTAAAATTACTGTACACCGGGGATTAAAAATAGTAAATAATTGAATTAACAATCTTAATTGTATGAATAATTTTCACCAATAAGTAACAATTTATTTTTACATTTTGTGAAGGCCTGTATTTACAGACTCTTTAAAATATCATCTTTAAAAAATATAGGTAAATACTTATAAAAATAAAAAAAGAACTTTAATCATCTAGTTTTTAGTGCATTTCATCGAGATTAAAATAAATTTTAACATAAAAAATATAACTTTAATCTTACAACTTTAAAACAAATATTATGAAAACGAGATTTTTAATTATCGCCGCATTGTTTACTTTTTCATTCGTAAATGCACAACAACAAGAAGCTGAAGAAGAAATGCATTCAGCAAAAGGTGTAAGATTTCAAAAAGGAGATATGTTTATTGAAGGTGGTATTTCAGTTAGTACAAGTGACGATGCCAACGCTTATTCTATCAATCCAAAATTTGGATATTTAATCGCAGACAACTTTGCAGTTGGAGGAGATTTAGATTTTGGAGGTGGCAAAACTGATGTAAACGATGGTAAAACAAGTTTTTTTGGTATTGGTGCTTTTGCCAGATATTACTTTTTTGAAGCTGATTCAAGACGTTTCAAAGCATTTGCAGATGCGGGACTGGGTTATAGCCATGCAAAAGCTGAATACAACATTGTAGGTAATCCCGTGCGATATGATAATACTACTAACGGAATTAAAGCCAACATTACAGTCGGGTTAAACTATTTCTTTAGCAAAAAATTCGCGGCAACTTTTGTTTTGGCTGACATTTTAACTTATAACAATGCAAATCCGGAAGATGGCTCATCATCAAACAGCTTTGAATTAAATGTTAATTTATTCAATAACATCTTTGCACAGCCTAAATTTGGACTTTTATACAAGTTTTAATTTGTTTCAAGTTTCAGGTTTCAGGTTGCCATACTTTGATAGTTAATCGCAAAGTAAGCAAAGGGTTTACGCAAAGTTCGCAAAGTAATATAGCCCGATAACTTTTGTTATCGGGTTTATTGTTTCTATCAACCTTTGTATCTTTGAATCTTAAAATCTTAGAACATCAGCAACTCAGAACCTTAGAACCTTCAAAAAAAATGGACGAATCTCCAAAACGTTTTGACCGCATTGTCGCTATCCTCATTCAGTTACAATCAAAAAAAATTGTAAAAGCACAAGAATTGGCCAATCGCTTTGAAGTCAGTTTACGAACTATTTACAGAGATATTCGAACTCTTGAAGCATCCGGAGTTCCTATTTATAGTGAAGCTGGCGTAGGTTACGCCTTAATGGATGGTTACAGATTACCTCCCGTGATGTTCACTCGTGAAGAGGTAAGCAGTTTTATCGCAGCAGAAAAACTGATGCAGAAATTCACGGATCCTTCTTTAGGAAGTCATTATGCATCGGCGATGTTTAAACTAAAGTCGGTTTTGCGAAGTACTGATAAAGACTGGCTTTCAAATATTGAATCAAAAGTGGTTATGCAAACCGCAGAACCCATGTTTAACGACAATTCTCCTAATACGCTTGCTGTTCTTTTTGAAAGTATTGCAGAGAAAAAACAAATCTTACTTTCTTATAAAACGGTCGAAAGAGACGAAAAGACCCAAAGAAACATTGAACCTGTTGGTGTTTTTCATGATCATAATAATTGGTATTTTCTGGGATATTGCCATTTGAGGAAAGATTACCGACAATTTAGAACCGATAGAATTCAGGGAATTCAAAAAACAGAAAGTGATTTTACAATAGAACATGATTCTTTAGAAAACTATCTGGCTAAAACAGAAACCATTCCGACTATAAAGGTTAGACTTCTGATTGAAAAGAAAATAGCCCGATATCTGGAAACAGAGCGAAAATACCACGGTTATATTTCAGAAAAAGAAGTAGACGGCCAGATAGAAATGACTTTTATGTGTCGCGATATCGAAAGTAGTTTTCCACGCTGGTTTTTAATGTTTGGCGATTATGCCAAAATTCTGGAACCGGAACGCCTTAAAGTTCGGGCCTTAGAATTGCTTGAAATCAACAAAAAAAGACTCTTATAAAAAAAAAACTCCAAAAGAAAAATTAGTTCTTTTGGAGTTTTTTTAGCTAGTTATTGTGCTTTTACAACATTGTAAAAATTATAATCGGTATTGGAGGCATCGGTTATACCAACATTTCGGCCAATCGTAACAATTTGTCCTCTGTGATAAGTGCCATGATTTACCACTTGCAGTAAATATTCACTAAGCGGCAATTCGCATTGAAACCACGGATTTTCAATTTTAATTGTTTTATCCAATTGCTCGTCTGATAGTGATGAGATAAAATCAGCTAGTTTCGCAGATGTACTAAGCAAACCCTCAAAGACTTCCTTCTTATTCAAATCAACGCTTTCTTTTTTTTCAAACGGACCAGTTTCTGCTATAATCGAGTACCAATATTGTTCCGTTTCCCAAATGTGATTAAGGGTTTTAATAATACTTGTGTAACTCGAAGCTACTTCAGTATTTAGTAACTCATCTGATTTTGTAGAAAGCCAATTTACAAATTGCTGGTTAACCCATAAGTTGTAAGCGGCATAATTTGTCATTATTTTTTTTAGACCCATAATGTTTGATTTAAATTATACTTCGAATAAAGTGATTTAGGTTTGAAATAATTTGCTGCTCTTTATCTTTCCCAGAAAAAAGGCGGTTCAATATTTAAAGCTCTTAAATATACATAACCTTGTCCACGATGATGCACCTCATTATCAATAAAATATAAAATATTCTGTACAACCGGAAATTCATACTGACCAAAAAGATTAAAAGTTTCATTAAAATCTTCAATACTTAATTTTTGCCAATATTCATTGATTATTGCGGTTGCTTCGTCCCATTTTTCAAGGTATTGCGCTTTAAAAATCAATTTCTCTGAATCTTCGGTAAAAGGTTTTGTTTCTTTATTTACTATTCCGGTAAGACCAGGAACTGCAATAGCCAAAAGTTCATCGGCTAACTTAGAAAAAGGACGCATTCCACCGATTGAAAATTCGAAGAAATCTTTTTCAGGAAAAGCTTCAATTACACGACGTGTAAGGGCGCGGTGTCCTTGCCAGTGATTCAATAAATCTTCAGGAGTAATTACTTGGGCTGCTAATGTTTTCATGATTTTAAAGTTTTAATTATTTAATACTTCAAAATTATTGAGGGTCGGTGACAACAGTTTGTCAGCAGGAAAAATAATTTTTAATTAATTTATTCTGTTTATCAAAAAAATGCTCGGAAGCCTTTATTTCTTACACTTTTACTTGTTTTTCAACCATTCAAATAAACGATTAGCATCTTCAAATTTGAACAATTGTGTTCCTTCGTTCATGGTGGCGGCAGATCCGCAGGCAACTCCCCAACGAATAACTTCTTTCAGGCTTTTGTTTTGAGATAAAGCCCAAACTATTCCTCCAACCATACTATCTCCTGCTCCAACGGTACTCTTTTTAGCAACATTTGGTGCAGGAACATATTCATACTCATCTTTTGTTACTAAAACTGCTCCCTGAGGACCAAGCGAAACCACTACAATTTCAGCCCCGCCTTTGGCAATGATTTTTTTTGCGGCCTCGTTTACTTCTTCCATTTCCAGGCGTTCTACTCCTATTAATTTTGCCAATTCACCAACATTGGGTTTGATTAGATAAGCTCCTGTTTCCAAAACTTTCTTTAAAGCATCGCCTGAAGTATCGACGATTAGTTTTGAATTGGACACCTTGGCAATTTCGGCAACTTTCTGATAAAAATCTGACGATAGTCCTTCATTCAAACTGCCGCTTGCCACTAAAAACTTTGCTTTTGAGTTACTCAACGTTTCCAGAACTGCTTTTTCTTCCTCGGCTGTAATTTCTCCTCCTGTAAAACCAAAACGGTATTGTGAATTGGTATTTTCATCAACAGCTACAAAACTTTCTCTTGTCCAGGTTTGAATGGGAATCGCCTGAAATCCTATGGTTTCTTTGGTTACCAATTCTTCCAGCATTTTCCCCATAGGCCCACCAGAGGTAAATACAGCCAACGATTTTCCACCCAATCTGGATATCGCTTTAGAAACATTGATTCCGCCGCCGCCAGCGTCGAATCTGGGTTCTGAGCAGCGTATTTTTTGTTCGGCAACCAAACCTTTAAAATGAGTGCTTTTGTCTAAAGCCGGATTTACTGTTAGCGTAACTATATCAAATACTTTCATGTTTTTTTCTTTTTATATCACTTTAAAGGTCTGAAAAAAAACCGATTTTCACTTTTGAATTCAACAGAAAAGAACTGATTATCATTAAAATTAACCAAAACCTTTGTTCCCGAAGCCTTGGGATTGTACCTTTGCGACTTATAAACATTGGAACTTACAAAAATGATCGAAGATAAAAACCCACAACGTACCAGTATAGCGCAATTAGGCGAGTTTGGTTTAATAGAACATTTAACCAAAAATTTTGATGTTACACAGGAGTCAACTTTAAAAAGCATAGGAGATGATGCTGCAGTTCTTGATTTTAAGGATAAAAAAGTAGTTGTTTCGACTGATTTATTGATTGAAGGCGTACATTTTGACTTAGCTTACATGCCGCTAAAACATTTAGGATACAAATCAGTAGTTGTAAATCTATCTGACATTTGTGCTATGAATGCCAGACCAACTCAAATTACGGTTTCTGTGGCCGTTTCTAACCGTTTTCCACTAGAAGCCCTGGAAGAATTATTTGAAGGCATTACACACGCTGCAAAAGAATATAAAGTCGATGTTATAGGCGGAGACACAACCTCATCGCAAAAAGGATTAATTATAAGCATTACCGCAATTGGTGAAGCCAATGAAGAAGAGATCGTTTACAGAAACGGAGCCAAACAAACCGACTTACTTGTTGTAACCGGCGATATTGGCGCTGCTTATATGGGACTACAGGTTTTAGAACGTGAAAAGCAAGTTTTTCAGGTAAACCCAAACAGTCAGCCTGATTTAGACATGTACAGTTATTTAATTGAACGTCAACTAAAACCGGAGGCGCGAAAAGATGTTCGTACTTTATTGCACGCTCTTGAAATAAAACCAACTTCGATGATTGATATTTCTGATGGATTATCATCAGAAATCATTCATTTGTGTAAACAATCAAAAGTGGGTTGTAATTTATACGAAGACAAACTGCCTTTAGATCCTCAGTTTATTTCGACTTGCGAGGAATTTAATATAGACAGTACAACAGTTGCTATTAATGGTGGAGAAGATTATGAACTTCTTTTCACAATTGACATTAACGACTTTGATAAAATAAAAGGAAATCCAAACTTTTCGATTATCGGCCATATGGCTGATGAAAGCGAAGGAATAAATTTAGTTACACGTGCCAACACTCAAATTCCTTTAAAAGCCCGTGGTTGGGATGCTTTAAGCGAGTAATTTTTAAAAAACTCCAAATAAAAAATTCCAAATTCCAATGCGATTCATGCTATTGGAATTTGGAATTTTTTATATTGTAATTTTATTTTTAGAAAAGTCCTTTACTTTTTGCTTCTTTAATTAAGTCTTCGTCTGAACCAGACTTTATTTTAAGCAATTCTTTTAAATTGACTTTTCGTTTTTCAATGGCATTTAAAGAAATGGGAATGTAATGCGGCATTTCTGCTACCGGAGTTTTCTTTGACAAATGAAACAGAATCTGCTTATCAAACTCATCAATCTCGATTGAATTGTGAGCCGACTGATTCAGCATTTTAACAACTGACTGACTGTAATACTTCTCATTTTTCATGACTTTATCAAAAGCAAAAAGAAGTTCATCAAAAGTAAGATCATTTTTAATTATCAGTCCATTTGGGTTTATAGTTCTGATAATTGTTTTAATTTTTAGCAATTCGGTATACATCGTTAGCAAAATAATTTTGCAATGAGGCATTTTTTTCATGATTAAAATAGCCAGATCTTCACCTGAAAAAATCTCCTTTTCTTCATACGCCGGCATACTTATATCTAAGAAAGCCACTTCAAAATCTGGAGTTGACTCATCTTCGATCAAATCGTAAGCTGACCTGCAGTCATAAGCCTGCGAAATAGCAAAATCGTATTCCTTGGGATTGTAACGTGTAATTGCGTTTTTATATCCTTCAATTATAAAAGGATGATCATCAACAATTAAAATATTCCGGCTGATTAAAGACGAAATCGGGGTTGTTAGGTTAAATGTCATTCTTTTGCAGGTTTAGTTTTTGGTCTATTGGGACTTTGATTAGAAGAATGGTTCCTTCTCCTTTGGCAGATTTTATAGTAACTGTACCCTTACACTCTTTTGCACGGTATTGAATATTATGCAATCCTATTCCGTTTTTCGCTCTTTTTGTATTAAAACCTTTTCCGTCATCTGAAATGGACAAAATCAAATAATCGATCTCACTTTTAAAATCTACCGTAATTGTATCAGCCTCAGCATATTTATTACAATTCTGCAAGGCCTCCTGAACAATTCTGTACAAATTAATCTTAACAATATTACTAACTAACTCCCACTTAATATGCGGGTCAAAAGAAGTAATTAGTTTAGAGTTGTAGGTATTTTGTTGATTTTCAAACAATTTGTTCAAAATTGCAATAAAATTATTAATTAATTCTGATTTTTCCCTATTTAAATCATGAGAAATTTCACGAATGTCTTCTTCTATATGTTTTAGCTCTGTTAAATATTTTTTCCTTTTCTGTGCCGCCTGTGCTTCATCTTTATTTTCCATGCTATCAAGACTATCCAGACTAATTCGCACCCCAAACATTCTCCCTAAAACACCGTCATGCAGTTCCTGTGCAACCCGCTTCTTTTCTTTAATTCGGGTCATCTCAATATCATTTTGCTGAGAAATCATCAAATTGTAAATATTTTCGTTTGCAATTTGCTGCTCTTGCTTAAAAAGTAACTCCCTGTGTTTTGCCTGTTGCGTTTTGTAAACATAAAAAAACAAACCTAACAAAGTACATATACTAAAAACATATACCAAAGCTCTGTTTTTCTCCTGCAGATTCGAATTTTGATCCTTTATTTCATTTGTCTCATACTCGATACGAGTAAACTTATCTCCTATTTGGCGTTCTCCTTTCTGTAGACTGTCATTAATACGAATATATTCCTTAGAATAGAGAGACGCTTTTTTGGGGTCAATCAGAGCAAGGTGTTTCAACGACTGCAGAACATTTCTCGAATTATTCATTTTTTTGGATTCTCGCAGAGATTCGACAGAAAATTCCATTGCTCTGGCCGTATCTTTATTAAAAGCATAGAATTCAGAAAGATGAAGTTTATTAGAAATCACTCCAGTGTTAAGTTTTAGACTGTCTCTAAATTTAAGCGATCTGTAAAACATGTCTGGAAGATCTTTTTTTTCTAAGAGCTTGAATTTGGCATACGCCAAATTATCAATCAGCATGGCATATAAAGATGGCTTATCTGTTTTTAAATTCTTCTCTTTTAAAGCGTTTTCATAAAACTCCTTGGCTTTTTTGTAGTTTTTAATATTATTATATACATAGCCAATATTATTTAACGAAGTTGCTTTTGATTGAAATTCAGTGGGTATTACTTTACTGTCAACACTAGAAAGTGCTTTATTATGAAATTCCAACGCTTTTTCATATTCCTCCAAATCGTTATAAATCGCTCCGAGTAAATTATAAGATTCGTACACAATTTCAGCATTTTTGGCGGTGTCCAAAACTTTCAGCACATTAAAAACAGCTTTTTCGCTTCCTAAAAGATCCCCTTCTGCATATTGCAGATAAGCCTTGCTTAAGCGTGTTGTCGCCAAGTTCGAATTATCTTTCAACTGAAAATAAATTTTTTCAGCTTTAAAGTAAAACATATAGGCGCTGTCAGAAATTGCACGACTGCTGTAATAATCGCCAAGATAGGTATATGACTTTGCAATAAAAACAGAATCTTTGGCAGCTTGCGATCTGTTTAAAGCTACAAGAACTGTTCTTTTAAAGCTATTCCAGTGGTTATTATTATAGAATCGGTTCGCAACTTTAAAAAGATTTACCCGGTTTAAAGAATCATTAGCCTGATTCGATACTAATTCATAGGCCCTTTCACTGTATTTGATTTTATAATCCAGAGGCAGCTTATCATCTTCGGCTAATGCCAGATAAATTTTAAGACTATCCTGTACGGATGAAGAGTCATCATTCTTGTTTATTTTCTCAGTACAACTAAGAAAAGACAATATGGAAAAAAACAATATGAAGTAATTTTTTCTCAATGATGTTTTACAATTTTACCAAAAATAGCAAAACTATTGACACAAAAAAAAGGTTGCCAATAGATTGACAACCTTTTTGTTTATAATATAAAATTTATTACAAATCTAATTTTTTATTTCCTCTCACGATACTTCCGTTAATGTCTAATTTTGCTGTTACTGCATGAAAATCACGTTTTTTGTTTCCTCCAACAATACTTCCATCATTTGGCGGAACTATACTTAATTTCTCATTTGAAAATGTATTTGAAGTTGATGGATTAGCAAAAGAAGTTGCTACCATTATTAAAGAAAATAAACCGATTGTTAATGTTGCTTTTTTCATGATCTTGAGGTATTTTATTCGACTGTTTGTTTTTGGAGTCGATCGTTTTTGGCGAATCGAGAGTGTAAAACTAGGTACAGAATCAAAATAAATGGATGCGAAAAATGCAGTTTATGGTAGAACATGCCCAAATGATAGTCAATGAACGTTAATTTAGTGTAAATGCCTAATTTTTAGATCTCTAAGTAGTTTCCTGCTGAAAAATTAGCAATAATTAGATCGACATTTGATTTATAGGTCTTCGAAAATGGAATCTTTTTGGGAGAGTTTTTTATGTAACAAACTGAGTTTCCGTTATGAATTCTTGCTATATAATTTTGATTGATGATGTAACTGTTGTGAATGCGAATAAATGGATGCGACAAAACACTCTCAAAATGCTTTAATGTTTTAAAAGCCGTTATCATTTCACCAGAATTAAGATAAATATCTGTTGAATTATTATCCGCCTGGAAATAGGCTATATCAACTGCATTTAGATAACGATAGTCTCCATATGATTTAATACAGATAATTAAAGGTTTTTCCTCGGCATGCGATACATTTGAAACTTCTGCTTGAGGAACTGCAACAGAGACAATTTCATTTGTCATTTCTACAGTATTAGTCTCCAAAAACAACTTTTCTAATCTCAAAGTCATCTTAAGCAAATCAATATGCGTGAGAGGCTTTAGTAAATAATCAAAAACACCATATTGAATAGCCTCAAAAGCCAATCCTCTTTTTGTGGTTGTAATTATTATTTTAGGCAGCACAGCCAGATATCGATGCAACTCACTTATAAAGGCAAGCGATAAATTACTGGATAAGTCATCCGGGCCGATTTCTAAAAAAACAAGAACAGGTTTGTGCTCTAAAACCAAATGCAAACCCTCCTGATAATTCATAGCCGACGCAACAAAAGTTAACTCTGAAAAACCATCCGCTATTGTCTTGGTTCTCAAAATACTTTCAGCAGCATCATCAATTATAATATAAGAATACTTTTTCAAGTTTAGCTTTTATGGTTTATGCCCAATTAAATTTACACATTTCTATTTTCTAAACATTTCATTGTTAACACATTACAACTAAATGTTAATACATAAAGATGAAATGCAAAAAAAAATCGACGAAATGCACTTTCCAAAAGTAAAAAAATCCCAAACTCCACCTAAGGAATTTGGGATTTATATGGTAAAATTTAAAGAAATTACATTTTCATCAACCAGTTTTTCATCGAAACTTCGTTTTCAATAATAGCTCTCAATTCGCTAATTTTTACACGATCTTGTTTCATTGTATCTCTATGACGAATAGTTACTGTTTCATCTTCGATTGTTTGATGATCTACCGTAATACAGAATGGAGTTCCAAGAGCATCCTGTCTTCTGTAACGACGTCCAACAGCATCTTTTTCATCATAAGCCACGTTGAAATCCCATTTTAAATCGTCAATGATTTTTTTAGCGATATCTGGTAAACCGTCTTTCTTAACTAATGGTAAAACAGCTGCTTTTGTTGGCGCTAAAACAGCTGGTAATTTCAATACTGTTCTTGTAGATCCATCTTCAAGAGTTTCTTCTTGCAATGATGTTGCAAAAACAGCTAAAAACATACGATCTAAACCTACAGAGGTCTCTACAACGTAAGGAACGTAATTTTCATTCAATTCCGGATCAAAGTATTGTAGTTTTCTACCAGAGTATTGTTCATGCGCTTTTAAGTCAAAATCGGTACGAGAGTGAATTCCTTCTAATTCTTTAAATCCGAATGGAAAGTTGAATTCAATATCTGCAGCAGCGTTTGCATAATGCGCTAATTTTTCGTGATCATGAAAACGATAGTTTTCTTTTCCTAGTCCTAAAGATAAGTGCCATTTTAAACGTGTTTCTTTCCAGTGGTGGTACCATTGCATTTCTTCACCCGGACGCACAAAAAACTGCATTTCCATTTGTTCAAATTCACGCATACGGAAAATGAATTGTCTTGCAACAATCTCATTTCTGAAAGCTTTACCCGTTTGAGCAATTCCAAAAGGAACTTTCATACGGCCAGACTTCTGAACATTCAGGAAATTAACAAAAATACCCTGAGCTGTTTCCGGACGTAAATATAAATCCATTGCAGAATCTGCAGAAGCACCTAATTTTGTTCCGAACATTAAGTTGAATTGCTTTACATCTGTCCAGTTTTTTGAACCTGTTTCAGGATCAGCAATTTCTAATTCTTCGATTAGCGCTTTTACATCGGGAAGATTATCAGTCATACCTTTTGCAAGCCTTGATAAAATTTCTTTGTATTTCGCAAGATATTCTACAACGCGGGCATTTGTGGTAACAAATTCTTCTTCATTAAAAGCATCACCAAAACGAGCTCTTGCTTTTTCAATTTCTTTTTGAGCTTTTTGATTGATCTTTTCAGCGAAATCTTCCACTAAAACATCAGCTCTATATCTTTTTTTCGAATCTTTATTATCAATTAAAGGATCATTGAAAGCATCAACGTGGCCTGAAGCTTTCCAGGTTGTTGGATGCATTAATATTGCAGCATCTAAACCTACAATATTATCATTCATCTGAACCATTGATTTCCACCAATATTCACGGATATTCTTTTTTAACTCGACACCATTTTGTGCATAATCATATACTGCACTCAATCCATCGTATACTTCGCTAGAGGGGAAAATAAATCCGTACTCTTTTGCGTGCGAAACCACATTCTTAAATATATCTTCTTGTTTTGCCATAGTGATGCAAAAATATAAAAAGTACATTTAAAAAAAAGAAAAAATATAAAGATTGAAGGATTGATTTCGTTATTTTTGTAACCAAATTCCTTCTATTTGTGATTAATTATCTTCTTAACCTGTTTTTTCCCAAAGTTTGCGCCGGTTGTCATGCGCTTTTAATGTCAAATGAATCTGTAATCTCTTCGTATTGTCGTCATGAAATACCTCTCTCACAATATCATTTAGACATCAAAAATGAAGCTGTAAAGAAATTCTATGGTAAAATTGAAATTCAGCATGCTTCAGCTTTTTTATATTTCAATAAAAGAGGAATGGTTCAGGAACTCATTCACAATCTAAAAATACAAGGGTCATGAAGAAATTGGTTTTCTTTTAGGAAATTAGTAATGTAGAAAATCTAAAAGAATTGTATTTAGAAATTCCATTTGATGTTGTCATTCCTGTCCCGCTGCATAAAAGAAAATTCAGGGAAGGCGGTTACAATCAAGTTACTACTTTTGGAAAAGCTCTGGCCGAAGGTTTAAACATTACTTTTGATGATGCTGTTTTATATCGAAAGAAATACTCCAAAACACAATCTAAAAAGAACCTATTGGGAAGATCTGAAAATATCGAAAATATATTTGACGTTCATTTTTCCGAAGAAAATCAAAACAAACATTTTCTAATTGTTGATGATATACTTACAACCAGCGCTACGCTAGAAGCCTGTTCACGGGCATTATTAAAAATTCCGGGAGCAAAAATTAGTATTGTTTGTATGGCGGTGGCGAACTCATAATGTGTTAAATTCCAATAAAAAATTCCAAATTCCAAAACCTCAGCGAAAGTTTTGGAATTTGGAATTTTTTTATTGTTTTTTTCTAAATTTTAGTTGACTATTATTTTCTTAACTGTTCTTCTCTCTCCATCGATAACTGTTACCAGATAGATTCCGGCAGAAACATTTTGCAATTGAATATTTTGATTAAAGTTTGATGTACTTTCAAAAGTGTTTTCATAAACTTTCTTCCCTAAGATATCATGCACAAAAACTTTAACTCCGGTATTAGATTTACTTTCAAATTGAATAATAAAACTCCCTTTATTTGGATTTGGAGACAATACAAAATCAATATTTTCAAAATCAGGTGTTCCCAAAGTATAATTTTGGCCACAAATATTTATGGAAGCTGAATTTACAGTCCCGAACATTCCTGTCACAGCATCACGAACTCTTAAGGTCCAGGTTCCCTCAGGACTCTGACCACTAAAAACACTTAACAAATCAACTGGTAAAACGATTTGCTCTGTTGTTTTATTACAATCTAAAGCATTACCGGCATCATCAAATTGCATGGCTAAAGTTGAATTTGTTGATCCACAGTTTTTATTAAACAATCGCACAATAGTACCTTGTGGATTTACAATTTGAATTTCAATATCAGAAAATCTGGCGTGTGTTACATTAACCGAAACATTTACATCTGAAACTGTTGCTGTAGTTGCTGGAACTGTAATGGTTTTTGTAACAAATGTCGTGGTGTTTGGAATAGAGAAAGAACTTCCAAAACTATAGGAATCACAAGTTGTTGTCGAAGTATATCCTACCGCAAAAGGCTTAAGATTTAATGCATAATAGATATTACCAGTTGGTTCGATCAGGATTCTGCAATTTTTAGAAGAAGGAACACTTGTTGGAAGCGTAATCACTTCAGAACCATCATTTGGTGTATTTGATGCCAGAACTATCGGAAAAGTCAAACCACCATCTGTAGATAATTTAATATTAACCGCTGTTGAACCCTCCAGTGTATTGGTGTTATTAACACTCCATGTTACCGTTTCACTAAACCCCTGCCACCAGCTTACATTATCATTTAGGTGTGATGTTACGGTAAATGGGCCGGCAAAAGAAGCAACAGTTACAATCTTCTCAGCTGTATTAGTCTGGGCTTTCCCTAAAGCTGCATTGTCTCTGGCTGTTAATGTAAAATGCAATGTCCTTGCTATAGAAGAAACGGATTCCCATTTTGTCGTTAATTGATTCTGAATAACAGAATTCAGTTCCGGCATATAACGAACCGGACTTGAATTAGGAATTACTGATCTAAACAAAGGTCCGTCTGGTTTTGTAGGGTAGGCTATACTGTTTCCACCTGTAGTTGTTGTGGCACTATCGTATTGCTCCCAATTATACGTTATGGAATCACCTTCAGGATCAGAGCCTGTCCCTTTTAGTACAAAAGCTGTACTTATTGGTATGGTGAAATCTTTGCCAGCATCAACTGTAGGTGGGTTATTTATTATTGCTGTATTTACCGGACAACTCTTTGTGGCAAGATTATTTTGAATTTGAATTATACTGGCATACGCAAAATAATCATCTGAATTATTCTGAACATCAAAATCTGTTATCCCTGCATAACCCATAATAGTTGATCCGCTTCCCGGCTCGACATGAGTTCCCGATCCCTCCATTTCTTCAGAAGAAAAGGTATGTGTCGCACCTAATTGATGCCCCATTTCATGGGCAACAAAATCAATATCAAATGTATCTCCCTCAGGTCTTTCATTTGAAGGTGAAGTATAAGCACTTCCCTTACCAAGAGGTTCATCACTTGTTGGATTTGTACAAACACAACCAATACATCCAGCATTTCCACCACCACCCGAAGCACCAAATAAATGCCCAATATCATAATTAGCATTACCAATGACAGCTGTCAAATTCTCTTGCAAATCTTCGTTCCACTCGCCGTCATCAACTCCTTCTTTCGCATTTGCATATGGATCTGTTGCAGCATCTGTATAAATTAAAGCTTCAGTATTGGCAATTAACACCAATTTTACTGCCAGGTCTTTATTAAAAACACCGTTTACTCTTGTTAGTGTTGCATTCATTCCGGCTAATGCAGCTGCTTTTGTGCCTCCAAAATAAGTAGTATACTCTGCTGTACATGATAATGCCAGGCGCATTGTTTTAAAAACTTTTGTATTTGATTGCACTTTGGCTGTTTTCGCTGTCGCCTTAGTATTTGCGATATCATTAGTTGTCGCGCAAATCAACTTTTTAGAACTCAACCCATTTTTAGCAAATAGCACATATTCGGTTTTGTCGTCAGGATTCACTTCAATAAATTCAGTTACTTTATTGGCACGAAAAACCATCGTTTGTACTCCCAATGGCGAAACACTAAAATGAATTTTTGCCGATTTATCATCCAATCCGCTTCCTTCATAAGCTCTGATTTCAGGATATTTTGCTTGTAATTCCGGTTCGAAATTAGATGACTCCCAAACCGCAAAGCGCTCTAAAACACCATCCGGGTTTGGAATTGTAATTTCTGAATTAATTTCTCCGGAAGTCTTTCCAGTTGTGGCAGCAAGTTTGCTTTTTAAGAAATCCGAATTCAGCTTATAATATAACCTTCCGGAATCGGATGAATTTGCCCTCTTATTTAAAATAGAATTTGAGGTTGTTCTTTGCCATAAATCATCATTTTGAGCGTGAATTTCAACACAGCAAAAAATAACAAATAAAAAAAGTAGTAGTTTTTTCATACTCAACGGTATTTGAAAAATCAAAATTAAGAGAATTAAATTAAATTCTTACATATAAAAGACATTTAATCGTTTTTAGTCGACCAGTTAACCATTATTCACAAAAAGAAGCCAAATCTCTTCAAAAAATCAATTGTGGGTAGTATAAAATTTCAAATAGATAGTATAAATTTGCACCATCTTAAATTATTTGTTTTGAAGCTCTTTCATTCTATAAACGATTTCCATTCGACCAAGAAAACTATTTTAACTCTTGGCACCTTTGACGGTGTGCATATTGGTCATAAAAAAATATTGGAACGAATCACTCAAAACACTGAAAACGGAAAATACGAGAGTCTGGTTCTTACATTTTTTCCGCATCCCAGAATGGTTTTACAAGAGAAATCAGAAATAAGACTTTTAAATACAATTTCTGAAAAATCAAAACTTCTAGAACAAACAGGAATCGAAAATTTAGTAATTCATCCTTTTAATGAAAGTTTTTCAAGATTAACTGCCGAAGAATTTGTGCATTCTATTTTAGTCGATCAATTTCACATTCAAAAAATAATTATTGGTCATGATCATCGTTTTGGAAGAAACAGAACGGCCAACATTGATGACCTTATTGCTTTTGGAGCTGAATATGGTTTTGAAGTCGAGCAAATTTCAGCACAGGAAATTCAGGATGTTTCAGTTAGTTCTACCAAAATCAGAAAAGCCTTAAATGAAGGAAATATGAAATTGGCAAACGATTATTTGGGTTATAATTATTTTTTAACCGGTGAAGTTGTAAAAGGAAAACAATTAGGACGAACTATTGGTTTCCCAACAGCCAACATTCAAATTGCGGAAGATTATAAATTAATTCCGGAGAATGGTGTTTATGTGGCCAAAGCCTTAATTGGTCAAAAAGAAGTTTTCGGAATGATGAATATTGGTTTTAATCCGACGGTAAACGGTGAAAAACAAACAATCGAAGTGCATCTTTTTGATTTTGATGCTGACATTTACGGCGAAAAAATCGAAGTTTCATTATTACACTATCTTCGTGACGAACAAAAATTTGGCTCAGTTGATTTGCTAAAAGCGCAATTAAATCAGGATAAAATTGATGCTTTAGCTTTTGTTTCTCAGCTTTAGAAAGCTTTCAAACATACTTTTCACCAAATTTAAATCATCGTAGTTATTTTTTTAGTAAATTTGATATACAACTCTGTTTGTCAATCATTTGCTATTAACTTCTTTAAAAATAACCACTATGAATTTACCTAAAGAAATTACCAACGGTTTTTTGATTTTCCTCGGAATAGGAATTTATTTTTTATTGATGAATCTATTAGGACTTGCAGACTTGTTTTATCTGCGTACACTAAATGTATTCTTTATATTTTATGGCGTAAACAGAACCATGCAAATGAATCTTCGCGAGGGTGAAACCAACTTTGTATCTAATGCTGTATCAGCAATGACAACCTCTGTGGTTGGTGTATGCATGAGTGTCTTCGGATTATTAGTTTACAGTTATGCAAGAGGTGGAGACGCTTATGTGCAAGGCTTATCTGAAACGTTTATGTTTGGAGGAAATCCTTCTGTACCAACCTATTGCATCTGTTTGCTTTTTGAAGGAATTGCATCGTCCGTAATTGTAACCTTGATGATGATGTTATATTGGAATAACAAATATGCAGCTGATTAATTTTTTTTAAATAAATCTCTAATTTAAGCACTCTAAAATCATGAAAAAGTATAATTCTATGATTTTAGAGTGTTTCTTTTTTGAAAATACCTGTCAAATATTCATTTACAGAAATACACATTGGTTGATTAGAACAATTTAACTACTTTTGAAGCATCAAAAAATTGCATCGATGAGCATTACAAAACACAATTGGACAAAAGACGAAATAATCGCCATATATAACAAACCTATGATGGACCTGCTTTATGAGGCAGCCACAATTCATAGAACAAAACACGATCCGAACGTAGTTCAGGTATCAACTTTACTATCTATTAAAACCGGAGGCTGTCCTGAAGATTGCGGTTATTGCCCACAAGCCGCACGTTACAACACTGGTGTTGAAGGAAATGACTTAATGAGCGTTAGTCAGGTAAAAGCTCAGGCTTTGCGTGCTAAATCAAGCGGATCTTCTCGTGTTTGTATGGGAGCTGCCTGGAGAAACGTAAAAGATGGTGAAGAATTTGATCAGGTTTTAGAAATGGTGCGAACTATCAATAAACTTGACATGGAAGTTTGTTGTACATTGGGTATGATTACTGAAAACCAGGCTCAACGTTTGGCAGAAGCAGGTTTATATGCTTACAATCACAATTTAGATACGTCTGAAGAATATTATAAAGATGTAATTTCTACTCGTGGTTTCGAAGACCGTTTACAAACTATCGAAAATGTTCGTAAAACGAATGTTACGGTTTGTAGTGGAGGAATCATTGGAATGGGAGAAAGTGTTGAGGACAGAGCAGGAATGCTTGTTGCCCTTTCTACTTTAAATCCACAACCAGAATCAGTGCCGATTAATGCCTTGGTTGCTGTTGAAGGAACTCCGATGGAAGAAGAAAAACCAGTTGAAATCTGGGAAATGATTCGTATGGTAGCCACTACCAGAATTGTTATGCCGGATACACAGGTACGTTTATCTGCAGGAAGAACGAACATGAGTCGTGAAGGACAGGCAATGTGTTTCTTTGCAGGTGCCAATTCTATTTTTGCAGGTGATAAATTGCTTACAACTCCAAATCCGGATGTACACGAAGACATAAAAATGTTTGAGATGTTAGGATTGATTCCACAAAAACCATTTGTTAAAGTTTCACAACCTCAGACAGTTGAAGCAGAAGATTCTCAGTTCGCTCCATTAGGCGAAAAACCAAAATGGTCAAGACCGGGACACACTATTGAAAGAAATCTGGAGGCTTCGATCAAGTCAAAAATTTAAGCTAAAGAGTTAATAAATCTCATTAAATATTTTTAAATTGCTTCTTGACTTAGTGTCAGAAGCAATTTTTTTATTTATCAAAGATGAAGTTAAAACAAATCGAAAGGGTAAAAAAAATCTCAAAATCTGATTTTATTTCCCAATATGTCAAAAAACAAATTCCCGTTGTTATTGAAGAACTGACCGAAGACTGGCCAGCTTACCACAAATGGAAATTATCCTATATCAACGAAATCGCCGGTGATGTTACCGTTCCTTTATATGATGACAGACCTGTAAATCACGAAGATGGCTTTAACGAGGCACACACTAAAATGAAAATGAGCGATTATATCACTCTTTTACAATCCAAACCTACTAACTATCGTATTTTCCTTTATAATTTAATGAAGGAAGTCCCAGTGCTAAAAAATGACTTTTTATGGCCCGATATTGGACTAAAGCTTGTAAAGCAAATGCCGATGTTGTTTTTTGGTGGAGAAAATTCAAGAGTCTTTATGCACTTTGATATTGATTATTCGAATATTCTGCATTTTCATTTTCATGGAGAAAAACAATGTATGATCTTTCCTCCTGATCAGTCAAAATACATGTATAAAGTACCTCACGCATTAATTTCAAGAGAAGACATTGATTTTGATGATCCTGATTATGAAAAATTTCCTGCCTTAAAAAATGCCGAAGGCTATATTACCAATCTCAAACATGGTGAGATGTTATATATGCCTGAAGGATATTGGCATTATATGAAATATTTGACTCCGGGATTCTCTATGAGTTTACGTGCTTTTCCAAAAAATATTACCAATTTATCCAAGGCCGCCTATAATGTTTTCATTATGCGCCATTTTGATATTATGATGAGAAGGTTTAAAGGCCAGAAATGGATTGATTATAAAAATCAAAAAGCGATTGAAAATACCCATGAGAATTTAGCAAAATCTGCTTAATAGAATTAAAAAGCGGTTAAAACTGAAATTTCAACCGCTTTTTTATTTACTGAACTACTATTAAAAAACCACTTTCTTCAAAGTACTATACCCATTTTCTAATGTCGTTTTTACTAGTAAAATCTGATTCGTTGATTGCAAATTAGCTATTTGCAATTCTGTTGCATTAACTTTTGTTTTATTATAAAGAAGCTTTCCGCTAACATCAAAGACTGAAACCTCTTTAATATTTTCCTTCGCTGAATTCACTTTGATAATTTTATCTTTTACAGAAATCACAACGGTTTGTTCAGTGCCTTCAATATCCTCTGTCCCCAAAGATTTATTGACATAATGTAATACAAAGCGGTCATCGAAAGTTCCGACGGCGGTGGTAAAATTATAATTACTAGTTTTTAAATTATGCACACTTTTAGCTAATTTATCTTCTAAATAAATATCATGGGTGCTTAAATCACCATTGGCATGATCAATAGAAATTGTAAACTCACCCACAATTATCGATCTATACCCTAACGGAACAACATCAGTTTCAAGGAAAGGAAGGCTGCGTCCCTGAATTACTAATTTCATCATTTCATTAATACTGTAAAAGTCCAAGTATTTATTGCCGTCCATTGTAAGTCCGTCATAATTATTATCCCATGAATTGGTTGCTCCTTCCACATATCCAATTAATAATTGCTTAAAAGCTCCCTGCGTATTAGTAAGATTGAGCCAAACTCTGTGACCGGTATCATTTCCTTTTCGGACAGCATTATTTTTAAAAAACTGGCTATTATTACCCGGGACACGCATTGAATTCGTAAACACTGCATTTAATGCCGTTTTTGATGTCACAAAAAAGGACTGCCCTGCGGCAATATAGCCATATGGTGGTTCCTGATAACCAGGTGTATCGGCCCCATCTCCTTCCATATCACCAACAGTAGTGCTGCCCGTTAAATTATAAATAGCATAATCATCGAGCGTATAATTGTATTTTGCATCTCCATCAACATCATCACTTGGAGGGCTGTTATGCGTCCAAAAATATAACGTACCATATAAATTAGCCGCATTATCAGCTATAAACCTATCTGCATATATTGCCGAAGGATAAGGGTTTCCCAGTAAATATGATTTTTCGGCAGCGGCTAACGGTATCGGAATCGTACCATTATTAGGAATTCCGATGAACCTCGCGTTAAAAACGGATGGCTCAATTATGTCATAATTTTGCGGTGCTCTTATGATATAACCTCTTCCTGCTTCCATAGCTTCATCACCTCTGTAAATTACAATCCAGCCTATTACCGGATCGTATTTATAATATTTATCCCCTAGCGTATCGGGCGATAAATCATGTAATGTAAAAGAAGTACTTTCTTTAATAGGTGAAGACCAAAAAGTAAAATCATAACGTCGTACCGGTGCTGTATAACGTTTGTAAATAATATTTCCAGTGTTAACAGCCTCATTCGTTTGTAATAAACTTGCGTTATTTTCGAATGTTAATGTTCCTCCATTATTATTTACAGAATTTGCAATTGTTAAGGTATGATCAGAATTCACCACAACATTTACACCTGAATTTATAATGCAGGAACAACCATTTAAATCCTGATTGATTTCATAATCAGCGGAGAATACCAAAATGTCGTTATCATTTGTTGGCAGGCTTCCCTCAGACCAGCTATCGCCGTCCCAGGTATTGGTAACAGGAGCTATAATAGTAACATTGGAAGTAGCCAATGAAGGACAACCTGTGATGTCCTGTATTGTAAAAGTATAGTTTCCTGGTACCAAATCAGGAACTGTAAAACTAGTTCCTGTACCATAGTACATATTATTAACCGTTCCTGTTTGAATTAGTGTCCATGACCCTGTGATCAACCCACTTAAAGGCAGGCTTCCCGTTGAAATAACGCAGGTAGGCTGAACAACAGTTCCTACTATTGGCGTTGATGATTGTGCATTAACCGTTATGGTTGCAGCAGAAACTGTAAACCCCGTATTCCTTGTACAGTTATTAGCATCTGTAACCGAAACCAGCGTGTAGTTTACAGAGTTGTTTACCGGGGATGTAAAAGCAGCAAAAGCTATCCCACTGGTTATGTTTGTCACTGTGCGGTCTGCTCCCCCATTTTCTTTATACACAATTGTATAGGGGCCCACACCTGTCGTAGCGGTAAAAAGTAACTGTGGCGATCCACCCGCACAAAATGGCCCATTGCCTGTTAGACTTCCCTGAGGTAATGGATTAACAACTACCGCTGCCTCACCGGAACGCGCAACAGCACAAGCTCCATTTTGCACCACTGCTCTAAATCGGGTAGTTTCCGTAAGTGGTCCCGAAACTAAGTTTGTTGTTACATTTGTTATAGGAAACCATGCCGTAAAAGGGCTCACTGAATATTCCCAATTCAAAACCGAACCAGTATGACCGGTCAATGAAAGTGTACCACTAGTAGAACCGTTGCAAACGGCCGCTGCACCACTAACTGTTCCACCGTTTGTAACCGCAGAAGTGATAATACTGGCGAAATTATTAGAAGTTAAATCCACAAAACAAGCTCCAGAGGTTAATTTTGTAATTGTGATATCTCTTGTACCAACAGCAGTAAGACCCGATAGCACAAAAGTACCCAGACCTGCCGTTGTAATGGTCATTGTAATAGTTAAACTTTGAGCTGGATTCGTGAGATTATAGTTTACGGTATAAACACCAATTGGCAAAGAAGCTGCGCTTCCTGTCAGGGTTATTGTCGAGGTTCCAGCTGTAGTACAAACACCTGTAGCTGAAACTCCTAAAATCCCATATGATGGACAAGTATAGGCAACAATGACCTGACCAGCAGCTCCGGCTCCGCCTAATTGAGCAGCATTCGAGAGAGATTGTACGGCACCACTACCTCCACCGCCAGGAGCAACGCCAACATTCCCGGACTGGTTTTCAAGGGTACCAGGAACAGCCGCACCTCCATCACCTCCCCCAGGAATACCGCCTTTCCCTCCGGCTCCTGAGTTCAGCCCTAATGATAGCAATGCAGTAGCGCCAATTAGGCCGGGACTACCATTAACCGTTGTAGTTCCAGATGAAGCTGAGGCCAAGCCCCCTGCACCACCTGCAGGGACTGCCCCAGTAGTATTTGCTCCACCACCAGATCCTCCAACTGCTTTTATGATATTTTCAAAACCTGCAATAGTCGAAGTCTCCCCAGTTGCTCCAATGCCAGTAGTTGTTCCGGCGACCTGGCGAGCGACAGTTACATTTAAAGTTGTTCCTGGCACCACTGTAATATTAGCAGTAGCATATGCACCACCACCACCGCCTGCACCACCACGGCCAGTTAAAGATAGAAGTGTAGCCCCTGACGCACCGCCACCAGCGCCACCGCCACCCCATGCCTGAACTGTCATTTCAGTAATTCCCGCAGGAACAAACAAAGTACCACTAGTGCCAAAAGTATGTGGTGGAGGTTGTGCCCACAAAGAAAGAGAGACAAAGCATAAGAAAGAAGCCAGCTGTAGTTTTGTAAACAAAACTATTTCTCTTTTCTGCTTCCTACTAAAAGTAGATAATATTAAAAACCTAAAAAAAATCAATACTGGAAGTAAATATTCTTTCATACTGTGGCATTTTAACAATTAAAAAATCAGATTCAACTCAAATGAAAATCATTTCAAAATTTCAAATACCCTATTATTGAAAAGAATCCTAAACAAGCTCTTCAGGCACATAAAAACACACGAAGAGAATCTAAATTTCTTATGCTAGTAAACGGGTATTCAAATTAACAATCTGTATTTTAGGCGGGTAAAAAACTAAAATCTGTATTCAGTTTTTAAACGAAGAAGTAATAAAAAATGCAGTATAACGGGCTTTTATGTGTTTCACCGAAAGTAAACAACAACAAGGTACGATTTTATTTACAACACATCAAATAATTTAACTTGAAAAACAGCACTTTAACATTTTTAAGTAGTAACTCATGATAAAAAAATAAATCTCGGACACAAAAAAACCCATTCCGTTTTTATGGAATGGGTTTTGACTTTTTTTATTTTATTATCTAGAAAATGATCTTGATTGTCGATGTCGTATCATTTCCTAGCGAAACTTTCACCAATAAAACTTGATTTCCAGACTGTATATTGGCTATCTGGAACTCTGTAGAATCTATCTTATCTTTATTGTAGATAACTTTTCCTGTAAGATCAAAAATAGTTATTTCATCAATTATTTCTTTTGTTGATGTCACTTTGATAATTTTATCTTTTGTCGAAACCAGAAGAGCTTGTTCCGAATCTTGAAATTCCTGTTTCGCTAATGTTTTACCAACATAACGTAATACAAAACGATCATTAAAAGTTCCTATAGCCGTTGTGAATTTATAATCACTACCTCTTAAATCATGAAGCGTATTAGTCAGTTTATCTTCGAGATAAATAGCATGTGTATCTAAAACTCCTGTAGCATGATCAATAGAAATCGTAAACTCACCTGCAATTGCCGATTTGTATCCAAGAGGAACAAAATCTGTTTCGTCAAAAGGCAAGCCGCGTCCCTGAACTATAAGCTTTTCACCTTCATTTACACTGTAAAAATCTACAAATTTATTACCATCTATAGTTGGACCATCATAATTATCATCCCATGCATTAGTTGCTCCCTCAACATACCCAATTAATACTTGTTTAAAAGCTCCTTTTACATTACTAAAATTGATCCATACTTTATGCGCTTCGATAGTAGACTTACTTTTTGTTTTAAAAAACTGAGCATTGTTACCGTTAACCCGCATTGAATTGGTAAAAATTGCACTAAGATTAGTTTTAGACGTTACAAAAAAGGATTGTCCCGCTGCGATATAACCTTTTGGACTTGTTGTGTTTGGGCTCGTAGTAGCGCCACTGCCAATAAGATTTCCGACTTCGACACTGCCTGTTAAATTATAAACTGCATAATCATCAACCGTATAATTATAAGTAGCATCTCCATCAACAAGTTTACTTGGAGGGCTGTTATGTGTCCAGAAATATAAGGTCCCATACAAATTACTTGAATTATCAAAGATAAACTCATCTGCATATATTGCCGAAGGATATGGATTCCCAAGTAGATTTGATTTTTCAGCCGCAATTAAAGGAACAGAAATTGGTCCATTATTTGGAACTCCTGTAAAAGAGCCACTATATACAGCAGGTATAGTTATACTGTAATATTGTGGTGCTCTAATAATATATCCTACCCCACTCTCCATTTCTGCCAATCCCCTTCCAATAATAACCCAACCATTCACTGGATGATATTTATAATATTTGTCACCCAGAG
This sequence comes from Flavobacterium sp. LAR06, assembly GCF_041946075.1. Taxonomy (NCBI): domain Bacteria; kingdom Pseudomonadati; phylum Bacteroidota; class Flavobacteriia; order Flavobacteriales; family Flavobacteriaceae; genus Flavobacterium; species Flavobacterium sp. LAR06. The sequence goes on along the minus strand of NZ_JAUTYT010000001.1, from coordinate 679,609 downwards.
TATCTGGAGACAAGTCTTTTAACATAAAAGCTGGTGTACGAGTAACTGGCGATGACCAAAATGTAAAATCATAACGACGAACTGCTGTTGTATTTCGCTTATAAGTGATATCTCCAGTGTTGATCACATCGTTAAGCTGGACTAAACTTGCGTTATTTTCAAATATTAATTTTGCTCCGGTAGCAGACTCGACAACTACCTGATTTTCCACATACAATGTATGGCCTGCATTTATAGTTACAATTTTTCCGGCATCTACCTTGCAGGAACAACTTGCCAAATCCCCTGCTGATTGATAATCTGCAGCAAATTCAATACTTTCGGTTCCGGTGCTTGATGGTGCACTGCCTTTGGACCATCCTAAAACCGGACCTTGCCATATATTAGTTTCAGCGGTTTTAACTTCTACATTATTAATCGATACCGGACAATAATCTCCAAATTCAATTGTAAAATTATAAAAACCCGGAATTAAATTTGAGATTGTAAATGTAGTCGGATCTGCGCCACCACCTCCAGTATATGATTGTGATACTGTACCGGTCTGCTGAATAACCCAATTTGGTATTGTAGGTGTTGTCATTGGTAAATTATTTAACACTATGCTTCCTGTCAATGTAGCGCAGGTGGCGCTAATATTGCTAAAAACACTTGGAAGCGCTAACAAAGGTTTCATCGTAACTGCAGTATTAGCAGATGGTAAACTTTGACAGCCTAATGCATTTGTCACCTGAACAGAGTAATTTCCTGATGTTGTTACAACGATACTTGGTGTCGTCGCACCTGTTGACCATAAATAACTCGACCCGGCGCTAGACGTTAAAGTAACACTACTACCTTCACAAAATGTTGTTGCCCCGCTTGGAGAGATTGTTGGAGTCGCCGCTCTTGGATTAACAGTTGCAAAAATAGTTTTGGAACTAGTATAAGTTGATCCTCCATAAGTAGTTGTATAAGTTAGATTAGCCTCGTAAATTCCTGATACGGCATTTGATAAAGATACTATTGTTTGTTTGTCAGGGTAGGTTGTAAAAGATCCGGCCCCAGGAGCTTTTATGGACCAATGCCAATTTAATCCAGTCCCATCGACACCTAGCTTTGCTGCAGTGAAATCAAGAGTATTACCTTCACAAATCGGTGCATTACTTGTAGGATTAGATTGTATAGTTCCCCCTAAATCATTGAGTTGTTCAAAAGTATAAGTGGCATTATTTCCATTTCCACTTCCAACACAAACTGCAAATTTCAGTGAACCAATGTACAGAGCAACATTATTAGAGCAACCTCCTGACTCATCAATTTTTCCTGAAGGTTTATTAATATTTAAGGTAGTTCCATCCGGAAATCTTATGTCACTTTGATTTGATGAAAAACCAAGCGTACCATTAATAATTACACTAAGAGTATTCCCTGCTGCGGTTGTTACAGTTCGATCACCAGAAACCAATAATGTACCATTTATGGTTAAAGTTTTTGCAGAAACATTTGAGTTAATTGTTATCGTTGATCCGGCAGCTATAATAACATCATCATTTGCTGTTGGTATTATTCCGCCAACCCATGAAGTTGTACTAGACCAATTTCCTGTTCCGGTACTTGTGATAGTGGCACCATTTGCAAATCCAAAACAAAATAACATCGAAAAAATAATAAGTAATTTTTTGTCCATTTTAAGTGATATTTAAATTTAACAATAGATTTTTTGAGCAAATTATTTTCAAAAAAAACCACTTAAAAATCGGCTCTTTTTGAGTTTGCATTTTATCGATTTTTTGAGCTGCTTTTACAACCCTATTTTATCACTAAAATGCCTTAAACAATGTACAATTTTCATCTAACCAAATCTAAATCAACCTCTTATATTTCAGCCAAAAAACGGCAGTTTTATTATTTTAAGTTATTTCTCATAAATAAAAAAAATTCATGTAATTCATCATTTAAAAAATGCAAGTCATCTGATAAATCAAATGCGCTTTTTTTTGTTATTAATTAAAAAATATGATGATTTGAAAAAAAATTATGTTAAAATTAATTTTAACATAAAAAAAAACGTCAGCAAAAGCAAATTGAGCTAAAATTTCTTTCAAAAAAAAGCCATACCGTTTATCGACAAATTGAAATAAAAAATAAAGAAAAAACCTACTTATAACTACCTTGAAAAGTTTTATTATTTACGTTTTTCTACTGTCCTTTTTATTAATAAAATTGATTCCTTGAAGGCAAATTTTGCATCAAAAATTTGCGGTTTTTAATGTCATTTTTTATTGTAAATCTGATTCTCTAAAACATTAAAAAATTATAGTATTTCTTCTGTCCTTTTAAATACTATTTATGAATATGTTTTTATAGTCTACAGAACTTTTTTTTCTTCGTCTACTTTTCCTTGTCTTCATAACTTTAATTTTACTTATGAGACAAACTAAAACTAGGCAAAACATCAGATTAATTAGAAGAATAACCCCGATGTTTATACTGCTTGGTAAATCTTTTAATGCTATTTAACTAGGAATAGCACAAACAAAAAAAGACGTACAAATGGTACGTCTCTCCTTTAATTGATTATTTATTTTTATCTATTGAAAAATAATTTTTTTGGTAGTTGTAAATCCATTTTCCAACATCACTTTCACTAATAAAACCTGATTAGCTGCTTGTAGATTTGAAATCTGTAATTCAGTTGAACCAACTTTCTTTTTATCGTAAAGTAGTTTTCCGTTAATATCAAAAATAGTAACTTCTTTGATAGATTCTTTAGCCGAGGTAATTTTTACCACTTTATCCTTAACTGAAACTAAAAGCCCATTTTCGATATTTTCGAAGTCACCAGTTCCAAGTGTTTTATCGGCATATTTAAGTACAAAACGATCTTCAAAAGTTCCTTTCGCAGTTGTAAACGTATAATTTGCAGCACGCAAATCGACCGTTTTTCCAGTATTTTTATCTTCTAAATAAACAGCCTGAGTATCAAAAAGTCCGTCGGCGTGATCTATAGAGATAGTAAAATCTCCAACTATACTGCTTACATATCCCAACGGAATCAGATCAGCATCACTAAAAGGTAATGCGCGCCCCTGAATGGTTAATTTATCTGTTTCATTAATACTATAAAAATCGACATAGGTATTGCCATCAAGAGTTTCCCCATCATAATTGTAATCAAAATTATTGGTTGCACCATCAAGATAACCAACTAATAATTGCTTGAAAGCTCCTTGGTTATTGATCAGGTTTAGCCAAAGTCGATTTTTCCCCTCATCCTTTGCCTTCGCAGTTTTAAAAAACTGATCATTATCAGTACCAACCCTCATGTCGTTGGTAAAAGCAATTTTATCACTTGAATTGGGTGTCATAAAGAAAGCTGCACCTGCTGCAATAAATCCTGAAGGCGGATCATTGTTTGGTAAAGTACTTGCCCCTGTAGTGCTACCTGTTAAATTATACACTGCATAATCTGAAGTAGTATAATTATATTTATAATCTCCCGGAGTAGAAGTACTTGGAGGGCTATTGTGTGTCCAAAAATAAAGGGAACCTACTTGAACATTCCTAACAAGCTCATTATACTCAATAAATTCCCTAGCATTCAGAGCTGAAGGATATGGATTTCCTACCATAATACTTTCATCTTTTACAGGAGTTATTTCTATAGTTCCATTATTTGGTTTTCCGATAAATGATGCTTCATAGGTTTGAGCAAGTGCTTTAGCAACTGCATAAGTTTGAGGGGCCCTGATGATATAACCCATTCCCGGCTCCATTGGCAGTTCTCCTCTATAACTAACTTTCCATCCTACTGCAGGAATATAACTATAAAACTTATCTGCCAAAGTAAGTGGTGATACATCAGCAAGTGTATATGCTAATGGTGTACGCGTTACAGGCGATGACCAAAAAGTAAAATCATAACGACTCACTTTTGCAGTAATACGTTTGTATGTTATATTTCCAGTGTTGACAGCATTCTCTGTCTTTTGCAATAAACTAGAATCATCTTCGAATACTAAATTTCCATCCGATGCAACTGTTATTCCAGTAACGACCGTTAAAATTGCTTTAGAATTTACTGTCAATAAACCTTGACTGCCTATTGTAAGAGAATAAGCATCGGCACTTGTACCAGCTGCGATTTCAGGTTGTGTTCCTGTAGTAGGTATTACTACGCAGTCAGTATTTCCCGGAACTACATTTGGTGTCCAGTTTCCTGCTTTTGTCCAATCAGTATCTATAGAACCATTCCATACTCTGTCAGAAGAAGGAAGTATTATAGCTGGTTCCGCTGGTGAAATACATCCCGATGAATTTTTAGTAGTAACATTATAAGTAGTATTTTCAGCGACAGTAAAAATTCCTGTTGTATTTGTATAATCACTTCCGTCAATACTATAATTATATCCTGTTCCTGCTGCCGGCGATGTAACTGTAATAACCCCTGTTAATACTGTACAAGTTGGTTGTTTAATTGTTATGGTTGGAGCAACTGTTACTGTATTTACTGTTATTGTTACTGAAGAACAGGCTGAATTATTACATGGAGTGCCGTCTTCATAGCGCCCATAATATGTAGTGGTTACAGATGGACTCACTGAGAGACCATTACCGGTACCCACTGAAGTTCCTCCGCAAGAACCTGTGTACCATTTTATGGTTGCACCTGTTCCGCCGCCACCGCCGTTAAGCGTTAAAGTAGTGCTTACTCCATTACATATTGTTGGTGAACCTGCTGAAGCAGATACTGGATCAGCTGATTTTTGGTTTACCGTTACCAATTGAGAAACACCACCAGTTGTAGCTGCACATGGTGAGGTAGTATTCTCTATTCTTACCCAGTAGGTTGTTGAACTTCCTGGTGTTATCGTTAGTGTTGAACCCGTTTGTCCTGAAAGCGAACTTGTTCCAACTACAGACCCTGTTCCCCATTGGTAATTTGCTCCTGTTCCTAACGTTCCGCCAACCGCTGTTAAGGTTGTCGAACTTCCGTTACAGATTGTTGTTGTTCCGCTTATGCTTGTTGGTGCAACAGATGGTGTATTGACCGTTACTGCTTGTGAAACACCGCCTGTGTTAGCAGTACAAGGTGAAGTGGTATTCTCTATTCTTACCCAATAAGTCGTATTACTATTAAGAGCGCCTGTCACATATGTAATTGAGGTGGCTCCTGAAATTGGATTTGTTCCAACTGTCGCTCCGGTTCCCCATTGGTAAGTTGCTCCTGTTCCCAAAGTTCCGCCAACTGCTGTTAGGGTTGTCGAACCTCCATTACACAGTGTTGTTATTCCGCCTATGCTGGTCGGTGCAGCAGATGGTGTATTAACAGTAAGAACTACTGCATTCGATGTAACCGCCGGAGTACATGTTCCACCAACAATACAACGATACTGATAATTATTCATACCTGCAGTAGCACCTGTAATATTCATCGTTGCCGTAGTCACAGTGCTATAAACGCCACCATTACTTAAAGGTGTAAAAAGTCCTCCTCCATTTGTACTCACTTGCCATTGATAATTTACACCAGTCCCTGCGCCAACAATAGTAAATGAAGCATTATTTGCTACACATGTACTTGTTGAACTTGGTTGCGTTGTAATTGATGGAACCGTATTTGTAGCATTAACTACAAATGAGGCAAAACTTGTACAATTTCTTAGCGATGTTGTAACATTATATGTTCCAGGCAATAAACCTGTTAAATTTTTTCCTGTAGATGTATATCCTGCCGGAACAGAAACCCATGAATAAACATAAGGATCCTTCCACGCAGTAGCAGAAGTGAGGTTAACAAAAGTTCCAACAGGTGCTGAACTTCCTACTCCTGTAAGTGAGTTAGCTGAAGGACCATCATTAAAGCTATATCCCGCTATCAAGTTGCTAAAAGAAGCATCATAATCTACAAATCCTGTTGCCAATTTAGCAACATCAGCGTCAGAAAGTGCTGTACTCCAAAAACCAACTTTAAAAATTTCCCCTGTTAAACCATTGCCTGCAGCATCCATTACCGCATATCCTATTTTTGCCGTATAAGAACTTGAACCATAGTTCGTTGTTGATGCTGTCGTTGTTTTTCTTAGTACTCCATTCAGATAAAGTCTCAAATTTGAACCATCTCCTGTAGCTGCAATATGGTACCAAAGACCAGCAGAAATTTCTGATTTTGGTATGTCTACCGTACCTCCACCGGCAGTATAACATCTTAAATTATCATCTTCAAAGGCAACTTCAATAGCATCATTTTGGCCAAAAATTGACATTCTAGTCACATAATTCAAATTATCAAATTTAATCCAACCCTCTACTGTAAATGCAGCTCTGTTAGATAAAATTGTCTGACCAAGATTTACTCCTTGAGTAGTTGCATCCGTACTGGCTCTCACGAAGCCCAAAGAAGCAGGATTTGAAGCATTTGTTATATCAATTTTTCCCGTTGCACTAGTTGGACAGCCAACATGAGTTACTGTTCCTGTTATTGTTGGTGGTGAACTGTATTTATAAACGGTGATTGGACCTCCCGACATTATTGCGGTACATAATGACGTTCTGATTGCTTTAACGGTATATTTTCCTGTAGTATTAAATGCGCCAAAACTAATAGCCGAACCTGTACCTGCGACAGGTGACCCTACAGCAACGGTTCCTCTGTATAATTGATAATTAACTCCAGATTGTGAACCTGACAAGCCAATTGTTGTGCCCGCCTCAGTACTACAATAGGCCACATTGTCAGTTCCTGTCATAGCAAAAATTACTGGCGGTGTGCAAGATGGAGAGCTTACATTTATTAGTCCTGTTGTTGCAGCAAAAAAAGTATCATTTCTATTATCAGCCGTTGAAGTTGTACTTCCCCAAGATCCTGCAGATGTGGTTGCTCCTCCTAAATTAAGTGTTCCTGCTGTATGTGTAAATGTATTCAAATTCGCAACTACACCAGAATTAATATTTAGGCTACCAGAAATGGCAACCACTGAAGCAGGAAATGTTTTAGTCCCTGAATTTGACAATGTAAGATTATTATAGCTATAATTTCCAATTGTTTGCGAAACAGCATTATTATAATTGACTGTTCCTGATGATGCCGTTAACATCCCTCCAGTAATAGTGCCACCAACATTTAAAGTACCCGATCCAGCAAAAGTGATAACATCATTAGAATCATTCATTGTAATATTATTGGAGACTGTAACTGTACCAGATGATATTAAAATACCCGATTTGCGATTTGCGTTACCTGTAGCTGTCATTGTGATTCCACTACATGAAAATGTACCTCCTGCTACGTCGATATACTTATGATCTCCATTGCCTGTTCCAGCACCAATAGTAACTGCTCCTAGTATGACAAGAGAATTACTACCAACAATTGATATTGTATTTAAATTCCCTCCACTATTAATAGTTAGTGATTTACACGTAGCGGAACTATTAATATTAACTGTTCGCAAATTCGAACTAGAACCATTAGGTATTATTACATCTTGAGAACTGGTTGGAACTGAATTTGTACTCCAATTCGAAGCAGTACTCCACAATCCATCACCGCTTGAACCATCCCATGTATTAGTTGTTTGTGCAAATCCAACAAAAGACACAAAAAACATCCCCAAACAAAGTAACCTTAAACCAGGAGTAAAAGACCTTTCTTTAGAAGAATTAGAAAAATTTAAAAATAAAGAACGAACAAAATAAAGTAGTTTTTTATCCATATAGTAGGTTTTAGGGTTTAAGATTGTTTTGGGATATCGTGGTTTTTGAAAAAATCGATCTGATGTTTTTGACTACAAACTAATTGGGCTGGTTTTGCACTACTAATCAATCAGGCTGTATTGAAAGTTTTAGTGCAATTTGTAATTAGTAGAAAAGTTTACCTCTGTGCAAGAAAATAGTTTTGAAGAAGAATAAAACAAATTAGAAAGTAAAGTTTTTTTCATACTAAATATCATCTATTAAGGTTGTTGCAGTCGTGGCTTTTTTGCTGTACAAATATAAATTTATATGCGAGTTTCTATTTAATAGCAGTTTATAATAAGTATATAATCGTTAAAGCGTATGAAATAATCGATGAAATACATTGCTAAAATCAAGTTTTAAAGTTATTTCTTATAAATCAGACTGTTAAAAACTAAGAAAAATCATATTTTTTTCTTAAAAAAATCTTAATTTTTCGTTTTAAAATTAGAAAAAAGCGAGTTAAGGGAGTTTTTCTCTAAAAAGTAAAAATAAGATCTTTTCATATTTCTTTAAAAAAATTAAAGATTTAGCATTTCTTTTCTCGACTAATAAAAAGAGGTTTTGATAGCATCAAAAGTTTTTCCATTTTTTCAAAAAAAACCTTAACGCTACATAACTACATGCTTTCGTTTTATACCACAGAAAATTCAAATAATTTACAGCTTAATAACTACTTTTGGGGTTTTATAGTCAAAAGACAAAAAACTCATGAACACGATCTGCACTCCAAAAGAAGCTTTACAGAAATTAGAACACTTTTGCGCCTACCAGGAACGCTGTCATGCCGAAGTGGTTACCAAATTATACAGCCTAAAAATGACTACCGATGAAATTGATTCAATTGTTGTTCAGCTAATTGAAGGAAATTTTTTAAATGAAACGAGATTTGCCTGTAGCTTTGCCAGAGGAAAACATCGTATGAAGTCGTGGGGAAAAATTAGAATTACAAACGAACTCAAAGCCAGACAAATTTCTTCGACAAATATTACTCTCGCACTTAAAGAAATTTCAGCTGATGAGTACGAAACTACCTTCAATAATCTTGCTGAAAGATGCTGGAGTGGCATTCAGGAAAAAAACAGCTTAAAAAAGAGAAAAAAGTTCTGCGACTATATGCTGCGCAGAGGATATGAAAGTAATCTGGTTTACGACAAGGTAAAAGATTTAGAAAACAATTAACCTCTCAATTTCTTAAAAAGCAGATTGCATTTTCTCTTTAACAATTACCTCATAAAATCCTCAAATTTGTCAGAAAATTCATTGAGTAGTATTTTAAAAATCTAATTATCTCTTTTCAATCAAAATACTGACTGCATTTCCTCCAAAACCTACCGCATTAATCATTACTTTCTTAATTGGTTTCGTTTGTATTTGCTTTTCTCCAAACGGCACTCCAATAAACGCATCATGCTGCATCATCAAAAGAGCTAATTCTAAACTCAAAATTCCCGAAGCTCCAAAAGTATGCCCGATTTTCCATTTGTTTGTAGTTAACAAAGGCAGTTTTGAACCAAATACTTTTTCGATGGCACGCAATTCTGTTAAATCTCCTTTTATAGTTCCAGGAGCATGCATTACAATTACATCAATATCTTCAAGATTTTCCTCTTTTAATGCCATTTTCATCGATTTCTGGAAACAATCTGCTTCCGCAGAAATAGAAATATTATGCTCCAGAATCTCGGTTGCATAACCAACTCCGGTAATATAAGCGATCGCATTTTCTTTTACTCCGGCCTCTAAACAACAAACCGCTGCACCTTCACCCAAAATCATAGTGTTCTGGGTTTTCTCAAAATCAAAAGCGAGATTTGGCCAGTTTTCTTCTTCCTGATCAATTCTCGAATATATTTTCAACGCTCTCATTTGAGCAATCGTAAAATCAGTCAATGGCGCTTCACTTCCGCCTACCAAAAACTTATCTGCCATTCCGGATTTCAGCCAGGCAACACCATTTAATACAGCATGAAGCGCAGTTGAACAGGTAATAGAATGTGAAATTTCTGGCCCCACACTTTGCAAATCGTGTGCTATCCAGGACGAAATATTACCTAAAGTAGTTGTTGGAGAAGCCAGAGTCTGTGCTTTTCCCGTATCTATATATGCTGCATAATGTTTTTCGAATAAATCAGTAGCACCGCGAGAAGAACCAATATTGATTCCAAAGATGTCATTTGACCCCCAGCCTGCTTGTTGTACTGCTTTTCGTGAAGCCGCTAACGCAAACAAAACCGAATCATCTAAAAATTTATATTTAGGATCTGATTCACGGATTTCAGCAACAATTTGTTTGGATTCAGCACTTAGAGCCGCTACCGAGGTTTTTTGCTGATCCAAGAACTGTTGTGAAAAGCAATGTTGATTATTGAGGTATTTTTCCCAAACTTCATCGATATTATTTCCTAAAGGAGAAATAGAAGAAAAAGCTGTTATGGAGATTCTATTTGTATTCAAAATATTGTTTTTATGCCAGTTGCGTTTTTAACCGCAAAGGTCGCGAAGGTTTACGCAAAGGTCGCAAAAGTTTATAAAATGTTTGAATTAATTGTCTATAAAGTTCGCAAAGCTTTTATCTAAGTAACATTCAATATAGTATAAAACCAAGCTTCCTTAACTTATATCACTTATATGGTAAAAAAAATTAGACCATTTCTATAGCGTCTTCAATTGTTTTATAAACTTTTTGAAGCTGTTCGTCTGTCATTATGTATGGAGGAAGAATGTAAACGATGTTTCCAACTGGTCTCAAAATAACTCCTTTATCAATAAAGAAATTATACAATTTCGTACGCATGGATCCGTAGTAACTTTCTTCAGCATCGGATTTGATTTCAACTGCAAAAATAACCCCCAATGTTCTGGCCGTAATTACTTTTGCATGATTTTCAATCTTCTGTTGAAATGCCAAATGACTTTTATTGATTCTTTCAATGTTAGTCTGCATTTCTTCAGTCTGCAGTAAATCGATACTGGCCAAGGCTGCCGCACAACCTGTTGGATTCGCCGTAAAAGTATGCCCATGAAACAAGGCTTTATTGATGTCGTCATCATAAAAAGCTTCAAAAACATCCTGGGTAAAAGTGGTAATCGCCATCGGGATTGTTCCTCCCGTCAAAGCTTTCGATAAACAAATCATATCTGGATCTTCTGAAACATAATCCATTGCAAAGGTTTTTCCAGTTTTACCAAAACCCGTCATTACTTCATCTGCAATGGTCAACACTTTGTTTTCTTTACAAATCTGAATCAGTTTTGCTAAAGCTTCTGGCTCATACATTACCATTCCGGCCGCGCCTTGCACTAAAGGCTCGAAAATAAATCCGGCGCAATTATGAGTCTTAATCACATTTTTCAATGCTTCAAAACTCGCTTCTTCCTGCCCTTTTACCGGAACCGGAATCCGAACTACATCAATAAACATTCCCTGAAAAGCCTGTGTGTAAAACGAAATTCCGCTTGCCGCCATTGCCGCAAAAGTATCTCCGTGAAAGGCATTTTCAAAAGCAATTATCGTTGTACGTTTTTCATTTTTATTAAAAAAATACTGTAAAGCTACTTTTATAGCCACTTCAACAGCAGTTGAACCATTATCTGAAAAGAAGATTTTCTGTTGATTCTTTGGCAGAATTTCAATCAGCTTTTCTGCTACTTTTATTGCGGGTTCATGAGTAAAACCACCAAACAAAACATGTTCTAAAGTGGTTAATTGTTTGTAAATCGCATCGGCAATAAATTTGTTGCTATGCCCAAATGGGTTTACCCACCAGGATGCTATAGCATCAATATATTCTTTATTGTTTTCATCCCAAAGTAATGCGCCTTCACCTCTTGAAATTGCGATTGGCGTTTGTGAAGTTTTGTGCTGAGTATAAGGATGCCAAAGGTATTGGCTGTCTTTTTCTGTTAAAGTCATTTTTTAGAGAATAGATTATAGAGTCAAGAAGAAAGACTAAACTCTATAGTTTCCGCAAAGATAAGAAAGTCTATTTTCTTTATTCTAAATTCTTTGTTCTATAAATTCAGTAGATTCTCTCGAAACAAATCAGCATATTCGCGAATTACATTTTTATCGAAATACGGTTCTTCGTCAATTCTTCCGATGCATTTTATTCCGGTTTTATTCAGAATCAAACTTTCAGTCGATTTGTTCTCGCTTCCGCTAAAGATAATTCCTGCGACTTCAAAACCTCTATTCTGAATGGCTTCAATAGTCAACAAAGTATGATTGATGCTTCCTAGATAATGTCTTGAAACCACGATCACTTTATAGTCGGACTGAATTAAATCGATAATTGTATCTTTTTCATTCAACGGAACAAATATGCCTCCCGCGCCTTCGATAACCAAATGATTATCCGTTTCTGGCGTCAGGATTTGTTTCAAATCAATTGTAACACCATCAATTTCTGCCGCCAAATGCGGACTTGCTGGCGTATTTAAAGCATAACTATTAGGGAAGAATTGAGATTTGGAATTTGAAACCTGAGCTTTTACTTTATGACTGTCCGAATTGTCTAAATCTCCCGCCTGAATAGGTTTCCAATAATCAGCTTCTAAAGCTTCAACTACAATAGTAGAAGTTACCGTTTTACCAACATCAGTTGAAATTCCTGTAATAAATATTTTCATTTCTTTCTTTTAATGGAGTACAAAAATACCAATAAAAACAGCAAACCCATCAATTACGATGGGTTGTATTTTATTCTTCTTTTAATTCGTCGATCACTTTTCTTATTTCTTTAGCATATTTTCCGTAAAACTTATGAACCCACCACTCCAGTGAAATTCCCATAAAAAGCATACAAAAAACGACAACAGAAAATAATCCTATTAATTGATAATTCGTAAATCCATCGGCAAAAAAACCTGGAATTTTAGAAAGTTCATAGTAAAAAAACCCAATAAAATATAAAATTAAAAAAGGGGTCAAGGCAAATCCGAAGGTTTTATATAATTCCATGTTCAACCTGATATCAAAATAAGTTTCATATAAGCTATCTTTTGTTTTTAACGTAATTGTGTTCAGTCTTTTATAAAAAAAGTAAAACTTGATAAAATAGTAAACACAAACTGCCACAAAAAGGCTAAATAGCAAGTAAAACAAAATCACTCCTTTAGCTGGAAAATGTAATAACAAAGGCGCTAGTCCAATCAAAACAATTGAAATGATTTGATAAATAAATTCGTTTTTTAAGTTTTTCCTGATTTTATCCAAAGGTGTCTTGGCCGATTGTATTTTTTCTAAATTATTTGGAAGAACAACATTTTCAGTTTGTTCGTTTTTCCATGCGTTTTGTATATCGTTAAAATCCATATCCTTGATTTTTAATAATTTCTTTTAATTTTTCTTTTGCTCTGTTTAGTTTCACGCGGGCATTCCCTTCAGAAATCCCGAGATTATCACCAATTTCTTTATGTGAAAATCCTTCCAACTGATAGAAAATAATCGCTTTGTCAATTTTTTCCAACTTCTGAACTGCTTTGTAAAAATGATCAAGCTGGCTTTCTTTGATATGGGAATCGCCCTCATCATCTTTAATATTCTCCGAAGCAATTTCATATTTATCAACTTTACGTTTTTCTTTTCTAAGGAAAACGATAGCCGTATTTACTGCAACCCGATACATCCAGGTAGAAAACTGACTTTCATTCCGAAAAGTATCATACGACTTCCAAAGCTGACAAACAATTTCCTGAAACAAGTCCTGTTGATCATCATGATTATCCATGTACATCTTAGAGACTTTGTACAAAATTCCTTTGTGGTTTTCTATCCGGTTTAAAAATTCTTGCTCTTTTTCTTTCAAAACAATCCTATTTCAATATTGGTTTTACTTTATATCCCGCTTTTCTTAACAAATTAATTACTCCTTCTTCCCCGCCTAAATGCGCTGCTCCAACGGCAAAAAATACACTTTCTTTTTTCATTACTTCGGGCATATCTTTTACCCAATTTTTATTTCGATCATCAAGAATCGCTTTTTTAGTTTTCTCGCTGGTAAATTTTAAATCTGTGGCAAGCGCATAGGCTCCCTCCACATTCTCCGCTTTATAAAGCGACACTAATTTAGTCGTTTCTTCCGGAGTTGACTCGTTTAGCAAATCAATCATTTCATCATTAGAATATGCATTTTCAAGAATTGAAAATTGCGACTTAACAGTTTCGAGGCCGCCTACTTCAATATTTCTTTTTTTAGCCTGTTCAATAAATTCCATTTCGTAAAATTTCAAATCAGTACAGCCAAAACTCTTCATAGAGATCAAACTCATTACGGTCATCAGACTAAAACCATCAACTTGCTGTACTGTCATTCCGGTTTCTTTTTTCAAAATCGCATCTAATCGGGACAATTGTTCCGGGCTTAATTTTTTACTTAAGGGTTCTTTTCCCATAGCCAATTTTTGGATATCACTCATTTCGCTCGGGTCTGCAAAATTGATTTCTAAAACTAATTTATTTGAAGATTCGAATGCTTTTTTTGCTTTTTCTGATAGAAGATAATCACTTCCACAAATCATATGAATGGTTCCATACAAATAAGAAGGCTTTTCTAATCCATTTCCCGAAACTTCCCATAAAAGTGAGTTTTCAAGTTTTGGAGATTTTGTTTGTGCCTGATTTGACAAACTAAAAATAATTGCGATAACTGTGACTACTGATTTGAATAAATTTTTCATTTGATTATTTGATTGATTATTTGATTGATTATTTGATTAATGATTAAAACTCGTCCTTTATTTGAATATTTTTTTTCGTTGCCAAGAGGCTATTGAAGCTACAAACAAGCAAACCATAATGACAAGAAATGAAGTGTTAGATTTATCTAATAGAAATTGATTTACTAAAGCATATCCTGCACCTAAAAAGGTTAAAATGATAAAAACTAAATTAAAAATTTTTTCTCCTTTTGAAGTTGATGTTGTTTTCATAATTTATTTGGTTTATTTGATTACGACTCGTAAGTAATCGAATAATCAAAACGTTACAAAAAAATCTAAACTTTTTTTAAAAGTGAGCAAATACAGGGAATAAGAGAGGCATTTTTTTATTTCACAAAGATTCACAAAAAAAAGCCACAAAGATTCTCCAAAAATCTTCCTGGCTCTCTATGTTATTATGTGTGTCTCTGGAATAATTTAAACTATAAAGACAAAATCTCTCAAAAGCTCTAAAACCTGATTAATTTCTTCTTCAGAATTATAGCTATGAATGCAAAAACGAAGGCGTTCCTGACTTTCCGGAACGGTTGGTGACAGAATTGGTTTTACATCAAAACCTTTATCTTGTAATTGTTGTGCTAATTGCTTAACTTTTTCATTACCTGGAACAATAGCAGATTGTATTGCCGATTTACTTCTAACAAACATCGGTTTTAAGCCTAATAAATTTTTCTGCTGATTGAAAAATACGATGTTTTGACGCAGTTTTTTAATGTTCTCCTTTTCAATTTCTAAATGCTGATAAGCCACCAAAATTGTTGCAACAGAATGTGGAGACAAACCTGTTGTATAAATAAAACTACGGGCGAAGTTTACAAGATATTCCTTAAGGTCGGTGCTTCCTAAAACAACAGCACCGTGACATCCCAAACCTTTTCCGAAAGTCATAATTCGGGCAAAAATTCTATTATGTACATTTAGATATTGCATTAAGCCTTCACCTTTATCTCCAAAAACACCTAAAGTATGGGCTTCATCAACAACCAAATAACAATTATATTTTTCAGAAAGCGCAACCAATTCCTCAAGATTTGGACTATCACCATCCATAGAAAAAACGGTTTCAGTAACTATATAAATATTTGCATCCCGAAATTTTAAGATAAGATGCTCTAAATCTTCAAAATCATTGTGATTGAATTTGTATGATTTCGCATTCGACATTGTAATTCCGTCACGAATAGAAGCATGACTTAGCTCATCATACAAAATAACATCATTTCGCTGCGGTACAGCGCTAAAAAACCCAACATTGACATCGTAACCCGAATTAAAAATTAAAGCCGATTCAGCGTCATGAAATTCAGCAATGAAAGTTTCTGCAATTTGATATAAAGAATGATTCCCCGAAATTAAACGGGAGCCCGTCGCACCATTTTGAATAATCTCGTTTTCGATTAGATAATGATGTGCCAATTTGAAAATAGCTTCAGATCTTGAAAATCCAATATAGTCGTTTGAAGAAAAATCGACAAGATTATTAAAACTTGGCAATTGTCTTAACGCATTATTTTGCTTTCGTGTTTCAAGCTTTTGAATAAGATTTTCTGGTAATTTCATAAAAGCAAAGTTATGAAATTGAAAATAAACGGCATAAAACTTAATCTTTAAGGACTAAAAATAAAAAAAGCCAAACATTTCTGTTTGGCTTTTTCATTTATTTTGAAATTATCTTAGTCAACTAAAACAATTACTTTATTGTCTTTCATTTCGATAGTACCTGACGTAATCTCTAATGTATAGGTTTGGTCATTTACTTTCGTGAATTTATCCGCTACATCTTTAGAAAAATTGAAACTTGACGCTGCAATTTTAATAGTTCCTTTTTCTAAAATAGAAACAATAGGAGCGTGATTGTTCAATATTTGAAAGCTTCCATCAACTCCAGGTAATGTAACTGATGTTACTTCTCCTGAAAATAATTTTGCTTCTGGTGATACTATTTCTAAAATCATAACTGTTTTTTAAAATTCCAAATTATAAAATTCCAAATCCCAATCTTGGAATTTGGAATTTTTATTTTTTTGATTTTATCAAGCTCTGCTTGATTATTATGCTTCAGCTAACATTTTTTCTCCAGCTTCGATAGCATCCTGAATAGAACCTTTCAAATTGAAAGCTGCTTCCGGAAGATGATCCAACTCACCGTCGATAATCATGTTAAATCCTTTGATAGTATCTTTAATGTCAACCAAAACTCCAGGAATACCTGTAAATTGCTCCGCTACGTGGAAAGGTTGAGATAAGAAACGTTGAACACGACGTGCTCTGGATACAGATAATTTATCTTCTTCAGATAACTCTTCCATACCAAGGATCGCAATAATATCTTGCAATTGTTTGTATTTTTGAAGAATCTCTTTTACTCTTTGTGCACAGTCGTAGTGCTCATTTCCTAAAATTTGAGGAGTCAAAATTCTTGAAGTAGAATCTAACGGGTCAACCGCAGGATAAATACCTAACTCAGCAATTTTACGAGACAATACAGTAGTAGCATCTAAGTGAGCAAACGTTGTTGCTGGTGCCGGGTCAGTTAAGTCATCCGCAGGAACGTAAACCGCCTGTACAGATGTAATAGATCCTTTGTTTGTAGATGTAATACGCTCTTGCATAGCTCCCATCTCTGTTGCCAAAGTTGGTTGGTATCCTACTGCAGAAGGCATACGGCCTAAAAGTGCTGATACTTCAGAACCTGCTTGTGTAAAACGGAAGATATTATCAACGAAGAACAATACATCTTTACCCTGGTCTGATCCAGCTCCATCACGGAAATACTCAGCGATAGATAATCCTGAAAGCGCCACACGTGCACGAGCTCCAGGAGGCTCATTCATTTGTCCGAAAACGAAAGTAGCTTTAGACTCTCTCATTCCTGGCATATCTACTTTAGATAAATCCCATCCTCCATTTTCCATAGAGTGCATGAAATCATCACCGTATTTAATAATTCCTGACTCTAACATCTCACGAAGCAAGTCATTTCCTTCACGTGTTCTTTCCCCTACTCCTGCGAATACTGAAAGTCCACCGTGACCTTTTGCGATATTGTTGATCAACTCCTGAATCAATACTGTTTTACCAACACCAGCACCACCAAACAATCCAATTTTACCTCCTTTTGCATAAGGCTCAATCAAATCGATTACTTTAATACCTGTGAATAAAACTTCAGATGAAGTTGATAAATCTTCGAATTTAGGCGCTTGCCTGTGAATAGACAAACCGTTTTCTCCTGTTTTTGGCAAGTTTCCTAAACCATCAATTGCATCTCCAATTACATTGAATAATCTTCCATATACATCTGGACCGATTGGCATTTGGATTGGATTACCAGTTCCAACTACTTCATATCCTCTAGACAAACCGTCTGTAGAGTCCATAGAGATTGTACGAACAGTGTTTTCTCCAATGTGAGATTGTACTTCTAGAACTAATAAAGTTCCATCTTTTTTAGTGACTTCTAGTGAATCATAAATTTTTGGAAGTTCAACATCCTTACCGTTGAAAACTACGTCAACTACTGGTCCAATGATTTGAGCAACTTTTCCTATTACTTTTGACATTACTTATGTATTTATTAAATAGCTATTTAGGTTTATCGAAAATACCTCTTTTTTCAGAGCGCAAAGATAATTTTTTAAAATATAAAATCAATTTTTTTTTCATAAAAAATACTATGATTTTGTTTGATTCCTAAAAGAGAGGCCAAAAATATCTAAAATGGCATTTTTTTATGGAAATAAAAAAAGCCACTGCATTTTAGAAATGAGTGACTTTCTTACTAAAAAAAATTGGCATTATTGTAGTACTTTAGGAAACATAATCGGGTAATTACCAATATTGACCCCGTTTAAATTTGATCCGTACTTAGCATTTATAGCCTCTATAAATTTATTAGCAATCAGAGCATATCCCCTTGGCGATGGATGAACTCCATCCAAAGAAAAAGTTCCTCCTGTTACAAATGTAGATTTCATTGTAAACCCATTAGCTGAAATCCCTGCACCTGCTATTTGTGTCATAAGAATTTCTGTATCTAATATAGCTAAGTTTTTTGCCGTAGCTACTTCTTTAATAGTTTCATTATAGGACTTGGTTGCTTTTGCTACTTCACCAACTTCATCTTTTGTCAACACCCACTTATCTGCTAAAGGCACCGAAACTCCATTTACTTTTGTCGGATCTTCGTTTACAAGTGTTCCAATAAAGTTCATTGCTGTTAAAACTACTAAATCGTCTTTTGTAGCTTGCCTGTAAGAAGGAAGCCCATAAGCAGAAAGATTCGTCAAATAACTATCCTCAACTACTACAGCATTGTTTCCGGCCACAAAATTTACTGTTCTTTTTGCAACTTCATCTGCAGTTAACAAACCTAAGGCTTTCATTTGCTGTAAACCTCCGTTATAAGTCGCATATCCTGCATTCAATTGAGCCGCTTTATCTGCTGGCAAGGCTACAGGATTATAAGGTACAGTTGTAAAATAAGGCAAAGATGTGATATTTGGCAAGTTTGCAATTACACCTTTTGCTCCTTTAGCTGTTAATCCATTTATAATATTGGTATAAACCGTTTTAAATACTGTCGGATCTGTAATATCACTTCCTGAATAAGTTGATGGATCCATATTTCCTGTTTGGTCTTTACCTGATCCTCCAGATGTTGCATACCCTAAAACATCATTTCCTCCAATCCATAAAGAGAAAAAAGTAGGTGATTGCGCAATAGCATCAGCTAAAACTGTCGTATTTGGCGAACTTGCAAATCTTGCAAAATACGGATTAGCTTTCCCTGTTGCCACACCCATTACATTACCATAACCAGCAGCAACTAAATGATAACTTCTGGCACCCGGAACTCCTAAATTATTAAAATTACCAGTAAGATGCGCGGTAACTTCTGTTGTTGGCACTCCCTCTACAGGAACAGGAGCCTTTCCATTAAAATACAAACGTGGCCCACTAATAACATTTCCACCCAACAACAACCCTCCTATATTGTCGTTTGTCAAAGGAGTTTTAAAAGTAGCATTGGTTATTAAAGAAAATTGCTGAGCAATAATATTGGTATACGCTCCTTGCTGTCCTTTAATAAATAAAGCATTATCACTAAAACCAGCCGCGAAGGAATCACCTAAAGCAACATAATTGGCAAAATCAGCAGAACCAGAAGTTAAAGGTAAACCATCAGACGAATCAATAACTTCTGTCGTGGTATTATCATCACTATTACAGGCTGCAAAGGTCAACGAAACCAATAAAAGCCATTTGAAATTTTTTATCATAATTTATATATTTTAAAATTACTCCTTTCTAATTTTACTTAAGAAAGACGAATAACATATTTGTTTTATTTGAAACTTCGAATTACGGATTGATAGTCCAGGAAACAAAATACTGCTGACCGATTAAACCTGCACCAATAACCTGATAATACTCTTTACCTCCAATATTTGCCGCCCCTAATTTTAAAACTGATTTTAGTTTTGGCAATCCATAATTGATTTGCGCATCAATCACAGTAGCTGATTCAATAATACCGTCAGCAAAACCAGCTTGCCACAAATATTCGCTATTCCATCTTGCACTAACATTGAATCCAAAGTTTTCAAATACTTTTTCGTTTCCAATAGATCCTTTAATTCTATGTTTAGGTGTATTAAATCCTGCTTCGAAACTTGGATCTTTTGTCTGATCAAAATCAAACTGAGCATAGTTGTAGTTCAATCCTACCTCATAACCAGCATAAACTTTTTTAGACAATCCTGCTCCAAATCCAAGCGAATGAATCTCTACGTCTGAATTGGTATACAATTGATACGTTCTATATTCACCATTTTGGATTGCACGAACCGATTGAAAACCAGGATCTGTTGTTGGCGGAGGGTTACCCGGTGTACCTAAATTAGGGCTATCCTGAGCTTCTCCATAATAAGTAGAAATTACATTAAGATTACCAATAAAATCATTGTAGATATTGTAATAACCATTAAGATCTATAGAAAACCCTTCAAAAACCGAACGATATCCTAATTCAAAAGCTTTAACTTGCTCTGGTTTTACGTAATTTGCTCTTGCTTTTTTTAACAATGTAGCCGCAGCATATGGATTAGTTCCCGCCATAGCAGCAAAAGCACTTACAGAACTTGCAATATAAGAGTTGTTATACGCATCAACACCTGTCATATTTTTTGTTGTTCTTCCATCACTATACAACTGACCTTCTGCACTTAAATTAAAAGTCTCACTGAATCTCGTTAAGTTATCAGGTGCAGATCCGATCAACACTGCGTTTCCAATATTAAAACCAATATATTGATCTTGTGTAGACGGGTTTCTAAACCCTGTCTGAAAAGATCCTCTGAAATTATGATTTCTCTTTTCTCCTCCAGAATAAACCAGAGACAATCTTGGAGAAATATTCCCGTCGAAATTTTTAGATTTATCATAACGAATAGATCCGGTAAATTTGAAACGGTCATCCATGAATTTTTTCATTAACTGCGTATAGGCTCCATATTCATTATAATTAATTGGACCATCTGCATCTGTATAAATCCTTCCATGAGAATTTAACTCATACAATCTAAAAGACCCTCCAACCTGAATTTCAGCAAATTCGATAATATCTTTAAAATTATAATTAGCATCAGAGTGATATATTCTTGAATTATCAACAAGCTTTGAACCAGTCAATACACTTTCATCATCAATAACCTGATTGAATGCATTTTTAAACTGTTGTGTCCCTGGCATAAAGCGACCTGTATCTGCCGTCGCTCTTCCTGCCGCATGCGCCTGTTGTGGTGTCATACCACCTAAAGTCCCCTGAATATAAGCCCCTGCATATTGACCAAACCAAGTATTATCATCTTTCCATTTTCTATTTACATTAATACCTGTAAATATCATATCATAAGAATGCCCGCCATCCTCGGTTGTTGTATATCCTCTTACGAAAAAATTCTTTCCTTTCAACTCCAGTTTATGCTGCTGCATAAAAAAATCGTTTAAGTAATATCTGTTAGCACCTTGGTATACGGCATTTCCAAAACCAAATTTACTCTGCCAAATAATTTCTAATCTTTCATCCCCAAAAGGTCTTCCATGAATCGAAAAATCAATTTTAAGATTTCCTGCTTTGTTATCTGTAAGATCAGTCTCATTATAACCTGTTCTACTAACATTTGAATTCGGCAATAAATTAGATGCGCCTGCAGGGATTAGCCCCATAGCCTCTAATTTTTGCCCTACTCCCTTAATATTAGTCGAAGCTTCATCACCATAAACATTTATACCATCATAGTTTGGACTTGTCCTGTCTATACCTTCAATTGTTTTGTCATTATAATTTGTAGCATACCAGTCCGTAGCCTGCATATACGTAAAGTTTGCTTTAGCAGCAATATATTTATTAAAAGCTTTAGCAAATCTGACACCAAAATCATAGTAACCATTTGTTCCTGCGGCTTTTTGTGAAGTCACACCATATTTTAAATAAGCAGAGATTCCCTGATTTGTAAACGGACTTTTACTGTTCATGAATAAAATCCCATTAAAAGCATTTGCACCATATAAAGCAGAAGATGCTCCGGGAAGCAATTCGACACTCTGTACATCGATCTCCGAAACACCAATCATATTTCCTAAAACGAAATTCAACAAAGGAGAGGAATTATCCATTCCGTCAACCAATTGCATAAAACGAGTATTGGCAACGGTAGCAAAACCCCTGGTATTTATGGATTTAAAAGACATACTACTGGTATTCATCTGTACTTCTTTCATATTCTCCAATCCATCATAAAAAGAAGGCGAGGCCGTTTTTTTAATATCCTGGATTCCCATTCTTTCGATGGTAACCGGTGATTCTAAAACACGTTCCGGAGTTCTTGAAGCCGAAACAACAATCTCATCAAGCTTATTCTCCTCGTCATTCAAAACTACACTGATCTTTTGGCTTGCCGAAGTAATATTAACCGTTTTTGTTGTAAACCCTACGGCTGATAACTTAATAGTAAAAGGCAATTTTTCCGATGTCGTTAACTTAAAAGAGCCGTCGAAATCAGTCGAGACACCAGTGCGCTCTCCTTCAATAACAACATTGACTCCAGGAATAGGTTGCTTATTACGATCAGTAACAGAACCAGTAATTGTATTCTGCGCAAAGGACGCTCCGCAGAAAAACAACATAATTAGCAAATACACTCTCATGTGGGTTAGTTTTTTGGTTAGTTTATCTAGCCAAAATACAAATATTTTTGAGATTAATAAAAAAACGTTAAAAAAAATTGATATTACGCATCTTTTTAGCAACTATTTTAACTTTTTCACATTGAGATTTATTCAATTAACAGCAACAACAAAGCTTTTCAAATCTAAAATAGTATGCATACATATAAAATTTAAGAAAAAAAATGCGGATATAATAAAAATAGAGGGGTTAGAAAAAAAATTTGACAATAAAAAAAAGCGAGACATAAATCTCGCTTTTTTAACATATAATGAATTATAATCTTTATTCTACTGTAACTGATTTAGCTAAGTTACGTGGCTGATCAACATTACAACCTCTCATTACAGCAATATAATAAGAAAGCAACTGCAATGGTATTGTGGTAATTAGCGGAGACAATGCGTCAGAAGTTTCAGGAATTTCGATTACATAATCGGCTAATTCACGAACCTGAGTATCACCTTTAGTAACTACAGCAATAATTTTACCGCTTCTTGATTTTATCTCCTGAATGTTACTTACAATTTTATCATAATGCCCTTGTTTAGGAGCAATTACAATAACAGGCATATGCTCATCAATTAAAGCAATTGGCCCGTGTTTCATTTCAGCAGCTGGATAACCTTCAGCATGAATATAAGATATCTCTTTTAATTTCAAGGCTCCTTCAAGGGCAACGGGGAAGTTATATCCACGCCCTAAATACAAGCAGTTTGGTGCATCTTTAAAAGCAGCTGCAATTTCTTTTGCTCTATCATTTGTTTCTAAAGCTTCTGCAACTTTTTCCGGAATCAATTCTAATTCTTGCAAATATGCATGAAAATCAGGATTTGACAATGTTCCTTTCGCCTTACCTAATCTCAAGGCAATCATAGTTAAAACTGTGATTTGAGTGGTAAAAGCTTTAGTAGATGCTACTCCAATTTCTGGTCCTGCGTGTGTATAAGCTCCAGCATGACTTTCTCTTGAAATAGAAGAACCTACAACATTACAAACTCCAAAAACGAAAGCTCCGTTTTCTTTAGCCAATTTAATAGCCGCCATTGTATCTGCAGTTTCTCCAGATTGAGAAATAGCGATTACAACATCATCCTTATTTATAATTGGGTTTCTATATCTGAATTCAGATGCATATTCTACTTCTACAGGAATACGTGTAAACTCTTCAAAAATATATTCTGCCACTAATCCCGCATGCCATGAAGTACCACACGCCACAATCAGAATTCGTTTAGCATTTAAGAATTTTTCAAGATTATCTTCAACACCTGCCATTTGAACAATTCCCTCATTTGCATGAAGTCTTCCTCTGTAAGTATCTTTTATAACACTTGGCTGCTCATATATTTCCTTAAGCATAAAATGGTCGTAACCACCTTTTTCAATTTGTTCCAGGTTCATTTGAAGTTCCTGAATATAAGGATCAACTAAAGAGTCATCTTTAATTTTTCTAACCTTAAGAGGCTTGTGCAATCTAATGTTTGCCATTTCACCATCTTCAAGATAAATTGCATTTGAAGTGTATTCAATAAAAGGGGAAGCATCAGAAGCAATAAAATACTCTCCTTCTCCAACACCAATTGCTAAAGGACTCCCTAATCTTGCAGCAACAATTTCGTTAGGATTTTTTTTATCAAAAACAGCGATAGCATAGGCTCCCACAACTTGATTCAAAGCAATTTGTACTGCTTTACCTAATTTTATACCTTCATTTTTTTGAACTTCTTCAATTAAGTTCACTAAAACTTCAGTATCAGTATCTGATTTAAAAGTGTAACCTCTTTTTATTAATTCTTCTTTAAGAGGTGCATAATTTTCTATAATTCCGTTGTGAATAATCACTAATTCACCAGAATTAGAAAGATGTGGATGCGAATTTACATCATTCGGAACTCCATGAGTTGCCCAACGCGTATGTCCAATTCCAATAGTTCCGTTTGTAGTAAAACCATCTTTTGCTTTAGCTTCAAGATCCGAAACTTTACCTTTTGTTTTACAAAGTTTAACGTCTGTGTTATCATACAACATAACACCTGCGCTATCATATCCTCTGTATTCGAGTCGCTTTAATCCTTTTATAACAATAGGATACGCCTCTCGATGGCCGATATATCCAACAATTCCACACATATATATTTATTAATTTGGTTTCGTGTAGTAAATTTCAAGTCTCAGTCTTTGCGCTTCGGGAACAGATGCTTTGCTTCCATACAAAATCGTTCCTACCGGACTCGTAACTGATCCTTTAGGCACATCTGAAATTACCGTATTTTTTGCTTTAAGTTTGTTTGAAGAGATAATATTAATATCCTCAGTTACAGCCAAACCTAACTTTACATTAGTAGCAGTAGCATCTTTTATAAGATTTCTTATATGATTTGTAATTCTAACCTTATATGATTTTCCACGTTTGGTACTAGCATCCTTTTCTAAAATTCCTCCAAAAACATATCTTGTTCCTTTAGGATCACTACCCAAAAACCCGCTAGTCCCATCAGCATAATCAATCACCGGAGTATTATTTGTTAAATCATACAAATACACTCTTTTTGGTTCATCTGCACCAGTCATTTTAGCAGCGTCGATATAAAATACCAGATTTGCCTCGTTAACCATCCACTTATTTTTTCTGATTTCAGCCAACTTAGAACCAAAATCTGAAAGATCAATAACCGCAACTGATCCCTGCCCTCCTTTTAAATAAAGCCTTTCATCACCAGCAGTGTTATTCACATTAGCAGGATTTATTGCACTTGCATAATTGGTGCTTTTAGCATCATTTAAAAAACTGGCTGTAGCTCCTCCACCTAAACTAATCACTAGAGACTTATCTTCTTTAACAGTCTCTAAGTCGGTTTTAATAGCCGTTTTAGCCTTATATTTAATTGTTATCTTGCCTTTTGAAAAATCCATAAGAGCCATACTACTTTTATTGACTCCCGACTTCTCAACCCTAAAATACAATCCTCTGAAATATTCCTGAAAAGTATTGGCATTTGCTAGTTTAGACTCCGGGGCTTTTAAAACTTTGTTTAGAAAAAAGTCTTTATTTAAATTCAAATGCATTTCCGGCACACTGTAGGCATAAGTATACTTTTTTACTGCAGCATTTGCATCAACTACAGTTGAATCTTTTATTTGTATAGGATTAAAAAGAAACTCAGTATTTTCTGATTTATCCGAAGAATCATTCAACAAAATTCCTTTATTCTCAGATGAATTAAAATTTATATCATCCGCACTTGAATCCTGATTTGTGTAATACATTTGTGCAAATTGTGCTCCTCCATCATAAAAAGAACTACGCATTTGAACTTTAGATTCATAAACACTTAACTTAATTCTCCCTTTAGGATCTCCATAAATTGAATCTAATTCATACTTACTTCCTCCTTTGGGATCTGCTTCGGTTACATGACTAAAATAAGGCACACTAAGCACTACACTTTCAATGACAGGCTCCTCACCAATAGTTGGTGCGTAAGCAGCCAATGTAAGCTGAGTAGCAAAATTACCCGTAGTTGTACCCAAAACAGGATTATCATAAATACCTAAACCATTAACTGCCAATGCATTTGACTGTACTGGTGTTACTTCCTGATTATAAGCCAACACATCATATTTTTCACCTTGAAGGTCAAAATGATTATCTCCAATCAAATCATCACCAATCGCATTAAAATCTTTATCGCAAGAATATAAAAGAACAACCGTTGCAACTAATAGAATTTTCTTAATAAAAGAAGTATTATACATGTTTAATAATAAAGTTAAAATTTAAAGACCCATACTTTTATAGAAATTTGTATACGCTTCAGCGAATGCATCTTTCGTGGCGAAAGGTAAAAAAGGTTTTCCTGAAGATTCTATAAATTTTGTTAAACTTGGGGATACGTTTTCAGATGCAATAATAACAGCATCAGAATGCAATATACTGGCCTTTAAGATATTTTCATAATTAGGCGTTTCCAAATCAGCAACAGACTCGTGTGGAACACCGTCAAATTTGACCTTATTAATCATTTCTAAATCTAAATTCTCATCAAAAGATTGTCCGTAAACAGACGTCACGATTTTAGTTTCGGAAAACAACGCTTCATTTTTATAATAATGTTTCATATAAATTGGCAACATAGCAGCCAACCAACCATGAACGTGAATAATATCCGGAACCCAATTTAATTTTTTTACCGTTTCAACAACTCCCTTTGCAAAAAATATTGCTCTTTCGTCATTATCAGGATACAAAACTCCCTCCTCGTCAGCAAAAGTTGCTTTACGCTTAAAATATTCATCATTATCGATAAAATAAACCTGAATTCTTTCTTTCGGAATTGAAGCTACTTTAATAATCAATGGCATATCTAAGTCATTCACTACCAAATTCATTCCTGAAAGTCTAATTACTTCGTGTAACTGGTGTCTTCGTTCGTTGATATTTCCATATCTTGGCATGAAAATTCTTATCTGACCTCCTTGATCATTAATCATTTTCGGAACGTCGTAAGACATTAAAGAAACCTCATTTTCAGCCAAATAAGGCACGACTTCAGATGATACATATAATATCCTCTTATCTTTCATAATAGTATTTTACTTAATTTTTGGTAATAAAAACGTTGCAAAATTACAAAAATTTATGCAGTTTATAACTAATATATTATGTTTGCACTAAATTTTAATAATACCGCCATGCATATTTTCTACGGTAAAGTAGCTTTGATAGCCTATTTAAAAACTATCAAAACCACAAATTCAACTATCGGATTTGTACCAACAATGGGCGCTTTACATCAAGGGCATCTGGCTTTAATGCAACGTTCTCTTAAAGAAAACGATGATACCGTTGTAAGTATTTTCGTAAACCCTACTCAATTTAACAATCCTGAAGATCTTGCAAAATACCCAAGAACCCTTGAAGAAGACGTTAAAAAAATGCGAGGTTTAAGCGACAAAATGATTTTATACGCTCCTTCTGTAGAGGATATTTATGAAGGAAAGACAATATCACAGGATTTTGACTTTGACGGACTGGAAAATCAAATGGAAGGAAAATTTAGACCCGGACATTTTAACGGAGTCGGAACTATTGTAAAACGCTTATTTGAAATTGTTACGCCAACCAATGCTTATTTTGGCGAAAAGGATTTTCAGCAACTGCAGATCGTTAAAAAGATGGTCGAAAAAAATCATATGCCCGTAAATGTTGTTGGCTGTCCTATTTTCAGAGAAGACAATCAGCTGGCTATGAGTT
Source organism: Flavobacterium sp. LAR06 (assembly GCF_041946075.1). Lineage (NCBI taxonomy): Bacteria > Pseudomonadati > Bacteroidota > Flavobacteriia > Flavobacteriales > Flavobacteriaceae > Flavobacterium > Flavobacterium sp. LAR06. The sequence goes on along the minus strand of NZ_JAUTYT010000001.1, from coordinate 651,680 downwards.
CCCGTAATGAGCGTTTGACTGCTGAAGAACGAAAAGAAGCGGCTATTATTTATAAAACCTTAACGGAAGCCAGAGAAATATTCAAAACCAAAAGTCCTGAGGAAACTGTAGAATTTGTAGAAAATTCTTTCAAAGACAACCCAAGGTTTGACCTTGAATATTTCGTTATTGCTGACGAATCAACATTATTACCTATAGAAAACAAAAGTAAAGACAAAAATTACCGCGCGTTTATCGCAGTATTTGTTAATTCTATAAGACTGATTGACACCATTTCATTAAATTAATTTACCTTTGCAGCATGCAAATTCAAGTTATAAAATCTAAAATTCATCGTGTAAAAGTAACTGGAGCTGATTTAAATTACATCGGCAGTATTACTATTGACGAAACATTACTGGAAGCCTCAAATATTATTGAAGGTGAAAAAGTATCTATTGTAAACATCAATAATGGCGAACGTTTTGAAACTTATGCTATTAAAGGAGAAAAAAATTCAGGAGATATTACACTGAATGGTCCTGCAGCAAGAAAAGTTCAAAAAGACGACATTATTATCATTATATCCTATGCTACCCTGGATTTTGAAGAAGCTAAAACCTTCAAACCATGGATCATTTTCCCTAATGAAAACGATAATTCGTTAACCTAAGTATTCCTTTTACACTTTATCTTCCCAATTATTTGTCAAAATTTATTTTTGTACAAAGAGTACTTCTTTGGTCTAAAATCAAAACAGATTCAGGCCCAAAAGTTCCTATGCCTTTTAAAATCCTTCTGTAAGAAAAAAGCAAATAAAGTATTATATTGCTACCTTATTTCAATACTTTTTAATTTACTGAAATGCCACAAATCATGAAAAAAGCTTACCTACTGTCTATTTTATTGTCAATTTCTTCATTTGCCCAGAAAAAATTTGACAACATTCAATCTGAAAAATTGGGAGAAGAAAGAAGAATAACCATCGGACTCCCTGCCTCTTACGAAGCTAATCCTGAAAAAAAATATCCTGTTCTGTATCTATTAGACGGCGATTATTTATTTGATCCCTTCTCTGGAGCTATAAGTTACGGTAATTACTGGGGAGACATACCAGAAATGATCATTATTGGGGTTCATCAAAATAAAAATGATGAACGCGAAGACGATACAACAATTGACCAGAATACTGGGCTTCCTTTTGAAAAAGGGGCAGAATTTTATGAATTTATAGGTGCCGAATTACTTCCTTACATTGAAAAAAAATACCGAACAGCGCCTTTTAGAATTATTGCAGGACATGATGTAACTGCAAGTTTCATTAATTTCTATTTATATAAGGAGCAACCTCTTTTTAATGCCTACATTTCTTTTAGTCCTGAACTTGCCAATAAAATGGAAGTTAGGGTTCCTGAAAAATTTGCTAAAGTAACTGAGCCTTTGTTTTACTATTTATCCGCAGCTGATGGAGACAATAAAAAAATTAAAGAACCTATTGAAAAATTAGACAGCAACATTAAAATTGCTAATAATCCGTTAGTAAATTATAAATATGATTTATTCAAAGGAACAACACATTACACTCAGGTATTACATGCCATACCAAGCGCTTTATATCAAATTTTTGAAGTTTACAGACCTATAAATTCTGCAGAATACAATGACAAAATCGCTGTTCTTGAATCAGGTTATGCTGATTATCTGGAGAATAAATATAATGTCATGTCTAAAGTTTTAGGAGTTCAAATTCCGGTAAGAATTAGTGATTTCAAAATTATAGAGACTCTTATATTAAAAAAGAACGCTTATGATGAATTAGGAAAAATGGCCGAAATTGGAAATGTAAATTATCCAAAAGCTATGTTGGGAGAATATGAACTAGGATTGATGTATGAAAAAATGGGAGATCCTAAACATGCTTCAAAAAAATATCAAAATGCTTCGCAAATGGAACCAATTGGTGACTTAAATAAGGATTTGATGTATGAGAAAATTGATGAAATGAATACACTTGCCAAAAAAACCAAATAATGTCAAAAGTTAAAACTTCCTTTTTTTGTCAGAATTGCGGAACCCAATACGCCAAATGGCAAGGGCAATGCAATGCCTGCAAAGAATGGAATACTATTGCCGAAGAAATCATTCAGAAGCAGGAAAAAGTGGCTTGGAAAAGCGAACCAACTTCCAACACCAAAGCTCCACGCCCTTTAAAAATAAATGAAATTGACTCGGCTCAGGAAATCCGAATGGATACAACTGATGGAGAATTGAATCGTGTTTTAGGAGGTGGGATTGTCCCAGGATCTTTAACGCTTTTGGGAGGTGAACCGGGAATAGGAAAAAGTACCCTTTTACTTCAAATTTCATTAAAACTACCTTATAAAACTTTATATGTTTCTGGTGAAGAAAGTCAAAAGCAGATAAAAATGCGTGCTGAAAGAATCACACCAAACAGCGACAATTGTTATATTTTAACAGAAACCAAAACACAAAATATCTTCAAGCAAATTGAAGCCATTCAGCCTGAAATTGTCATTATTGATTCCATTCAGACTTTACACACGGATTATATTGAATCGACTGCCGGAAGTATTTCTCAAATTAGAGAAACTACCGCTGAACTGATCAAGTTTGCTAAAGAAACCAATATTCCGGTTATTTTGATTGGACACATTACAAAAGACGGAAATATCGCCGGACCAAAGATTCTGGAACATATGGTAGATACCGTTTTGCAATTTGAAGGTGATCGAAATCACGTTTACCGCATTTTACGTTCCTTAAAAAACCGTTTTGGCTCCACTGCTGAATTAGGTATTTATGAAATGTTAGGAAGCGGTTTGAGAGAAGTCAGCAATCCATCAGAGATCTTAATTTCGCACAAGGACGAAGAAATGTCCGGAACTGCGATTGCTACTACTATGGAAGGTATGCGTCCGTTAATGATCGAAATACAATCGCTGGTGAGTACTGCAGTTTACGGAACACCTCAACGAAGTACTACAGGTTATAACGCAAAAAGACTGAACATGATTTTAGCTGTTTTAGAAAAAAGAGCCGGATTTCGTTTAGGCGCCAAAGACGTTTTCCTAAACGTAACGGGCGGAATTTCTGTGGATGACCCTGCAATTGATTTAGCCGTTGTTGCTGCTATTTTATCTTCCAATGAAGATATTCCGGTAACTAAAGGATTCTGTTTTGCCGGCGAAGTTGGACTTTCAGGTGAAATTCGTCCTGTCAATCGTGTCGATCAGCGTATTCAGGAAGCTGAAAAATTAGGATTCAATACTATCTTTGTATCCAAGTACAATAAAATCGCCTTAAAAAATACCGGAATCAAAATTGAGCTTGTGGCTAAAATTGAAGATGTAGCCAGTATTTTATTTGGTTAATAAATAACGAATTTCTATATAAAAAATGTGCTCATGAAAGATTATATCTTTCTGAGCACATTTATTTAAAAAGTAAGTTCTCTATTTTAAGATTCTAAAACTTCCTTCTGTAACAGTAAATGCTTGTCCTGCTGAAGTTCCTGAAAAAGTAAAAGTTCCTTCAATTTTTTTATCATCTACAGCGGTGATATTCATCGTTCCAGATTTAGCATCGGCATTATTTATTGTCGGCATAAAACTAAAAGACACTTGATAAGTTGTCTCCATATTAGATAAATCATACACGATGTCATGACTCCCTTTTGTAACATTCAAAGGTGTCCATAATGAGATTTTTTTGTATGCATTATCAACTCCTGTACTTCCCATAATGTTCATATTTAATGATGTCATTACGCTTGGTTCGAAATTGTACACAGTACCATTGTATGTAAATTTGATAAATTCCTCTTGAGCTATTGGATCACTATTATCATCAGAATCATTACTACTACATGACGACAAAGCCAATGCACATAGGGCAAAAGACAAAAACATAATTTTTTTAAAGATTTTCATTTAATTGGTTTAAATATTTTTAATAAGATAAATGTATACAGGATAAATTACAAAACTTTACGGCTTTCCTCAATTGAGAAACTAAACCACGAATTCTTTTTTTTACAAAGAAGAAAACACAAAACACAACAATAACAAAATCAAAACTTTAGAACATTATTTAAAATTTAAAAGAAAAATTTTATAACCTGATAAATTTAAATTTAAATTTACGCTAGATTTCAAAAATGAACAATTTCAAGAAGCAACCTACTTTATGAATTTTCCAAAACAAAAAATATATAAAGCACTCTTAATACTTGCCCTGGTATTAGCAGTGCTTTTTTCAGGACTTTACTTTTTTCGTAATTCGCTGTTAAAACAAGCTATTGCCAAAGTAACCCACAAAATGAATGTCGATTATAACAGTACTTTTTCAGTTAAGTCGGCTTCGTTTGACGGCTTGTCTACTATTAAATTATCAGATGTTATTTTGGTTCCAAAAAATGCAGACACACTTTTTCACATTCATAAAATTGAAACCAGTATCAGCTTATCCAATTTATTGATTGGCGATGTTCAGGTTGGAACTTTGAAAATCAACAATGGTTATGTACAATTTGTGAAAAAGGGAAAAGTTCGCAATTTTGATGCTTTCCTAAAAAGAGACAAATCAGAATCGGATACTAATGAAAAACGAAAATATGCGACTTTCGCCTATCGCATAATCTCCCAACTACTGAATTTGGTTCCGACCGACATGAATTTGGAAAATCTGAATTTCAGAATTGATGATAATGGCAAAAAAGCCTCAATTGCGATTAGCAAACTCGTTTTAGACAACAAACAACTCGAAACCAATCTTCATGTGCAAAGCAAGGATTTTGATCAGCGCTGGAACATAAAAGGTTTTGCCGATCCGAGAAACAAAAAAGCAGATATCAGATTCTTTAACCTGGATACCGGCGCCATTCGCGTTCCTTATTTAGATGAACGTTATAATCTAAAAGCGAGCTTCGATTCTATTCGTTTAAACGTTGAAAACATTGATAAAGACGGAAGCGAATTACATATTGATGGCTATACTTCGATTACCAATTTAAAAATCAATCATCCAAAAATCGCGAGCAAAGATGTTGTGATCAAAAACGCTCGTTTTGATTATCGCTTTTTATTGGGAGATGATTTTATTTCGATTGACAGCACTTCCACCATGCAATTGAATAAAATAAAAGTAAAACCTTATGTTTCTTATAATACTGAAAAAGATACGATTTATACTTTGAAAGTGAATATTCCAAAAATGAAGGCGCAGGATTTTATTGTTTCCTTGCCTGACGGATTGTTTACGCATTTTCAAGGGATGGAAGCAACCGGGAATTTCGATTATAAATTGGATTTCAAATTCAATAAAAACAAACCGAATACGCTGGTTTTTGACAGCAAAATGAATAAGGAAGATTTACGAATCACAAAATACGGAGAAGCTAATCTGAACAAACTAAATGGAGAATTTGTTTATCGCGCCATTATTCAAAAAGTTCAACAACGCCCGATTTTGGTTGGAAATGCAAATCCGAATTACACGCCTTTAGACCAGATTTCACCTTATTTAAGGAAATCAGTTTTAACAACAGAAGATCCTTCTTTCTTTTCTCATCGCGGATTTATAAATGAAGCTTTCAAACAATCGATTCTGAAGAATATTAGAACGAAAAAGTTCTCGCGCGGTGCCAGTACCATCAGCATGCAGTTGATTAAAAACGTTTTCCTGACAAGGGAAAAAACGCTTTCACGCAAATTGGAAGAAATTCTCTTGGTTTATATCTTGGAAAACAACCGAATTGCCAGCAAAGAAAGAATGTTGGAAGTATACTTCAACATTATCGAATGGGGACCAAATGTTTACGGAATTGGAGAAGCAAGTCATTTTTACTTCCAAAAAAGCCCTTCAGCCTTAAATGTAGACGAATGCTTGTATTTAGCCACTATCATTCCAAAGCCCCGAAAGTTCATGTATCAATTTAATGAAGAAGGAAATTTGAAAGATTATGCTTTAAAGAATCAGAAATTCCTAAAGAACTTAATGTTTCGAAGAGGACTTTTAGTTCCTGAAGATACAATTGGACAATTACCTGTTTACATTTCTGGAAGTGCACGTTCTTTAATCAGAATTAAAGCACCGGATTCAACAGCAGTACCAGCAGATTCTTTGTCTATTGGAGATGAATTTGATCTTTAAAGATTTGCCACGAAGACACTAAGACACAAAGTGTTTATTTTAATATCATAAAAGCTAAGAAGTCGCAAAGTTTTTCATTTTTAAATAAAAAACTTTGCGACTTCTTAGCTTTGTGGCAATAACTCCTTATGGTGCCGGATCAGGAATAATCGCCTGAACTTTCTCGATCTCATTTAAGATCTCTTTTGAAAGCACAATATCAATTGTATCGATATTTTCTTTTAATTGTTCCAATGTTGTAGCGCCGATAATCGCACTAGTTAAAAACGGTTGTTGCAAAACAAATCCCATTGCCAATTCTGTCAATGTCAATCCGTGTTTTTTAGCAATTTCCTGATACAATATTGTCGCTTGTGTACATTGTTCGCTGGCGTAACGCGTATATTGCGGGAAAAGTTTGATTCTCGCATTTGGATGTTCTTCTCCAGTTAAGAATTTACCTGTCAAAGTTCCAAACCCTAATGGAGAATATCCTAGTAAACCAACATTTTCATGCATCGAAACTTCAGCAGAACCAACTTCAAAAAGACGGTTAAGTAAGTTATATGGATTTTGAATTGTTTTAATTCTTGGCAGGTTTTGATACTTGCTTTCTTCCAGAAAACGCATCATCCCCCAGGCATTTTCATTAGAAACTCCAATGTGTTTTATTTTTCCTTCTTTGATTAAACCATCAAACGTTTCTAAAACTTCTCTAAAATTATCTTCCCAAGGATCATTCTGAACTTTAAAAGCACGTTGTCCAAAAGTATTGGTCTTGCGCTCCGGCCAATGCATCTGATACAAGTCGATATAATCTGTTTGAAGGCGTTTTAAGCTATTGTCTAAAGCATATTTAATACTTGCCGGAGAGAAATCTAATTTTTCGCGCATATAGCCAAAATTGGCATTTGGACCAGCGATTTTTGAAGCCAAAACCACTTTTTCGCGATTTCCTGATTTTTTAAACCAGGTTCCAACGATTTTTTCTGTACTTCCATAAGTTGCCTCGCTTGCCGGAACGGAATACATCTCGGCTGTATCAAAAAAGTTCACACCTCTTTCAAGCGAATAATCCATTTGAGCATGGCCTTCTGCTTCTGTATTTTGCTGTCCGAAAGTCATGGTTCCGAGACATATTTTACTAACTTTTATATCGGTATTGGGTAAAGTTGTGTATTTCATTCTTTTCTTTTTAAGGTTCAAAGTTGCAGAGGTTCAAAGGTACAAAGGTAATATTCAAATGAAAATTCTACAGAAGTTAAAAAAAGAATAAGGTTTTGGAAACCTTGCAAAAAAACAAAAAGGCCCAAAGTTAAAACTCTGAGCCTTGCATCTTTGAACCTGTGTGCCTTAATTTATACTATTAAGCATCTCAGCAATCTCATCCAATCTTGGTGTTAAGATGATTTCGATTCTTCGGTTTTTTGCTTTTCCTTCCGGAGTTGCGTTGCTGGCTAGCGGAGAAAATTCGCTACGACCAGCAGCGGTTAATTTTTGTTTGTTGATTTTAGTGTTTTCACTTAAAATATTTACAATGGCAGTCGCTCTTTTAGTAGATAAATCCCAGTTGTTTGCAATTGGTCCTGAACCCGCATATGGATCGTCATCTGTATGTCCTTCGATAAGAACAGAAAGATCCGGATTGTCTCCTAATACTTTTCCTAATTCAACAACTGCTTTTCTTCCTTCTACTCCAACAGCCCAGCTTCCTGAGTTGAAAAGTAATTTGTTTTCCATAGAAACATATACTTTTCCGTTTTTCTGTTCTACTGTCAAACCTTTTCCTTCAAAACCATTTAGGGCTTTAGACAACGTTTCTTTCAGTTTTTTCATTGCGGCTTCTTTAGCAGCGATCATGGCTTCCAATTCGTTTAAGCGACTTGCTGTTTTATCTAAACGTGCTTGCTCTTCGGCTAATTTTTTAGATTTTGCTTCTAGTTGCGCTAACAATTCACGGTTTTTGGCCATGTTGCTTTCCAATGCATCGTTGCTATTTTTCTCTAATGCATTATAAGAATCCTGTAATACTCTGAACTTTTTTTGCTCAGCAGCTAAATCTGCTTTTTGTTTCGCAAGATCATCTTTTGTGCTGGCTAAATCTTTGGTTAGTTTATCACGATCTAATTCTAGCTGATTTTTTGATTTTTGCAATTCTGCATTTTCATCAGCAATGGAACGATTTTCTTTTTTAAGATCTGAATATTTAGTTTCAAGATCATTGTAAATTTTCTTGGACACACATGAAGTCATAGACATGGCTACAACTAGTAATCCGACTGAGGCCTTTTTAATCATTTTACTTTCTGTTTTTATTTGGAGGGTATTAATAAATTCGAAATTTCTTGTTTAACGGAGACCCCTAGTCCTGATGGGAGGGAAAATCCTTTTATGGTGGGGTTCACCACAAAAGATTTGGAAGGACAACAGGAAATAGCTCCTTGAAATTCCAAATTCCAAAAACCCGCTTTAAACCGCTATTCTCTCAACAAGAACAATACCAAACTTTATTCAATTTCGACTAAAATCGGGCAATGATCTGAGTGAACGGCATCTGGAAGAATTACCGCACGTTTTAATCTGTGCTCCATAGAATCGCTTACCAAATTGTAGTCAATACGCCAACCTTTGTTATTCCCGCGGGCTCCGGCACGGTAACTCCACCAAGAATAATGATGCGGATCTTTGTTGAAATGACGAAAACTATCAATAAACCCAGATTTCATAAAAGCATCCAGCCAGGCACGCTCTTGAGGTAAAAATCCGGAAACAGTTTTATTACGGACCGGATCATGAATATCGATCGCTTCGTGGCAAATATTATAATCACCGCAAATTATCAGATTCGGAATGGTCACTTTTAATTCATTGATATAGTTTTGAAAGTCATCCATAAACATAAATTTATGATCTAATCTTTCAATATTTGTTCCTGACGGAAGGTATAAACTCATTACGGAACAATCGTCAAAATCGGCACGAAGGTTACGACCTTCAAAATCCATATGGTGGATTCCGGTTCCGAAAACGACATTATTGGGTTTTATTTTAGAAAGTATAGCTACACCGCTATATCCTTTTTTTGTTGCGGGATAATAATATTGAAACGGATAGCCTGCCGCCGTGATATCGTCGACCGGAATTTGCTCCTGAGTCGCTTTTATTTCCTGAAGGCAAATTACATCAGGGTTTGCCTGCTGCAGCCATTCGATAAAACCTTTAGTAATTGCTGCACGAATTCCGTTAACATTATAAGAAATAATTTTCATCAGTGTATTTTTTTTAGGATTCCAAATGTAATAAAAAAGTGGAAAGTTTGCGTTTGAATCAACGAAAAGTAGAGTTTTTTGTTATCTTTGTTCGCTGCTCTAATAAATTAAAAATAGTACATGGGTTTAGTTACCGCGAAAGAAGTTGCAAAGGCAATAAATGTTGATAAGTACGGAGTTTTCGGTACTTTTTCTGGCTGGATTCTTATGAAGGTTCTTAAGATCTCTACCCTTAATAAAATTTACGATCACAATAAACACTTAGAGGATGTTGCGTTTTTGAACGGTATTTTGGATGAGATGGAGATTAAATTCGAAATTCCTGAAGAAGATTTGAAACGTTTACCTAAAGACGGTGCCTATATTACCATCTCAAATCATCCCCTTGGAGGGATTGATGGTATTTTGCTTTTGAAATTAATGTTGGAAAGAGAACCAAATTTCAAAATCATCGCCAACTTTTTATTACACCGAATTGTTCCGCTTAAAAAATACATCATGCCGGTTAATCCTTTTGAAAATCATAAGGATGCCAAATCGAGCGTGGTGGGAATTAAAGAAACTTTGCGTCATTTAAGCGATGGAAAACCGTTAGGAATTTTTCCTGCCGGGGAAGTTTCGACTTATAAAGATGGAAAATTAGTAGTTGACAAACCTTGGGAAGAAGGCGCTTTGAAGTTAATCAGAAAAGCAAAAGTTCCGGTTGTACCCATTTATTTTCATGCTAAAAACAGCAAATTATTCTACTGGCTTTCTAAAATCGACGATACTTTGCGTACTGCAAAATTGCCGTCTGAATTGTTAACTCAAAAAGATCGTGTCATTAAAGTTCGTATTGGTAAACCGATTTCGGTAAACGAACAAAATGAAATTGAATCGTTCGAAGAGTATTCAGAATTCTTAAGAAAGAAAACCTATATGCTTGCGAATCCTTTTGAAAAGGACAGCAAATTAATTGATACGGCAAGCTTAAAAATACCAAAAGCACCTAAAAAAATTGTAACACCGGCAAGCGAATCAAAAATGATTGCCGAAGTAGATGCTTTAAGAAACAGTGATTGTCGTTTGTTGCAAAGTAAAAATTACGAAGTATTTTTTGCTACGGCGAAATCTGTTCCGAATATTTTACATGAAATTGGTCGTCTACGCGAAATTACATTCCGTGAAGTTGGCGAAGGGACAAATGAATCTATCGACTTAGATAAATTTGACCAATATTATCACCATATGTTTTTATGGGATGATGAAACCAAAAAAATTGCAGGTGCCTACCGTATGGGATTGGGTTCTGAAATTTATCCTAAATATGGAATTGAAGGTTTTTATCTGAATGATCTTTTTAGATTCGAGCCAGAATTGCACGATATGATGCATAAATCGATCGAAATGGGTCGTGCTTTTATCATCAAAGATTATCAGCAAAAACCAATGCCTTTATTCTTGTTATGGAAAGGTATTATTCATACTACTCTGCGTTATCCTGAACATAAATATTTATTAGGTGGAGTGAGTATCAGTAATCAATTCTCAGACTTCTCTAAATCATTAATGATTGAGTTTATGAAGTCGAATTACTACGATCCTTATATTGCGCAATATATTCATCCGAAGAAAGCCTATAAGGTAAAACTAAAAGATGCTGATAAAGACTTTATTTTTGATGAAGCCGAATCAGACTTAAATAAATTTGATAAAATTATTGACGAGTTAGAACCAGGAAATTTACGTTTGCCTGTTTTAATTAAGAAGTATATCAAGCAAAATGCGCGTGTTGTAGCTTTCAACGTCGATCCTTTATTCAACAATGCAATTGACGGCTTAATGTACATCAGGATTGCTGATATTCCGGAAAGCACAATGAAACCTGTTATTGAAGAATTTCAAATAGAATTAGAGCGCAAATTATCTGAGAAAGAAGATTAATTGCAAATCAATATAAAAAGAAAAAACCGTTAGTAAGTACTAACGGTTTTTTTTATGTTTTAGAACCAGGGTTTTCTGCCAACCTGATACATTTGATAAAATTCTTCATCCGATTTTGTCAGGTAAATGATTCCTTCTATAAGACCAATTAAAGCACCTACTCCGCACAGACAAGTTAAAAGAATCTGAATAATTCCTTCTTTGGTATATCCTAAATAAAATTTATGAACTCCCAAGTAACCTAATAAAATTGCAAAAATCCCTGATACAACTTTTTTATTTTCTGGTTTGGGCGTTCCAAATTCTGATTGTGTATTTTCCATATTCTTTAATTTTAGATTTGAAATTAATTTTTGTTAGAAAAGAGAAATCCCATTCGCGGTGGCGGATGGGATTTTTTTATGTTTTAGAACCAGGGCTTTTTTCCGACCTGATACGTTTGGTAAAAATCTTCGTCTGATTTTGTTAGGTAAATAATCCCCTCTATAAATCCAATTATACCTCCTAGACCACAAGTAACAATACTAATTACTAGTTGAATAATTCCTTCCTGAGTATAACCCAGTATAAATTTATGAATTCCTAAATATCCAAAAATTAAGGCTAAAACACCTGCTAATACTTTTTTATTCTCTTGTCTTGGTGCGGCTGGAGTATTCCAAGCTTCTGGTTTAGTATTTTCCATTTTTATCTATTTTAAATTATTGTAATTCAACGTTTCCGATTTCATTGATTTCTTCAATTTCATTTTTTGGATCAGTTCCATAATAGTTTTCACCTCTATCTCCTTCTGTGAATAACAATACTAAAATCCAAATTGGACCAACTAATGGAATCATAGCAACAAAAATAGTCCAGCCACTTTTACCGATATCATGCATTCTTCGAACTGAAACTGCCAACGATGGAACCATTGTTCCTAGCGCATAAAGCATTAGTAGACCGTAAGCCAAACCAAGAGCCAAAGGACCATTATCAGTAGCTGCATATATAATAACTCCTAAAACAACAAACAATAAAAAGATAATTGTACTAGCCAAACGGAAATACCAATATTCACTTCTTCTTGCTCTTCCTTTAAAATTTGCATAGTTCTCAAAAACTACTTTTTTGTACCATTCAATCATTATTTATAAAATTAGTTAGTTAAACCCTACTCTGTTTAGGATTTTCGGCTGCTCCTGTCTAAAAATTTTGTTAAAAATTTTCCGAACAATATTAGAAAAAAATAATCTTAAAAACTAATTCCGAATGTTACTTTTAAAGAAAAAACTTGTTATTAAAAACAAAACTGATTTCATGCAAAAAATACAACTCGTTAATTATTAACTACATTGCGTTATTTAGCATAAACTGCCTTAATTTTATCTACAATAACCTGCGCCAATCTTTCATGACTTTCAAAAGTCCAGCCTGCAATATGCGGCGTTAACAAAACATTTTTGGCTTGTAGTAAATATTGAAAAGCTTCCGGGGTATTTTTATCCTGAAAAAGCGTTTCAAAAGATAATTTCTCATACTCCAAAACATCCAAACCTGCTCCCAGAATCTTTTTAGCCTTCATAGCTTCAACTAAATCTGCCGTAACGATATTTTTACCACGCGAAGTATTAATAATCCAAAAGGGCTTCGCAAATGCGTTTATAAAGTCCCCATTTACCATTTTGTCTGTTTCTGGTGTCCACGGAAGGTGTAAACTTAAAACATCTGCCCTTTTTTGTAACTCAGCCAACGAAACTTGTACAGCATTTTCATCACCAATGTTTTCTAAAATATCATGAAACAAAACAGCAACATCAAAACCACGAAGTTTTTTGGCAAATGCTTTCCCCATGTTTCCGTACCCAATAATACCGACCGTTTTTCCGTCAAGTTCATGGCCGCGATTACTTTCACGATTCCAATGCCCGGCTCTTATTTCAGCATCAGCCTGGTTCAAATTATTGAAAAGTGATAAAATTACACCCAAAGAATGTTCTGCAACAGCGTTGCGATTACCTTCCGGAGCCGCAATTAAGTGGATTCCTTTTGCTTCTGCATAATCACAATCGATACTTTCTAAACCCGCACCAACTCTGGCAATAAACTGTAAGTTGGCAGCTTTATCCAAAAAAGTTTTATCGATTTTAAAACGGCTTCTGATTACAATCCCATTATACTCGTGAATTTTTGCTTCAATTTCTTCTTTCGAAGATTTGAAATCGGCATGGTTTTCAAAACCGGCGTCTTCAAGTTGCTGCCAAAGGATTGGATTATTGCTGTCGATATGTAGAATTTTTGTGCTCATAGCTAAGATTTTATTATACTAAAGAAAAACAAAAATACAGCTTATTATTTATTACTAAATGTTAGAAAGTTTCAAGTTTCAGGTTTCAGGCTCAAAACTTTGTCAATTAATCTGTTGCGAGATTAATTGACACCAAACTTTAAGCCCATAGTCGTTCCAGAATTTTTTATTGCCTATATTTTTTTTAACTTTGAAAATAACTACGCTGAGAATTCTACCCGATATTCATCTTCAAATCAGCAAAAATTCTCACAAATGATATTGACCAAAACTTTTAAATCTTTTTTTGAAAACGAAAAATCCGGAGGGCTGTTATTGCTTTTCGTTACTATTATTTCGCTTTATCTTGCCAATTCACCCTTCCAGACTGAATATATAGCTTTTTGGGAAAAAGATTTAGGCGGACATTCGATCACGCATTGGATTAATGACGGCTTAATGACGATTTTCTTTTTGTTAATTGGTTTAGAATTAGAACGCGAAATTTACCATGGCGAATTATCAAGTATAAAGAATGCCTCTTTACCCTTAATGGCTGCTTTAGGCGGAATGTTGGTTCCTGCCGGAATATTTCTAGCCTTAAATTTTGGAACTGCAACTCAGAACGGAGCCGGAATTCCGATGGCCACAGACATTGCCTTTGCAATTGGAATTTTGTCATTGTTAGGAAATAAAGTTCCTGCTTCGTTAAAAGTGTTTCTAACGGCACTTGCAGTTATTGACGATTTAGGTGCTATCATTGTTATCGCTATATTTTATACCACTTCAATCTCCTTTATAAACCTTAGCATTGCATTATCTATTTGGGTATTCTTATTTATTTTAAACAGAAAGAAAGTCAATAATATTATTCCGTATTTAGTTGGTGGTGTCCTTATGTGGTATTTTATGTTGAATTCTGGTGTCCATGCAACCATTACAGGTGTGATTCTGGCATTTGTAATTCCGTTTGGAGATGGTGGAGAAAAATCAGTTTCTTATAAATTACAGCATTTTCTACATCAACCCGTTGCGTTCCTCATTTTGCCATTATTTGCCATTGCCAATACCTGTATTGCCATAGAATCTGATTGGCACGAAGGATTAAATCATCCTAATACATTTGGGATTGTTTTAGGATTGGTCGTTGGAAAACCTTTAGGAATTCTGCTTTTTTCTTTTTTAGGAGTAACTGCCGGCCTTTGTGCTCTGCCGAAGAAGTTAAAATGGCCACATATTTTGGGTGCCGGAATGCTGGGCGGAATTGGTTTTACCATGTCGATTTTCATTACCATTTTGGCTTTTAAAGATCCTGAAACCATTGTTTTTTCTAAAATTGCTATTCTAATCGCTTCTGTACTTTCCGGAATTTTCGGATTTGTTTATTTGAAGTATGTTTTGAAGAAAAATTCTAAAAAAACCTTAGTTCCAACATCACATGATAACTAACTTTAAAAACTTATTAGTATGATCGCAAGAATATGGCACGGAAAAACAAAGGTTGAAGATTATGATGTTTACACTGAGTTTTTACAGAAAACTGCTATTCCTGATTATTCAAAAACAGTTGGTTTTATAAAATTATCCTTTTTAAGAAACATCAAAAACAACGAAGGTCATTTTACTTTGATTACGTATTAGAAGAATCTCGAAGTCATTAAAAATTTTGCCGGAGAAGATTTTGAAAAGGCAAAGTATTATCCTGAAGATGATTATTTTCTTTTGGAGTTTGATGAAAAAGTCGAACATTATGAGGTTTTTGGGTAAAAAAAATTCCACTAATTAAATCCCAAATTCCAACTTTCCACAAACTGAACCAAAAAAAATTCCAAACCCCAACGAAAATTGGAATTTGGAATTTTTATTTTACAATTTCTTTTAAAACTTAACCCTTGATCTGTTTCAAAGAGGTTTTAATTCCTTTTATCAAAGAAGAACTAAACCCATTATGCTCCATTTCATTCAGACCGACGATTGTACAGCCTTGAGGTGTCGTTACACGGTCGATTAATTGTTCTGGATGCACTTTTTCCTCTAACAACATTTTTGCGGCTCCTTTTACAGTTTGTGCTGCAATTGCTAAAGCTGTCTGTGAATCAAAGCCAATTTCGATTCCCGCTTGCATCGACGCACGAATGTATCTTAAGGCATAAGCTGTTCCGCATGCTCCAAGAACTGTTGCAGCATCCATTAATTTTTCATCAATAACCGGAGCTGTTCCTAAGTCCTGAAACAAATCTACAATCGACAACGCTTTTTCTCTGTCCTTTTCAGGGAAAGAAATACAAGTCGCTGATTCTCCAAATTGTGCTGCGATATTCGGCATAATTCTAACCACCGGATATTCGTTATTTGTTTTGGATTGAAGCATATCCAAAGACAAACCGCTGACAGCAGAAGCAATTGTTTTCCCTTTGATTACCGGTAAGATTTCAGCAAAAACAGTATCAACCTGATACGGTTTTATGGTTAAAATTACCACATCAGCTTCCTGAATATTGTGTTTATTATCATTAGAAACCGTGATTCCGTATTCAGTTAAATATTGAATACTGGCCGTGTTTCTTCTTGTTACTGTAACTTGGTTGTTTTTCGAGAATTTGGCAATTCCCAAGGCAATAGAAACCCCCAGATTCCCTCCTCCAATTATATGTACTTTCATTTGGCTGCTTTTTTTGGGTTAATTTTAGTTGCGATCAAAATAATTTCTTTTGCCACAGATTAACAGATTGTAAAGATATCTAATCCTTTTAATCTATTAATCTGTTGCAAATTTTTTGAAATCCAGACAGAATTTTTTCAGTTACAAATTACGCAGATTTTTACAGATCTTAAATCACTGTAATCTATTAATTTGTTGCAAAAATTAGAATCCAAGAATCAATTTCGCTACTCCAAAGTAGAGCATAATTCCAAAAACGTCATTGGTTGTTGTGATAAACGGACCTGTAGCAATAGCGGGATCAATTTTATTCTTGTGAAGAAAAAGCGGCACCAGAGTTCCTAAAGTCGCAGCGAACAAAATGACTACAATCATCGAAATTGAAATCGCAAAACCAACTAAATATTGTTGATACATAATGGAATGATATCCTAGCAAAAGCAAAGAAATAATACTTCCTGAAATCATCGAAACGGTAATTTCTTTAGTAAAATAACCTCGGCTAAATTCTTTCAGAGTTCCGTTTGCCAAACCCTGCACAACGATTGCCGATGCCTGTACCCCTATATTTCCGGCTGTAGCCGAAAGCAATGGCACAAAAATAATTAAGGTAGAATGGAGCTTGAAGACATCTTCGTTTCCTTTCAATACAAAAGAAGCCACAATTTCGATTACCATCCCAATTAAAAGCCATGGCAAACGTGCTTTGGTTAACTCCAAAACACTATCGTTTGATTCAACGTCTTGTGTAATACCCGCCGCTAACTGGTAATCTTTATCGGCTTCGTCCTTGATTACGTCTACGATATCATCAATAGTAATTCTTCCCACCAAACGCCCTAGTTCATCTACAACCGGAATGGCTTCCAAATCGTATTTCTGCATGATACGTGCCACCTCAACATCTTCAGTGTCTACGTTTACAAAATTTAATTTTCTAATATAAATATCACCAATCTGCGTTTTGGTTGAAGTAGTCAATAAATCTTTTAATGATAATCTGCCTTTTAATCGGTTTTCATCATCAACAACATAAATCGAATGCACTCTGGAAACGTTTTCTGCCTGAATACGCATTTCTTTCACACATGTTAGTACATTCCAATTTTCATTGACTTTTACTAACTCTTTCCCCATCAAACCACCGGCAGAATTTTCGTCGTAACGTAATAATTCGACGATATCCTTTGCGTGTTCAACGTCGTTTAATTCTGAAATTACCTCCGCTTTAATTTCCTGCGAAAGTTCTCCGATAATATCGGCCGCGTCATTGGTTTCAAGCTCATCAAGCTCTTCTGCAATCTCTTTAGGTGAAAGTCGGCTTAAGATGTTTTCACGCAAATCATCTTCCAGTTCAAGAAGAATTTCCGCTGTTTTATCACTATCTAAAACCCTGAAAATATAAGTTGCTTCATCAAAATCCAGCTCATCCAGGATTTCCGCAATATCTGCGTGGTGCAGATCGTTTAATAAAACTTCAAGTTCCTTGTCGTTTTTATTAACAATGTGCTCTTCTAATTGGTGGATTAAATCTTTGCTAACTTTGAACTCCATCGGCTTCTATTTTTTGAGTCAGTTCAATAAATTCTTCTACACTAAGTTGCTCGGGACGTTTATCAAAGATAGTGTCTAATCGCAAATCATCAGTTAAATTTAATGTTTTCAAACTGTTACGTAATGTTTTTCGTCTTTGCTGAAAAGCAGTTTTCACCACAGTAAAGAACAACTTTTCACCACATGGAAGACTATAATCTTCCTTTCGGGTCATTTTCATCACACCCGATTTCACCTTGGGCGGAGGAATAAAAACATTTTCGTCAACAGTAAACAAGTACTCAGTAATATAGAAAGCCTGGGCTAATACAGATAAGATTCCGTAAGCCTTTGAGCCTTTTTTCTCGCAGATTCGCTCTGCAACTTCCTTTTGAAACATTCCGGAAAACTCAGGAATCTGGTCTCTGAACTCTAAAGTTCTAAAAACGATCTGAGTTGAAATATTATAAGGGAAATTCCCGATTATAGCGAATTGTTTGTCCTTGTAAACCTCATTGATATTGTATTTCAGGAAATCCTGAGAGATAATCTGATCTTTTAATTTCGGATAATTTTCACCCAAATACGTTACCGACTCGGTGTCGATCTCGATTACGTGCGTATTAATTGGTTTGTCAAGCAAATACTTAGTCAACACACCCATCCCTGGTCCTATTTCCAGAACCTCATTGTATCCCTCTAAACTCAAAGTATCAGCAATTGCTTTGGCGATACTTTCGTCTTTTAAGAAGTGTTGTCCTAAATGTTTTTTAGCTTTTACTTTTTCCATTTTCTTTTTTATTTGCCGCGAAGGCTCGAAGCTATTTTGCCACTAAGGCACCAAGTTTTTTATTTTTTGCCACGAATTATACACATTATCACTAATTTTAAAATACAATAATCATTGGTAATCTGTTTAATCCGCTAGATCTTTGAGCAATTCTGTTACTGTAAACCGAGACTGAAAACTCAAAAATTAATGTTCCGAGATAACTTCCAACTCCGTTCTGAAAGAAAGCATTTTGTCTGCGAACAACTCTAAAGCTTCTCTGTGAAATTCTGGTTCATCTTCTATGTAATAGCGCTCCAAAGTTTCTTTGTTATCGGTAACATATTGAACAGAATACGTGATTCCGCCCATTTCTTCTTCAATTAAAACTTTTACAATTCTTGCTGAAGAAAACTTGTTCGTAGCCAGAATTTCCGGTATGTGTTTTTCCTGCATCCATTTTAACCATTGGTCGTGAACGCTTTCGTGTATATTTGTGGTAACGTTGTAAATTATCATTTTTTAAAGGTTCTGAGATTCTAAGGTTCTAAGCTTTTTTCTTCTTAAAATCTTAAAACAATTCGTCATATTATTAATTCTATTCTTTTTGGAATTTGGAATTTGCTTTTTGGACCCGAGCGATAGCGAACAGGCGAAGCAATTTACAAATTCTTATCTCCTCTCAACTCACGGTATTTTTTTCTCGCATCAACAAAGTAAATACTGTCCTGATGGTTAAAAATTACCTTTTCATACAAAGGTTTTGCCTTTTCTATATCTTTTAATTCGTCGTTGTAAATTTCTGCCGAAAAAAACAATGCTTCATCAACATAAATTCCATCGCTATGATGGTCAATGATCTGCTGGTATTGGCTTAAAGCCGAATTATAATCCTTCAGACTTTCATAGATTTTACCTAAACGCAACATTGTTACAGCTTCGATTTCCTGTCCTTTAAAGGTTTTCAGAATGTTCTGAAACTGTGTAATCGCTTCTGTTTTTTTATTCTGATAAAGTAGAAAATCACCTTTTGCAAATTGCTTCAATGCCGTTTGTGTCGAATCGGCAACGGTGTTGTCATTTATCAATAAAAAATATTCCAGCGCATCATTTGCTATCAACTGTGTATTGGCCGACTTTAATTCTTTGAACTGTTTTAAAGCCCATTCAAAATCAGTTTTATAATAACTTGTTTTCGCCGCCTTTAAACTCGCTTCGTGCGACATTACATCATTCTTTAAATCCAATTGAATCTGCGAGTAATAAATTAATGCCTGATTGAATTTTTCCTGCAAAAGCAAAATATCTCCCAACTCCATTTTAGCATCTGCTTCCTGATAATCGTTCAAATTGAGCTCTAAAGCACTTTTGACAATTGCGATACCTTCTTCTGGCTTTTTTAAATTAAAAGCCTTAAAATGCGCCTGAATTAATTGCAAAGATAAGGTAAAAGGAGTTATTTCATAGGTTGTAAGCAATTGTTGTAACTCAGCATCAATTATTGGATACTCTTTTTCCTGTGCTTTATCAATTTTAATTTGTATTAAATAGTAATTGGTCTGTACCAATAAATCCAAATCTTTGGTATTAAGAAGAATAAAGTTCAGGATTTCAGCTGCTGTCTCCATGTTGTCTTCATTCAATGCAAACTGACTTAAATTCACAATGCTAGAAAGTGATTCGGGTTCGCGCTTGTAAATGGCTTTTTCCTGAATAAAAGCTTTTCCAAATTCTTTCTGTTGCACATAAAACCAACTTAAATAATGATTCCAAAATACATCCTGATCTTTTTGCGTTTTCAGGATTAAGGCTTTTCGCATGGCATCTTTAAAAGCAGTATTATCTGTTTCGCCGTTCATGAAACGCGATAATTGTGTCTGAATTAAATTGGCGTTTTGTGGATTGTTATAAGATTCTGTCAATAAAAGATCAATCATTTGATCCGTTTTACCCAACTGTCCGTACAACATTCCGATTTGGAAATTAAAATTGTAATTCGGCTGCACCTGCATTGCCGTTTGATAGGCTTTTAAAGCATATTCTAATAATACTTTTTTCTCGAAAGAATTTCCGATTCCATAAACATCATTAGCATTCGTTTTGATTTTCTCTATAGCCTGATCGTAGTAATTTTTGGCTTTTGCATCATTTTTTTGAAGCTGGAAATTATACCCCAATTCCACTAAAAAAACACCTTGTTTGTATCTGCTGTAACGCTCCTGAATCATTTTTTCAGCCAAAGCAAATTGCTGCAGTTGCTGATAACAGTCAACCGTTCTTAAAAAATATTGCGTATTGGAGGGTGCGCTGTTTAAAAGCTCTTCGTAACTGATTTTCGCTTTTTCGAAATCGCCTTTATCATAGTAATATTGCGCCAGCTGTTCATTTTGAGAAAATGCAAAACCGGACCACAACAAAACGATATAGATAAAGATGTTTTTCATATTTCAGTTTTTTTAAGTTGTAGTTTGTGCGCAGTTTAAAACTGAACTCAAAA
The DNA here is from genome assembly GCF_041946075.1 of Flavobacterium sp. LAR06. Taxonomy (NCBI): domain Bacteria; kingdom Pseudomonadati; phylum Bacteroidota; class Flavobacteriia; order Flavobacteriales; family Flavobacteriaceae; genus Flavobacterium; species Flavobacterium sp. LAR06. The sequence goes on along the minus strand of NZ_JAUTYT010000001.1, from coordinate 630,632 downwards.
ATATCAAATTTTAGTGTATTCTTTTCTTTCTTTAGATTTCCAAATAACCAAAGTTAAGCCAATTAAAATAAAAGGGATACTTAAAATTTGCCCCATGTTGATCAACATGTTATTCTCAAAACTCTCTTGATTTTCTTTAAAAAATTCAATTAAAAATCGAGCTAAAAATAGCAGTGCCAGAAAAGTTCCAAATAATAAACCGTTTGCTTGTTTTATTCTTTCTGATTTATACATCCAAAATAAAAGGGCAAAAATTAGCAAATAGGAAAATGCCTCATACAATTGCGTTGGATGCCTCGGAATCAAATCGTCTCTTTGAAAAACAACGCCCCAACTGCCATTTGTAGGTTTTCCATAGATTTCAGAATTCATAAAATTCCCCAGTCTGATAAAAGCTGCCGTAACCGGAACTCCAATTGCCATTCTGTCTAACAGTCCTAAAAAATTCACTTTATATTTTTTGCAATATAAAACGATAGCAATTAAAACACCGATTGTTCCACCATGACTGGCTAAGCCCTGAAAGCCAACAAACTTATAAACCCCGGCAATCTTCTGAATTGGCAAAAGTATTTCGATAGGATGTTTTAAAAAATAATCAGGTTCATAAAAAATACAATGTCCCAATCGGGCTCCCAAAATTGTACCTACAATTACATAAACCAGCAAACTATCCAGGTTATCTAATGGTAGCTGCTCTTTTTTATAAACATTTCTGACAATATAATATCCAAGTAAAAGTCCGGAAGCAAAAAGGGCACCATAATATTTCAAAGGAAAACTATCTGTTATCATAACAATAACCGGATCCACATTCCAATTTAAAATTCCGTCCATCTCTTGGTATTTTTTTTATTAAAGTTCCTATTTAAAACTGAGAAAACCTAACAAGTTTTAAAAACCTGTTAGGTCTAGTCTTAAGAACTATAAACTTAATTTATAATATCAAATCCGCAGTAAGGGCGTAAAACTTCTGGAATTACGATTCCTTCCGGCGTTTGGTAATTTTCTAAAATTCCTGCCAAAACTCTTGGCAAAGCCAATGAACTTCCGTTTAATGTATGTGCCAATTGGTTTTTTCCGTCTTTATCTTTGAAACGTAATTTCAGGCGATTTGCCTGGAAAGTCTCAAAGTTAGAAACTGAACTAATTTCTAACCAACGATCCTGCGCTGTAGAAAACACTTCAAAATCGTAAGTCAAAGCTGATGTAAAGCCCATATCGCCTCCGCATAAGCGTAAAACTCGGTATGGCAATTTTAATTCTTTCAAGATATCTTTTACGTGTTCCACCATTCCGTCCAATGCTGCATAAGAGTTATCCGGATGTTCGATACGCACAATTTCTACTTTATCAAATTGGTGCAAACGGTTTAATCCACGAACGTGCGCTCCGTAAGAACCTGCTTCACGACGGAAACATGGCGTGTATGCTGTATGTAAAACCGGTAATTCTGTTTCGTTTAAAATAACATCACGGAATAAGTTCGTAACCGGAACCTCAGCCGTTGGAATCAAATATAAATCATCAATAGTTGAATGATACATTTGTCCTTCTTTGTCTGGCAATTGTCCTGTTCCGTAACCTGAAGCTTCGTTTACCAAATGCGGCACCTGAACTTCATTATATCCTGCAGCTGTATTTTTATCTAAGAAATAATTGATTAACGCACGTTGCAAACGAGCACCTTTTCCTTTGTAAACCGGAAAACCAGCACCTGTAATTTTTACACCCAATTCAAAATCGATAATATCGTATTTTTTTACCAATTCCCAGTGAGGCTGTGCGCCTTCGTGTAAAACTGGAATATCACCTTCCTGGAAAACATTTAAATTGTCGTCCGGAGTTTTTCCTTCAGGAACAATATCTGCCGGAAGGTTTGGTAATGTGTATAGTTTATTTGTCAATTCGGTTGCTAAAGCTTCTGCTTTTTCGCCTAATTCTTTACTTTTTTCTTTTAAGGAAACTGTTTTTTCTTTTAAGATTGCAGCTTTAGATTTCTCTCCTGCTTTCATCAATTCCCCTATATCTTTGGATAATTTATTAGATTCAGCTAAAGTGTTGTCTAATTCAACTTGTGTTGCGCGACGATTTTCGTCTAATTGCACGACCTCTTCAACAACGCTTTTAGCATCGATATTTCGTTTTGCTAAAGCCTTGATTACTTTCTCCTGATTCTCTCTAATAAATGCGATTTGTAACATAGCTTTGTGTTTATAACTAGTATTTTTATATAAAGGAAGCAAATTTAAGGAAATGTTTGCTAAGAATACGACAAAGTTTAAAAGGAAAAAGTTATTTCGTAGTTGTCTCACAGAGATTCACGAAGGTTTCACAGCGATACACAAAGTCTTTTTAAAAAAATTTTATTCGAAATCGTATAATACTTTGTGTCTCTTTGCGGAATAAAAACAAAAAAAAAACGGAAACAGCCCCCAAGCTGTTTCCGTTAGCTAAATTTTCTATAAAGAGATTTAGCAAAATAGGATAAAATAATTTATCTTGTATAAACCGTGATAACACCGGCAGCATCTTTCACTTTTAATTCTTTAAGTGTTAGATTTACGATATCCTGAGTTTTAGTTACACCATTAATAACGGTAGTTAAATTATTGTGTGATCTGGAATAAATTCCTGATTGAACTGTTAATGCACAAGCAGTTGTACTATAATCTCCAACATGTGCTGTATTATCTAATTTTAGTTCCAAATAATCTTTGTTACATCCACTTTGATTCTCTGGCGCATCAATTAATTGTTCAGTTCCGCCAACAACAGTTCCTGTTTTGCTAAGATCCCATTTTCCTTCTAATGGAATTAGTGTTTCCCCTTCATTATCATCATTGCTGCAAGATGTTGAAAATAATCCAATACTAAGTATTAAGGCGAGTAATAAGCTTCTAGTTTTCATGTTTGATTTCTTTAAAATTAATAGTGCTAAATTAATTTTAAAGCATTCCAGATGTGTTACACAAATTCATCGATGATTTACATAATTTCTAGAAATTCGTAAGTTATTTCATAAAGTTACGTAAAAATAATATACGATACCACAACATGGGGACAAAATATTTAAGTATTTTCTTAATGAATCTATCTAAATCGTTTTACTTGCGCTCCACTAATAGTTCCTTAAGTTGATTTGCTTTTAAGTAGCTTGCCAGTCGGCCCGAAAGTAGTAAAACCTCTCTTTCCTCGGGAGCAATTCGTAATTTGGTTTGGACATGCGAGGCAAATTCATATAAGATAAGAATTTCACTGGCTGTTAATTCATCGAATTTCTCACGACTTAAAGTAGCCAGAATCACTTCGCCATCTTTGTCTTTTGTAAAACTGAGTTCTCCAAACTGATCAATTAATTCTTTTTTGAAGTTGGTATAAAATCGAAGCCAGGTTGAATAATCATCATCAGAATTTTTCAATTCGGTTACCAAATCTTCGTACTTCTGATCTTTCTCCATCTTTAATAAGTAATCCCGAAGCGTTGTAAAACCAATAACCTGATAATTCGAAACCGGAATTTTATAGCGGTCCATTAAATTTTCCACATCTCTGTCAAAAGTGATGTAGCGTGTTTGAACTGTGTATAGCGATGCGGTTTCAAAAAGAGAAATCAGCTTAATTTTTTGATCGCTGATATAAGGTTCTTTTTTTCCTTGCCCTAAACAATCAATAAAAAGGGCCCGTTTGTTTTTATTATCTACTTTAGAATCATTATTAAGTAATTCCACCAGGGTTTTATATCCCATATTATCCGACGCACCACCATCGATAATACATAATATTTTATCGTGATTTTTTACACCAAATTTCACTTTTGGCAAAACACCCGGAAAAGCGGAACTCGCTGTAATAGCATAGGTAACCGGGAAATTAAAACCATCATTTACTTCATTATGATTTAATGGAATTGAAGCTTTATTTGGTGCTAAAGAAGAATTCAAATTTAAACCGTGAATAATATGAGGCATAAACGGAATACGTTCTCCGTTGTTATAAGCTGTTCCGTTAGCTACCATCATGGGTAAACTCGGCGTGTTTTTACTTTCCTTTGGAACAAAAAAATCAGACATCAGCATTTGGGTTGAAAACTTATTTGGGTTATCAGGATTCGTATTGTCGTATTGCAGAATCTCCGAATCCAATCGCTGTGCCATCGAAATTTTATCGCCTTTTTCGTTTCGGCTATTGTTTAAAAGCGACAAAATCGTTGCCGATTTATCTACATAATCTTTAAAGGCATCGGCTTTTGAGAAATAAAACTCATTAAAGGTACAATTGTCGTGATTGAGTCTGTTTTTCAGAATCGTCAAATAATATCCTGCCGAATAACAGCCTCCGGAAACGGTTGAAAAATAATCGATTTCATTTAAGAAATTACGCTGCTGATAATTTTCCTGAATTTCCTCTAATCCCAAAAGAACGCCCATACTGAAAAACTGCGCTCTCGAACCACCGCCCGAAATGGCAATTCCCAGAGCAATATTGGGATTTTGAAATCGCGTATTACGTTCCTGAACCGATTTGTAGTCATTTAAAGAAACAGCTGGAATAGAACTGTAATTAATCTCCGAAAAAAGATTGATTTTATTTTGAGAAAAGCCTGTTTCAACAAGAAGAAAAAGCAATATCTGCACGTATTTATATCTCATTTTGAATCTATTTTAAATAACTGAAATCATTATAAGCAAAATTTAAGGAACCGGCAGAAAATTACCTATCAAAAACTGAACCCATTAAATGCAAAGCCTACATTTTAATGGGTTCAGAATAGTTTAATTTACAGTAACACTTTTTACAGGAGAGGATGTACAAGTACCTTTTCCTTCCTGAACAGTGATCTCTGCTTTTACTGAATAAGTTCCTGCAGCACTATACGTATGAGAAACCGTTACTCCTTCTACAGACGGCGTTCCGTCTCCAAATGTCCATTTTACGGATTTTAATGTTTTATCCCCAGTATATTCAACCGAAAAATTGATCTTTTTAGGATCAGTAGCATCTGCTGTATGTTTTACTTTTTGATATATCGATTCAGCAACACAGTCAATTCCTTTTTCAATGTCATCTTTCCCGCAAGAGAGATTTAAGGTTATTAATGCAACAAAACACAAAATTGCAGCCGTTTTTTTCATGACTTTAGTTTTTAGGTATTTTTTAAAAACGTATTCATACAAATATAAATAATATTATCCTTACAATTTTAGATTATTATCACCAAAAAGCCATTTTTACTCTATATTAAACAATCTTAAGATAATAAGACAGCTCATAAACGATAAAAAGTATCGCTAAAACGCTATGAAAAGTTTTATTATGAATTTTTATGGCCAATAAACAAAGTGCTACATGTGTCGCAATCCTGACATAATATTCGGTTTGATTGTATAAAAAGTAGTTTCCGCCTTTGATAGCCATATCAATCATATCGGCAATAAAACTAATGGCAAGAATCGCAAAAAACCAATTTTTACGGGAATAAAAATAATCTTCGTAACCGGTATAATCGACTAAATCATCAGGATACAAAATAGCACAGAGCAGATAGTAAATCAGGATATAACAGATGATAAAGAAGTAATCTATAAAATACCATTCCGTTATCAGCTTCAGATTAAACTCCCACCACCAAAAATGAATAATCAGCAAAAAAACATAAAACACCCAAAGCGAGTGCACAAAATAGATTTTCTTGCGTCCCGGATGCTGAATAAAAAGTACCGATCCTTTAATAAGATGGGTTAAACTCAACCCGAGACTAATCCCGATAATCGATTTGATGTGCGTTAGTTCTTCCATAAAAGCTAAACTTCATAAAGAACTAAAATTAAGCATTTTACCACAGAGACACACAAAGAATTTATTTAATCTCGTAAAGGCGCAAAGTTTAATTTTCTTTGTGTAACTCTGTGAAATTTCTTTGTGTATCTCTGTGGTAAAACCTTAAGCTCTCTTAATCTCATGCCCAACATATTCCTCCAAAGTAGCAAACATATCATCTACCGAAAGCACTTCGAAATCAGGGTGATTTTTCAGGAAATTAGCATTTAGCGTCACTAAGTTTTCTTCCAATTCATAAAAAGTATCATTATTCAAAGAATCGCGAACCGGATTCACGCCTTCGAATTTTCCACTCACAAATTTATTCAGCTTAACACTGCTCATCAATTTGACTTTCTTGCTTTGCTGCTGAAACAATTCCAGGTGTTTTTCAGCGCCAACCAAAGCCAGACCTTCCTCGATTAATTCGTTCAATTCTTTATTCCAACCCGATTTATAGACAAACTGCGCAAAATTTCCTTCGGCATATTGCGACCAGTAATAATCCAGATAATAACTCATCAAAGCATCCGGGTGAATAAATTCGTCATCGACACCTTCTTCACGCATTAAATTGATAACCGAAATATTAGAATGAATCACATCATGAAGATTTTCACTATTCATTGCCGTTTCAGAAACTATTATTCTACCGAATTCCTCCATTTGATTTTTGTTTTGAGATTGATTTGCAAATTTCAGTTAAATTAAAACAGAAAAGAAATACAATCTGATTTTATATGCCTTTCGCCCCGTCTGTATGCTGCTTTTCGTTCATTTTTGCCACTAAAGCTTTCAAACGCAAGGCGCGTTCTCTTTTCTCTTCTTGAAGTTTGGCTTTCTTCCGATTAAGTAATTTGGTATGTAAAGCCTTGTTTTTTGTGTTTTTTTCAGGTCCTTTTCCCATCATTTCTATGGTTTAGTACTTTATTTTGCAAATTTCGGTGAAATATTAATACGAATCAGAATAATTTTCTGGGCGATTTCCGCCCCGGTGGATCGGGCTATTCGCTGCAAGTCCTCGCACTTCCTTCGTCAGGCTGGAGGCTTTCCGCTGCTATCCCTAACGCTCACGGTTTCATAAGAAGATTTAGTTTTGTGAGATTATTTTGTACTATTAAATTGAGTATTTTAGCTCAAAACAATCAAACTTCTTATATGATTAGAAAATACTTTTTATTTCTGTTTTTAATATTAGTAGGATGTCAATCATCAAAAAAGAATCATGATTTTACTTTTTTTAAATGGAATATTCATCAATCTTATTATTTAAAATTCAATTCATCTGACACACTTTATTTCATTAATACCTATCCATTTGAAGAACAAACTTCTTTTACTATCCTAAATGAAGAAGAAAAAGAGAGAATCCAAAGCACTTTAGATATTATATCTTTTCCAAAAGAAAAAGAGTTTGCAAGTTCCGTTGATGACGGAGAAACTTTTGCTTTTGAATTAAAAAGCAAAAAGCAATCAAAGCAACTTAAAATTCATGGTCACCAAGGTCCAAATCAATTTTGGCTATTCGGAAAATCATTAGAAACAATTAAAGACCAGCATACTTTCATTAAAATCAATAAAAAGTTTGATTTAAGTGAATTTAATAAAATGATTCTTTCACCTGCTCCCTTAAATTGGACTTGCAATAACTGCCCGTAAAACAAACCTAACAAGTCAAAATAAATCAAAACAAAAATGAAGAATCTAAACCTAAAAAGAAATCAATTTGCCGTCAGCAAAGCTGAATTCACAACAGGAATTGTTCTAAAAAATGATGGCCTTTATTTTAAAAGTGGCGACAATCAAAATGATATCTATACAATATTCGAAACTTTTGACCTAGCTAAAGATTTTGCAATAAAAGAAGTTCAACAAAATCCTGAAATCGAATGTTGGATAAAAAACACTAGATCAGAAACTGTCTTTTTTATTGATAAAAATGGTGAGCGAAAATTTGAAAAAATAAAACATAAATATTTTTTGAACATACCAAAAAACCTAACCCTATTCTACATCTCAGGAATTCTTTCCATTATCGCAGGAATAATTTATGCGATAATACTAATAAACGGCAATTCCGCAGAAGATGGTTTAATGGGCATTTACATTTTGTTTTGCTTGATTCCGGTTTTGTTAGTTATATTGATTGATCGCCTTTTAGTCCGAAAGTTTGGCAATCAAAAAGTGAATAAAGTGCAATTCTCTTTTGTAGGATTTATTATGCTTTTATGGATTATTAGAGCGATTGCGAATTTGTAATTATTTTAAATCATGAAAAAAGGAATTTTATTAGTTGCGATCGTATTTACTTTCTTCGGATGCAAAAAAGAAGAAATGAACGAATTTCCGTTTGATAGTTTCATTTTGTCTGGCTCTGGACTGCGTCAAGACAATTCAATTAAGATTACAAAAAGTGATACAGTATATTTTCAAAGAAGATTTCCTGAACCCAAAGAAAACTTTTATGCAGTACTAAATAAACATCAAAAAACCCGGCTTGAGAAATTCTTTAAGAGTTTAAATTTTAATCCGTTTTCTACTTATTATCAACAAGAAAACATTGCAGATGGAGGAAGCTTACAGTTTGAAATTTTAAACAATAATAAAAGAAAATTAATTTTCATTTATGGTGGTACAGCACCCGATAAACTCTATGATGGCGATCATTTTTTAAGAAAATTTCAAAAAGAGCTTACCTTTATTAAAACGATAAAGCCTATTTATTTTGGTGATCAAGGACCTATTTTTGATCGCCCTCCATTGCCTCCTTCTTTAAAAAATAAATAAAAATGAACCCAACCTTCTTCGCAACCCAGGAAAAATTCAGAACATGGTTAGAAAAGCACTACGAAACTGAAACCGAGCTTATCGTTGGTTTCTATAGAGTGAGTACCAAAAAACCATGTATGACCTGGTCAGAATCTGTAGATCAGGCGCTTTGTTTCGGTTGGATCGATGGCGTTCGAAAATCAATTGACGGAGAAAGTTATACGATTCGTTTTACACCGAGAAAGAAAACCAGTATTTGGAGTGTAATCAATATTAAAAAAGTCGAAGTTCTCACAAAAGCCGGGTTGATGAAAGAAGCCGGAATAAAAGCTTTCGAATTAAAATCTGACGAAAGATCTAAAATTTACTCTCATGAAAATGAAGCGTATGTTCTCGACCCTGAGTTCGAAAAGCAATTTAAAGCCAATAAAATAGCGTGGGAATATTTCAACAATCAGGCGCCATCGTACAAAAAAGTAATAATTCACGTAATTATGAGTGCCAAACAAGAAAAAACCAGACTTTCAAGATTGGAGAAAGCAATAAAATTTAGCGAACAGCAGAAACGAATGTTATAAAGAATTAAAAAACAACAAAATTTATATGGAGATTTTACTCAAAATTATATCATTCGTCTTATTAGTTTCTTTAATCATTTTCCCGATTTTGGTCTTAAAACAATTACAAAAACGAAAAACTAAGAATATTTTCATTCCTTACCTCATGATCAGTCTTATAATCACTTTTATTCTCATTTTGATTATTGCCTGGTGGACTAATTTCTCCAATAAGCTTCTTCTTTCCCATTTGGGTTATGATTTCGAAGCTATGAACGATATTCAAAGATTTCAAGATGTTGCATCTGAAAACTTAGATACAGTAAAAAAGTTAAGAATAAGTACAATGGGAATTGGTTGGCCATTGAAGGCTTTTATGTTTTACCCTTTTTACTTCCCTTATCTTTTAATTGTATCTTTTGGTTCTTCTTTTCTAACAAGAATTAAACAAAAAAGTAATTAACGCTTCATTTTTGTTTGTTTTCTTTATAGTACTTTTATATAATATTACAAGCAATACTAAAATTGCAAAAGCGTTATATTATCCAAAAAAAAAGATAAACAATGGAAAACAGAACCACCTTACAATACTACGTTTTAGATGTATTCTCGAATAAAAGTTATAAAGGAAACCCATTGTCGGTTGTTTTTACAAATGGTGATTTAGAATTAGAAACCTATCAGAATATCTCAAAAGAATTTGGTTATTCTGAAACCTCTTTCGTTTATTATTCCACCAAACAAAAAGCACTTAACGTTCGTTCTTTCACACCAACAGGTTTTGAAATTGATGGTGCAGGGCATAATTTACTTGGGGCAGTTTGTGGTGCCTTGCTAAAAAGAATGCCCATTTTTGAGGAACAGAATGAAAGCGAACGTTTTGTAATGATGAACAACGCTCCTATTCCTTTAACGGTAAGTTTTGATCCGATTACACAATATCCTGTGGTCCAAATGCATCAAAAATCGGCGGTTATTAAACAAGAAATCCCGACTTATAGAATTGCAGTAGCGCTTGGTTTAAAAATTGAAGATTTAGATGTAAATGCCTTTGTTCCGACTATTGTCAAAACAGAAGTTGCCCATACGATGGTTCCAATAAAAAACAGTCAGGTACTCAATAGTATTGTGCCTGATAACCAGCTTTTAATCGAAATCTCAAAAGAATATCAATTTGAAGGATTTTATTGTTTCACCCTTGCCGATGAAAATCAGGAACACATAATCGAAACGAGATTCTTCAATCCCATAATCGGAATAAACGAAGATCCTGCTACAGGAACAGCTGCGGGTCCTTTAATTGGCTTTTTAACACAAAAGAAATTCACTAAATCAGAGAAAGAATATAAAATCCTTCAAGGTGTAAAACTAAAACAGGCCTCCATGATTGAAGTTATGAATCGTGAAGAAGATATTTTGGTTGGTGGTTCTTCGATTATTACGATGAAAGGCGAACTTTATTTATAAAAGATCATGAAAAACTTACTAATTTCAATTTCTGAAAAAGCAATTAAATATGAAGATTTCAATTTTACACCTGAACAAATTGAACACAATTGGCTCGGAACTATTCCTGCTTCAGAAAAACAAATAAGTGACGTTGAAAACAAACTTGGCATAAAATTACCTAACGATTACATTGAGTTTTTAAAAATAACTAATGGTTTTTCAGCTCCAAATCATATTGAGCCCAGTTTTGGATCAATTGAAAATATTGATTTTTTAAAAAATATTGATCCTTTTACAATTGAAGCATATGGTTTGCCTGAATTAGAAAATGCTATACTCGTTGCAGGCATCGAAGAAGAACAATATTTTTTATTACTGCCTCCAGAATCGAAAAATGAAGAATGGAAATATTGGAAATTTGCGAATTGGTATCCTGGCGAACATCCATTTGAAAATTTCAAAGCATATCTGGAAGATGTTCTTAGATTTATAACCAAAGAATATGAATCATAAAAATAATTATGATTTAGCACGCGCAAACACCCATGAGTTTTTCGCGGCACGTGAATATATTACTTAAATTAGATGTTTAAAAAAAACATTTAATGTTATGGAAACCGTTGAATTCGAGCAGCTCATTTCTGTAGGATGCGGAATAGATGTTCACAAAGATGTTATAGTTGCGACCATTCGCAAGAGTAACAAAGATTATCAAACCAAAAGCTTTAGCGCTTTTACAAGTTCATTGATAGATTTGAGGGATTGGTGTAAATCTGAAAGAGTCACCCATATCGCGATGGAAAGTACTGGAATCTATTGGAAACCATTATTTAATATTCTGGAAGAGGATTTTGAGATCATCTTAGTTAATGCTAGGCATATAAAGAATGTTCCTGGACACAAAACCGATAAGAAAGATAGTATTTGGATTAGTAAATTACTTTTAAGTGGTTTACTAAAGGGCAGCTTTATCCCGCCCGTTGAGATACGGGAATTACGAGATTTAATTCGCTACAGAAAGAAAAAAACGCAATTCATTGCGTCAGAAAAAAATAGAATGATCAAGTTTCTAGAAGATTGTAATATCAAATTAAGCAGTGTAGTTTCCGATACACAAGGAGCAAGTGCAACAAAAATGACTAATGATATTATTGATGGTAAAGATGATGTCATAAGTTTATTATCCCATGCGCATGGCAGCATAAAAGCCAGCAAAGAGGATATTGCAAAAGCCTTAACTGGAAGAATAACACCTCACCACCGTTTTATGTTAAAAATGATTCGAGAAACCATCGAAGAAAATGAAAAACTAATTAGCAAATTGGATCAACAGATTGATTTGAGTGTTGAAAAATATCAAGTAGAATTGCAGCTTTTACAAACTATTGATGGAGTTGGACGCGATACAGCAATTACTCTCATTAGCGAAATTGACACCGATATGAGTCGATTCGCAAACGAACATCATTTAGCCTCTTGGTCTGGATTAAGCCCTGGAAATAATGAAAGTGCTGGTAAAAAAAAAGCACCCGAGTCATCCACGGAAACAAATACATCCAATCCACTTTAGTTGAAGCAGCATGGGGAGCAACTAGAAAAAAGGAAGGCTATCTAAAAGGATTCTATCATCGATTACTAATTAAAAAAGGGAGTAAAAAAGCGTTAATAGCAGTAGGTCATAAAATTATCAAAGCAACGTATCATATTCTAAAAAACAAAGAAGAATACAAAGAACCATTGTTGCAGCTAGAAAAAACAAAAGAAAGAAATAAACAAAAAAACGTTCAAAAATTTGTTACCCAATTAGCTGGCCTAGGATTTAGTGTAAGACTAACTCCAACAGCATAAAGATAAATATAAGCTCGTAGCTTTTAATAGAATTATAAATCTGTGATAAAAATTGAGTCCTAACTGGATAAGCACAAACACTTGATGCAAAAATTAAGTAGTAATACAAAATTGGAAGCTCGAATATGAAAATTTACATTCTCTTATCCTTTTATAAATAAAAACAAAGAAGTTAAAGCTGTACAATTAAGCAATTACCATTTATTGAAGACTTCGAAATATCAGATCAAAAGACTAAAATTAGATTTTTAGCGAGTTTTTATTGGAGTAAAAAAAATAAAACACATATGAAAAGCTGCATTAAATAATGCAGCTTTTTTATATCAACCAGAGAATTAATTCGTTTTCATTGGCGGTAAATCAAACGCAACTGAATCGTGTTCGAAGTTATTTCTATGTCCACCATCGCAAAATGGTTTGTTTGCAGATAATCCGCAACGGCAAAGTCCTAATGCAGATCTTCCCTGAAGTCCGTAAACTGTTCCTTCTGAATCCATGATTTCAAAATCTCCTTCGATTTTGATTGATCCGTTTTTATTGATGATAAGTTTTGTCTTGCTCATAAGATTGTCTTTGTTTTTTTTCAGGGCAAAGGTTGCAAAATATATCTTTATTTATAAGCGGTAAACGTAGTTTAAACTGGTTCTATTTAAACTACGTTTCTCCATTTTTAGACAATATGATTTACTAATGATGAGGATGTTTCAGAAAGATAAAGGATAGAAATGGTATCTGATTTTAAATTAATTAGGACAATATCATTGAGACATTATTTTGTAGATTTGAGAAATCATTTTATCCAAATTATCAACCACTTATGAAAAAACACTCCTTTCTAATAACATTTGCCCTTCTTTTTAGCTTAACCTCTGTAACTAACAAAACAAATTCAGTCGAAGACGATTGGATAAATTTACTGGACAACGGCCTTAGTAAATGGGATATGTATCTAAGTTACAAACACCAAAATGGCTATTCCGGTAAAGTCCCAACGGATGCTAATGGAAAAGAAATAGAGCCTATTGGTTATAATAAAAATGTAAACAATATGTTCACGGTAATTCAGGAAAACAACGAACCGGTACTTAAAGTTTCCGGGGAATATTATGGTTGTGTCTTTACCAAAGAAGATTTTAAAAACTATCGCCTGAAGTTAAAAGTTAAGTTTGGAACTAAAAAATGGGAGCCCAGAACCGAAAAATTGATGGATGCCGGTGTGCTGTATCATTCGCAGGGGAAAGCGGGCGTAGATTACTGGCGTGCCTGGATGTTATCGCAAGAATTTCAAATAATGGAAGGCCATTTTGGCGATTATTGGAACATTGCTAATTCGGCCATTGACATCAAAGCTTATATTCCCGAAGGAAGCATGTGTGCCGTAGCCGATGAGGATCAGCAATTTATTCCGTTTGGGACACATACTGAAAATACAGGGTTTTGCATGCGAAAAATGAGGGCTGAAACACCAAATAACGGTTGGACAGAAATAGAATTGGTTTGTTTTGAAGGAAAAAGTCTTCATATCATAAACGGTAAAGTAGTAATGGTTTTGCAAAATTCCCGTTATTTTGATGGTGAAAAATTTATGCCTTTAACCGAAGGAAAAATACAATTGCAAAGCGAAGCTGGTGAAGTTTACTATAAAGACATCAAAATAAAACCAATAAGCAATATGCCTGTTGAGTTTGAAAATTATTTCAAATAAATAGAATCCCCGACCCCGATTACCGGACGAATTGAGCATTTTTCTAAAAAAAATAATTGTATTTACAGAATCTTGTCATTTCAAATGACAAACAGTGCAACTAATCGTTGACTTTAAATTAAACTTTGCGGCTCTGCTCCTGATGGCTATCGGGATTGCGAGATTAATTCGCTTTGCTTTAAAAAACTTATTGAATCTCTGTGGTTTTCTTCGTGCAACGCTGTGAAATTGCTTGCGAATCTCCATGTAATAACAAAATCTCAATTCTATTGCTTATTTTTGCACTCAATAAAATTGAGTTATGATACAGAATCCAAAGAGATATACTATTACGGCAGCCTTACCTTACACCAACGGACCTATTCATATTGGGCATTTGGCGGGGGTTTACGTGCCTGCAGATATTTATTCGAGATATTTAAGATTACAAGGAAAAGATGTTGCATTTATCTGCGGAAGCGATGAACATGGTGTTGCAATTTCGATGAAAGCAAAAAAAGAAGGAGTTACGCCACAAGAAGTTATTGATAAATACGATGGAATTATCAGAAAATCATTTGCTGATTTCGGAATTTCGTTTGATAATTATTCTCGTACTTCGGCTAAGATTCATCATGATACGGCTCAGGAATTCTTCAGGACTTTGTATGATAACGGTGATTTTATTGAAGAAGTAACGGAACAATTGTACGATGCAAAAGCAGATCAGTTTTTGGCGGATCGTTTTGTAGTGGGAACTTGTCCGAAATGTGACAATCCGGAAGCTTATGGCGATCAGTGCGAAAAATGCGGATCGACTTTGAATGCAACCGATTTGATTAATCCGAAATCGACCATTACCGGAGAAACTCCTATTTTAAAAGAAACAAAACACTGGTTTTTACCTTTAGACAGATATACTGATTTCCTAACAGAATGGATTTTGGTTGGGCATAAAAACGACTGGAAACCGAATGTTTACGGGCAAGTAAAATCCTGGGTTGACGGCGGATTGGAGCCTCGTGCGGTAACGCGTGACCTGGATTGGGGAATTGATGTTCCGGTTGAAGGTGCCGAAGGAAAAAAATTATACGTTTGGTTTGATGCGCCTATCGGATATATTTCGTCTACGAAAGAATGGGCGGCGCGCGAAGGAAAAGACTGGGAACCATATTGGAAAGATGAAGAAACGAAATTGGTTCACTTTATCGGGAAAGACAATATCGTTTTTCACTGTATCATTTTCCCTGCAATGCTGAAAGCTGAAGGAAGCTATATTTTACCTGACAACGTTCCGGCAAATGAGTTTTTGAATTTAGAAGGAAACAAACTTTCGACTTCTAAAAACTGGGCTGTTTGGTTGCACGAATATTTAGAAGAATTTCCGGAAAAACAAGATGTTTTGCGTTATGCATTAACTTCAAACGCACCAGAAACTAAGGATAACGATTTTACGTGGAAAGATTTCCAGGCAAGAAACAACAACGAATTGGTTGCTATTTTCGGGAATTTCATTAATCGTGTTGTGGTTTTAACCAACAAATATTATGAAGGAGTTATTCCAGCGCCAAACGAATTCTCAGAAGTTGACGAACAAACTTTAGCCGAATTAAAAGCGTATCCGGCTGTAATTTCAAGTTCAGTGGAGCGTTACAGATTCCGTGAAGCTTTAGGTGAGTTGATGAATGTGGCCCGTTTAGGTAATAAATATTTGGCAGACGAAGAGCCTTGGAAAGTGATGAAAGACAATCCGGAGCGTGTAAAAACGCAAATGTATGTGGCGTTGCAAATTGCTACTGCTTTGAGTGTTTTGGCTGAACCATTTTTACCTTTTACATCGGCTAAACTTTCCAAAATCCTGAATTTAAGTGATCTTAAAGAGCATTTTGAAGGATTTAGCAAGTTTCTTAAAGAGAAAAATCGTGATGCAAAAGACATCATTATTGATAAAGTACTAGGTTGGAATGATATTGCTGAAAACTCAGATTTAATTCCGGCAGGACACAAAATTGGCGAAGCTGAATTGCTTTTTGCTAAAATAGAAGACGAAGAAATACAAAAACAAATAGATAAATTGGAAGCTACAAAAACAGCCAATCTTGCAGAAAGCAAACAGCCGGAACCACAAAAAGATTTGATTCAGTTTGAGGATTTCGCTAAAATGGATATTCGCGTTGGAACTATTCTGGAAGCAGAAAAAATGCCAAAAGCGAATAAACTTCTGGTCCTTAAAGTAGATACCGGAATTGACGTTCGTACTATCGTTTCTGGGATTGCTGAAAGTTTTTCTCCTGAAGAAATTATCGGAAAACGTGTTTCTGTATTAGCAAACTTAGCTCCAAGAGCTTTACGTGGTGTAGAAAGTCAGGGAATGATCTTGATGACTACAAATGCTGAAGGGAAATTGGTTTTTATCAATCCGGATGCTGACGCTCCTAATGGCGAAACGGTAAACTAAAGTTTTATACTACTATAAAATGGCGTGAATCGATTAAGAACTTTAATTGATTCACGCTTATTTTTTCTAATAAAGGAAAAATAAAACATTCACCAATTAAAATAAAATTGATCAGCCCTAAAATGTTAAAAAAAGCACTAATAATCGCTCTATCTTTAAGCAGTTTCATCTCATTTTCACAAGAAGTAGTAAATTATACTTCTGTTGCATTAAAAAAAAACAGAGATGTTTTTCAAATCGTAAATAATGATAAAAAAGAAACCACATTATTCATTAGTGACAAGCAAAAAGTTAAAGCCGTATTGCTAAATGCAAAAATGCAGATTATCGATAGTATCTCCAGCGAAAGACCTGATAAAAACAAATATGACGACATGATTGGTTACAATACCAATGCTGCGAATACAAGATTATACTGGTCCTCTAGCGACCACAAACAAATTTTCTCTCAATTATACGATTTTAACTCTCGAAAAGTTATTATAAGTCAATATACGCTTCCTCTGAAAAATGAAAAATACCTGCAATCTTTTAGTTCAAAAGACAAATTCTACCTCCTAACGGTTTTTAAAGAGAGTAATATTCTTAATCTTCATATTTTCGATCAGAATGGTAAATACGAAGCAAAAACAGTTGATTTAAACAACTTTCATTTCTTCAAAGGTTATTATACAAAAACGAATCTTTATGGTGTTTTTGAAGAGAATCTTCCTTTTTTTGAACCATCATTTTCTTTACAAAATATTCGAATTGAAAACCCAACGTCTATTGCCGATGGTGCTAAAAAGAGAAAATGTTATTTTAAAGAAAATGAATTAATCATAACGCTTGATAGTAATATTGACTATACTCAAATGCTTATAATTGATTTAAAAAAATTCGTCGCTTCAGAAAAAATCATCAACAAACCGACAATTCCAATTGTTTATCGATCTAGTCTGAACTCAAATTCATTTTACTTTGATAATAAGTTATATCAGATAAAAAGCTCATCAGACTCATTTTTCTTTACGATAAAAGATCTTGACGGAAATACAATTAAAGAATATCATGTTACTCCAGATACAGCAATTGTTTTCAAAAACTCAGAAATCTATCAGGAAGGTGGCAGTTTTGGTGGAAAAAGAATTTTAGAAAACAGTTCGCAATTTATTAGAAAAATAAACAATTTATATTCTGGAATTTCTTGTTATCATATTGGAGAAAACACGCTGATTACACTTGGCAGTGTTTCTGAAATAAAGCAATCTGGCCCGCAAGTTGCTTTAAGTGCCTTTGGTTTAGTTGGTGCTGCCGCAGCAATAGCAATTACTTACTACAATCCAACAATGGAGAGTTTTAATTCCTATTCAAACCGAAAAGTAGTCAAAATAGAATGTTTATTTGATCAGGATAATAATCACGTCGAAAAAGAGCTGAAACCGTTAGCCTTCGACAAAATTAGAACCTTTTTTGATGACAATACTGATGTTTCATCGCAGACATTATTTAAAATGGATGCTAATTACTATTTAGGTTATTACGACAATAAGGCCAAAGAGTATGTCATCAGAAAATTTGCTGACTAAAAAATCACTTCCCGGCTTTAAAACTCGGGATTTTTTTCTTTTAAAAATTGCTTTAGATTCAGTAAATTGTAACCGATCAGGCACGAAAAACAGATAAATAATGAAACTCACCAAACCAAGATTAGCCTTAATCTGCGGAATACTTTGTATTTCAATTTTTCCGATATTGGTTAAACTGAAATTAGCTCCTGGATTAATTTCCGCTTTTTACCGCATGTTTTTTGCGGTCATTTTGCTTTTGCCTTATGTAATTATCACTAAGAACTTTAAACTTCCAAAAACTAAGTTCTTACTTTTGGCGATGCTTTGCGGTGTTTTATTTTCTTCTGATGTTGCGGTTTGGAATATCGCCATTCAGGATTCGAGTGCCACGCAGGCTTCTTTGCTGACGAATTTATCGCCGCTTTGGGTCGGAATTGGTTCCTTTTTCTTTTTGAAGGTTAGACCGGCAACTAATTTCTGGATAGGCACAATTGTTTCTTTATTCGGAATGGTGACTTTGGTTGGTTTTAGTTTTTTTATGGAATTGAATTTTGATCAGGCTTTCTTATTTGCGGTTTTATCTGGTATTCTATATTCAATTTATCTTTTGGTCAGCAAAAATGTACTTTCAGAAGTTGATGTTTTGTCGTTTATGACGATTAGTTTATTGGCGTCGAGTGTTTACTTGGGAATTCTTTGTTATTCGCTGGATCAGCCTTTTACCGGATTCTCAAATACCGGTTGGTTTGTGCTGGTTTTGCAAGCTGTAATTTGTCAATTGTGTGCCTGGCTGTCGATCAGTTATGCGACACAACACATGCGCGCGACCAGAGTGTCACTGAGTTTATTAAGTCAGGCTGTAATAACTTCAATATTAGCTTGGTTGTTTTTAGAAGAACAAATAACTTTACAGATGGTTTTCGGTGGAATCATTTTGCTTCTCGGAATCAGAATAACTTTTTACGACAAGACTATTTCGTTAAAAAGATTATTCTCTAAGGATTGAGAAATGGCACGCGGATGACGCGGATCGACGCAGATTTTAAAAGAATCTTTAAAATCATTTTAATCTGTGGCAAAAAACCTGAAACCTGAAACAAAAATAAACTTGAAACAAAATTCTATGTTACATAAAAGCAAAATACCCAATTTAAAAGTAATTGCATTTGATGCAGATGATACCTTATTTGTAAACGAACCTTATTTTCAGGAAACGGAGCATAAATTTTGTGCTTTGATGGAAGATTATCTTTCGCATCAGGGTATTTCGCAGGAATTATTCAAAATTGAAATTGCCAATTTACCTTTGTATGGTTACGGAATCAAAGGTTATATTCTATCGATGATTGAAGCGGCGATGAATATTTCGAACAATACGATTCCGATAGAAGTCATTGAAAAAATCATTCAATACGGAAAAGAATTACTTGAAAAACCTATTGAACTTCTTGACGGAATTGAAGAAACTTTACAGGCTTTACATGGAAAATACAAATTGGTTGTGGCTACAAAAGGCGACTTAAAAGACCAGCACAGTAAATTGCATCGTTCAGGTTTAGGTCATTATTTTCACCATATCGAAGTGATGTCAGACAAACAGACGATTGATTATGAAAAATTATTGGGTCGTTTAGACATTCAGGCGAGTGAATTTTTAATGATTGGAAATTCTTTAAAATCTGATGTGTTACCTGTTTTGGAGATTGGAGGTTACGCCGTTCATATTCCGTTTCATACTACGTGGGAACACGAGAAAATTAATCATAAAGTAGAGCATAATCATTTTAGTTCTTTCGAAAAAATATCTGAAGTGCTCCCTAATTTATTATAATGAAAACACTTTTAGACTTAGAAAACTGGAATAGAAAAGAACATTTCGTGCATTTTAGCGGAATGGAAGAGCCTTTTTTTGGCGCAACCGTTGAAATTGATTGTACCAAAGCCTATCAAGCGGCAAAAAGTCTTAAGGCTTCCTTTTTTATTTATTACCTGCATAAAATATTAGTAGCTGTAAATACGATTGAGAATTTTAAATATCGAATTTCAGAAGGCAAAATCTACATTAACGATCGTGTTGATGCCTCGGCAACCATTGGTCGTGAAGATGGGACTTTTGGTTTTTCTTTAATTGAATATAATAGCGATTTTACAGTTTTTGAGCAGACTGTTTTGGCAGAAATCGAACGTATTCAAAATACAACCGGAATCTTTACAAGAACTTTTAACGATGACAATGTGATTCATTTTTCTGCTATTCCGTGGCTAAATTTCACATCACTTTCTCATGCAAGAAGTTATACCTTCCCGGATAGTTGTCCTAAAATTTCATTTGGAAAAATGATGACTTCTGAATCCGGAAAAAGAACCATTGCTATGTCGGTGCATGTGCATCATGGTTTAATGGATGGTTTACACGTTGGACAATTCGTTGACACTTTTCAAGAGCTAATGAACTCTTAATGTTCATCTTACCTAATAAACCTTATTTTAATACGTTTTTTGAACTTTTAGCAGAAAGTAATTCTTATAAATAATTGTTGGTTTGGGAAAAATTTAAAATCTCAAATACAATAAAAAAAATTGTAATTACTCTGGCATTTGCATTAAGCATAATTCATGCAAAAGTACAAACAGAAAATACTACAACCAAGTATAATAAATGGTCTGTGGAATTAGCCGGAGGTGTAAACAAACCTCAAAAACCATTTACGGATAATTATTTTACAAACACGCCAAGTCCATGGGTTGGTGATCTTGGAGTTCGTTATATGTTTAACAACAAATTCGGTTTAAAAGCTGATTTTGGTTATAATAGCTTAACCAATAAAAAACAACTCTTTAGATTTTGACTCAAAATACCATAGAATAGATTTATAGGGAGTGGCTAATTTAGGCCGCATTATGAATTTTGAAACCTGGACCAATACCATTGGCTTGTTAGGGCAAGCTGGTTTTGGTGTTGTGCAGTTAGAAAATAAAGATTTGCATGTAAAAGACAGAATGGGGAACTTTATTACGGGTATTACCGGACAAATAAAACTATCCAACAGAATTGCATTAACAGGAGATTTTTCTGCTATTTTTAATGCTTTACAAGACCTTACATTTGATGGTGCTGTTGCTCCAGGCAATAGAGGATTTTCAGGAATTCTTTTTAATGGTACAGTTGGCTTAAATGTTTACTTAGGAAAAAATGCAAAACATGCTGACTGGATGGTAATTTCAAACAATGCTGATATCGCTGCATTAGAAAGTAAAGTAGCAGATCTGGAAACATTAGTTAAAACAATACCTGAAAAACAAGTAATTATCGAAAAACCAATAAACACGACGATAGTTAATGACAAAGATGTTGTCAAAGAAATGATTAACGACAAATACTATAGTGTTTATTTTGATTTCAATAAATCAACTCCAATCGAAAATTCAACTGCTGCTATTGATGTCGTTTTATCTTATTTAAGAAAAAATCCATCGGCCTCTCTTGATATTCTTGGTTATGCTGATCAGGTAGGTTCTTCAGAATACAATAACAAATTATCAAATGCACGCGCTACGAATGTTAAAACCATTTTTGAAAAAGCCGGAATTGCATCCTCAAGATTAAATGTAGTTGCAGAAGGTGCCGCTACTTCTATCCAAAAAGACTCGGAAGAAGCAAGAAGATTAGCGAGAAGAGTTACTTTCAAAGTAAAATAAGTGCTACTTATTTTAAAACTTAGCCCTAAAGAAATTTAGGGCTTTTTTATTTTGTCCATTTTTCGGCTTAGAATCTATCAGAAATAATTTGTACTTTCATCATTCAAAATAATCGCCCTATAAATTGGAATGCTATTTGTGGTTAAAAAGAATTGTGAAAAAAATTATATTCTTATTTCTTCTCTTCTCTACATCGGTATTGTCCAGCCAGACAATATTGAACTCTACTCCATTGGAAATAAGAGAATCAAACAGATCCAATCAGTTGTTAACCATTGAAAACAAAGCAACACATGATGTATTTGTTTTCGCTGCCAGTAATGAAAACCTTTCAATCTTACAATATAGCACTTCTTTATTTTTAAAGAATAAGTACACTACACCACTTAAAAACATAAATAATAAGTCCTTAATTGGTTACAGTTTCAGTGAAGACGGAAACCCGACCCTTTATTGGTCAACACCAGATTTTGAAATCATTTTAGCAGTTAAATGCTTTCTGGAAAGCAAAACATCCAGGCTTTTATATTTTAAATTTGCCTCAGCGAGACAATATGTTGTTTCACAATTTCAGCAAAATGATTCCTTCAATATTTTAACTAAAGACCTTGATGATCAGGCATTGACCTTATATTCTTTCAAAAATGGAGCTGTAGAAGAAAAGTTACTTGATTTTTCAACTTATCGTTTTCAGGATAAAAACGGAAAATTGCGAACTTTTACCGATATTATTAGAGAAAATCCTATTGAAAAGATGGATGAATCTGAATATAATCCGTTGTATACAAGCACGGCAAAAACGAAACTATATTTATTGCCTAATCGTATGATCTTCACTTTGGACTATAATCCAAAAAGCACCCAAATATTTGACTTCAATACTGAATTAGAAGAAATAAAAGAAAAAAACTTCACCCAATCTGTTAGTGAAAAGGGAAGAAAGCTAAGTAATTCTTTTTTTCAGGATGATAAACTATATCAGGTTACAGCCAATGAAGAAGAACTTTCATTTGATATAAAAGATTATAAAACCGGACAGAACCTACATAGTATCAGAATTTCAAAAAACGATACTATTAAATTTAAAATCTCGCCATTATTCATTCAACGAGAAGGCCGAAAACCTAGCGAGCTAAAAACGACTAAAAAATTTCTAAAACATCTTACTTACTTAGATCTTGGGTTGTCTGTATTTAAAAATAATCAAAACACCTATTTTACAATTGGCGGAACTCCGAAAATAAACGAAATGGACGCCTTTCCGAATTTTGACTATTTAGATCCTGACATAGCAGCACTTATTCCGGCTGTTTATAATTCTTTTGGTACCATGCATACTGAAAGTGTATATTTTGAAAGCGTCTTTGATTCCAATTATGCCTTTATAAAGCAGGAAAACCTTGAGCCGTTGGCCATGGATAATATCTTTTATTTTTTAAACACAAATAAAAAAATAGTATTAAATAATAGCATTAAATATAAAGACTTTTATATTCTTGGTTATTATGATAGTGTCTTAAAACAATATATCATGCGTAAATTCAAAGATGGATTTAATGCAGATGATCCTTTTCTAAACGAGATAAAAACTCCATCCTCCTTCAAAAGGCCTTTTCTAAAAACGCCTTAAATT
Organism: Flavobacterium sp. LAR06; assembly: GCF_041946075.1. Taxonomy (NCBI): domain Bacteria; kingdom Pseudomonadati; phylum Bacteroidota; class Flavobacteriia; order Flavobacteriales; family Flavobacteriaceae; genus Flavobacterium; species Flavobacterium sp. LAR06. The sequence continues at coordinate 607,165 of NZ_JAUTYT010000001.1, read as the reverse complement.
TATTGAGAATTAATCCAAATGTCTTAGGTTTCCCGGTTTCAAAAAAATGGAATGGATTATTTTTTTTAACTTTACAAAAAAGACACATATTATGCTAAAGAAAAATATTGAATCGGCTTTAAACAAGCAAATACGCATAGAGGCAGAATCTTCGCAAACCTACCTTTCTATGGCTTGTTGGGCTGAAGTACACGGATTAGAGGGAATTGCTCAATTTATGTACACACAGTCAGACGAAGAGCGTGCGCACATGCTAAAACTGGTTAAATATGTTAACGAGCGTGGCGGACATGCAACAATTACAGATCTAAAAGCACCAAAAACATCTTATACTACATTTAAAGAAATGTTTGAAGCGCTTTATAGCCATGAAATTTTTGTTTCGGAATCTATTAATGAATTGGTTCACATCACCTTTGAAGAAAAAGATTATGCAACACATAATTTCTTACAATGGTATGTATCTGAACAAATCGAAGAAGAGGCTACTGCTAAATCAATCTTAGATAAAATCAACCTAATTGGCGATGACAAAGGCGGTCTTTACTTGTTTGATCGTGATATTCAACAGTTAACGGTTACGAGCTCAATCGCTATCAACCCAAAATAAAAAAGTTAAAGTTTATTTAGAATACTTAAAAATAACAAATTTCTTTTATATTTGCCTCTGTTTTATAATACAGAGGAAAATTGGGCAAGAAAGAAAAAGACAAGGACAAAAAAAAGGATAAAAAGAAAAAGAAGAATAAAGCTATCCTTGAGAACATTAAGAAGTTAGAAAACTGTAAATCTTCTTGTTGTGAAAAGTACAAAAAAAGCGAAAAGAAACGCTGCTCGCGTTGTCCTATGTTTGATTTATTCAAAAAAACTGCTTAAATAATATATTCAAAACCCACCAACAATTTGGTGGGTTTTTTGTTTAAATTGCAGTCCGCTTTGATTTTAAAAAGCGTCAAAATTTAATTATGGAAAACCAGATTACTATACCTAAATCCAGTCTTGATTTTTTAATTCAGCTCAAAAACAATAATAACAAGCCCTGGTTTGAAGTAAATAAACCACAATATTTAAAGGAATTAAATCATATCGAAAATTTTGCAGGTGCGCTGCTTCATGAACTTTCTAAAACTGATGTTCTGGAAACAGCTTCCGGTAAAAAAAGTGTGTACAGAATCTATCGCGATATTCGTTTCTCTAAAGACAAGACTCCTTTTAAAACTTTTTGGGGAGGAAGTTATACAAGAGCAACAGCAGCAAGACGTGGTGGTTACTATTTTCATTTAGAACAAGGAAACAGTTTTGTTGCAGGTGGGTTTTGGGGACCAAATGGCGCAGATTTAAAACGTATAAGAAGTGAATTTGCCCATGATCCTGAATCCATGAAAAAAATATTGAATTCAAAATCTTTCATCAATACTTTCGGGACCTTACAGGGCGAACAGCTCAAAACAGCACCAAAAGGTTTTGATGTAAATCATGAAGCTATTGATTTACTGCGTTATAAACAGTTTTTAGTTATGAAACGTTTTACTAATGATGAAGTTTTAAGTCCGGATTTTCTGGAACAAGCATTGGAAACCTTCAAAAGCATGAGGCCTTTTTTTGATTATATGAGTGAAATATTAACTACAGACATAAATGGAGCTTCGATTTTATAATTATATATACAAAACCCGACAGGTTTTTTTAAAACCTGTCGGGCAAGTGAAAATTCTTTGAAATAATTATTTACTTAACAACAGAATTTCATTCACAACAACTTCGGTTATATATTTCTTCTCCCCGTTTTTATCATCATAACTTCTGTGGGTTAGTTTTCCGTCAATGGCAACTTCTTTCCCTTTCACAACATACTTTTCAATAAGTTCAGCGACTTTTCCCCAGGCTGTAACTCTATGCCAATCTGTTTGTTCTATTTTTTCACCTTTTTCATTTTTATAATAATCGTTTGTTGCGATCGTTAGCTGTGCAAATTTTTTTCCGCTTTCTAATGTTTTAATTTCAGGATCATTTCCTACATTACCAATTAATTGTACTCTGTTTTTCATTGCATTCATGGCGTATACTTTTTAAATGTTCTTATAAAATCGAATTCGTTTATCAAATTCAACAGTGCAAAGATGTGACAGCTTTCAAAAATTAGTCGGTTAACAACTATTTACTTTCGGTTGTAACTATTTGTAAACGTTTGTAAATGGAAATGTTTTCGTATATTTGAGATAAATCTTACTTATATGCAGGCACAAATCAACAAAGTAGAACTACGGAATTTAGAATTAGACGATTACAAGCAATTGAAAAACTCAATGGTTGAATCGTATCCGGAAATGGCTAATTCATACTGGGAATCAAAAGATATTAAAAAATTACTCTCCATATTCCCTGAAGGCCAATTGGTTATATTGGTAGACGGAATTGTTGTCGGATCTGCATTATCATTAATTGTTGATGAAAAACTAGTTGACAAAAGACATAACTACAAACAAATCATTGGAGACTATACTTTTTCAACTCATAATCCAAATGGTGAAATTTTGTATGGTATAGACGTTTTTATACACCCTCATTATCGTGGTCTGCGCTTAGGGCGCCGTTTATATGATGCCCGTAAAGAACTTTGTGAGCAGCTAAACTTAAAAGCAATAGTTTTTGCAGGAAGAATTCCTAATTACGCACAGCATTCTAAAAAATTTACTCCCAAAACTTATATTGACAAGGTAAAACATAAAGAGTTACATGATCCTGTTCTCTCTTTTCAATTAAGCAATGACTTTCACGTTTTAAGAATTATCAAGAATTATTTAGAAGGTGACGAAGAATCAAAGGAATTTGCGGTTCTATTAGAATGGAATAATGTTTATTACGATGAAAGTCCAAAACTTATCAATCTTGAAAAAAGTGTTATTCGACTTGGATTAATCCAGTGGCAAATGCGTCAATTGAATAATATAGAAGAATTTTTCGAACAATCAGAATTTTTTATAGATGTCGTTTCTGGTTATGGCGCCGACTTTGCCTTATTTCCAGAACTCTTCATCGCTCCTCTGATGGCTGATTACAATCATTTATCTGAGGCTGAAGCCATTCGTGAATTGGCCCGTTATTCTGACCCAATAAGAAAGCGATTTCAGGAATTTGCCATTTCATACAACATCAATATCATTACCGGAAGTATGCCTTATTTAGACAATGGTAATTTGTATAATGTTGGTTTTTTATGCAAAAGAGACGGGACTTCAGAAATGTATACTAAAATTCATGTAACACCAAATGAAGTACAGCATTGGGGAATGAAGGGCGGATCACATTTTCAAACCTTTGATACGGATTGCGGAAAAATTGGAATCCTGATTTGTTACGATGTTGAATTTCCGGAACTTTCCAGAATCATGGCCAACGAAGGCATGAATATATTATTTGTTCCATTTTTGACAGATACTCAAAACGCATACACTCGTGTAAAACATTGTTCGCAGGCACGCGCTATCGAAAACGAATGTTATGTTGCCATTGCCGGGTGTGTAGGCAATTTACCAAAAGTGAATAATATGGATATTCAATATGCACAAGCATCTGTTTTTACACCATCTGATTTTGCTTTTCCGAGTAATGGCATAAAGGCCGAAGCGACTCCAAATACTGAAATGACACTTATTGTTGATGTCGATTTGAACCTGTTAAAACAACTTCATGAACATGGAAGTGTACGAATATTAAAAGACAGACGACACGATTTATATGAAATTAAAAAAATTGAACAATGAAAACCTGCCTCGAATGCTCCGAAAAAATTGTAGGCCGTGAAGACAAAAAATTTTGTTCAGATAGCTGTCGCAATGCCTTCAACAACAAAATAAATAAGGACAGTACTAATTTCATGCGAAATGTAAACAACAAATTACGGAAAAATTACCGTATTTTGGCTGAGTTAAACACGGAAGGAAAATCAAAAGCAACAAGGGACAAAATGATCAATAAAGGTTTTGATTTTGATTTCTTTACCAATATCTTGCACACCAAAACAGGCAATACCTACTATTTCCTGTATGACCAGGGATACAGATCTTTGGACAATGATTATTTTATGCTTGTTAAAAAAGAAATTTAGTACTTATTCATCATGAAAAAAAACCCCACCTCAATTCTTGCCGTAGTCTGCATCTTAGCAATTCTTGGTATTATTTACGCTACCATGATGCCGCAATGGATTTCGAAAGAAGAGGAAGCTCTTGCTGAATTTTCGACCGAAAGGGCATTAAACCAAGTTGAAATTATTGCTCAAAAACCACATTATGTGGGATCGACTAATCACGAATTAGTAGCAAACTACCTTAAACTTGAATTGAACCGAATTGGTTTAGAGACTTCTGTTCAGGAAGGATTTACACTAAACGATAAAGGGCTTTTAGTAAAGTCTAAAAATATTCTGGCCCGTCTAAAGGGAACCAACAACTCCAAAGCTCTTTTATTATTATCACATTATGACAGCGCGCCGCATTCCTTTTCAAAAGGAGCAAGTGATGATGCTTCAGGCGTAGCAACGATTCTTGAAGGCATTCGTGCCTTTATGTACTCTAAACAACCACAAAAAAACGATATTATAATTCTTTTTTCAGATGCTGAAGAATTGGGATTAAACGGTGCTGCACTTTTTGTAAACAAACATCCATGGGCAAAAGATGTAGGCCTGGTTATTAATTTTGAAGCCAGAGGGTCTTCAGGACCAAGTTATATGTTGATGGAAACCAATAAAGGAAATGAAGCTCTGGTAAGAGAATTTTCGAATGCAAAAACCAAATATCCAGTTTCAAATTCATTGATGTACAGTATTTACAAAATGCTCCCAAATGATACTGATCTAACTGTTTTTAGAGAACAAGGAAATATTCAGGGGTTTAATTTTGCATTTATAGACGGCCATTATAATTACCACACGCAACAAGATGATGTTCAGCATTTAAACAAAATGACCTTAGCGCATCAGGGAACTTATTTGATGCCTTTATTAAAATATTTTTCAAACATCGATCTAAACGAGACTAATTCAACTGCAGACGATGTCTATTTTACTGTTCCGTTCTCCTTTATAAGCTACCCGTTTACCTGGGTTTTCCCAATGACTGTAATCGCTCTGGGATTACTAATTCTTTTTATTTTTATCGGAAAAGCCAAACGAGTAATCACTTTTAGAGAGATCTTTAAAGGGTTTGTCCCGTTTTTGGGTGCTTTGATCATTTCAGGTTTGGTCACTTTTTTAGGATGGAAAATTGTTTTACAGATCTACCCGCAATATTCAGATTTACTTAATGGTTTTACCTACAATGGACATGCTTACATTGGAGCATTTGTAACTTTAAGCATCGCGATTTGTTTTGCTTTTTATCATAATTTTTCAGAAACAAAAACCGCGATGAATCATTTTGTAGCGCCTTTGTTACTATGGATTGTTATCAATATGTTTTTGGCGAATAGTTTGACAGGCGCAGGGTTTCTTATTATTCCCGTTTATTTTGGAATCTTCTTATTTGGAATTTTCGTTATTACACAGCATTATAGCCTAGGTTTAAATTTAATATTTACACTTCCGGCACTTATAATTGTAGCGCCATTTATTGTAATGTTTCCAATTGGTCTAGGTTTAAAAATTCTTTTTGGAAGTGCCATTCTTACCGTTTTACTTTTCGGATTACTACTTCCTATTTTCGGAGGCTTTATTCGAAAAGGGGCATGGGCTGCATTCTTTTTTATTGTATCTATAGGCTTTTTTGTTTACGCAGGGTACCATTCTGGTTACGAGCACGGAGAAGCAAAATCGAACAGTTTAGTTTATGTTTACAACGCCAATACAAATTCTGCTGTTTGGACTACATATGATGTAAACCTTGATGATTGGACAAAAACGTATTTAGGAGAAAAAAATCAAAAAGCAGTTGGTTTAAATGCATTACCACTTGCCAGCAAATACGACTCTGGTTTTACCTATAGTGCAATTGCACCGGTTGTTGATGTTCCAAAACCAACAATCACTTTCCTTAAGGACAGTGTGGTCGGTAACAATCGTTATATGAAAATTCAAATTACACCGAACCGAAAGGTAAATCGCTATGATATTTTCGCTCATCCTAAAATGACATTTTTCAATTTTAAAGCCAATGGAGTTTCAACTTCAGACCAAAAAGGAAATCGTCTGGAAAGAGATGGAATGAAGATTTTATGCTATTATGTTGTGGGTAATGAACCTCTTGTAATGGAATTCTACATCAACAAATCGTCTATTTTTGATATGGATTTAATTGAAAGTTCTTTTGATTTGATGACCAATCCGTTATTCAAAGTAAAATCTAGAGCAGACTGGATGATGCCGACACCTTTTGTTTTGAATGATGCCGTTTTAATTCAGCAAAAAATAAAAAGATATACCGCTCCATTGCCGGTAATCGAAACTGCACCGGTCAAAGACAGTTTGGCTGTTGCAAAGGATAGTTTAAAACCAGATATTAAACCGCAACCAAATAATAGTTTATAAAATAGAAACAGTTTTATATGAAGAAAACAATCCTGATTTTTATAGCATTTGCAAGCTTTCCTACTATTTATGAACAAGCTGTAGAAGAAAAAATAGCAGCAAAAACATGTGAGTGTTTAAGTAAAAGTTCAGGAATTACAGAGACTATTTTTAGAGACTGTTTGACCAGCACAATGTCCGAAACCATATTGACGGATAAAGATCAAAAAGTCAGGGAATCAATCAATACCGTTGACGGAATTAAAAGCATGATTCAAAAAGTGAGTGATGCGGTAATTAAAAAATGTCCAAAATTATTGCCTCAGGAACCTGAAGATAAAACGACTATTTTTTATGCCGATTCAAAAAATGAAAAAGCTCAGAACTCGTATATCATAGCTAAAGATTTTATGAAAACCAATAACTATAAATTAGCTATTGAGGCTTTACAACTTTCGTTGAAGGAAGATCCTAATTTTGTATTGGCACTAGATGACATTGCAGTTTGTTACAGACAACAGAATGATTTTGACAATGCTATAAAATATTATAAAAAATCACTTGATATTTTTCCTGAAGGCAATTTAGCATTAATGAATATTGGAGTTGTTTATACCCTAAAATCCGATTTTAAGACCGCTATTGAATATTATGAAAAACTAATCAAATTCCAGCCTAATAATGCAGAAGGTTACTTTGGTGCCGGAAAAAATTATTTTGTTTTAAATGATGACGAAAAAGCGCTTGACAATATTTTCATGGCACATATTATCTATTCCAATGAAAAATCAGAATATGTAAAAGATTCTGAACAACTTTTGGGAGCTATTTATCAAAAAATGAAATCTGAAAATAAAGAAGATTTATTCAAAAAAATTGCAGAGAAAAACAACGTTAAAATTGAATAAAAATGGCAACAAATATTTCTACAATAGTACTGAATGCACCAGTCGAAAAAGTATGGAATACCTTAACACAACCCGAATTGGTTAAACAATGGCAATACGGAAGTGATTTGATTACAGACTGGAAAGTTGGGAATGAGATTAGATTCCAAAATGAATGGGAAGGTCAGGTTTTTGAGCAATGGGGAACTATTTTAGAAATTATTCCAAATCAAAAAATTAAATATTCTTTGTTTTTCCCAAGACCTGGATTAGAAGACAAACCAGAGAATTATTTCATTATGAGTTATGTTTTATCTGGAGACAATCAGAAAACCAAGCTCGAAATTATTCAGGAAGATAATCGCCCAAATGCAGTTCAGGAAGAACCTCAAGGCGAAGAAAACCCGATTCTTCAAGCATTAAAAACAATAATAGAAGCTTAAGATTGATTTAAAAAATCGGATAGGAACCTAGGGATTATTTCCCTAGGTGACCTTCCACACCACCCAGCATACGGATCCGTACCAAGGCGGTTCTTAATTTACGATACATTTTTGGTGGATGTCACTCAGCAACATATATCCGGCTTTCCTTAGAGTTTGCGTGTTTAGGGGTATTTGCAGGATTGGACTAAGCGCAGTTCGACAATACCCCCTTCGGGTATTAGCCCACTGATAGACCTGATGATTGTCATTAACTCCAATCTTTCGAGGATTGTTTTATTTAGTTCTTATCTTCTTCCAGTTTTTCCATATTAACATTCGTATTCTAAATCTAAGCCATTTGTCTATACGTTTAATCTTGCCTGACATATCGGCTAGTTTAAAATAGGATACCCAACCCTGCAAGTAATATCGTAAGAGTTCTTTGATCTTTTCGTACCCCATACCATTACTGCAGTTAGTGATTTCCTTTAATCTGTCTTTAAGTTTACCATAGCTCTTCGGGTGTACACATAGTCCCATTTCCCTTTACTTTTGTTATAGAAGCTATAGCCAAAAAATTTCTTTCCTTTGATATACCCAACTGTAGTTTTCTCCTTGTTTACCCTCGGGTATAATACGCTTTCAATAAACGCAGTTATACTTTCCTTGACCCGAAGACATGCTCTCTTGCTTTTACAGAAGATTAAGCAATCATCTGCATAACGCACAAAGCAGTGTCCGCGTTTGGCAAGTTCCTTATCTAGTTCCTGGAGCATTATATTGCTCAACAGTGGACTTAATGGTCCGCCTTGAGGAATATCAAGTGACCTTGTTTTACCTCCCTCTTTAGGTATCTCAACTCTTCGAACAGCCTGAGGTTTGTATTTCCCGTTCTCTAGCGATTCGATCAACGACTCTTTATGTTCTAAGAGCCATTCTTGTAAGTGCTCAGTGGACAACTTGTCTATTCCAAAGCTTCCTTTATTGGATCTGACTCTTTTATAAGCCAGATTCATATTGGAGGGAATTACTTCGGTTTGTATAGCAACCTTATCCAACATTTCTGGCCTTATATATAGTTTCTGTTCGTTCAGGCCAAGAGTTTGCCTACTGCTTCCTTCAGATTCCACCTCGCAATGGACACCCTTGCATTCAGCTAACACTTCCCACTGTAAAGGCGTGCTCGGGACTTACACCCTAGAGTTATCACCCATGCTGGGCACACTATAAAACGGGCAAACTTCAAATTAGAAGTTTGCCCGTTTTTCTTTAACAAGCACATTCAATTTTCAATCCTGCCTTTACGCCATTAGTCCCTTCGGTGGCATATCCGTCAAACTTCCACCACTCTATTCCACCAATTAATTCTTTTACTTTAAAACCCATTTTTGCCATATTCAAAGCCCCTCTTGTCGAAGCGTTACAACCAATTCCGTCACAATACGTTACGTACAAAACTTCTTTATCTAAATGTTGGGTACTTTCTATAGTCATTTCGCGATGTGGAATATTAATCGCTGTCGGAATATGTTCCGCTTCAAATCCAAAAGGTTTTCGCGCATCAATAACAACCACTTTTTCTCCGTTATTCAAGGCATCAAACAAATCAGATGGATCCATTTCAAAGGCCAATTTGTTTTCATAATGTGTAATTTGTGCTTCCATTTTTTAAGTTTTTATGATTTTGTTTTTTCAAAAGTAGAGGAACATTATATACCATAAAAACGAAAAGAATTCATCAAGTAGATTACTTTTTTTCATGAAAAAGCCATTCTAAAATTTTGTTCCTTTGTATACAAATTACCTAAAAATGGAAATACGTCACTTACGATTGATAAAAGCAATTGTCGAAGAAGGAAGCATCACCAAAGCGATAGACAAACTTCACTTGACGCAATCAGCCTTGAGTCATCAACTTAAAGAAGCTGAGTATCAATTGGGAACTGCCATTTTTTTGAGAACAAACAAAAAACTGGTTTTAACCAAGGCGGGCGAAAAAATCTACGAGCTTGCTAATGAAATTCTGGACAAGCTTTCGCAAACCCAAACTCAGATTAAACAAATGGTTTTTGGAGAATATGGTGAAATCCGAATTAGTACCGAATGTTTCTCAAGTTACCACTGGCTTCCGTCGGTAATGAAACAATTTCATTTACTTTATCCGAATGTAGATTTAAAAATTGTAACCGAAGCCACGCATATTCCTCTTCAAAAACTGCTCGACAACACTATTGATATCGCCATCATCAGTGATCAGATCAATGACAATAACATCAAATATCTGGAGCTTTTTCAGGATGAGGTTGTCATGGCTGTTTCTGAAAATCATGCCTGGGTAAATAAAAAGTACGTTGTTGCCGAAGATTTCATCAACGAACATCTTTTGATTCATTCTCTTCCGATGGAAACCGTTACGATTCATCAGTTTATTTTAGCACCAGCCAAAGTAAGTCCGAAGAAGATTACCGCATTACCATTGACAGAAGCTTCTCTTGAAATGGTAAAAGCTGATATGGGGGTCATGTCGATGGCAAAATGGGCGTTGTTACCACATTTAAAGAACAATCCGATAAAGGCTATCAAAATTGGAAAAAACGGCCTTAAAAGAAAGCATTTTATCGCCATAAGAGACAATCAGGAATATCCGGCTTATTTTCATCATTTTATCACCTTTTTACAAACCGAAATTAATCTGCAATGGAATATACAATAAGAAATTGCGAAATAACCGATTTGCCAAAATTGGTTATTTTATGCCAAAAACATACTGAATTTGAGAAAGCTGATTATGATCCGACTGGAAAAGAAGAAGGTTTAAAAAAAGCACTATTCAGTGAAAATCCCAAATTGTTTTGCTTAGTGGTTGCCGCTGAAAATGACATTGTAGGTTACGTTTCCTATACTTTTGACTTCTCTACCTGGAGTGCCGGCGATTTTATTTATATGGATTGCTTGTTTTTAGAAGAAGAAGCCAGAAATTTTGGAATTGGCGAAGTTTTAATCAATAAATTGAAAGAAATCGGAAAAGCCAAGAACTGCGTAAACATGCAATGGCGAACGCCTCAATTTAACGAAAGAGCTATAAAATTCTACAACCGAATTGGCGCAAAAGGAAAAGACAAAATTTGCTTTTTTCTGGATTTGTAATGCTCCACGCTTAATTTAATCTCACAAAGGCGCGAAGTCGCAAAGAAAAAGCTTTTTAAGTTTTTAAATTTATGATTTGGCACATCCAAACCTTTGTACCTTTGCAACTCCGAACCTTTGCACCTTTAAAGAAAATGAAGAAAATAAGTATTTTAGGCTGTGGCTGGCTGGGTTTGCCTCTAGCAAAAAAATTAATAGAAAAAGGAAATTTGGTTAACGGATCTACAACTTCTGAACATAAACTTTCTATTTTGAAAGACAACGGAATAAATCCATTTCTTGTCATTCTGAGCGGAGTCGAAGAAAAGCTTGAAAGCGAAAGTATTTCAAAAGGTATAAATGATTTTTTAGCCGAAAGCGAAATTCTAATTATTGATATTCCGCCCAAATTACGAGCAAATACAGATTCATCCCGACATGTTTTTGTAGAGAAAATCGAAAATGTGATTCCATTTATAGAGAAATCAACTGTCAAAAAAGTGCTTTTTGTAAGTTCAACTTCTGTTTATGGAGATCAAAATGATTTAATTACAGAAGAAACGATCCCAAATCCGGAAACAGAAAGAGGTAAACAATTGGCTTTATCAGAATCCATTTTGCAGAAAAACCAAAACTTCGAAACCACAATTCTGCGTTTTGGGGGATTAATTGGCGAAAACCGTCATCCTGTAAAGTTTCTTGCCGGAAAAGAAAACCTCGAAAATCCAGATGCACCAATCAATTTAATTCATCAAAAAGACTGCATTAATATCATCGAAGAAATAATAAACCAATCAAAATGGAGTGAAGTTTTCAATGCTGTAGCACCTTATCATCCATCGCGTTCAGCGTATTATACAGAAAAAGCAAAAGAAGAGAACTTAATTTTGCCAAAATTCAACTCAGAAAAATCGAATATTAAAAAGATTATTTCAAGTGAGAAAATTGAAAACATTCTAAAATACCAATTCAAATTGGGCGAATACTAAACCATATAAGTCATATAAAAAGTTCAATACTTTGTGATCTTAAGCAAAGCGTTTAAAAAAAATATTGACAAAGAAAAAACTTCGCGAACTTTGTGAAAAACCTTCGTGCCCTTTGTGGTAAAAAAACAAAAAACTTTGCGAACTTTGCTTAAACCCTAGCGCCTTTGCGGTAAAAAACTAATGGAAACAGCTTATATCAATTCACCTTTAGGAATCACCAAAATCATTGGAGACGATAATGGCATTACTGTAATCTCCGTTTCTGATGTTGGTTCAAATGAAGTTTCTCCAGAAATTCCTGAGGTTTTAAAAGAGGCGGTTTCACAACTTGAAGAATATTTTCAAGGAAAAAGAACCGATTTTGATCTGAAACTAAATCCGCAAGGCACAGAATTTCAACAAAAAGTATGGAAAGCCTTATTGGAAATTCCATACGGGAAAACTGTCAGCTATATGGACCAAACCAAAAAACTGGGCGATATAAAAGCGATTCGCGCTGTTGCATCAGCAAATGGAAAAAATCCACTTTGGATTGTTGTTCCCTGTCATCGCGTTATTGGTACAAACGGATCTTTAACAGGTTACGCCGGAGGCTTATCTCGCAAAAAGTGGCTACTTGAACACGAGAATCCAAGCACACAACAAAGTTTATTCTAAAATATATAAGTTAATTCTTAGATAAAATCAATTTTTTGTACTTTTATAAATCTAAGAAGCCTTATAATCTAATAGCTTAAGAAGTTCCAAAAAATAATGATTGAAAAAATAAACCTCAACAACATCTTATTTCTCGATATAGAAACCGTTCCGGAAGAAGAGAATTTCAATTCGCTTGACGCGGAAATGCAATCGCTTTGGGATCATAAAACACAATATCAGCGTAAAGATGATTTCACTGCGGAAGAATTTTACGATCGCGCCGGAATTTGGGCGGAATTCGGAAAAATTGTTTGTATTTCGGTTGGGTATTTTACCATCAAAGGCGATATCCGGAATTTTAGGGTGACTTCCTTTTTTGGAGATGAAAAGAAGATTTTGAAAGACTTTAATAATCTGTTGAACAATCATTTTAATCAGCCCTATCATCTTTTATGTGGACATAATGCGAAGGAATTTGATATTCCGTTTATTGCCAGAAGAATGATTATCAACCAAATTACCATTCCGGACAAACTGAATCTATTCGGAAAAAAACCCTGGGAAATTCCGCATTTAGATACTTTAGAATTATGGAAGTTTGGCGATTACAAGCATTTCACTTCTTTAAAATTACTAACCAAAATTCTAGGAGTTCCATCTCCAAAGGGCGATATCGACGGAAGTCAGGTCGCGCATGTTTTTTATGTCGAGAAAGATATTGACCGAATTGTAACCTATTGCGAAAAAGATACAATAGCGGTTGCACAGATTTTTCTTCGTTTGCGTCGTGAAGATTTGTTGATTGAAGATGAAATTATTCATGTGTAATTTTAAAGGTTCAAAGTTGCAAGGCACATAGGTACAAAGGTTTCATCTCTTGAATTTAAATGATTTAGAAATATGACTTATCAGGAAATCTCTCATCATAGGCTTGTTTCACAAAAATTGTACAAAACAAGTCCAATTTCTCCTCAGGAAATTGTAAAGCATTTAGGTGCTATGCAGGCTCAGGATTATTCGATGGCCAAATGGGCAATTGGTTCGCGATGTGATGCTACTGAGGCAGTCATTGAAGAAGCCATAAATTCCGCACAAATCATCCGAACTCATATTCTTCGACCAACCTGGCATTTTGTTTCCGCTGATGATATTTACTGGATGTTGCAACTTTCTGCGCCACAGGTCAAAAGATTTACGGCTTCAGCTGGTAAAAAATACGGTTATGACGCTAAGAAACTCGATCAGACCAATTCTAAAATCGAAAAACTGCTTTCCGGAAACAATCACTTGACTCGTGATGAAATCATGCAAGAACTCGGCATCAAAAAAACTTCCAAGGAAGATTTCTTGAGTGCTGCCATTATGATGAATGCCGAATTGGATGGTTTAGTTTGCAACGGAAGAATGAAAGGAAAACAAATCACTTATGCTCTACTTGAAGAACGGGTTTCAAAACCAAAATCAAAATTAACCAAAGAAGAAGGCCTTGTAAAATTAGCCCTCAAATATTTAGAAAGCCACGGCCCTGCAACGGTTATTGACTTTTCGTGGTGGTCTGGTTTCCCTCCAACAACTTGTCAAAATATCTTTAATGCAATTAAGTTGCAATTGAATTCGATTGAAATTAATGGTCAAATTTATTGGTTTAAAACTGACTCTTCTGATGAAAACAGCTTTCGCGAAAGCGTACATTTCCTCCCGGCATTTGATGAGATTCTGATTTCATATAAAACCAGAGAAGCTTCCATTTTAGTCGAACATCAATCGAAAGCATTTACCAATAACGGTATTTTTAAACCTGTTATTCTTGAAAACAGTAAAGTCATTGGGACCTGGAAAAGAACTATGGCAAAAGATCACGCCCAAATAGAAACACAATTTTTTAATGAAACCGAAAATCATAAAAAAGCAGTTCTGTTTGAAGGCATCAAGGCTTTTGAAAACTATTTGGAAACCAAAATTGTTATAGAATAGAATACTTGAGTAACTACGGAGGAACTATTTCAAATTAAAACAATACTTACTATAAATTTTTCACCATGTGAGGGTGAGAATAACGCATAAAAACAATATCCCATTTATAAAAGCCCAATATTATCAAGACCTTAGATTCTTAGAAGAAATAGCTTTTTGATCAAAACACACATCAAAAATCAAACTAACATATCGGAAAATTACAATTTCCCATAAATTCTTGCCGCTTCAACATTAAAATCTTTGTGCATTTTATTGCTAAATAATTACATTTACAAAAAAAACAGTGCTATGGTATTAAGTAGATTTTGGTTAACTATTTTTATTTCGTCGATTATCTTTGTTATATTCAGTTTGTTTACTGCCAATACTTATACAATTGATTATGTTCTGAATGGCAAAAAAGACGATCCTATTCTTATTTCCGAAAAATACGCTGAACAACTTCCTGCTTTCATCAAAGACAGCATCAAAAAAGCGCCGGATCAAACCATGATCATCAATCGTGATACACTTAATGCTGACACCACTTACGTTTATAAAAACAAAACCGTAAAGATTTTCAGCGGTGTTCAAAAATCTGACGGTTTATTACCAACTTGTAAAACTACCTTACTCGATTTAATTTTACCATTAATGGCTTATTTAGCCTTTTTCTGTGGATTAATGGAACTTTTAATCATTTCAGGAGTTTCTGGAAAATTAGCCAAAGTATTGAGTCCGGTTTTTGTAAAAGTGTTTCCGAGTATCCCAAAAAACCACCCTTCTATCTCGTATATGACGTTAAACTTTGCCGCGAATTTCTTAGGATTAGATTCAGCTGCAACACCGTTTGGTCTTAAAGCAATGGAAAGTTTACAAGAAATAAACCCCGACAAAGACAAAGCAAGTGATGCACAGATTATGTTTATGTGTCTGCACGCTTCAGGTTTAACCTTAATTGCAACTTCAATTATCGGTTACCGCGCCGCCGCAGGTGCGAGCAATCCTGCAGATGTTATGCTTCCCTGCATTATTACTTCATTTATTGGCACTATTGCTGCTTTTTTAATTGTCGGAATCAAACAAAAGATCAATTTCAAAAGTGCTTCTCTTGTTATTGGTCTAATGGTCTTAATTGCCGCGATTGTTGGTTTGTTAATGTATGTGAACCATTTAGACTTGATTGGTAAAAACTATTTTACCACTAATCTTTCGGCACTAATCTTAATGTTTATAGTTGTCGCTACTTTAATTTTCTCCTTCATCAATGAAAAGAAATTCACCGATGCAAACACCACAGTTTTTGACTCATTTGTAGTAGGAGCGAATAATGGCGTTAAAACTGGGGTTACTATCTTTCCTTATGTTTTAGGGATGCTAGTGGCTATCTCATTATTTAGAAACAGCGGTTTGTTTGAAATTATCAGTGATGGTATCGCCTTTATTTTCTCAAATATGGGTGTCAACAAACAAATCACAGATGCCTTGCCAGTTGCGATGCTAAGACCTTTTAGCTCAGCAGGATCAAGAGGATTTTTGATTGATTCGATGAATACTTTTGGCGCTGATTCCTTAACGGGGCGATTGAGCAGTATTTTTCAATGTAGTGCTGAGAGTACTTTTTATGTTATTGCAGTTTACTTTGGCTCTGTAAACATCAAAAACACACGATATGCTTTAGGTACCATGCTTTTGGTGGATGTAATTTGCGTAATTACTGCAATTTTTGTAGCGAGCTGGTTTTTTTAAAAACAATCTTTTCATTTAATTAAACACAGCTAATTCAAATTCTTTCTTAGAGAAATAATTTTTAACTTTGTCAAAAACAAAGAAATGATTGATTTTATATACCAAGACCCTTATCCAATTTTAAAGGATGATACACAATATCGCAAAATTACTTCTGATTTTGTAAAAGTTGAAAAATTTGGAGAACGTGAAGTTCTTACTGTTGATCCAAAAGGATTAGAATTATTAGCTGAAGAAGCTTTAACAGATGTTTCTTTCATGTTGAGAACGAGTCATTTGCAAAAACTAAGAAACATTCTGGACGATCCGGAGGCTACAGATAACGATCGTTTTGTAGCTTACAATTTACTTCAAAATGCTTCAGTAGCTGCTGAAGGCCAGTTGCCAAGCTGCCAGGATACCGGAACTGCAATTGTAATGGCAAAAAAAGGCGAAAGCATTTTTACTGGTGTTGATGATGCAGAATGGTTGAGCAGAGGAATCTTCAATACATACCAAAAACGCAACTTACGTTATTCTCAAATTGTTCCGATTTCGATGTTTGAGGAGAAAAACTCAGGTTCGAATCTTCCGGCACAGATTGATATTTATGCTAAAAAAGGAAACTCATATGAATTTTTATTCATGGCAAAAGGTGGTGGATCTGCTAATAAAACGTATTTATATCAGCAGACTAAATCTTTATTGAATGAAAAGTCTATGGATGCTTTTGTTCGTGCAAAAATTAAGGATTTAGGAACTTCGGCTTGTCCTCCATACCATTTAGCTTTGGTTATTGGCGGAACTTCTGCGGAAGCAAACCTAAGTGCCGTTAAAAAAGCATCTGCCGGATATTACGACAATTTACCGACTACAGGAAACATGGCTGGTCAGGCTTTTCGTGATCATGAGTGGGAACAAAAAGTGCAGCAAATTTGTCAGGAAAGTGCAATTGGGGCACAATTTGGTGGAAAATATTTCACACATGATGTTCGTGTAATTCGTTTGCCTCGTCACGCCGCTTCTTGCCCGGTTGGATTGGGAGTTTCGTGTTCTGCTGACAGAAACATCAAAGGAAAAATTACGAAAGACGGAATTTACGTAGAGCAATTAGAAGTAAATCCGAAACAATTTTTACCAGAAACAGCTCCACATTTAGAAGCTCCGGTTGAAATTGATTTAAATATGCCGATGAAAGATATGTTGGCAAAACTATCTCAATATCCAATAAAAACGCGTTTAAAATTAAACGGAACCGTAATCGTTGCCCGTGATATCGCTCACGCAAAAATTATGGAAATGCTGGAAGCGGGTCAACCGATGCCAGAATACTTTAAAAATCACCCTGTTTATTACGCTGGCCCTGCAAAAACTCCGGAAGGAATGGCTTCAGGAAGTTTCGGACCTACAACGGCAGGACGTATGGACGTTTATGTAGATGAATTCCAAAAACATGGCGGAAGTATGATTATGTTGGCGAAAGGTAACCGTACCAAACAAGTTACAGATGCCTGTAACAAATATGGTGGATTCTATTTGGGTTCTATTGGAGGCCCGGCGGCTATTTTAGCTCAGGATAATATCTTAAAAGTTGAAGTTGTTGACTTTGAAGAATTAGGAATGGAAGCTGTTCGTAAAATCACTGTTAAAGATTTTCCTGCATTTATTATTACAGATGATAAAGGGAATGATTTCTTTGAAAATCTATAATCTAAGATACTGAGGCACTAAGATGCTAAGGTTCTAAGACAAAAAAACCGCCTATCTGGGCGGTTTTATTTTTATATTTCTCTATTTTTTTTCACCTTTACAAAAAAACTTTGCGAACCTTGCGTAGACCTTAGCGATCTTTGCGGTTAAGTCTCAAGCGCTTTTATCAACGCTTTCAAAAGCTATAAAATGCGACAGCTCACCTTTTAAATTAAAAATAGGGATGCTATTTATTTTGCATTTATAGATTTCGCCATCTTTTTTGTAATTCTCGATTGTTTTTTCAAACGGAACTTGTGATTGAATAGCTATTTTCATCTCTTTTAAGGCGATTTCAGACGTTTTTGGCCCCTGAAACATCTTTGGTGTCTTCCCGAGAATTTCGCTTTCTGTATAGCCTGTCATTTTTTTGATTCCGTTTGAGGCAAAAACGATTTTCAAATTCGCATCAGTAACTAAAATCACTTCGTCTAAAATTCGGTTTTTGATCTCCAGGTTTTTATCATTCCACTTAAACCGGTTTGAAATTTTATTTACTTTTTTTAAATCCGCAAAAATTGCCCGTAGTTCATTTAGATATTCATAGTGAAAATCCCAGGACAAAATGGGAACGGTATTCCGTTGCGGGATTTCTTCTTTAGTATTTTTCATTTTTGAAGTGGTATTGAAAAACTTTCTATAGTAAAGATAGAGAGAAAATTCATCATAAAAGCTAGATTTCTAAGTTTTTAACGCTACTTTGTTTATCAAAAAGCAAACTTTAACTGAACAACAACCGCTTTCTTCTCTTCGGTATTCAAATTGCTTAAAGAGATTCCGAGTAAGCGAACAGAATCTTTCATTTTTTCCTGATACAATAATTCTTCTACCGTTTCAAGGATTAGGCTTTTATCAGCAATAAAATAAAGCAATGTTTTGCTACGTGTTTGCTGTGTAAAATCACTGTATTTGATTTTCAGAGTAACTGTTTTACCTGAAATACTATGTTTTTTTAATCGTTTTTCCAATGAAGTGGCAATTCTTTCCAGTTGCTCCAACATAAAAATCTCCGAAGATAAATTCACATCAAAAGTATGTTCTGCCGCTACCGATTTTGTTACCCGATATGATTTTACTTCGCTATTATGAATTCCCCGAACCACTTTATAATAAAAAGCGCCTGATTTCCCGAAGTGCTTTTCCAGAAACTCTTCTGATTTTGTTTTTAAATCGGCTCCGGTAAAAATTCCCAGCTGATACATTTTCTCAGTAGTTACTTTTCCGACACCATAGAACTTCCGAATAGGCAATTCTTCCAGAAAAGATAAAATCTCATCCGGATTTACGGTTTTCTGCCCGTTTGGTTTATTGATATCACTGGCAATTTTAGCTACAAATTTATTAACTGAAATTCCAGCCGAAGCTGTCAATCCAACTTCATTTAGAATTCTTAACCGAATTTCCTGAGCTAATAAACTGGCACTCGGATTCCCTTTTTTATTCTGAGTTACATCCAAATAAGCTTCGTCCAGCGAAAGTGGCTCTACCAAATCGGTGTATTCATGAAAAATTTTATGAATTTTACCTGAAATTTCTTTGTACCGATCAAATCTCGGCCGGACAAAAATTATTTCAGGACAATATTTTTTGGCTAAAACGCCGCTTATGGCACTTCGAACACCAAATTTACGAGCTTCATAACTTGCCGCGGAGACTACTCCTCTATTCTCTGAACCTCCAACAGCAACAGGTTTTCCGCGTAAAGCAGGGTTGTCCATTTGCTCAACAGAAGCATAAAAAGCATCCATATCAATATGGATAATTTTACGATATGTAGGTGCTTCAGACATACTGCAAATTTAAACAGGAAGCTTGAAAATGAAATGAAAAAAAGCTACAATTTTACAACTATAGCTTTTCTTAATTTTAGTCTAAATAATTAAAATTCAATTCTAAAACCAATTTGATTAGCACGTGCCAGTAAAGTAGTTTTCGGCTGTGATTTATAACTATCAGCCAAACCAACGTTGTGTTTTTCTAGCGCCGATTTAATTTTTTTAGGATATCCTATTTTAATCGGAATTGATGCAATCAAGAGCGCGCCGCCAATAATAGCTGCGGTCATATTAGTACGCTCTGACTGTGGAGATGCATAATATCCGTTACCTGAGTACGTTGCTGTGATATTATCACTATTCATTCCGATAACCAAATTTGTAGCAACAAGTCCTAATCCTCCGTAAAAAAGAACATTCCCCCATGTTTTTTTATTTCTTCCTGAATTATAAAGTGCAAGTGCCTCAGAATTATTTGCCAATAATAATCGAACTTCATCTGGTTTGAGTTTTTTATTTTCAGAATTATAAACTGTTCCACCACTTCTGTAAGTAAGTTGTTGGGAATAGCCTGCCAGTGTTAGAAGTAAAAATAAAATAGTTAGGTTTTGTTTCATGTTGTAATTTGGTTTTTGAGGTTATGTTAGTTTTCTATTTTTCTAAAAAGATCTTTCTAATTAAAAACATTTTTAGGCACGCAAAGATTAACAACTAAATGATCACAAACAAATCATTTTATTTATTTTTGTATGCTACTCGAAATAAAATAAAATGCGAACATTTGTTATAGGCGACATACACGGAGGATTACTCGCACTTGAGCAAGTGTTGAAAAAAGCCGAAGTTACTACTGAAGATACTCTAATTTTTTTAGGTGATTATGTTGATGGCTGGAGTCAATCGGCCGAGGTAATCGAATATTTGATTGACCTGAAAAGCAAGCAAAACTGTATTTGCATCAGAGGAAATCACGATCAGCTTGCATTGGATTGGCTTGAAAACAGGCATGAAGAATTTGATGAAGAAATGTGGTACAAACATGGCGGCAGAGCTACTGTTGAAGGATATGCTAAATTGTCGGAAGAAAGAAAAAAAGAGCATATTGTTTTCTTAGAATCTTTACAGGATTACTACCATGACGATCAAAATCGATTATTTGTTCATGCCGGTTTTACTAATTTGAATGGTGTTGTCTGGGAATATTTCCCAAAATTATTTTATTGGGACAGAACCCTTTGGGAGTCAGCTCTTGCCTTAGATCCTAATCTAAATCCTGACGATCTTTTCTATCCAAAACGTTTTACTGTCTATAAAGAAATATTTATTGGCCATACTCCCGTAACCCGAATTGGACAAACCGTTCCGGTTAATAGAGCCTGTGTTTGGAATGTGGATACAGGCGCAGCTTTTAAAGGTCCGTTAACGATTATGAATGTTGACACTAAAGAATTCTGGCAAAGTGATCCGTTAAATGAATTGTATTCTGATGAAAAAGGTAGGAATTAATCTATAAAAAACTACATTTGCAATCCGAAATAATTAATATTTAAAATTTATGAAAAAAGTTATTACATTTTTGTTTTTAGTATCATTCGGCTTAACACAAGCACAACAGGCTTTTACCGGAAAAGGCGATGTTAGAGTTAACGTTGGTGCTAATCTACAAGATGGTGGTTCAGGAATTCAAGGTTCTGTTGATTTTGGTTTAGGAGAAAATTTCTCTTTCGGATTTGTTTCAACTTACCTATTAGGAGTTGATAATTTCACCGGGTTTTACGATAATAATCCAACTCCATACACTGATGAAAAACCAGAATTTCAAGATCGTTTTGACGCAAAAGCAAGAATAAATGCAAATTTAAGCAGTGTTATTGGAGTAGAGCAATTGGATATCTATCCCGGTTTGAGCCTAGGATTACACAATTTTGGTGGTCACGTTGGCGGTCGTTATTTTTTCACTGATGGTTTCGGTGTTTTCACAGAAATTGGATTTCCAATTGCTAAATACAGCGACAACAATGACATCTTTGATCATTTAAATAATCAGGCAACTTTTAGCTTAGGAGCCTCTTTTAATTTGCAATAAGTCTTTTAGATTTTCATAAAAAAGCCTCGCAAATGCGAGGCTTTTCATTTTAATCAAATTACAATTTTTACTTCTTAATAAATTTCTTAACGATTTTTTTATCCCCATTATTTAATTCGATGATGTAAAATCCTGCTACCAGTTTACTTACATCGATAGCATTTCCAGAAACTTCTCCTGCAATAAGTTGCTGACCAATTGTATTTAAAACTTTAAATGAATATCCGTTACTATTTGAAAAAGAAACATTTAATTCATTTTCAACCGGATTTGGATACAATGCAAATCTTCCAGTTTCAGTAGTTTCAATTAATCCTGCAGTCATTTCCTCCACAGCAACTGCACCAGAAGCTGTTATATTTATAGAATAATCTTCTACCTGACCGTATGAAAAAGACTCACAAGCTGTTGGAATTCCGTTGTATTTCATAGAAACTCTTACTCTTGTTGTTCCAAGCGTTGCCGTTGCCGGAATTGCAATTGAACCCGTTACCGGAGTTGTAGTTGATGTAGCTTTTGTCCAGGCCGTTTCACCAGAATCTGTAAAATCACCATCTTGGTTATAATCTATGAATACTGCATATCCTTCACTGTAAACAGAGGAAGTCCAACTAGGTGTAATTGTAATGGTATACGCTGTTCCTCGAGTTGCATTTGTAGCAATAGCTGTATAATTTTCATACCCCGTTGTTCCTGTAGAAGTATTATTGATCGTACCAAAAACTACTTTACCAATTCTTTCGTCAGCCGCACTATTTCCTTTAGACGTGCAGTAGGTTAAAGTTGTTGTTGTAGTTGTAACATTTACAGCGTTGCTCGCTGCTGAAATATTTCCTGCTGCGTCTTTGCCTTTTACTGTAAAAGTATATGCTGTTGATGCTGTTAATCCGGTAACTGTATACGTTGTCGTTGTAGACGAACCTTTTAAAGTGGTACCCTGATAAATGTCGTATCCTGTTACCGCTACATTATCTGTAGAAGCAGTCCATGCTAAATTGGTTGTTGTTCCGGTTGTACCAGATGCCGCAAGAGCTGTTGGTGCTGTTGGCGCAACTGTATCTGTAGATCCCGAATAAGCAGCTCCTACTCCAACGGCATAAAATGCATTTGTTGTAGCAATAACTTTAGCAGAACCTGCACCATACAAATCAATCGCTGATTGTATGCCTGAAGTTCTTGCATTTGCGTAAGTTGAATTTGCAGTTAAATAAACACTTTCTAATCGATAAGCAATTTTTGCAGCTTTATCGATTGTAATTCCGGTAACATTATAAACGCTTCCGATGTCATTTGTTCCAGATTTACCAACTGAAAGGATGTAAAACCAGTGATTTAAGACGCCTGAATTTGTATGAACACCGCAATAATCATTATTGTTTGTTGGCGTACAATTTACATTTATCCAGTAAGTTCCTCCGTACGTATCCGGCTGACCTTCAGAATTTGGATCACTCATAGAGCGCAAAGCCAAATGTCCAGATCTTCTTTCAATATCTTCACCCACCAACCAGGTTGATTTTGTAGGCGCCGCACGATATTCGATACAAGCTCCCCAAATATCTGAGAAAGCTTCATTCATTGCTCCTGATTCTTTTTGGTAGGCTAAGTTTGCCGTATAAGTACATACCGCATGACCTATTTCGTGTCCGGCAACATCCATTGCAGTTAAGATATCAAAACCTCCAGTTCCCGTTCCGTCACCATAGGTCATCACACTTCCGTTCCAGAAAGCATTGTTATTATTTGGATAACCTGCGGCAACTAAATTGTAATGCACATAACTTTTAATTTTCGCTCCGGCATTATCATAACTATTTCTACCATGAACGGCTGACCAATAATCATACGTCATTTCAGCTCCCCAATGTGCATCCAATGCACCATTGTCTTTATTAGTATTATTATATTCGGCAGCTGTCCAGTTATTATCTGCATCTGTGAAGTTTGTTGTTGGATATGTTGCCGTTCTTGCAGAATTATAGGTTTGAATCCCATTTCCACGCGTAACATCTGATAATATATAAGATGAACCGCTTAAACTTGTCTGAATTGTTTGCGTACCGCTATATCGAGTTGCCGCATTGGCAGCAACAACTGTAAGTTTGGAAGCTGTATTCTTTTTTTGCTCTTTAGCTCCTAAGCCGTTTGATCGCCCATGACTAAATTCGCCAAGATGTTTTATGGTTGCGTTATAAAATAATGCTTTTCCAGTTTCAGCATCAATATAAAGATCACCTCGGCTTAAAGGATTCGTTGCGTAAATATCAAATTTATAAGCCAATCTTACTTTGTCGCTTTTTCTCAATTGTCCCTGATCCTCCATAGATGGTAATAAAACCAGCTCACCTTCAGGCTTTTTATAATCCATTGCAGCGGCATCTTCAGGTTTCTCCCATAAATATTGTTTCGCACCGGTGTAAGCAATAGCTTTATCAAAAGCTGCCTGACTTGATAATTTTGGAGTTGTATTTACATTTTCAAAAGCATAAAATTCTCCGTTCATCGAAACTAATTTTCCGCCTTTTGAATGTAAAGTATAATTAGCAAACTCCACTTTAATCCCTTGTTCATACAATTGAAACTTTTCATGAGTAAAACCTTCTTTATCAGATTCTACTCTAATTTTTGAAAAAGACTGATTGTCTTTTAAACCTAATTGTTCTTTAAAGACTTTTTGAGAATCAGATCCTCTGTAGGTTGATTTGTCAGAAAAACTAATTGAACTTGGCAAGCCATTTTCAGATAGATCTTTTTTACTGACTCTTTTGTCGGTATTCTGCGCAGTTAAAGTCATTGAAAACGCAAAAAAAACAGTTGTTAATGCTAAAATTCCGGGTAATTTTTTTTCCATAATAAGTTTGGTTAAAGTTTGGTTAAATGGATTACAAATAAATTATTTAAAGTAAGTAAATACTTTATTTTTGTCTAAAAGTATTTTAAATTTGTTAGATAATCGATGTAATTTGCCTTTAATCGATAAAATGCAACATTTTTTGTACAAAATTCACTTCTATTTAACAAATTGTAAGAATCCTACAATAAAGAGATCAAAAAAGTAATTATACCATTGAATTATAACCTATTACAACAATTCAGCACTTACAAATCTCATTCTTATTGAAAACCCAGTAAACACAATAACTTTTAAATTATGCAACAAAAAAAGGCTAGCCTTTAAAAGCTAGCCCTATATTTTTAATTCTAAAAAAAAGAAACTAAATATTCATTTCCGGAATTTCACCCTCTATAATTAAATCCGCTTCAGTTGATGCAATGATGTGCTCAACAGAAACTCCTGGCGCTCTTTCTAAGAGCTTAAAACCCTTTTCTGTTACTTCGAGAACCGCAAGCTCAGTCACAACCTTTTTAACGCAACCTACGCCTGTTAATGGCAAAGTACATTTTTTAAGTATTTTTGATTCTCCTGCCTTATTAACATGCATCATCGCGACGATTATATTTTCTGCGGAAGCCACCAAATCCATTGCTCCTCCCATTCCTTTTACCATTTTCCCCGGAATTTTCCAGTTGGCAATATCTCCATTTTCTGATACTTCCATCGCGCCTAAAATCGTTAAATCTACTTTTTGGCTTCGAATCATTCCGAAACTAAAGGCCGAATCAAAGAAACTCGCTCCGGGAAGTGTTGTGATCGTTTGTTTTCCAGCGTTGATAATATCAGCATCTTCTTCTCCTGCAAACGGAAAAGGTCCCATACCAAGAACTCCGTTTTCACTTTGAAATTCAACTGCAATATCTTCACGCACATAATTCGCAACCAAAGTCGGAATCCCAATTCCAAGATTAACGAAATACCTGTCTTTTACTTCTTTTGCAATACGTTTTGCAATGTCTTCTTTTGTTAACATATTTTCTAATGTGTCAATTCGTTAATGTGCCAATTAGTCAATTTGATAATTAGATAATGCTCTCTGGCGCTTATATAAATTATCAAATTTTCTCATTTATCTAATTTATCTAATTTTTTCTCGTAAAATAATCCCAGGTTGCTTTTGCAATATCAGCGATTATCTTCTCTGTGTCTTCTTTGCTTTCAGTAATCTCTTTTAAATAAACCGAAAGAATAAAGTGTTTTCCGTTTGGAAGTTTTACAATTCCAATATCATTCATGGCAACTCTCAGATTGTTATCGTTTGTTCCTGAAATTCCAGTTCTGTGTGCCAATTCTGTTCCTTGCGGAAGACCGGCTTTCATCCAGGTAAGTCCTCTTGAAGTTTCTACCATTATTTGATATAAATACTGAGTTGTATTTTCTTTTAGAACTTCTCCTTTATAGAATTTCTCCAGCAATTCTGTCGTAGCCAGTGGTGTTGTTGTATTTACATAAAGGTTTTTCCAGCTTTCCATTTGCTTTTCATTGACCTTGATCACGAAATCCTTAATTCCTTGTTTGTCTATAAACTTCTGAACGACTTTTGTACCTCCAACTAAATTGATCAATAAATCACAACCGTTATTGTCGCTATGCGAAACCGTATATCGCAACACTTTGTCCAACGTTAAATCTATATTTCCCTCCGGATAATCTTCCCTCATTGGACTCCAGGTATTCTCATGCAAGTTCTTCTTCTTAATAAAGATTTTTTGATCCAATGAAAGCTTTCCTTGATCAACTTGGTTTAAAACAGTTAAAGCGATATGGAATTTAAAAACACTCATCATGGGTGCTTTCAAATTTCCATTAATACTTAAAGTATCTTTATCTTCAATGCTTTTAATAGAAATCCCCACTGTTGCATTCTTAGTTGCAATAATCTGATTTAATTGTTGCCTAAGATCAGACGTTGTTTGTGAAAAACCCTGAAACGAGAGAAAAGAAATTAGAATTACAGAAAGCTTGGTCATTTTATGATGTATCAGTTTATTAATATGGCAATTAGAAAATTTGATAATAGATAATGCTCGTCTTTGCGCAATCTAATTCATTATCTAATTGACTAATTATCTCAATTATCTAATTACGCTCTTTGCCTTACAGTACGTTGTTCAATTCTCTTTTCAAATTTTTCTCCTTGAAAAATACGTTGCACCATGATTCCCGGAATATGAATTTGATTTGGATCTAAAGTTCCAACCGGAACCAATTCTTCAACTTCAGCAATGGTAATTTTTCCGGCTCCTGCCATACAAGCGTTGAAGTTTCTGGCGGTTCCCTTAAAAATAAGATTTCCAGCTTCATCACCTTTCCATGCTTTTACAATCGCAAAGTCGGCTTTGAAGGCTTGTTCCATGATGTGCATTTTACCATTGAATTCACGAACTTCTTTTCCTTCTGCAACCTCAGTTCCGTAACCAGCAGGCGTAAAGAAAGCTGGAATTCCGGCTTGTGCTGCACGACAACGCTCTGCTAAAGTTCCTTGTGGAGTTAATTCAACCTCCAATTCTCCCGAAAGCATCTGACGTTCAAACTCTGCATTTTCACCAACATAAGACGATATCATTTTTTTGATCTGTTTCTTCTGCAAAAGCAATCCCAAACCAAAATCATCAACTCCTGCATTATTTGAAATACAAGTCAAATCTGAAATTGTGGTATTTACTAAGGCTGCAATTGTATTCTCAGGAATTCCGCATAATCCGAAACCTCCAAACATGATGGTCATATTGCTTTCGATTCCTTCTATCGCCTCCTGAACATTATTTACTTTTTTTGTTATCATAACAAACTGTCTTTATTAGCGTAATATTTTTGATAAAAATAAGATTTTCCAATTAATTTATAACGATTTCGTAAAAAATAAAGTCAACACAATCCAAAAAAAAACATCCCTTTGTATTCTTCTGAATTTCAGAAGCTACAAAAGGATATTTTTTATTTAGAGAGAACTGAATTTACAATTCGAATTCGTCTGTATTTTGTTCTGTTTGAGTAGTGTCTTTCACCACAGCAGGTCTTTGATAACAATCTACTTTTATAGAAAGATTTGACGGACGCTCAAATTCGGATTTAGAAATCTGAAGCGCTTCATCTTTATAACAAAGTTTCATAAAATAAGCCCAAACCGGCAATGCTGCTGTAGCTCCCTGTCCGTAAGTCAAACTTTTGAAACGTGCTGAACGATCTTCACAACCAACCCAAACTCCGGTTACTAAATTCGGAACCATTCCCATAAACCAACCGTCTGACTGATTTTGCGTTGTTCCTGTCTTTCCAGCAATTGGGTTTCTGAACATATAAGGATAACCTGTCCAGCGGTTGTCTCCGCTTCCTCCGCCTTCTGTACGCAAACGCGCCCCAGAACCGGTTTCAGTAACTCCTTCTAATAATTTAATCACAGCAAAGGCAATATCTTTATTTAAAACATCATGTGATTCCGGAATTGGTTCGTAAATAACCTCTCCGCTTTTATTCTCAATACGGCTTAAAAACTGAGGCTTTACATAAACTCCCTGATTAGCAAATGTGCTATAAGCAGCAACCATATCTTCAACCGTAATATCAACAGCACCTAATGCAATTGACGGTTGTACCGGAATTTCGGTTTTAACCCCTAATTTCTGTGTCAATTCTACAACAGCTTCAGGACCAGTTCTGTCAATTAATTTTGCTGAAACGGTATTGATGGAACCGGCTAAAGCTTGTTTTAAAGTCACCATCCCTCGGTAGGTATGGTTTGAGTTCCTTGGCTCCCAATCTTCTGTTACGTGATGACGCCCTTTGCGAATCACAAATGGTCCATCTAAAATAGAATCACAAGGAGACATATTTAACTGTTCAATAGCAGTTGCATAAACAAATGGTTTAAAAGTCGAACCAACTTGTCTTGCTCCCTGTCCTACGTGATCGTATTGAAAGTATTTATAGTTAATACCGCCAACCCATGCTTTGATATTTCCGGTTTGAGGCTCCATTGCCATTAAACCAGATTGTAAAAAGTGTTTGTAATAACGAATAGAATCCGTTGGTGTCATAATGGTATCACGTTCCCCTTTCCATGTGAAAATACGCATTTGCGTTTTTACTTTGAATGAAGCAATGATTTCATCTTCGCTTTTATCCATATCTTTCATGATTGCCCAACGCGTAGAATTTTTCATCGCCTGCATCATAAGCTTATCAGTTTCTGCCTGAGTGATATTTACGAAAGGTGCATTTTTATTATTTTTCTGGTCGATGAAAAATTGTTGTTGTAAATTTTTCATGTGTTCAGTAACCGCTTCTTCAGCATAAGACTGCATTCTCGAATCGATTGTGGTATAGATTTTCAATCCATCTTTGTAGATATCGTAATCAGAACCGTCTGGTTTTTTGTTTTCAGCAACCCACTTTTTCATGTAATCACGAAGGTATTCTCTGAAATAAGTTGCCGTTCCTTCACGGTGACTTTCTAATTTGAATTTTAAGGTAATTGGTAAGGCCTGTAATCTTTCCTTTTCAGCAGTAGTGATCATTTTAGCTTTTTCCATTTGCCCAAGCACCACATTTCGACGATTTTTCACGCCTTGTGGATTACGAACTGGATTATACAAACCTGAATTCTTGAACATTCCGACTAAAATCGCCGATTCGTCCATCGTTAAATCTTTTGGTTCTTTAGAAAAATAGGTCTGCGCTGCAGAACTAACTCCAACAGAATAATTTCCGAAATCGTAAACGTTGCAATACATCGCCAGGATTTCATTCTTAGTATATTGTCTTTCCAGACGAATGGCAATAATCCACTCCTTTATTTTTTGTACAATTCGGAAAGGAAGAAATTTGGAACCTTCACCATGAAACAATTGTTTTGCCAACTGCTGCGTTAATGTACTCGCTCCACCATTGGTTCCTAAAGTAAAAACAGCTCTTAAAGTACCACGTCCGTCAATTCCTGAATGTTCATAAAAACGTGCATCTTCAGTAGCAACTAATGCTTCAACTAAATTTTTTGGTAAATCCGAATATTTAAGCTGTGACCTGTTAGTTTTAAAGTACTTACCAAGTACAACTCCATCAGAAGAAATAATTTCTGTTGCCAAGTTAGAATCCGGATTCTCTAAATCTTCAAAAGAAGGCATTGAACCGAATAATCCCCAAGAGGCAAATAAAAAGAAAGCTAAAATTCCAAGCAAAGTATAAGCAAAAACTCGCCAGAACTTCTTTTTATAGTAATTAATATCTTTAACGCTATTTGATTGATTGTTTTTTTTAGCAGCCATAACTATATTTCTAATCTTTTTGTTCTATTCTAAAACCTACGTCTGTGATACCATCTAACTCCTCAACACCTGGTATTTTACCAGATTGTCTAACAGCTTGTTTAATATGTACTTTGTAATTTCCTCTAAACTTAACGCCTTCTTTATAGTACAGTTTACTTTCTTTAATATCTGTAAAACCGTTTCCTAATAATGTTCCGTCAGGGTTTGCCATTTGATATTCTAACGTATCTACTTTTGTGAAACCGTTTGGCATTTCAAGAGCCACAATTAAAAACAAATTATTGAATGGATAATTGTTATTGTCCCTCAAATTTACAAATAAATTGTATTTTTTGGTGGAATCTAAAACGGGCAAATCAAAAGTTACAACGCTGTCTTTATGCCATGCACTTCCAACAGATTTGTACTCATCAAACACTCTTTTCTTATCACAAGAAAAAAGAAGAATTGCTGCCAAAAGAAGAATTCCGCTATTTTTTATTCTCATTTTTAGTAATAATTATAGGTTTTCTTGGCTCAGCTGGCTTATTGTCATTCGAATTATTTGGCTTATTCGACTGATTTTGCTTGTTGTGCGGTTTATTCGATTTATTCGGATTACCGCCAGCTGGTTTATTATTGTTATTATTATTATTTCCTTGTTGAGGTTTGTTTGGCGCTGGGGCTGCCACAACCGCACCTTCCGCATTTGGTTTGCGTTTACGGTTTGGTTTTTTCTTTTTCTTCGGTTGATCAAAACGAGTTAAACTCTCCTGACCCATTGCGTTATTAAAGTCTTTTTCAGGCTCCGAAACAACTTCTATAGCAAAATCTTCCAATGAAGAAACTTTGTTTTTCTGTTTATTTTCAGCAATAATCTCTTTTACCTGATCAATTTTCAAAACATGCCAGTTTGCAAAATTATTGGTATAAGCAAACCACATTAAACCCTTAAAAATATCTTGTTTTTGACAGATTGCATCTCCTTTTTCGGTTACTAATTTAGTATCGTAGTCCGGAAAATCTTTCAGTGCATCCATGTAAGTATCAAGCTCATAATTTAAGCAACACTTCAATTTTCCGCATTGTCCTGCTAATTTTTGAGGATTTAATGAAAGTTGTTGGTAACGCGCTGCCGATGTGTTGACACTTCTAAAATCAGTTAACCAGGTCGAACAGCAAAGTTCACGTCCGCAAGAACCAATTCCACCTAAACGAGCCGCTTCCTGACGGAAACCAACTTGCTTCATTTCAACTCTTGTACTAAATTCTTTAGCAAAATCTTTAATCAAAAGTCTAAAATCGACTCTGTCATTTGCAGTATAATAAAACGTCGCTTTCGATCCGTCTCCCTGAAATTCAATATCAGAAATTTTCATCTCTAATTTATGCTGAATTGCCAATTCACGCGCACGAACTTTCATTGGCTCTTCACGATCACGCGCTACAGACCAAATATCGATGTCTTTTTGAGATGCTTTTCTATAAATTTTTGGAACTTCATTGCTTTCGTGGTTTACACCTTTCTTTTTCATTTGAATTTTTACCAATTCGCCTGTCAAGGTTACAATTCCAATATCATGTCCTGGCGATGCAACAGTTGCTACAATATCACCAATACTTAAAGTTAATTTCTCTGAATTTCTAAAAAATTCTTTGCGGCCGTTTTTAAAACGAACCTCAACACAATCAAAAATTGCCTCTCCATTAGACGGGCTCATGTTAGAAAGCCAGTCAAAAACCGTCAATTTATTGCAGCTATCGGTACCGCAAGTCCCATTATTTTTACAACCCTTTGGTGCGCCACCATCTGAGGTTGAACAACTTGTACATGCCATAATTATATATGTAGTGTTGCAAAAAGCAACTTAAGTTCATAAACGTTTAATCGGTAAAGATAGTATTTTTTTTAGTTTGCTTTTTATGCATTAAAACTAAATGCTTGTTAAATAAAAAAACCTATTTCACATCTTGCAAAATAAGCTTTTTAAAAACATTTTAAGTAAAAATTTTAAGTTTCCTTCACTGGTACCTTTTCCAACATAAACTTTCTTTTGAGTTGCAGCAGATCCTGGAATGTCGCTCCATTCTCCTAATTCTTGCCCCTGATAATAACCTGACCAAAAACCACGATTGTAAACGGTATTCAAGGCTTTCATCCAAACTTCGCCTTTTTCTTTGGCAAACGTTTTTTCGTAATAAGAATCTATTGCTTCTCTATATGTTTTAATTACGGTTGCAACATATTCCGGAGCACGGCCACGACCTTCAATTTTTAAAACCTGAATTCCAGAATCGACAACCTGATCCAGAAAATCAAGTGTACATAAATCCTTTGGCGACATCATATATTCGTTATCCAATTCGATTTCAAAACCCGTCTCCTGATCGATAACAATATATTTTTACGGCAATTTTGTTTGCAGGCTCCACGATTTTCCGATGAATTATGCGAGTGCAACCTCAAATAACATTTTCCTGAAACCACCATACACAAAGCACCGTGTCCGAAAATTTCGATTTCAACTAAATTTCCACTTGGGCCTTTAATTTGTTCCTTCTCAATTTGATCGGTAATTTTCTTTACTTGGCGCAAGCTTAATTCACGGCTTAAAACCATTGTGTCTGCAAATAAACTATAGAATTTTATGGTTTCGATGTTGGTCACATTCAATTGCGTTGAAATATGAACTTCCATCGAGATGCTTCTTGCCATAGCAATAACGGCTTGGTCAGAAGCAATTACAGCCGTAATATTGGCTTCTTTGGCTCTGTTCAAAAGTGTTTTTACAACAGATAAATCATGATCGTAAATTATCGTGTTCAGCGTCAAATAATTTCTAACATTTTTTACTTTACAGCGATTTGAAATTTCAGGCAGATCATCCATTGTCAAATTTACTGTTGAACGCGCACGCATGTTAAGTTGTTCTACGCCAAAGTAGATTGAATATGCGCCATTATCGAGCGCAGCCTGAAGTGACTCAAAGCTCCCTGCGGGAGCCATGAGTTCAATTTTCTTATAAAATGTCATTGTGAATTAATTTTAAAGCTTACTTTTTTCTCTTAAAATTAACTTTATGTGGTATTTGAACGTGCTAAAGTTTTGCACTTAATATAAAAACAATTATTTTTTTTACAGACTTAGAGTATATAATTTTATTCTAAAATCTTATATATTTTATCAGACAATCTAATTCTGAAAGGCACTTCAAAAGTAACAATATCGCCAATTTTAGCAGTTGTACTTGCTACTCCGTCGACAATCATTTTTTCTAAAATCAATTCCTGATTACCAGTAGTAGGCCCAGAAATTAAAATTTTATGCCCAAGGTGCAATTCTTGGTTTTCAACAGTAAATTGTCCTACTTGTGCTTTCACATAATAATGCTCCGCTTTTCCAACCAGTACTTTTTTTACCTTTATTTTTTGTCGAATATCAACTGGCTTTTCGGCCGCGGCCAAAGCAGTATCAGCTAATTCTCCTGAATGCTTGAATTTCAAATTTTCAGATTTGCCTTTTCTAAAAACTTTATTTCCAACTTGTTTTCCAGTTCTCAAACGAACCTGATCAACTAAAGGCATGTGGATAATTTCAAGACATTCTGTAGAACAGCAATTTTCCATTGCAGTTTTACATTCATCACATTGAATGAATAGCAAATGGCAGCCGTCATTTTCACAATTGGTATGATTATCACAAGGTTTTCCGCATTGGTGGCATTGTGAGATAATATCATCGGTAATTCTTTCACCCAGACGATTATCGAATACAAAGTTTTTTCCAATGAATTTGCTTTCTAAACCTTCCGCTTCAATTTGTTTAGCGTAATTAATGATTCCTCCTTCTAATTGATAAACATTTTTAAATCCCTGGTGTTTAAAATAAGCACTTGCTTTTTCACAACGAATTCCACCAGTACAATACATTACCAGTTTTTTATCTTCTTTATGGTTTTGAAGTTGTTCATTAATTATAGGCAAACTTTCTCTAAAAGTTTCAACATCGGGAGTAATGGCGCCTTTAAAATGCCCCACTTCACTTTCGTAGTGATTTCTAAAATCAACTACAATCGTATTTGGGTCGTCCAGAATTTCATTGAATTCTTTGGCTTTCAAGTGAATGCCTATATTGGTAACATCAAAAGTTTCATCGTTCAAACCATCAGCAACGATTTTATCACGAACTTTAATCGTCAATTTTAAAAAGGAATGATCATCATGTTCTACAGCTTCATTCAATCGTATGCCTTTCATAAAATCATAAACTTCAAGAGTTTTTCTGAAAGCTTCCAGATTTTCTTCTGGAATACTCATTTGAGCATTTATTCCTTCAGTGGCGACGTAGATTCGGCCTAAAGCATCGAGCTTATTCCAGGCTAAAAATAAATCATCGCGAAATTTTTTGGGATCTTCGATTTTGGCGTACGCATAGAAAGACAACGTAAGTCGTTGTTTACCTGCATCATCGATCATGATGGCTCTTTCTTCTGCGCTTAAAGTGTTGTACAGTTGCATGCTATAAACTAATTTAAGTTGAGAATTTTTTTGAGGTGCAAAAGTAGGGAAAAAGGTTCTAAGTTACAAAGGTTCTGAGGTACTAAGGTTTTTTTTAAAGCGAAAAACTAAAGTTGCGATTTTTTTCCATATTAATCTTCCTCATCCAACAATGCCTGTTTGACCGCATTTAATTCAGCAATCTTAGCTTCGCTTACTTTTGGATATTCTAAATCCATTTCGTCTAAGGCATGAATTATTGCAGATGCAATTGCAATTCGCGCATACGATTTGTTATCTGCAGGAATAACATACCAGGGAGATTTTTTAGTTGATGTGTTTTTTATTAATTCTTCATACGCATGCATATAATCATTCCAATAGCCACGTTCTTTTGCATCTGTGGGACTAAATTTCCAGTTTTTATCCGGGTTATCTACTCGTTCTATAAATCTTCTTTTTTGTTCTTCTTTTGAAACATTAAGAAAAAACTTGATTACGACAGTTCCGTTCCTGTTAAGGTACCTTTCAAAATTTCTTATGTCTTCAAAACGATTTTCCCAAATATCCTCAGTAATCAATTTTTCTGGTATTTTTTGACTTTTCAGAATCTGTTCGTGAACGCGAACCACCAAAACCTCTTCGTAATACGAACGATTAAAAATGCCAATACGCCCTCTTTCGGGTAAATGTTTTTGACAACGCCACAAATAATCATGATCTAATTCTTCAGAACTTGGTCCTTTAAAAGAAGACACTTGACAGCCTTGTGGATTTATGCCAGACATAACGTGCTTAATTGCACCGTCTTTTCCAGCTGCATCCATAGCCTGAAAAATAAGCAAAACCGACCATTTATCCTGTGCATATAGAATGTCCTGCATGGCAGCCAATGCTTTTACTCCCATTTGCAAAGTTTCTTTAATTGCTGATTTTGATTCATTTCCAAAATAAGAAGTGGGTCTCTTCTTTAACGTAAAACTTTTATCCTCACCCACACAATATTGCTCTGAAAACTTTTTTGCCTTATGCAGTAATTCTTTTTTACTTAACGCTTTTAGATTGCCTGAAGCACCATCTAAACTCTTCGATTTTACTTTATTTTTTTTTGACATAACAGGAATTTTTAAAATTAAAATTAGAAAAAATCAAAAATAGATTCTTACAAAAATTGCAGTTTGGCGGTGATTTATAGCTTTTAGTCGATTTTATTAACAATTGAAGATCAATTAAATATAAATTTAAGAAAAAATGGGAATGAAAAATAATATTTCAGATCTTAATAAAAAAATGTTAACTTAGCTAATGAATTATTTGGTTTTTAGTTAGTTGAGTTTTAATAAAATTTAATAAAAAATTAAAAATGAACAGAATTTACTCTCCGGCAATTTTCTTGCTTTTTTTATTGCTATCCTGTAAGAAAGAAACTCCTCCAGTTCCCAAGCCTCTCGAAATTCAAATTGTAAAAGTGCTGCAGCAAGATGTAAATCTTGAATCGGAATTTACCGGTGAAACATTTGGACAATCTGACATTCAAATTAACCCCAGAGTTGATGGTGTTATTGAAAGCTTAAACTTCAAAGAAGGCAGTTTCGTAACCAAAGGGCAGTTGTTATACACAATTGATCCCTTGCCTTTTCAGAATAAAGTAAGTGAGGCAGAGGGAAAATTAGCCGAAATGCAGGCCAGATTATCCAAAACCAAATCGGACTATGAAATGATGGAGCCATTAGCCAAAATGAACGCTGTTAGTCAAAGGGAGTTAATTGCTGCAAGATCAGCTTATAATGCTTCTCAAGCGGGTATTAAAGCGGCATCGGCCAATCTTAAAAATTCAAAAATAGAATTATCCTATTGCAATATTGTTGCGCCAATTTCGGGATTGATAGGAATATCAAAAGTGAGAGTAGGCGATTATGTCCGTCCTGGCGCAGTATCCGTGTTAAATACCGTTTCAGATCTTGGAGATATCAGAGTTCGCTTTACCATGAGTGAACAAGAATATCTTCGTATTTTCAGAGAAATATCTAAGAAAGACTCAAACTTAAAAAAAGCAGGAAAATCAATTTCTATTCAATTATCTGATGGTTCTGATTATCCTCAAAAGGGACAAATCAGTTTTGCAGACAGACAAATTGATCCAACGACAGGTGCAGTAACTTTTGAAGCCGCATTCTCTAATCCGGACAAATTGATTCGCCCTGGACAATATGTAAAAATTCATGTTGTGACCGATGTTCGTAAAGATGTAATTGTGATTCCACAGCGTGCGGTTATAGAAGTACAAGGTATTTATCAGGTCTATGTTTTAGGAAATGACAACAAGGTGCAAATGCAAATTGTAAAACCAGGTCCGGCCGTTAAAAATGGATATATTATTGAAGAAGGTTTAAAAGCCGGCGATAAGATAGCCATGGGAGGTACTTCATTACTGAAAAATGGAAGCATTATTACACCAAAAATCGCACAATGGGAATTAGGTGAAAGTGAAACTACAGCTACAAAATAATCTAGATATATAGTATTATGGGAGAATTTTTCGTTCGAAGACCTATCGTCGCTATTGTAATCAGTATTATCATTGTGATACTTGGATTACTGGCATTACAAAAAACGCCTATTTCGCAATATCCGGATATTAACCCTCCTGTTGTAAAAATTACTACCTCTTTTACAGGAGCTAATGCCCTGAATGTTGAGCAAGCAGTTGCAACACCAATTGAGCAAAAAGTAAATGGTGTTGAAAACATGTTATACATGAAGTCAATTAACACTTCTGACGGTGCCTGTACAATTGAGGTAACTTTTGATGTGGGAACCAATTTGGATAATGCCAATATGCTTACGCAAAACAGACAAAATCAGTCTGCTCCTTTTATGCCTTCGAGTGTAAAACAACAAGGGGTTGTGGTAAAGAAATCTTTGTCTTTCCCAATGATGCTTTTCACTATTACATCGACCAATCCTAAATATGATGCTAAGTTTTTAAACAATTATGCCAGCATTAACGTTGTAGATCAATTGGCTCGTATAAAGGGAGTGGGAGAAGTTACTCTATTTGGAGGAAGTGATTATTCGATGAGAATTTGGCTTAAAGCCGATATGATGAGCAAACTTGGCATTACAGTCGAAGATGTTAAAAATGCACTGAATGCTCAGAACATGATTAGTCCGGGAGGAAAATTTGGTGCTGAGCCCGCGCCTGCCAATACCGAATTCACTTACGGTGTAACACTTCAGGACCGATTGGTTACTGAAAAAGAATTTGGAAATATAGTTGTTCGAAGCAAACAAGACGGAGCTCAGGTTTTAATGGAAGATATCGCCCGAATTGAATTAGGAACAGAAAATTACAGCTCAACAGCCCGAAGAAACAGTTCGCCAAGTGCCGTAATAGCAATGTACCAAATGCCAGGAAGTAACGCTCTTGATGTAGCTGAAACAGCAAAAAATACAATGAAGTTATTATCTGAAAAATTCCCACAAGACATAGAATATCAGGAATCGTTAGATACTACTTTGGCCATTACTGCAGGGGTTGACGACATTGTGCACACGCTTTTTGAAGCCATTATATTAGTTATTTTAGTGGTTTTTATATTTCTACAAAACTGGCGCGCTACTTTAATTCCCCTGATTACAGTTCCTGTTTCTCTTATTGGAACCATTGCCGTTTTTCCATTATTAGGTTTTTCAATCAATACACTGTCATTACTTGGATTAGTATTGGCAATTGGTATTGTGGTTGATGATGCCATTGTGGTTGTTGAAGCAGTAATTCATCATATAGAACACGGAAAAACACCAAAAGAAGCTACCGTGCAGGCCATGAAAGAAGTGTCTGGTCCAGTAATTGCAATTGCATTAATTTTATGTGCCGTATTTATTCCTGTTGCGATGACACCTGGAATAACCGGACGATTTTATCAGCAGTTCGCCATAACCATTGCCGTATCGGTCGCATTCTCGGCATTTAGTGCGTTATCACTAAGTCCCGCCCTCTGCGCCATGCTATTAAAACCAACAAAACCTATTGAAGAACAAACCGGATGGTTAGCTAAGTTTTTTGCCGGATTTAACAGAATCTTCGAAAAAGTTACTGGGAAATATATTAGCGGAGCGACCTTTTTTGCTAAAAAGGCAATTCGAATTGTACTTTTACTGGTAGTAATATTAGTTGCTACTGCATTTTTAGGAAAGAAAATTCCATTAGGATTTATTCCTGAAGAAGATCAAGGCTATGTTTTAGTAAATATTGCATTGCCTCCTGCATCATCATTACAGCGTACAGATGAAATCTCAAAAAAGGTAGATAGTTTCCTAAAAGAAGAAAAATCGATCTTGTCTTATACAACTATCAATGGATTTAGTATGCTTACTAACTCCTATCAGCCTAACAATGCCTTTATTTTCATCTCATTAAAACCTTGGGAAGAAAGAGCAGAAACAGCCAAACAATTTGTGGACAGACTTAATATAAAACTGGCTACCCAAATTACGACCGCCACTTGCTTTTCATTTGGCCCGCCGGCAATTCAAGGTTTAGGTGCTTCTGCCGGTTTTAGTTTGATGCTGCAGGACAGAGGAGGTAACACACCTCAATACTTAGCCGAACAAACACAAGCTTTTATTGCTGCCGCACAAAAACGCCCGGAAATAAAAAGAATTTATACCACTTTTAATGCTGGAACTCCACAGATTAAATTAGATATTGACAATGACAAAGCCATGAAATTAGGCATTCCTGTTTCTAAAGTTACAGAAGCATTGGGAGCCTTTTTAGGAGGAAGTTATGTAAATGACTTCAATCGCTTTGGCCGTCAGTACAAGGTTTATCTCCAAGGAGAAGCAGCTGATCGTGTAAAGCCAGAAGATTTAAATTTGATTTATGTAAAAAACAATGCCGGTGATATGTTGCCTATATCGACGCTTGTTACAGCAACAAAAGTAACAGGTCCGGATTTTACAAATCGTTTAAACTTATTCCGATCTGCAGAGATTGGAGGAAGTCCAAATGATGGCTATAGTAGTGCCCAAGCCTTGACAGCGTTAGAAGAAGTTGCCAAACAGACTTTGCCGGCAGATATGAGTTTCGATTACATTAACTTGTCTTATCAGGAAAAACATTCGCCGGGAGGAGGTTCAGTTTTCATAATGGCATTGGTTTTTGTATTCTTGATCCTTGCTGCACAATACGAAAGCTGGAAACTGCCTTTTAGTGTATTACTTGGAGCTCCTTTTGCTGTTTTTGGTGCCTTTTTGGGATTAATGCTGGCAAGATTAGGAAGCGATGCCTATGTCAACAACGTTTTTGCCCAGATTGGCCTCGTATTATTAATTGGTTTAGTGGCCAAAAATGCCATTCTGATTGTAGAATTTGCAAAAGAAGAATATGAAAAAGGGAAACCACTCTACGAATCAGCGATGACGGCAGCTAAACTTCGTTTTAGGCCAATCCTGATGACGGCTTTCGCTTTTATTCTTGGAGTTGTCCCGCTGCTGACTGCGACAGGTGCTGGTTCGCAGGCACGTGTCGTAATGGGAATGGCGGTATTTAGCGGTATGTTGATTGCCACAGTGCTTGGAGTATTAATTGTTCCTGGATTGTTTGTAATGATCGAAAACATCGGAAAAAAGAAGGATGAGGTTGTAGCAACTGAAATAAGTACGGATTCAAAAACTACAGATCATGAATAAAGTAAAAATAGTAATCGTTATTCTTACTCTGGCAGTATTGCCTACAGCTTGTCTGGTAGGGCCAAAATATCAAAAGCCAGAAGACCCTCAAGCGGCTAATTTCCGTTACGGACCTGGATATGCTGATACGCTAGCTTCTGTAGTCAACGTAAAATGGTTTGATCTTTTTAACGATGATGTTTTAAAAGGACTCATCAATAAAGGTTTAGAAAACAACTATGATATGAAAATTGCGATGGCCCGTATCGAACAAACCAGAGCAGAATTAGGATATACCAAAGCCGATTTACTGCCTGCTGTTGGTTACAGTGCCACGATTAATAGTAATGAAAAAGCTTTTATGCCTTCAAATGCATCGGCTAATTTATCTTGGGAGTTGGATTTCTGGGGAAAAATTCGCCATGAAAACAGAGCGGTTCAGGATGAATTGATAGCGAGTGAAGAAGGGCGAAAAGTAATTCTTTCTAATCTGGTAAGCGATATTGCAGTTGCTTATTTTGAGCTTCGCAATTTTGACAATCAATTAATCATTACCAATCAAACACTCGAAACCAGAAGAAAAGCCTTTGATATCATCAATGCGCGATTTTTGGCCGGATATGTTTCTGAAGTAGACAAAGTTCAAATAGAACAGCAGGTGGCAATTGCAGAAGCAGTTTTACCATCCATTCAAAGACAAATTACGATGAGAGAAAATACCATTTCAATATTAACGGGTCAGGCACCAGGACCAATTGAAAGAGGAAAAACGGTTATAGAACTTCAGGTAGCTAATACTATACCTGTTTCGATTCCTTCCGTTTTGTTAAGAAACAGACCAGATGTACGACAAGCTGAAATGTATTATATGGCTTCTAATGAAAGAATTGGTGTAGCGCAGGCAATGCGTTTCCCTTCTTTTAATATTGCAGCACTTGCAGGATTCGCAAGTCAGGATGTAAGCAATTTATTTAACGGTTCTTCTTATTTACAAAATGCCAGCGGTTCGGTTGTTGGTCCTATATTTAATTTTGGGAAAAACAAAAGAAGAGTTGAAATCTATAAACAAATTGCCGAAGAATCCAGACTCTCCTACCAAAAAACTTGTATTGTGGCTCTTGCCGAAGTAGAACAATCCTTGCAAAATATAAAAACCTACAAAGAGGAATGGGCTGCAAGAGACAGACAGGTAATTGCAGCAAGAAAAAATTTAGAATTATCTCAAGCCAGATATTACAACGGTTATGTTTCCTATTTGGAAGTCCTTGAAGTACAACGCTCTCTCTTTGATGCCGAATTAAGTCTATCCGATTTAACGCAAAGCCAACTAGCTTCAATGATACAGCTTTATAGAGCTTTAGGCGGGGGATGGAATTGATTCTAAAGTTGCTAAGAATCTAAGTTACTAAGATTTTAAAAAAGTATATAAAAGCAAAAGCACTATAGAAATATAGTGCTTTTTTATTTTTAACCTTAGTAACTTAGAGTCTTAGAAACTCAGAAACTAGAATTAGCAAAATTCATTAAACGCATCTTGCAAATTCTCAGCGATTAATTCAGCTGGACGTCCTTCGATGTGGTGACGCTCTAACATGTGAACCAATTCTCCGTTTTTGAACAAAGCCATAGAAGGCGATGATGGAGGAAAAGGGAACATATGTTGTCTTGCAGCATCAACAGCTTCTTTGTCAACACCAGCGAAAACTGTAATTAAGTGATCTGGTTTTTTAGCGCCTTCTAAACTCATTTTTGCTCCCGGACGTGCATTTCTTGCAGCACAACCACAAACAGAGTTTACAACAACTAAAGTGGTACCTTCAGCTTTGATAGCATTATCTACAGCGTCAGCACTATGTAAATCTTGAAAACCTGCAGCAGTCAATTCAGCTTGCATTGGTTTTACCATTTCTTCTGGATACATATTGTTTATTTTTTAAATTTTACTTTTGATTTTGCAAAGTTACAAAGTTTACTCGCAACTACTTAATTTGAAGTATAAAGTTTTGTTATAGTTCGATCGAAAAAGTCGAAAGTTTGAAAGTCTTAAAGTCGAAAGTCAAAATCAGAACTTTATAAAGGCTTTATTGTTTGGTAAACTTCTTTTGATAAGGATAGGTTTCATAAACTGTATTATCCTCGTTAATAGAAAATCCTTTTGCAGAGTCTTCTCTGGCAACACCAACTAAAGCCACAACTTCTTCTCTTGGTTTGCCTTGTTTTAACCAGCAGATTGCTTTGTAATATTTTGCGTCCGAGAATTCGGGATATATTTTAATTGCCTTATCAAAAATCGCAATTGCTTCGTCCCATTTTTTCAATTCATACTTCGCAATTCCCTGATAAAAATACGCAGTAGGATGTTCTAAATTCTGTCTGTTTTTATAAATATCAGCGACATAATCATCCAAAAGTTTTTCTGCTTTTTGATATTCATTCAATTGTAAGTAACAGATGCCCATGTAAAAACTAAAAGAATGATCCATTACATAACTGTTTCCATAAAGTTTAATACATTCTTCAAAATCTTTAATGGCATCTTTATAAGTATGTGCAAAAATGCATTTTATAAAAGCCCTGTACGGCAACCAGCGTTCTTTCTTATAAAATACAGCTTTGTCTAAATACTGCATTCCAACTTCGTACTTTTTACATTTAAAATAAGGCATTGCTTTTTGTTGCCACAAATAAGCAACAGTACTGTCTTTTTTCAAACCCTGATCCAGGCATTCCTGCCATTCGGTCATTTCGAAGACGTAATTGTGTTTTTCAGCACAGTTGGTTAAAAATTCTTCGACAATTGCATCATGTGCTTTGTTTGTTGATACCTGAGCAAAGGATAGAGCAGTAAAAAAGAAGCAAATTCCTAAAATAGTTTTTTTCAAGATTAGAGTTTTTTGGTTAAATTTATTTTGAAAGAAAAATCACTCTAAATAACGCTTTTATAAACGGGATTTTGGGACACTTTAAAATAACTTTAACATCCTGCATTAAACTCGTTTGCTCATCCAAAAACTTGAATACTAATGTTGGATTACCCTTTTTAAATAAAGAGGAGAAAATAGGGCTTCCTAATTCGTTATGACGGTACAGAATATCCAAAAGCAGTAAATCATAAAACCAGAATCGGTTCTTTTTATGAAAGGTAGTCATTCTGAGCGATCTCGAAGTTTCGGGAGAGGAGTGAAGAAATTCAACTAATGCTGAAGATTTTTTATCCGCGTTTCTAAAAGTAAAACCGGTACTGGCTTTGGTCCATCCACCGGCAGTTCCGATATTCACTACTCTTTTGGTATTCTTTTTCCAAAAAGGATAACACGTCATCGGAATACTTCCCTGCTCCTTTTCTACAATTTCAAATTTATCGGTTCCGAGTTTCTGCAGATAAAGCTGAATCTCGTTTTCATATTCTTCTTTTTGAAGCAAACTTTCTGAAAACAACGTATACTCCACTAAGGCTTCGGTTTTAGAAGTTGGCAAAACATACATAAAACGCGTATTTCCTCTTTGTTCAACCGAAAAATCCATGAAAGTAGTCTGTTCCGGATTGAAGATTTCATTTTCTGACTTCACAAACCAGCCCAAAAAATGCTGCTGCAAAACCGGATATTTGGTTTGACTTTGAACAGAAGCCTTAGTATAAATACTGTTGAACAAATAATCACAGGTATATCTGTTTTCTTCCGTTCCCACAAAAACATGGGTTTCTAATTCATTGATATCGGTTACTTTTTCATTTAAAAAAGTGATATTTGATTCTTTAGAAATGGTTTCAAAAACAAAATTATAAAAATCAATTCCACGAATTTGATTGTATTGATAAGGTTTCAACTCCAAATCTCTTTTGAAATCTTCATTCGCAAACAAAGCCGAATCCCATTTTTTGGATATAATCGAATTCCACATTGTTTCCCCCTCTGTCCAAAAACACCAGGTTCTGTCATTGCTTTTCTTTTGACTTTCATCTAATAACAAAATCGACTTGTCAGCGAATTTTCGAGACAAAACCATTTTATAAACGGTCATCAAAGTCGACAAACCTGTTCCTGTAAAAATGTAGTTGAAATGTTTTATTTGTGAAG
The DNA here is from genome assembly GCF_041946075.1 of Flavobacterium sp. LAR06. Taxonomy (NCBI): domain Bacteria; kingdom Pseudomonadati; phylum Bacteroidota; class Flavobacteriia; order Flavobacteriales; family Flavobacteriaceae; genus Flavobacterium; species Flavobacterium sp. LAR06. The sequence goes on along the minus strand of NZ_JAUTYT010000001.1, from coordinate 562,906 downwards.
AATGCATTCTCAAAAATAAGGAATTTTATTCTTTCAATTTTTCTAAAAGCAGTTTAAAATCTTTTGGTCTGAGGTAATTGTTATACTGAAGAATAATTTCATTCTTATCATTCAAAATACACAAAACCGGATAAACGATTTGATTGTTCATCGTTCCGAGTTGCAAAGCCAGTTCATGAACGCCAACATTATTACCTGTTGGCTGGTATTTAAATGTTAGGTTATTAAAAGAAATATCCCGTTTTTCCTCCGCATTAAAATCAATAAAATAGAAATCTGAATTTAAACTTTGAATGATTTCCGGATTTTTAAAAGTAGTTGCTTTCATTTTTTGGCAATACTGGCACCAATCGGTATGGATAAAAACGATTATTTTCCGCTTTTGAATTTGCTGCAAACTATCCATTGCCTCAAAAGTTCTGCTTTGAAGTTGGCAGAATCCCGTTGAAGTAATTCCAAAAAAGAAGATAAGTATCGCTAGCTTTTTCATTTCGTTATTTTTTTGCCACAGATTAAAAGTTTTTTTGATTTGTCAGGCTGAGCGAAGTCGAAGCCCCGTTCCAATTGGCAATCCTTCGACTCCGCTCAGGGTGACAGCCGATTAAACAATCCGTTTAATTCGTGGCCCATAAATTACCTCAATGTATATCGTAATCCAAAAAACCCACGAATCGACTGGTTTTGCCCGTAAACATAAGTCGTATCAAAAGTCAAACCGTATGGATTATCCTGCGTATCGACAACCTGACCTTGTGGAACTACTTTACCATGAATACCAACAGAGGTCCCGTCTGAAATTTGCACATTTTTATCGAAAGGATCATTAGCTCTTGAAATCAAAAACGGATTTTTCTGCATTGGCGTGAAATTCAACAGATTTTTAATTCCGCCATAAAGTTCAAAATTCTTCCATCCAGAATACGTAAACTGAATATTCTGAATACTATACCAAGGCGATTTCGGACTTCTGGGATCATATTCACTCAATAAAGGCAAGTTCATCGGACTGTAAACATTTCCCGTGTAATCCAACAATAAATTTAAGGATTCTATTTTATAAGAAACACTCCAGGTTGCTGTAAAATTCTCGGTTAAAAAAGGTCTTTCAGAAACCCCATTTTCCACATTTTTATTATCTAAAACAGTCGCGCCCAAAATCATTTTTAATCCCGAAGGGAAATTAACATCGACATTCGTACTGATTCCCTGGCTGATAGCATAACCGTTGATATTGTCGTAAATGATTTTATTTGGATCTGTTTCGTAATCAGATGTGATTTTATTGCTGAAACGGGTATAAAAAGCCGTTGTTTCAATTCCGATAAAAGTGCCGTTTCCAAAGTTTATTTTTTGAATATAATTCAGATTCGCATTCACAGATTGCTCCGGTTTCAAATCATTCTGAATCACAACATCTCTCGAACCGGTTAATGCTGCGTGATCTTCGGTAAATAAATTCACCACGCGAAAACCCGTTCCGGCATTCAATCTGAAAATCGTGTTTTCATTTTTCTTCCATCGATACGCTACTCGTGGCGTATAAATCGATCCGTGAATTGAGTTATAATCGTATCGCATTCCCAACAAAACCTGACTTTTCGGCGAAAGCGTAATTTCATCCTGAACAAAAATTCCGGGTAACCAGGTGCTTTCCGCTTCTTTTGTTGCTGTTGTATTATCATCGTAATAAGAATAACGATTGGCAATTCCGGCAAGAAAATCATTTCGTCCTAATTTTTTATCCCAGGTCAATTGCAAAAAACCAATTTTCTGATTCGCGATATACGATGTTGTTCCGTAACGACTATCCTGATAATGCACATTTCCGGAGAACGAAAGCATCAGTTTTTCTTCAAAGGGTAATTGATAACTTCCTATTAATTCACCTCTTTTGGTATAAATACTTTCGCCGTAAATTTCATCGCCGCCTCGGTACTTTTTCTCCCAGCGCACATCTCCGCCCCAGCGATCTTCATACATTCCACGTGCCGCGATTGAAAAAAGTCTATTTTCATTTCTCAAAAAACTCCATTTATTGAAAACCGAAATTCGTTCAGACAAAGTTACATCGGTAAAATTGTCTTTGTCTTTATCGACCACTTCATTGTAATTAAAGTAATTGATTCCCAAAAGCGTCATTGATTTTTTGGTCGGACTGAATTTCATTCCTAAATCGACATTGGTTTCTAAGTAAGTTGTGGTAAAAACATCTGCTGCAAAAACTGGCGCATTCGTTGGGTTTTTAGTGATAATATTGATTAGACCTCCAACGGCTTCACTTCCGTACAAAGATGAAGCCGGGCCTTTTACGATCTCAATTCGTTCAACCAGAGAATTCGGAATTCCGGACAAGCCATAAACTGTTGAGAGACTACTCACGATTGGCATTCCATCAATTAAAACCAAAGTATAAGGGCCTTCCAAACCATTTATATGAATATCACCCGTATTACAAACACCACAATTAAGCTGTGGCCGAACGCCGTTGATGTTTTGAAGGGCTTCATAAATACTCGGAGTTGGGTTTTTCTTGAAGAAAACCGGCGAATAAACCTCAACCGGAACAGCACTCTCTAATCTTTTGACTGCTTTTAAAGTTCCCGAAACCACAACTTCGTTAAGCTGATTTTCATTATCGGTCAGTTCAAAATCATAAGATTGAATGGAATCTTTTATCACTTGAATTTTCTTTTTCAAAGTCTGAAAACCCATTTGAGAAATCTGAATGGTATAATTTCCAAACGCCACATTTTCCAAAGTATAATATCCCAAACTATCTGTAACTGTTTTTTGTTTAGTGCCCACTAAATGGACATTCGCGGCTTGTATTCTATTTCCTTCGCCAGTTATAAAACCCGAAATGGTGGTGGTTTCCTGCGCAAAAGAAAATTGTAAAGTAAACAGAATCAATATTACTATTGAATTTTTCATTATTATAAAATTAAATTTAGACAAAACTAAAAATTAAATTTGACAAATAATTATTTTAAAACTGAAATTTTTAATTCAATTTAAATCAATATGTTAGATTTCTGTATAAACACATAGAAACATAGGATTTTTTTGAGTTTGAAGAGTAATTTAAAAAGCTAGCTTTCACACATAGCTATGTGTTACATGCAAGTGAAACGCCTTTTAGCGAATAAAAAAATCTATGTTTCTATGTGTTTAAAAATTAGCGACAAGAATATCAACTAAAACTTTCATCTATAAGTTCTCTATTAAGAGATGCTCCAGCAAAAGACCCCGAAGAAACCGCCATCGCCACAGATCTCGCCTGAATGACACAATCCCCGCTTGCATAAACTCCCAGAATAGTTGTTTTCTGCAACATATCAACTTTAATCAAACCTTGTTCCGTTAATTCACAACCTAAACTTTCGGGTAAAAAACAATGTTGTTCAAAAGGCGGTCTGAAATAAATCGCTTTTACTGCTGCTTTGGATTGACTTTTAAAGATTACCTGTTTAATATTTCCGTTTTCATGTTCCAAACATTCAATTTCGTCTTCAATGATTTCAATCTGATGTTTTTGAAGGATTGTCGTTTGTTCTGAAGTTAGAGTGGATTTTCCGTTGGTCAGCAATCTCAAATCTTTTGTCCAGTTCGAAATCAGTTTTGCATATTCAAAAGCCATTTCTCCATTAGCGATAATGGCAGTTTTCTCGGTTTTCACTTCGTAACCGTGACAATAGGGACAATGCAATACCGATATGCCCCAACATTCAGCCAGACCCTTAATTTCGGGGAGCAAATCTTTTACTCCGGTTGCGAATAACACTTTTTTAGAAGTAAAAGTTTCTCCTGAATCAGTTTTGATTTCGAAACCTTCTTTTGTTTTTATTGCCTGAACAGCAAGTCCTTTGTAAAACTGAACAGTTTTATAAAAATCGACTTGCAATTTGGCTTTCGCCGAAATCACAGCAGGCACTTCGCCGTCTTGTGTAATGAAATTATGTGAATGTGGCGTTTGTCTGTTACAAGGTAAACCGCTGTCAATAACCAAAACCTGACGTAAAGATCGTCCTAAACTCATCGCCGCTGAGAGTCCGCTATAACTACCGCCAACAATAATCACTTCAAAATGTTTCTGTTCCATAACTCTATCTTTTAATGATTTTTACTTTTGTGCGTTTTATAATTAAACAAATGGCCAATTATCATTCCGATTCCGCCAATGAAAATCAGATCGAGATGAATATCCAGAATGATTTCACTTAAAACACTCATCCAAATCAGCAGCATCGAAACAATTAAAATTGTCGCTATTAATATTCCTGATTTTTTTATAATTTTAAAGATTGCAAAAAGCCCGATCGATGCAAAGAGCAAATCAATAAATGGATTGTGACTCAAGCCTAAAGGCAGAACAGTCAGAAGCGGAAAAATCAGACAATGCACCAAACAAATCGTCGCGCTTGAAATTCCTAAAATATCGTAAAAAGGTGTTGTAGTTTTCTTCATTTCGTGTACATTTGCTTAATGCAATTTTGTTGCAAATATACACATAAAAATAAAACGCAACAATGTTGCGTTATTATTTTTTATTTTAAAAAAATGAAAACAGCAAGAAACACCACAGCAAAGACGGCCGTTTTAGAGATTTTTGGAAAATCTAAGACTGCGTTATCACACACCGAAATTTACAAACAAATCGAAACTTTATGCGATCGCGTAACTGTTTATAGAATTTTAGATCGCCTGCTTAATGATGATATTGTCCATAAAATTGTTGACCTTGACGGAACCGTTAAATATGCAAAATGCCATCATAATGCACAGCGAGTTCACATTCATAACCATGCTCATTTCAGTTGTGAAAAGTGTCTTGAAATAACTTGCCTTGAAAGCGTAAAGCCGAGTTATATTATTCCACACAATTATAAAGTAAACGATATAAACTTTACATTGTCAGGAATATGTCCAAATTGTTCCAATTCTAACATTTAAGATTTAGACTAGTCTAAAAATATTGTTGAGCGAATGTAATTTTTATATACATTTGTTAAAATAACATTTTTAAAATGACCAAATCTTTAGAAGAAGTTAACCAATCGGTTGCGACCGAGCATAAAAAGACCGGTTTTCGTAAAATATTAGCCTTTTTAGGTCCTGCCTACTTAGTAAGCGTTGGTTATATGGATCCCGGAAACTGGGCAACAGATATTGCCGGCGGAAGTCAGTTTGGCTACACTTTAGTGTGGGTTTTGTTAATGAGTAACTTAATGGCTTTGTTACTGCAAAGTTTAAGTGCCCGTCTTGGAATCGTAACACAGCGCGACCTTGCACAGGCTTCCAGAGAAACCTATTCTAAATTCATCAACTACATTTTATATTTTCTGGCAGAAATTGCCATTGCTGCCTGTGATTTAGCAGAAGTTTTGGGAATGGCGATCGGAATCAATCTTCTATTTGACATTCCGCTGATGGAAGGCGTTTTAATTACCGTTTTAGATACTTTTCTTTTATTATTCCTAATCAATAAAGGAATTCGAAAAATGGAAGCCTTTATAATTGCTTTGGTTGCTATTATTGGGTTTTCTTTTATTTTCGAAATGATTTTTGCCGAACCAGAAGTTTCTAAAATAATTGCCGGTCTTGTTCCTTCAATACCAAATTCGGCGGCCTTATATATTGCAATCGGAATTATCGGAGCGACCGTAATGCCGCACAACCTTTACCTGCATTCTTCTCTGGTGCAAACCAGGAAATTCGACAGAAGTCCAGCCGGAATCAAACAAGCTTTAAAATACAATTTAATTGACTCGACGATAGCGCTGAACTTGGCCTTCTTCGTAAATGCTGCGATCTTAATCCTCGCCGCAGCAACCTTTCATAAAAACGGAATGTTTGAAGTTGCAGAAATTCAGGATGCACATAAATTTCTGGAACCTTTATTAGGAACCAAATGGGCACCAATTCTCTTTGCCGTAGCCCTAATTGCCGCGGGACAAAGCTCGACAATAACCGGAACTTTAGCTGGACAAATTGTAATGGAAGGTTATCTTCATTTACGCATTCAGCCTTGGGTTCGACGTATCATTACGCGTTTGATTGCCATTGTTCCCGCTTTAATTGTAATCTATATTTATGGCGAAAGCGTCACTGGAAAACTACTGATTCTGAGTCAGGTTATTTTGAGTTTGCAATTGGGTTTTGCGATTATTCCGCTGATTCATTTTGTGAGTGACAAATCGAAAATGAATGGTTTTCATATTTCAAAAACCACTCAGGTTGTTTCCTGGATTATTGCCTCCATCATTGTTTCTTTAAATGCCAAATTGGTTTATGATGAAATAACTTCTTGGCTGGAAAGCTCCAGCAATCCAATAGTATTGTGGTTTACAGTTATTCCTCTTGCTTTAGCATTTCTGGCTTTACTGCTTTATATCATTGTAAAACCTTTTATCGTAAGAGCACAGGCCAAATTTATCAATCATTCTCCGCACAATTTAAAGCTTCACTTTTCTCCAAAAGAAAGCCATAGCTACAAGAACATCGCGATTTCAGTAGATTTCTCAAAAGCTGATGAATCTGCACTAAACAGAGCTTTTGAATTAGGCGGAATCGACACGCAATACACTTTAATCCACATTGTAGAAACCGTTGGTGCCTTAATGTACGGTCGTCATGTTGATGATCATGAAACCACTGTCGATGAGAAATTATTGCTGGAATATAAAGAAATGCTTTCGCAGAAAGGCTTCAACATCAAAACCGAACTTGGTTTTGGAAAACCTAACAGCGTCATTCCGAAAATCATAAACGAAGGAAATTTTGATATTTTAGTAATGGGAACTCACGGCCACACCGGATTAAAAGACATTTTATTTGGTACAACCGTAGACAAATTGAGACATAAAATTTCGATACCTTTGCTGATAGTGAAAAAATAGCTGCTAAGGTTCTAAGATACTAAGATTCTGAGATTTTCTTTTGGATTCTTTAAACTTAGAATCTTAGTATCTTAGAACCTTAGAATCTCAAAAAAAATGACTTTTTCAGAAGAAAACTATCTAAAATCGATATACCACCTTACGGCTTCATTAGAGACGGAAGTGAGCACGAATGCTATTGCGGAAATGATGGAAACCAAAGCTTCCTCGGTTACGGATATGCTTAAAAAGCTGGCAGATAAAGATTTAGTAAATTATAAAAAATACCAGGGTGTTTCCTTAACCGAAAACGGAAAATTAGCCGCTAAAATGATTGTTCGAAAACATCGTTTATGGGAAGTTTTTTTAGTGGAGAAATTAAACTTTAGCTGGGATGAGGTTCACGACATTGCAGAGCAATTAGAGCATATTAAATCAGAACAATTGATTAACCGTTTGGATGATTTTCTCGGAAATCCGACGGAAGATCCTCACGGCGACCCGATTCCGGATGCTAATGGCCGAATCGTTAAGATTGAAAAACAACTTCTTGCTGAATTATCAGTACATCAAATTGGGGTTTGTGTGGGTGTGAAAGATACTTCTTCGGAGTTTTTGAAATATCTGGACAAACAGGAAATTGCTTTAGGATCTAAAATCGAATTTCTTTCTAAGGAATCTTTCGATTTGTCGGTTAAAATTAAGGTTGATGGAAGGGAATTATCTATTTCAAATAAAATTGCCTCTAATTTGTTTGTGAAGCTTATTTAGGGTGGGTTATTTCACGGAAATTCACGGAGGTTTTTCACAGAGGAACGCAAAGGGCTGATTTTTTTTGTTGTCAGACTGAGCGAATGCTATAGCTTCAATATTAGTAAAAACTAAACAATCCCTTTTTCTATCATTTCTAACATTACCGGCGAAGCATTTTTAAATGTCGGTTCTTGCTCAATAATACTTCCGGCGTTTTTCTTATTTACTTTGAATGTTACGTCGTTATCAGTCGTGAACAAAAGTGCCGTCAAAAACGGATTTTTGATGTAAGTTCCTAAAACCATTAAAGCTTCATCTAAAGTATGAATGCTTTCGATTTCTTCGGTTTTGTAACGCGAAGTCAATGAAATGGAATAGGTATTGTCTTCATTCAAAACCAATCGGAAGTAAATGTTTTTAATCTCGGTATCGCCAATCGTTTTGGCTAGTGTAAGTTTGGCAAAAGTGCCGCTTTGAATGCTTTCTTTGACGCGTTCGCAAAAAAGAGCAAATATTGGTTCATAAGACATAGTAATTGTATTTTGTTGATTTAACCGCGAGGTTCGCAAGGCTTTGTCTAAATTTTTTTCGTATCCTTTGCGTAAATCCTAGCGAACTTTGGGGTTAAGCAATTATTTCCCTGTAAAGTCAGCTTTTCTTTTTTCTAAAAATGCTGTAGTTCCTTCTTTAAAATCCTGAGTTCCGAAACATTTTCCGAATGATTTTATCTCGGTTTCAAAACCATCTTTTCCGTCTTTAAAGTTCGCATTGATCGCTTTTATCGCTTTTCCGATAGCAAATGGTGCATTTTTAATGATTTTTTGAGCAATTCCATTTGTAAATTCAAGAAGTTCAGCTTGAGGAACTACGTGATTTACTAAACCGTATAGTTTGGCTTCTTCGGCAGAAATCATAGCTGCGGTCATAATCATTTCCATCGCACGGCCTTTACCCACTAATTGTGGTAAACGCTGCGTTCCTCCATAACCTGGAATCAATCCCAAAGTTACTTCCGGTAATCCCATTTTGGCATTGTCTGATGCTACTCTAAAATGACACGCCATTGCTAATTCTAATCCTCCGCCAAGTGCAAAGCCATTTACTGCTGCAATTACCGGTTTCTTTAAATTTTCTATATAATCAAAAAGTGATTCTTGTCCTTCGGCAGCTAGTTGTGCGCCTTCAATTACTGTATAGTTGGCAAATTCGGAAATATCGGCTCCAGCCACAAAAGCTTTTTCGCCGCTTCCTGTTAAAATAATAACGCGAACCTCATCATTTTTGCCTAATAATTTGATCGCTTTATTTAGGTCACTGATGGTTGCTTTGTTTAAAGCATTCAGTTTTGCAGGTCTATTTATGGTTACGGTAGCAATTTTTTCTTCAATAGAAATTAAAAGATTTTCGTAGTTCATGGTCGTGGTTTTATGAGTTTGTGATAGGCAAAGAAACGATGAATGTAGTTCCTTTTCCATAAGTTGATTCAAAGGTAATTGTTCCTTTGTAATTTTCGATGATGTTTTTTATAATTCCGAGCCCAAGACCCATTCCGCTAGTCTTGGTCGTAAATTTTGGTTCGAATATTCTGCCGATATCCTGATTCTGAATTCCGATTCCGTTGTCTTTAACAGCAATTTCCACCGTATTGTTGATACGTTTAACGGTGACCAAAATAGATTTATGAAACTGACTTTCCGGAATCGCCTGTGTTGCATTCTTAACCAGATTCGTAATTACACGGATTAGTTGTGTACGATCCATTTTAGAGATGATTTCCTCTTCTTCACTTTCAAAAACGATATAATCTTCGTTGAAAATATCCAAAGCCAATTCTACAACTTCAACCACATTCAACGTTTCATTTTGCTGTGCCGGCATCGAAGCGAAATTCGAAAAAGCCGAAGCCACCGCCGTCATAGTATCTATTTGCTGAATTAAAGTTTCAGAATAATCGTTTAATTTCTGCTTAGCATCTGGGTCTGTCGGGTCAAATTTTCGCTGATAACTCTGTACCGTCAAACGCATCGGCGTAAGCGGATTTTTGATTTCGTGCGCGACTTGTTTTGCCATTTCACGCCAGGCTTCTTCACGCTCGCTTTGGGCCAGTTTTATGGCACTGGTTTCGAGTTTATCCACCATTCCATTATAAGCCTTGATCAGGAAGTTAACTTCTTTACTATTGGCTTCTAAAACAATCTTTTCATTCTTCTGATCTAAATTGGTTTCTTCCAATTTATCAGAAATAGTTTTAAGTGATTTGGTAATATAAGTGGAAAGGAAATACGCTAATGCAAAAGCCACAATCAGCATAAAAGAATACACCTGACTTAAACGAATCAGAAAAGTATTTAATTCATTGTCGTAATAACCGTCATCTTCTAAATACGGAAGATTCAGAATTCCTAATGGTTTGAATTTTTCATCTTTAATCAAACTATAAGACGATCTATTTTTAACTCCGTCGATGGTTTTAATATCTACAAAACGTTTTTCGATGGAAGATTTTACCAATTTCAGAATATAATCTGGAACCGGAGGTGCCACTTTATCAACTGCAAAAGATTCTTTGGATGATTTCAGCAGTTTACCGTCAAGGCTGTAAATATTGATTTCGATTTTATGAATTTGAGCCAATTCGTGGATTTTATCCTTAAAAATCAAATCTAAATTAGACGTTTTAAGCGGATAAGTTGTGGTAGAAAGCACGTAATTGATATGTTCTTTTACCGCATTTTCTTTTCGTTCTAAACGTTCCTGATGGTATTCTTTGGCTTCATTCTTAAACTGAATAATGGAAATCGAGGCCAATAAAAAAGATGCAACAACAATCAATACAATCATCGAAAGGAATATCCTTACACGAAGAGAAAGCATCGACATTTTGAAGTTGTTCAGCATTTGTTTTTGTTTCTTTTGTTTCAGGTTTCAAGTTTCAGGTTCGTCGCGGGTGGCAACTTGAAACCTGAAACTAAAAAAAACTATTTTCTTTCGCGAATTCTTTTATAAAAACGGAATCCCAGCATAATTAAAACCGAGAATAAAACAATTCCGATTACACCGAAAATCCAATTGATCGCGCTTTTTAAAACTACCAGAAATACCACAGCAAATAGTATAATGGTAGCACCTTCATTCCATAAACGCATGAAATTGTTGGAATATTTTACCTCATCATTTTGCAATTGCCTGAAAATATGATGGCATTTTAAATGATACAAATACAATAAGAAAACGAAACACAATTTTACGTGCATCCACGGCATTTTGAGCCATGCGTTTCCTAAATCGGTAAAAAATAACATCCAAAAAGCAAAAATACTGGCCAAAATTGCTGACGGCCAAGTAATAATGTACCACAAACGGTAGGCCATTATTTTGTATTGTGCCTGTAAAATTTCTTTTTCAAGAGAAGGTTTTTCGTTGGCTTCAATCTGATAGACGAATAAACGCACAATATAAAACAATCCCGCAAACCAGGTTATTACAAAAATAAGATGAAGGGATTTTAGATAATTATAATATTCCATGCTTTTTGTTTCACGTTTCAGGTTTCAAGTTTTTTTAAAAGTTGATTTATGCTCAACAATCTTGACTCTTTATTCTTGACTCTATTTTCTGTTATTTAGCCCAATCATTAATCCAGTTACTCACCGTCTGGCACCACTCATCATCATCATTCAAACAAGGAATCGCTAAGAATTCTTCGCCCCCTTTTGCTTCAAAATCTTCTTTGGCGCGCATGGCTATTTCTTCTAAAGTTTCTAGACAATCAGACACAAAAGCTGGCGTTACGACTGCTAATTTCTTGATTCCTTTTGCTGGCATGTTATCAATTTCAACGTCAGTATAAGGTTCCAGCCACTTGTCTCCCGCTAAACGCGACTGAAAAGTCAAACTATACTTATCAGCAGGAAGTCCTAATAATTTTATGACTTGTCTGGTTGTTTCATAACATTGATGACGGTAACAGAAATCGTGTGCCGGCGAAGGCGTGTTACAACAAGATCCATCAATTCTACAATGTGATTTGGTTACATCTGTCTTGCGAATATGACGCTCCGGAATTCCGTGATAGGAGAATAATAAATGATCATAATCAAAACCAACTAAATGTTTCTGAATCGAATCGGCCAAATTCTTGATGTAATCTGGTTTGTTGTAAAACGCAGGAACATCTGTAAAAGTCATGTGAGGGAATTTCTTCTTACGAATTTCTTCAGCCTTAACTAAGATCGTCAAAGTCGAAGCCATTGCATATTGCGGATACAATGGAAAAAGCAGTACTTCAGTAACTCCTTTATCGTGTAATTCCTGTAGCCCTTTTTCGATTGTCATTGTCCCATAACGCATTGCCAAAGAAACAGGAACATTTACCAAAGGCTGTACTTTTTTCTGCATTCTTTCAGACAGCACCACTAATGGAGAACCTTCTTCCCACCATATTTTAGCGTATGCATGTGCTGATTCTTCGGGTCTTTTTCTTAGGATAATACCACGAACTAAAAATGCTCTCAACAAATACGGAACATCGATCACGTATTTATCCATTAAAAATTCGTCTAAGTACGGTTTTACATCTTTTGTAGTTGGACTTTCTGGAGATCCTAAGTTTACTAATAATACGCCTTTCATTATTTTTTTTGCTTTAGACTTTAAGCATTAGGCTTTAAGCTTTGTTTTTGTTTTAATTTTCGGCAAAAGTAGAACTTGCTACTTTTTAGAAATATGATAATTATTACTTTTTCCTTATTGTGAAATATCAAAAATCGATTTGCTAAGTTTTTTCGCTCTCAGATTTCGCAGATTCGGCAGATTTTTTATTCGTGGAAATTTGTGAAATTTGTGGCAAAAAACCTAAACATTCGTATTAATCGACATCAAATACTTCTTTGGAGTTGTCGCAAACTTCTTTTTGAACGCCGCTATAAAGTGACTTCCGGTGCTATAGCCGATTTTCAATCCAACTTCATTTACATTGTAAGATCCGCTGTCTAAAAGTTTTCGGGCGAAATCCATTTTGTAGTCGAATAGAAAACCGTAGACTGTATCTCCGTAAATTTGTTTGAAACCCATTTTAAGTTTCTTCAAATTCAAACCAATTTCATCTGCTAATTCTTGTAATCCAGGCGGTTCGGCCATATTGGCGATGATGATTTCTTTGGCTTTTCGGATTTTCAAGACGTTATCTTCATCAATCAAAAACGGACATTGTTCTGCGTTTGGATCTTCGGTTCTGTTGAAATACAAACTCAACAATTCGTACCCTTTTCCTTTATAATAAAGGTTTTTTATCGACGGATGGAGGTTATAATGAAACAGCTGACTTAGCACAATAGCCATAGAAGGACTAATATTTCCTTCGTTATAATATTTTTTATCCTTATTATCAGGACTTAAAAAAGTAATATAATCTGCTTCTGCAGAAAACAACGCGTGAAATTTCTTGATTGATACAATAACTGAAATGACCCATGAATTTGGAGCGAGTTCTAAATTCAGCGGTAATTCTTTCTGTGGATTGTATAAAAGCAACGATTTTTCTTCCTTCAAATCTAAGGCATAAGAGCCCTGATTAAACAAGAATTTGGCATTGCCTTTTATTCCGAAGTGAAACTGTATCAGACCACTACCAACTTCGTGCTGTCCAAAAAACGGTTCTAAACTGTCGTTTTGAAAACGGATAAGCGTAAAGTCGTCTTCAATTTTTATAATTTCCTGAGAACTCATAGCGATATTTTTTTGAAACGAAAATCATAGCAATTGGAATATGTTATTTAGAATCACTCTAAACAAATCAATTCAAACAACTTGATTTTGCTACAAAAATACTCCTTTTTGCATAAAAACAGACGTTTAGAAACAAAAAAACACCCAGCGATACAAAAAGTACTTTGAGCGTTACTTTTATAACTACTATAGTAATAATTTTGTTGCACTTTTATGAAAGTGAATTTATGGAAAACAATAATGTACCGAAACACCTATATTTTTATTCAGTTGGTCTGAGTTATAAAAAAGCTGATGCTGAGGTAAGAGGTCAATTTAGTTTGGATGCAGTTGCGAAAACGCATTTGTTGGAACAAGCTAAAACAGAAGGAATAGAAAGTTTAATTGTCACTTCGACATGCAACAGAACCGAAATCTACGGTTTTGCTGAACACCCATTTCAATTAATAAAACTTATTTGCGATAATAGTAACGGATCTGTAGATGCTTTCCAAAAAGTGGGATTCGTTTATAAAAATCAGGAAGCGATTAATCATTTGTTTCGCGTAGGAACTGGTTTAGACAGTCAGATTTTGGGCGATTTCGAAATTATATCTCAAATCAAAACCAGTTTTACCCATTCTAAATCAATGGGTTTAGCCAATACTTTTATGGAAAGATTGGTAAACGCTGTGATTCAGGCGAGCAAAAAAATAAAGAACGAAACAGAAATTAGTTCTGGGGCGACTTCGGTTTCTTTTGCATCGGTTCAATACATTATGAAAAATGTAGAAGACATCGGGAATAAAAACATTTTACTTTTCGGAACAGGAAAAATAGGAAGAAATACTTGCGAGAATCTTGTAAAACATACTAAAAACGAACATATAACTTTAATCAACCGTACAAAAGACAAAGCTGAGAAATTGGCCGGAAAACTAAATTTGATTGTTAAAGATTATTCGGAACTTCATTTAGAACTTCAAAAAGCAGATGTTGTGGTTGTCGCTACTGGCGCGCAAAACCCAACGGTTGACAAAGCTATTTTAAATCTTAAAAAACCTTTATTGATTTTAGATTTGTCTATTCCGAAAAACGTGCATGAAAACGTAGAGGAATTAGAAGGCGTTACTTTAATTCACATGGATTATTTGTCGCAATTGACAGATGAAACTTTGGAAAACAGAAAATTACATATTCCGGCTGCAGAAGCAATCATTGAAGAAATCAAAGAAGAATTTGTGGTTTGGATGAAAGGCAGAAAATTTGCCCCAACCATCAATGCTTTAAAAGAAAAGCTGAACGCCATAAAAGATTCAGAATTAAACTTTCAAAGCAAAAAAATCACTGATTTTAATGAAGCTCAGGCTGAAATTATCAGCAACAGAATCATTCAAAAAATCACTACACATTTCGCAAACCACTTAAAAGACGACGATACCATGGTCGATGAAAGCATCGAATGGATCGAAAAAGTCTTCAAAATAAAAGCGTCTTAAATAAATTTTAAACCCTATAAGTTATATAAGTTCATTTTAATAGCAAACGGTTAATTGTTGTTTAATCCAAACTGCTTAAATTCCTTATATAACTTATATGGTGAAATTCAACAAAATGGGTGAAAAAACAATCAGAATAGGAACTCGCGATAGCGAATTGGCACTTTGGCAAGCACATACTGTCGAGAAAAAACTAAACGATTTGGGTTATAAAACCGAGATTGTTGCAGTAAAATCAGCTGGTGATATTATTTTGGACAAACCGCTTTACGAACTTGGCATTACCGGAATTTTTACTAAAACACTGGATGTTGCCATGATTAACGGCGATTGCGATATTGCCGTTCACTCTATGAAAGATGTTCCAACGGCCTTGCCACAAGGTATTGTTCAGGCTGCGGTTTTAGAAAGAGCTAATGTTTTAGACATTTTAGTACACAAAGGAAATCCTGATTTTGAGCAGCCAAGTACAATTGCAACCGGAAGTTTGCGTCGTCAGGCATTATGGTTCAATAAGTATCCTAACCATACAGTGGTTGATTTACGCGGAAACGTAAACACCCGTATGCAAAAACTACAAGACAACAACTGGGATGGAGCTGTTTTTGCTGCTGCAGGTTTGGAGCGCATCAACATAAAACCAGAAAATTATATCAATCTCGATTGGATGATACCCGCGCCGGCACAAGGAGCAATGCTTGTTGTGGCGATGGAAAATGACAATTATACTTTAGATGCACTTTCGCAGTTAAATCATATTGAAACGGAGATCTGTACTTATATAGAACGTCAGTTTTTGAGAACGCTGGAAGGAGGTTGTACGGCGCCAATTGGAGCTTTAGTAACCTATAACGAAGACGAAGACACTTTACATTTTCAGGGCGTTTTGCTTTCTGTTGATGGAAAACAAAAACTGGAAATCGACAAAACCGTTGATATTTCAGAATGGAAAAAACTAGGATTCTTCGCCGCTCAGGAAATTCTAAACAATGGCGGAACCGAATTGATGCAATCTATTAAAGAATCTTTAAAAAAATAATGGCAAAATCAATTCAGATATTATCCACAAAAAAGCTATCGGGCGAACAAAAACAAGCATTAACAGCTGCTAATTTTGAAGTTATTGACACCGATTTCATTCGGACTCAAAATAAATCTTTCGAACTTAAAGACCTCAACGAAAATTTGATTTTTACTAGTCAAAATGCCGTTCACAGTATTTTATCTCATCCAAAAGCGGAAGAATTGAAAACTAAAAACGTTTTTTGCGTTGGTTTAAAAACTAAGATTTTACTATCAGAAAACGGATTCAATGTGGTGGCTTATACCGGTTACGCTTCGGATTTAACCGAAATTATCACTTTGATTTATCGCAGTGAAAGTTTTACTTTTTTTAGTGGAAATCTTCGAAGAGAAACTTTACCAAAAGCATTGAAAGACGCCGAAGTAAAATTCAATGAAATTCAGGTTTATGATACTTCTCTAACGCCACAGAAAATAAAAACAGCCGTTGACGCGATCTTATTTTTCAGTCCGTCAGGCGTTGAAAGTTATTTGAAAGACAATACCATCAAAAAAGAAACATGCTTTTGTATTGGAGAAACCACTGCAGACGCTTTACATAAAATTACCAAAAACATCATCATCGCAGATCAACCAACGGTTGAAGATGTTTTAGAAGATGTTTTAGAAGAATATAAATAATAAAAAGCAATAGGCTTTGGCTATAAGCCCTAAGCTAAAAAACAATAAACAATAAACGCTTAAAGCCTAAAGCTTAAAGCCTAAAGCAAGAAAAAATGTTAAAAAACGACCTATTTTTAAAAGCATTAAAAGGAGAAACTGTTCAACGTCCACCAGTTTGGATGATGCGTCAAGCCGGAAGATATTTACCAGAATTCATCGCTTTGCGTGATAAATATGATTTCTTTACCCGTTGTCAGACTCCGGAATTAGCAGCAGAAATTACGGTTCAGCCAATTCGCAGAATTGCACCGGATGCAGCGATTTTATTCTCGGATATTTTGGTTGTACCTCAAGCAATGGGAATTGAAGTTTTAATGAAAGAAAATTTCGGTCCGTTTTTGCCAAATCCTATTCGTTCATTGGCTGATGTTCACAGAGTTTATGTTCCGGACATTCAGGAAAGTTTAGGTTACGTAATGGATGCCATTAAATTGACTAAAGAAATGCTGAACGATGAGGTTCCATTAATTGGTTTCGCTGGTTCCCCTTGGACAATCTTTTGTTATGCTGTTGAAGGAAAAGGTTCTAAAAGCTTTGACACTGCAAAAGGATTCTGTTTCTCAAACCCTGCCGCAGCGCATACATTATTACAAAAAATCACAGATACAACTATTCTATACTTAAAAGAAAAAGTAAAAGCGGGAGTTGATGCTGTTCAGATTTTTGATTCTTGGGGAGGAATGCTTTCTCCGGTTGATTATCAGGAATTCTCATGGAAATATATCAACCAGATCGTTGAAGCTTTAGCTGATCACGCTCCGGTAATTGTTTTCGGAAAAGGATGTTGGTTTGCTCTTGGTGAAATGGGTAAAAGTAGAGCTTCGGCATTGGGTGTAGACTGGACTTGTTCAGCTAGAAACGCACGTTACTTGTCTGGTGGGAACATTACTTTACAAGGAAATTTTGATCCGTCAAGATTACTTTCTCCAATTCCAACCATCAAAAAAATGGTTCACGAAATGATCGACGAATTCGGAAAAGATAAATATGTTGTAAATTTAGGTCACGGAATTTTACCAAATATCCCTGTTGATCACGCTAAAGCGTTTATTGACGCTGTGAAGGAATACGGACAATAGTATTACAGTGTGCAGTCGCAGTTTTCAGCCAACTTCAAAACTGAAAACTGCCACTGCGACTGAAAACTCAAAAAATAATGCTCAACAAAGGCCTTAGAGACGAAGAAAGTATCAGAATAGAAAATACGCTCCGAACTTTACACGCACTTATTTTTGTGCCAAGGTTTTGGAACGCTGAAGATATTAGCCTAGTAGATGAGCAACTGAAGAGTTTTGGTTTAAGTTTAGAACGAACAATTGAAATACCGGAAGAAGAATTAATTATTCTGCTTCAGAGATGCCATTTAGATTGGAATCAACAAGAGAAATTTGCTGATATTTTGATTCATTTATCTCAAGAAAAGCAATTTTATTTCTTAGGTAAAGCACTTGCTATTTACCAATACATCCAGCGAGAAAGCAAAGTTTTCTCCTTCGGAATAAATGCCAAAATCGCCTCGGCTAAAAACAAATAAACATGAGTTTTACAGATTGGAAAATAGATCGAATTGAAACTGTTACTGCTGAAGAGTTTTTTACACTAGTCAATAGAAATAAAAATCACATTCAAAAAACTTTTCCAGTGACGCTGGCCAATTCTGATTCTTTAAAAAAAGCAGAAGGTTTTATGGCTGTCAATCTTGAAAAAGAAAAAAACAACGAAGGCTTTTACTTTTTCGCAAGAGATATCAAAACCAATGATCTAATTGGCTATTTATGTGTGAAAACCATAGATTACCGCATTTCAAAATGTGAATTAGGTTATTTTACTGATGAAGATTTTCAGGGAAAAGGAATCACATCAAAAATGGTTTCAGATGCACTTGATTTTTGTTTTAACGAACTGAAAATGAATAAAGTTTTTATCTGTACATCAGAAATCAATTTTGCAAGCCAGCGCGTTGCATTAAAACACAATTTCAAACAAGAAGGAATTTTAAGAGACGAATTTAGAAATGGCGATGGCGAATTGCAAAACACTGTTTATTTCGGATTGCTTAAATCAGAATACAATACTCATGAAAGATAAATTTTACGCATACATACAAAATCTACAAGACCAAATCTGCGCCGGATTAGAAGCTGTTGACGGAACGGCAAAATTCCGTGAAGATCTTTGGAAACGCCCGGAAGGTGGCGGCGGAAGAACGCGCGTTATTGAAAACGGAAATGTTTTTGAAAAAGGCGGAGTAAACATTTCAGCCGTTCATGGCAAATTGCCGGAAGCGATGCAGAAAATGTTTGGAGTAGGCGAAGCGGATTTTTTTGCCTGCGGATTAAGTTTGGTTTTACATCCGAAAAATCCAATGACACCAACGGTTCACGCGAATTGGCGCTATTTTGAAATGTACGACGAACACGGAAAAGTAATCGAACAATGGTTTGGCGGTGGACAGGATTTAACACCTTATTATCTGTTTGAAGAAGATGCAATTCACTTTCATCAAACGTGTAAAACGGCTTGTGACAAACACAATCTGGAGTTTTATCCAAAATATAAAAAACAATGTGATACTTATTTCTGGAATGCGCACCGAAACGAAGCCCGCGGAATTGGCGGTTTGTTCTTTGATTATTGCAAAGCAAATGAATCGATGTCAATGGAAAACTGGTTCAATTTCGTATCTGAAGTTGGAAATAGTTTCTTAGAAGCGTATGTTCCAATTGTGGAGAAAAGAAAGAATTTAGCCTATACTCCTGAAAACAGAAATTGGCAAGAAATCCGTCGTGGACGTTATGTCGAATTCAATTTGGTTCATGACAAAGGCACTTTATTCGGTTTAAGAACCAATGGAAGAATTGAGAGTATTTTAATGAGTTTGCCTCCGCATGTGCAATGGGTTTACGATCATCACGCAGAAGTTGGAAGTGAAGAAGAGAAATTGGTAAATGTGTTGGAAAATCCTTGTGAATGGATCTCATAAATTGAACCCAATATTCATTTAACTTCTTTGTAATCATAAATTTAAATTGTAATTTACTCTAAAATCTTCAATCTAAAATCTAAAATATTATGGAAAGAGAAATGAACATTGCACAATTAGATCGCATGCATTACGGAAAAGGATTTATTGCTGCACTAGACCAAAGCGGCGGAAGTACCCCAAAAGCACTGGCACAGTACGGCGTCCAGGAAAGCAGTTTTACGAATGATGAAGAAATGTACACTCTTGTACACGAAATGAGAACCCGCATTATTAAAAGTCCCGCATTCAAAAGCGAATATATCCTGGGAGCCATTTTGTTTGAAAACACTATGGATCGCAAAATCGACGGACAATGGACTGCCGATTATTTATGGGAAAAGAAAAACATAGTTCCGTTTTTAAAAGTAGACAAAGGACTTGCTGATCTTGCCAATGGCGTACAATTGATGAAACCCATTTCCAATTTAGATGAATTACTGACGCGGGCTGTAGAGAAAAACGTCTTCGGAACCAAAATGCGTTCTGTTATTAAAGAAGCAAATGCCGAAGGAATTCGTGAGGTTGTAGAACAGCAATTTAAAGTTGGTTTACAAATCTTTGAAAAAGGACTTGTGCCGATTATCGAACCGGAGGTAGATATTTATAGTGCTGATAAAGAAAAATCGGAAGAAATTCTAAAAGCAGAAATCCAGAAACAGCTTAATTTACTGGATAAAGATGTGAAAGTGATGCTGAAATTGTCTATCCCGACTGTAAATAATTTTTACAAAGAACTAATGTCTGATCCGCATGTTGTGCGTGTTGTGGCATTGTCTGGAGGATATTCAGAAGAAGAAGCCAATGCTAAACTGACACAAAACCACGGATTAATTGCCAGTTTTTCAAGAGCTTTGTCTGAAGGTCTTTCTGCTGGTCAGTCTGATGATGAATTTAACCAAAAACTTGATAAAACCATTAAAGCGATTTATACCGCTTCCATTACATAAAAATATTAGAATAACTTCAGGATAAAACCTGAAACATGAAACTTTAAACAAAAAAATATGTTCCCATTACAAAGAGGCAGAAGACTACGAGTAAATGAATCTATCCGTAGTTTAGTTCGCGAAACGACATTAAGTCCAAGTGACTTTATGTTTCCAATGTTTATTGCAGAAGGCGAAAATTATAAAGTTGAAATTCCATCCATGCCGGGAATTTTCCGTCGTTCGATCGACTTAACGGTTGAAGAAGTAAAAGAAATTTTTGCTTTAGGAATTCGTGCTGTCAACATTTATGTAAAAGTAGACGAATCTCTAAAAGACAATACCGGAAAAGAAGCCTGGAATCCAAACGGATTAATGCAAAACGCTATTAAAGCTATAAAAGCAGCTTGCCCTGAAATGGTTGTAATGCCAGATGTTGCTCTTGATCCCTACTCCATTTATGGTCATGACGGAATAATCGAAAATGGGGATGTTGCCAATGATGCAACCAACGACGCATTAGTAAAAATGGCCGTTTCACACGCACAAGCCGGAGCCGATTTTGTAGCACCAAGCGACATGATGGACGGACGTATTTTACGTTTACGTCAGGGATTGGATGCTGCAGGTTTTCATAATGTAGGTATCATGAGTTATTCTGCTAAATATGCCTCTGCATTTTATGGTCCGTTTCGTGATGCTTTGGACAGTGCGCCGAGAGAAGCTGATGTAGTTGTTCCGAAAGACAAAAAAACATATCAAATGGATTATGCCAATCGTATCGAAGCGATTAGAGAAACCCTTATGGACGTGGAAGAAGGTGCTGATATGGTAATGGTAAAACCGGGAATTGCTTATCTGGATATTGTACGTGAAGTAAAAAATGCTGTAAATGTTCCTGTAACCGTTTTTCATGTTTCTGGAGAATACGCCATGATTAAAGCTGCTGCTGAAAGAGGCTGGCTGGATAATGACAAAATTATGATGGAGCAGTTAATGTGCATTAAAAGAGCTGGAGCAAGTTTGATTTCAACCTATTTTGCGAAAGAAGCTGCAATTATTTTAAACAAGTAATTAGTGACAAAAAAAGTATATTTTAGCGTCTCAATTTAAACCCTAAAAATATATGAAAAACGTATTACTTACTTTCATGATGGCTGCTACTTTAACAACTGTGGCACAGGAAATTAGAATTAAAAAAGATAAAATTAGTATTGACGAAACGGAGGTTGCGATTTTAGATAAAGAAAAAGTAGTTTACAAAATCTTATCTCTTGACAATCGCCCAATCTTTTCAATAGAGCGTAAAAGCAATTCTTTGCTTGATGGCTCTACTGTTTATTGGTCACTTCTTACTGATCTAAGCAACAATAAAACCAATGAAATTATTGATTACGGAAAAGATCAGGGATTAAGTTTTCAAAGAACCATCGTGGCAAGTGTTTGTAATGATAAATACAAATTTATTAGTGCATCTGGTATAGACGAAAAAGGCGTTTTAGAATTTATTAATGGAACTCCAACAGATATTCAAAAAGTATTTGCTGATGCAGACCAAAAAACAAAAGAGCAGTTACAAACAGAATATGATGCAATGACTGCACTGAATGTAAAAGTTTCTGGTGGTACAATTTATCAAAAACAAGAAGTTTATAAAAATGGTGCTCCTGTTTTAGAATATGTAGCGATTGGTGATGTGACTAAAAGTAACGTTACGTTTATGCCAAACTTCCCTCCAAGTTTAGTTTATACTGTAAATTCTACTTTTACAGAGATAGACAATAATAACAGAGAACAAAGAAGAACCAGAATGGTGGGCGCATGGTATGCAACAAAAACAGGTTACAGAAACCCTAACACTGATAAAAACATTAAAGATGAAATAATTACTCCTGACAACAAATACTTTAATCTTAGAGGAACTCTTACTGATACTGAAAAAATCAAATTGAATTTTTATGGTAATGAAGATAAAGATTTGCTTTCAAAACAAATCGTTGCAAAATTGCTTTATAATGGTTACAAATTTGAAGCAATGAAATAATAATCAATTTAATAATGAAAAAAATATTATTCTTAACTGCCGTTTTAGCTTTTGCTTCTTGTAAAAAAGAGCAGGAGCCCTTTGGAAAATCAACTGAAAGTACAACAGAAACCTATTCTGAAGGAGAATCGGCGGAAGCCAAAACACCTGAAGCTTTAGGAAAATCAATTTTTGAAGGAAAAGGAAATTGTGTTTCCTGTCATCAGGTTGATCAAAAAGTCATTGGTCCGAGTATTCAGGAAATCGGAAAAATTTACAAAGACAAAAAAGGTGATATTGTTACTTTCCTTAAAGGAAATGCAGATCCAATTGTTGATCCAAGTCAATTTTCAGTTATGAAAACTAATTTCCCGATAACACAGGCAATGTCTGATGAAGAATTAAAGGCGATAGAAGCTTACATTTATAGCAATCTGAAATAAACAATTTCCTGCTGACATACTGTTGTCACAAGGTCATCATACATTTGAAATCAAACAAAATAATTTAACTAAAATGGATATTCAAAAATTTAGTATTGTTGGGATTTCAGTACGAACGACCAATGAAAATGGTCAATCAGGAGAAGATATTCCCGCTCTTTGGAACAGATTTATGACAGAAGGAATTGCTGAAAAAATTCCAAATAAAATCGACAATGCTCTTTATTGTGTTTATACCGAATACGAAAAAGATCATACTAAGCCTTACTCAACAATTTTAGGATGTCTTGTAAGCTCTTTAGATTTTATTCCTGAAGAAATGACTGGGAAAACTATTGAAAAAGCAACTTATGAAAAATTCACCGCAAAAGGAAATCTTCATGAGAATATTGTTTTTAATGAATGGATGAAAATTTGGAATTCAGATTTAGACAGAAGTTTTACCTCAGATTTTGAAATTTACGGAGAGAAAGCACAAAATCCTGAAACTGCAGAAGTTGATATTTTTATTGCAATTAATCGATAAAACAAAAACGGCGCTAAATTAGCGCCGTTTTTTATGATTATAAGATTACCAAATTTTTACTCTTTTCGCTGGTTCTATGTACATTTTATCCCCTGCTTTAATTCCGAATGCCTGATAAAAAGCATCAACATTCTGGATCGGCACATAAGCTCTGTACATTCCCGGAGAGTGTGGATCCGTTTTTACCTGACTTTTAATTGCCTCATCTCTCGTTTTCGTTCTCCAAACCGTAGCCCAGGAAATAAAGAAACGTTGCTCAGGTGTAAATCCGTCAATTAAACCTGGATTTCCATGAGCTTTTAAGTACAATTGCAATCCGTCGTAAGCAGCATTAATTCCACCTAAATCTCCAATATTTTCTCCTAAAGTAAATTTACCATCTACGTGAATTCCCGGCAATGGCTCTAAAGCACTATATTGATCTGCAAGTTCATTCCCTAAGGTTGTAAATTGTTTTAAATCGTCGGCAGTCCACCAGTCTACAAGATTTCCATCTGCATTATAACGCGCTCCTGAATCATCAAAACCATGTGAAATTTCATGACCAATTACAGCTCCAATTCCACCATAATTCACAGCTTCATCCGCTTGGTAATTGTAAAAAGGCGGTTGTAAAATTGCCGCTGGGAAAACAATTTCATTATAAGATGGGTTGTAATAAGCATTAACAGTTTGTGGTGACATTCCCCACTCTGTTTTATCCACCGGCTTATTTAATTTTTCTAAACCTTTCTTGAAATTCCATTTTGATAAATTGTGTGCATTCTCAAAATAACTTCCACCTTCGGCAACACTTTTAATTTCTAAAGCTGAATAATCTTTCCATTTATCCGGATACCCCACTTTTATGGTGATTTTGTTCAATTTCTCAATTGCTTTTACTTTTGTAGCGTCAGACATCCATGCTAAATTATTAATACGGTTTTGGTAAGCCGTAATCACATTGTGGATCATATCAATTGCCTTGGTTTTTGCATCGGCAGGAAAAACTTTCTCTACATAAAGCTTACCAAGTGCTTCTCCAATACTTCTGTTTACAACTTGCAAAGCCGTTTCTTCACGAGGTAATTGTTTAATTGCTCCTCTTAAAGTTTTACTATAAAAGTCAAAATTTGCCCTTTCAATTTCAGTTGTTAAATGTGAAGTTGAACGATTCAATAAAGTCCATTTTAAATATTCTTTCCATTGCGGTACTTTGTTTTCAGTAAAAACAGTTTGCAAAGCTTTCATATATCGTGGTTCGATAACTACAACTGTGTCTAGTTTTGCTAAACCAAGTCCTGTAAAATAAGCATCCCATTTAATTGCCGGAGTTAACTTTTGAAGTTCAGCAACAGTCATTGGGTTATATTGAAGACGACTGTCTCTACTCTCAACACGATTTAATCTTGGGCTTGACAAAGCAGTTTCCAAAGCCAGTATTTCTGCTGCGCTCTGTTTTGCTTTTTCAGGAGATTCTCCAATAAACTGCATCATTCTCGCTACATGAAGCTCATATTTGGCACGTTTTTCCTTTGAATCTTTATCTTCAGAAGTATAATAATCTTTATCAGACAAACCCAATTGGCTTACGCCAAGACTTACCGAATTTTTTGAACTGTTTTTTTCATCAGCACCAATGTAAATTCCGAAGAAATCATTTCCACCCTGAGGTTCCATTTCTACCAAATACTTTTGAAGATCAGCTACATTTTTAATAGCGTCAATTTTTTTCAGGTAAGGTTTCAAAGGTTCTATTCCTCTTTTGTTTCTTCCTACTGTATCTAAAACAGTATTAAATAAATTTACTGCTTTGCCCTGATCAGTATCCGATTTATACTTTGGATTTTTTGAAGCTTCCTTCAAAATTGCCATTGCATCTTTATCTGTTTTTTTGATCAATTCATTAAAGCTTCCCCAAGTTGTACGATCACTTGGAATTTCGGTTTTATCTAACCAGGTTCCATTTACATATTGAAAAAAATCCTGACTTGGACTAACCTTCGTATTCATGTAAGAAACATTGATACCCGGTTCTTTTGGTTTTGCGTCCTGAGCCTCAACTGCGCTGAATGTAAACATTGCAGAAACGACACAAAACATAGGTTTAGTAAGCTGTTTAATCATTTTTATTTATAGTTTTAGTATATATACAAACATATTGCTATTATTCCGAACTCTATGTTAAAATTCTTGCAATAATCTCCAGTGAGATTTTTAATGCAAAAAATCGATCATAAGCAGCAAAACATTTCATGAATATATGTTTGATTATATACCATTAATTCAAATTGTTTTTGGAATATTTGTCAAAACAATTTATTAAAGTGAGAGCAAAAATTCAGAATGCCTTTTCAGGAAAAATTGAAGCTATCGGATTTCCAATTTTAGCTTTATGCTGGGTGAGTTTCTTTTGGGGAACAACCTGGTTAGCATCTAAAGAAGCGGTTAGACATATGCCCGGGCTACAGGTAGCCACTATTCGTCAATTTTTGGGCGGCCTTCTTTATGTTGGTTATTTTCTAATCAAAAAAGAGCCCTGGCCAAGAGGGAAACAATGGAAAACGATTATTATTTTATCTATTTTGAATTTTGCTTTAAGCAACGGTTTGAGTACTTGGGGAGTAAAATATATCAGTAGCGGATTAGGTGCCATTATTAGTGCTCTTTTTCCAATTTGGATTATTGTTATCAATTTTTTTAATGGTATAAAAATCGCCAGAGTGGCTTTATTCGGAATCCTGATTAGTTTTGGTGGAATCTGCATCATTTTCATGGACTACTTATCTGATTTTCTACGACCTGATTTTCAATTCGGAATCCTTTTAACCATCATTTCAACTATTACATGGGCTTTCGGAATTTTAGAAACCAAGAAAAAGGCGGCCAGTTTTAATCCCTATTTTAGTTTAGGATTGCAAATGCTAATTTCGAGTGTGTTTTTATTTGGAATCACAGAAGCTGCTGGAACTAATATTCCTTTGAGTGAAATTTCACTAAATTCCTGGTGGGCTATTGTTTACTTAATCATAATTGGTTCAGTCTTAACCTTTATTGCTTTTATTTATACGTTACAGCATCTTCCAACGGAAATCAGTAGTATCTACGTGTATATAAATCCCATTGTAGCAATGGTTTTAGGATCATTCATTTTTGGGGAAACACTTACTCAGGCCATTGCCATTGGTGCAGCAGTAACTTTAACTGGATTGTATCTTGTTAATAAATCAATTAGAAAGACTAAAGTTTAAATTAATCGCCACATTCACGAATTATTATTATTTAATTCGTGAATTCGTGGCGATTAAAACCGTGTTAAAAGCAATACAGAATTAGTTTTTTGAAAACTGCTTTTCGTATTTTTGCGCCAAATTCTGTTTATGAAATCTTTACTATACAAATACCGCAAATTCTTTATTGTTTTAATCGTATTTTCGGTAGTTACTATATCCCTATTTTATTCGGCTTTAAAGCCACAAAAAACATTACCCATTTACAATCCTGCTGACGTAAATCCTGAACTGGTTGATAGTACGATTCAATACAAAAGTAAATACCATACCATTGCTGACTTCTCTTTTGTAAATCAGAATGGAGATACCATTACTCAAAAAAACTACGAAGGAAAAATTTATGTAGCTGACTTTTTCTTCACAACCTGCGGATCTATTTGTCCAAAGATGTCGACCAATTTATCAGAAGTTCAAAAAGCAGTTCTGAACAATCCAAAAGTAATGCTGCTTTCTCATACGGTCTTTCCCGAAGTAGATAGTGTTTCTGTTTTAAAAGCGTATGCTGTAAAATACGGAGTTGTGGACAGCAAATGGAATTTGGTTACCGGCGATAAAAAAGAAATCTATACCATGGCCAGAAAATCATACTTAGCAGTGAAATTAGGTCGCCCCGATCAATTGTATGATATGGTTCATACAGAGAATTTTGTTTTGGTAGATCAAAAACGTCGTGTTCGTGGATTTTATGACGGAACAAATAAAGAAGAAATCAAACGACTACTTGAAGACATTGATTTCTTATCGCAAGAGTAAAATTGGCTTATTTAAGTAAATTTTGGCACAATCAAAACTGTTAATTGCCTTGAAATAAAGAATTATTACCTATTTTTGCAATCTAAATTCAATCTAAATAAGCTTGCAAAATACAATTCACACTCTGAAAAAAGGCGAAAAAGCCATTATCAAAGATTTTGATATCGATCTTATTCCTCTAAAGTTATTAGAAATGGGTTGTTTGCCGGGCAGCTTGGTCGAATTACTTCAAATTGCTCCTTTTGGAGATCCCTTATATTTAGACATTAATGGCTCTCATGTTGCCATTCGTATAGAAACTGCTCGTGAAATTGAAGTTGAACTTATCAAAACCAATTTGTAATGAGCATTCAAAATATAAATGTTGCCCTTATCGGGAATCCGAATACTGGAAAAACCTCTGTTTTTAATCAACTTACCGGTTTAAATCAGCAAGTTGGAAATTATCCCGGAATTACCGTTGAGAAAAAAATTGGTTTCTGTAAACTTCCTCATAACATTAAAGCTAATATTCTTGATTTACCGGGAACATATAGTCTGAATGCCAGTTCAATGGATGAAAGTGTTGTGATTGAGCTTTTGCTGAATAAAAACGATAAATTATATCCGGATGTTGCAGTGGTCGTGACAGATGTCGAAAATCTGAAACGAAATCTACTGATTTACACACAAATAAAAGACCTTGAAATTCCGACGATTTTAGTCATCAATATGTCTGATCGCATGGAAAGCAAAGGAATTACACTTAATATTCCTTTTTTAGAAGAAAAACTAAAAACCAAAATTGCTTTAGTAAGTTCGCGTAAAGGTCATGGAATAGAGGAACTAAAAGAATTAATCGTTTCCTATAAAACGATTCCGCACGAGCCTTGTTTAAATGCTTCTGTTATTGACACTGAATATTTTGAAAAACTTCAACATGCTTTTCCGAATCAGTTATTATACAAATTATGGTTGGTCATTACGCAGGATGTGAATTTTTTAAATTTAGAACGTAATGAAATCCGAAGCACTTTTACCAAATCTCATTCAGAATTAAAACGTTTACAGCAAAAAGAAACGATCAAAAGATATCAATTTATCAATGATGTTCTGAAAGAAGGTTTACAGGTTGATGAATCAATGGCAAAAGACATAAGAGCCAAACTTGACCGCGTGTTAACGCACAAAGTTTGGGGTTATGTTATTTTCCTTGCTATTTTGTTTTTGATTTTCCAATCGATTTTCAGCTGGTCAACAATCCCTATGGATTTCATTGACAGCACTTTTGCTTCTTTAAGCAGTTGGACAGCCTCAGAATTGCCAAGCGGTATTTTAACCGATTTGCTTTCGCAGGGAATTATTCCGGGAATTGGCGGTATTCTGATTTTCATTCCACAAATTGCCTTTTTGTTTCTGTTTATTTCCATTTTGGAAGAAAGCGGATACATGAGTCGGGTAGTATTTTTGATGGATAAAATCATGCGCAAATTTGGGCTTTCCGGAAAAAGTGTTGTGCCTTTAATTTCAGGAACTGCATGTGCTATCCCGGCAATTATGGCAACCCGAAATATTGAAAACTGGAAAGAGCGTTTGATCACTATTTTAGTAACTCCGTTTACGACTTGTTCTGCAAGATTGCCGGTTTATACGATTATTATTTCGCTAGTAATTCCGGATCAGCGTGTTTTAGGAATCTTAAATTTACAGGGATTATCGTTGATGTTCCTTTATTTACTAGGATTTGGAACCGCCATTTTATCTGCTTATATCTTAAATAAAATTCTAAAATTCAATTCTAAAACCTATTTCGTAGTCGAAATGCCGAGCTACAAAATGCCGCTTTTAAAAAATGTTGGGATTAATGTGGTAGAGAAAACCAAAGCGTTTGTTGTTGGTGCGGGTAAAATTATCTTAGCGATATCTGTTATTTTATGGTTTTTAGCTTCTTTTGGACCAGGAAGAGATTTTAACGAAGCCGAAACTATCGTAAAAGAAAGATTTGCCAATACAACTTTAAATGAAGTTCAGTTTGAAAATGAGGTCGCTTCTCAAAAATTAGAGAATTCTTATATTGGCATCATGGGTAAAGCTATTGAGCCAGCCATTTCGCCTTTGGGATACGATTGGAAAATCGGAATTGCGATTATCAGTTCGTTTGCGGCACGTGAGGTTTTTGTTGGAACTCTTGCCACCATTTACAGCGTTGGAGATAGTGACAATGAAGCAACCATTAAAAGCAAAATGCAGAAAGAAGTAAATCCGCAAACGGGCGAGAAAATCTTTAATTTTGCTTCTGGAATTTCGTTACTACTATTTTACGCTTTCGCAATGCAATGCGCCAGTACATTGGCCATTACCAAAAAAGAAACCAATTCATGGAAATGGCCGGCGATGCAATTATTCTTAATGAGCGGATTAGCTTATTTTGTTGCGCTTTTGGCTTATCAACTTTTAAAATAAACGGCTATGATACAAGAAATTATTGCCTTTGGAATATTATTTATCGCCGTCGCTTTTTTGATTAAGAAGTTCTTTTGGAAATCGAAGAAGAAAAAAGATTGTGGTAATGGAAATTGTGGGTGTTCGTAGAGAAAAGGTTCTAAGGAACTAAGATTCTAAGGCGCTAAGGTTTTAAAGCCATTTCATAGAGATGCACTAAAAAAAAACAAAGCTTCACAGAGATTTAAATTTCTTTGTGAAGCTTTGTAGTTTATCAGCGTTAAAGTAACGCGAAATAACTGAAAACTGAGACTAAAAACTATTTTACTCCCTCCCATTCCGCATAAAACTGCGCTAAAAACATTTCCATGAATTTATGTCTTTCAGCAGCGATTTGTTTTCCGGTCTCTGTATTCATTTTATCTTTTAAGAGTAAAAGCTTTTCGTAGAAGTGATTTATCGTTGGTGCGTTGTTCTTTTTGTATTCTTCCTTACTCATGTTTGTTACTGGAGCAATTTCAGGGTCATATAAGGCACGATTTTTAAATCCGCCATAATTGAATGCTCTTGCTACTCCAATTGCCCCTATTGCGTCTAAACGATCAGCATCCTGAACGATATCCAATTCTATAGAGGAGAAGTTCTTTTCGAAATTTCCGCCTTTATATGAGATGTTTTCGATGATGTTTACGACATGCTGTATAATTTCCTCTGAAACATTCTCGGATTCCAGAAACACTCTTGCCGTTTTTGGCCCGATAGTTTCATCTCCGTTATGAAATTTACTGTCTGCAATATCGTGAAGTAAAGCTCCTAGTTGCACTACAACCAAATCGCAATCAGTATCTTTTGCAATTAAAAGGGCATTTTTATAAACGCGCTCAATATGAAACCAATCATGTCCACCTTCGGCATCGTTTAGTTTTTCTTTTACGAACGCTATTGTTTTATTTATTAAGTTGGGATTATTCATAGTTATTTGTTGTATTTTCTTATGATGGCAGGCAGATAATTACTTTCCTTTTTAAATAAAAATGTTGATTGTCAAAGCTTGACACTTCAACAATCAACAATATATTTTAATCTAAACTCTAAAATCAGAAATCTAAAATTAACTTACAATCTTGCTGGTTCAACCCATTTAAAAATATGAGATTCCTGCGGGATTACTAATCTTTCAGAGATTCTTGCCATACGAGCTGGTAATTTCATTAAGTAATCACGTGCTTTTTCTGCTTCGTCTGTCAAATTAGTAACTTTATCAATTTCCCATTTGTCAATTAATTTCTGCATGATATCCACATAATCGTTGGCAGTGTAAACACCGATACGTTGTGCAGAATCAGAGAATTGTTCGAAAGCTGAGCTGATCTTTTGACCAGATTCTCTCAAGAAGTGCGCCGGCATCACGATTTTTTGTTTCATCATGTATTGAAACGCTAACATCATTTCGCTAGGATCAACCTGAAAAATTCTCGTAACAAATTCGCTATATGCATGGTGATGACGCATTTCGTCACCCGCAATCATTTTACACATTTTAGACAACTTGTTATCACCAAATTTTTTAGCCATTTGAGCTACTCTATTATGCGAAACATACGTTGCCAATTCCTGGAAACTAGTATATACAAAGTTTTTGTATGGGTCAGATCCAGTTCCGATATCAAAGCCGTCGTTGATTAAATGCTGTGTTGTCATTTCGATTTCACGCATGTTCACACGACCAGACAAATACAAGTATTTATTTAGCAAATCACCGTGGCGATTTTCTTCTCCTGTCCATTGACGAATCCATTTAGACCAACCGTTTCCACCGTTTTCTACCTGATTTATTCCTTCAACATCCATCAACCATGATTCGTAAGTTGGTAAAGCCTCTTCAGTGATAGTATCACCTACTAAAGTTACCCAGAAATCGTATGGTAATTCTTTGGCAATTTCGCGTAATTCTCTAACCTCCTCAAAGAAATTATCTCCTTCAGAATTAGGTAGAAAATCTGACGGCTGCCAAATCTTTTCTACTGGAATTAAATACTGTTCTACGAAGCTATCTACGTTTTTTTCCAAAAACTGCATAACCTCTAATCTAATGTTTTTTATAGACATTACTTATTTAAGATTGCGATTTGTGTTTCCGTTTTATTTCTGAAAACAAAAATCTATTTATACTCGTTTACTCCTTCAATAACTGCCTTTTCTGTCAACTTCATTAACTCGGCAAAATCATAATCTTTTACAGCCATTGCTTTATGTGCGGTAAAGGTAAGGTGATTTCCTAAACCAACCGGGAAAAAGCCATATTTTACCATTTTCCATGAATTGTTGATGCTTACCGGAACCACATACGCTGATGGCGCATATTTACAAAGAATTTTCAAACCGCTTTGGGCGAATTCTTTTGGTTTACCAGTTTTACTTCTTGTGCCTTCGGGGAAAATTACTGCAGATCTTGTATTCTTTTCAATATATTCAGACAAGCCTTTGATTACAGGAATCGCTTGTTTAGGGTCTTTACGGTCAATTAGTACCGAACCTCCGTGGCGTAAATTGAAAGATACACTCGGTATTCCGCTACCTAACTCCTTCTTACTTACAAATTTACAATGAAATCGTCTAAAGTACCAAATCATTGCCACGATATCGTACATACTTTGGTGATTCGACACAAAAATCAAAGGAACTCCCGTGGGAATTGTCTCTCTATTTTCGATTGTATATCTGGTTCCCACAAGATTTGTACATCTTAAAAGGAAAAAATTCAAATAATCAACGCTAATTTTATGAGCCTGATATCCAAAAACATTTAGGCAAATCCATTGTATCGGATGAAATACCACCAGACACAATCCAAAACATAAATAGTAAATTACGGATATGGGATACGAAATTATCTTTTGCATGCTTTAAAAAATTAATTGCCAAAAGTAATAAATAAATTTTTAGCGCTATAAAAATTATACAAGTATCAACATATACGGTACTTAAAAGAAAAAATGCTTTAAAAATTATACCAATTTGTACGAAATATATTTACATTAATAGTTGGATTTTACAAATTTAAGCGTTGTAAGACTATTATACATTATAAAAAAGTGCCAATTCATTTCATAAAAGCCATCAACAACTTTAAACCGAAAATAAAAAAATTACCTTTGTACCTGAAATTGCAAACTTTTTCTGAATTAAATGAACTTCACTTACCCTAAAAATGAACGCTTAAAGAGCAAAACGACAATTGGTTTACTGTTTTCTGAAGGGAAATCGGTTTCAAAATATCCTTTGCGGTTGGTTTACCGTCAAGCGGAAGCTCATTCAGAAGAAAAAATTAAAATGGGCGTTTCGGTTTCTAAGAAATATTTTAAGAGCGCCGTTGACCGCAATTATTTCAAACGCGTTCTTAGAGAAACCTATCGATTAAACAAACATTTGCTTTGGGATAATCTCGAACAGCCTTATTCTCTGATGTTCTTCTATCAGACCAAAGACAAATTATCTTACGAAGAAATCAATATCAAAACGATTCAGTTGTTTGAGAAATTTCTGCAACAAATAAACAAAACGACAGATTCTGAAACTAAAACAGAGATCTAAATCTCAAAAAACAACTTTGTTTGTCAAATTAGAGAAAAAATTATAAAAAAATTGTAGTTTTAACTCTAAATTGGAACTTTATGAGATATATTTTCTGTTTTTTCTGTTTTGTTTTAATTCTTTCTAGTTGTAATAAATCGTACGATGCCGAAGATACAGTTATGGCCGTTCAAACGGTAAAACTTCCGCCTAAAAACGAGTCAGCTGCATACGACAAAAGTCCAGATCCGACAGCTCCTCCTGCGATAAAAGAAAAAATCGAACAGAAAATCATAAAAGAAGCGACCTTAAGATTTGAAACTGATAATCTTGAAACTACTTTCACTCGAATTCAAAACGCAGCGACCACAAATAATGCAAGAATAATAAACGATTCTGAAGGAAAAGATTTTGCAACTGTTTTTAGAAATCTTACAATAAAAGTTCCAAGTCAGAATTTTGATCGTTTTATAAGTGATATTTCTAAAGGGGTTTCTTATTTTGAAGTTAAAAGTATATCTGCTGAAGATGTTACGGAACAATTTATTGATCTGACATCCAGATTAAAAACCAAGAAAAAACTCGAAGAACGATATCTTGAAATCTTAAAAAAAGCAAACAAAGTAAGTGAGATTTTAGAAATTGAAGAACAAATTTCGACTATTCGCGAAGAGATCGATGCCAAAGAAGGCCAACTCAAATATTTGGAAAGCCGCGTTTCTGAAAGCACGATTACTATTGAATTTTACAAAACAATTGCCGAAAAAGAAGGCGTTAAAATATCGTATGGCTCAAAACTGTGGACAGCAATTAAATCAGGATTCTTTAGTTTATCTGATTTATTAATTTCATTACTAAGCGTTTGGCCGTTTGTTATCTTATTTTGTTTAGTAGCCTATTTTATTAGAAGAAGATTAAAAAGAAAAAAAGCATAAAATCATGTATCCTTATCTCAAAAAGAAGTTCGTTATACCAGCCGTTGCCGCAGGATTTTTATTTATTGGAACCAGTTTCAAAGATGATTTCTTTGAAATAGCCAAGCAAATCGAAATCTTCACGACTTTGTTTAAAGCTGTTAATACCAATTATGTGGACGAAACCAATCCCGGTGATTTGATGGACAAAGCTATTAAAAGCATGTTGGGAAGTTTAGATCCTTATACGGTTTACTTTAACGAACAAGATGTTGTTAATTTTAAAATCAACAATACCGGAGAATATACCGGAATCGGTGCTTTGATTTCCCGTAAAAAAGACCGCTTGATTGTTCGTGAGCCTTATAAAAACTATCCTGCAGACAAAGCCGGATTAAAAGCAGGTGACGAAATTATTCAGATTGGTGATGTTTTGATTGCCGATTTTAAAGATGATGCTTCTCAATTATTAAAAGGAACAAAAAATACCAAAATCCAAATCAAGTACCTTCGTCAGGGAAAAACCTTAACAACTGAGTTGGTTCTGAATGAAGTTGATATCAAATCGGTTCCGTTTTACGGAAAAATTGATGATAAAACGGGTTATATTGTTTTGGCCCATTTTAGCCGAAAAGCTGCTGCTGAAGTAAAAGAAGCTTTGGAAAAACTGAAAGCTGACGGAGCAACACAAATTGTCTTGGATTTAAGAGGAAACCCGGGCGGTTTACTAAATGAGGCGATTGATATTTGTAATTTATTTGTTCCGAAAAACGAAGTTATTGTAACAACAAAATCAAGAATTGAAAAACACAACAACACTTATAAAACGACCAAAGAACCAGTTGATACACAAATTCCACTAGCTATTTTAGTGAATGGAAGAAGTGCTTCTGCCTCTGAGATTGTTTCCGGAGCTTTACAAGATTTAGATCGCGCTGTTATTTTAGGAAGCCGCAGTTTTGGTAAAGGTTTGGTTCAGCGTTCCGTTGATCTTACTTACGGAACTCAGTTAAAAGTTACCATTTCACGTTATTATACACCGTCTGGTCGTTGTATTCAGGCGTTGGATTACGCGCATAAAGACAAAAACGGTGTCGCTCAAAAAACCGATGCTAAAAATTTCAATGCTTTTAAAACCAGAAAAGGAAGAACGGTTTATGATGGTGGAGGTGTCTTGCCTGATATTGAATTAGACGAAACTAAAATGAGTCCGATTACTACGGCATTATTGAAGAACGACGGAATCTTTGATTACGCTACAACGTATTATTACAAAAATCCAAATTTAGGAGATAAGATTCCGGTACTGACAGATACTGATTACGCGAGCTTTAAACAGTATTTAAAAGCAAATAAAATCAGTTTTGACACAGAGACCGAAGTGGCTTTAAAAAATACTTTGGCAGCAGCCAAAACGGAGAAAATAGACGAAACCATCGCTCCGGAATATCAGCAATTATTAGCAGCACTTGAAAAAAGCGAAACAACCTTATTGGATAAAAACCAAAAAGAAATTAAAGGTTTAATTCAGGAAGAGCTTATCAAAAGATACCAGTATCAGGAAGGTTTATATCAATTTTATATTAAAAACAATTCAGAAATTAAAAAAGCGGTAAACGTTTTAAATAATCAAACCGAATACAAGACGATTTTAAAAATTTAAAAAAAATGAAAATTTGCAGACTCTTGTTTTTCTTTTTCATTTACAATTTATCGGCACAGCAAAAACCAATTGAAACCATTTATTTTGAGTTTGATAAATATGATCTTACTCCCAAACAAACCGAAGTTGTAACTAAATTTATTAAAAGTATAGACACTACGAAAGTGGAGTCTGTACAGATTTATGGCTATTGCGATGATCGTGGTAACGACGACTATAATTTTAGATTATCAAACAATCGTGCCAATACAATTCAGAACCTCTTGGTTTCTGCCGGCTTTAATCAAAGCAAAATTGTCATTTTGGAAGGAAAAGGACGTGTTGTGGTAAAACCGGACACCGTCGACAATCTTCATGAAACACGTTCAAAAAATCGGCGTGTCGATTTGATTGTGGTGAAACGTAATAGTTTTGGAAAAGGTATTTACACCTCTTTTAAAGACAATCTAAAGATTGGCGATAAGATATACTTAGACAACATATTATTTGAAATCGGGAGTTCAAAACTTACTCCTGCTTCAAAAAAAGAACTGGATAAAATTGCGGTAAAACTACAAACTGACAAAAAAATTCAATTTGAAATTAGAGGCCACGTTTGCTGTACACCTGAAATTTACAGCGACGGAATTGACAAAGACACAAAAGAAAGAAGACTTTCGTGGAACCGTGCCAAAACCGTTTTTAATTATCTTTCTACTAAAAAAGTTTCTAAAAATAGAATGACCTATCAAGGCTGTGGTAATAAATATCCGTTAGGAAGAGGTGATGATTTTGATCGCCGCGTCGAATTTTTGATTACTAAGATTTAGATCATTTTGCCAAAAAGGCTTAAATTCTAAAATTTTTTCATCTAAAGCTATACTCTAAACAAAACTAGTATTCTACTGTTTTAAAGATACTTATAAATAAAAATAATTACTTCAATTTGTTATTGCAACTTTGTTTCTTTAAAACAATTCCTTTGTTTATTACTCCCCACGAACCATTTCAATATGCTCAATATCATCTTCTAAATACATTTCGCTAGTTTGAATAAATCCATGGCTTTCGTAGAATTTCTTCAGATACAATTGGGCTCCAATAGTGATTTTATCTTTTCCGAAATTTGCTTTTATTCCAGCGATAGCTTCACGCATTAAATCGTGTCCCCATTTTTTATCGCGGTAATTGGCATCAACAACAACTCTTCCAATAGAAGCATTATCAAAACTAATTCCGGCATCGAATAAACGTGAATACGCTACAACTTTGCCATCGTATTCGCCAATCAAATGTAATGCTTTCTTGTCTTTGCCATCGATATCCAAATAAACGCAATTTTGCTCCACTACAAAGATCTCGCTTCTTACTTTAAGCAAATCATATAACTCATGAACCGTTAGTGCCTCAAAAGGCTTTATTTTCCATTTTAATTCCATTCTATTGTTGTTTCTCGTTTTTGTTTACTGCTGATCTGCAAAATTACATCAAATATTATCAAATAGAAATCCCGACTACAATTTGCAATCGGGATTTATAAGTAGTATGCTCTATTATTCTACGGAAAGATTATTTTCTCT
Organism: Flavobacterium sp. LAR06; assembly: GCF_041946075.1. Lineage (NCBI taxonomy): Bacteria > Pseudomonadati > Bacteroidota > Flavobacteriia > Flavobacteriales > Flavobacteriaceae > Flavobacterium > Flavobacterium sp. LAR06. The sequence continues at coordinate 525,229 of NZ_JAUTYT010000001.1, read as the reverse complement.
TCATGATAATTTCCATGCTTTTATATTCTTCTCCATTTTTTGTATCGTACATTTCCATCTTACGGGTATTAGCGTCAACAATAGTATAGATTTCCCGATAAGGTGTTTTTTTACCATTCAATGGGCTAACCATATCGCCCTTAAAATTCATGCTTTTATTGGCTTCATCATATTTACCGATCGCAACCATCATGCCCGTACCCATGTTGTCAATAAAAGTAGTGGTGAATTCTTTACTCGCATTATTGTAAGCAAGAGTACTTTTACCTTCAAATGGCTGTCCCATCATAGTTCCGCTATAAATTGATTCCTGATAACGGCCGCCAAGAATCATCTTGATATTTGCCGTAGAGGTAGCTTTACTAGGTTTCCCATTTGGTCCTTCCCAAAAAGTCATATCGCAACTCCAGGTTCCGGTTTCGTCTGCCATCATTTTATGCGCAGTTCCAGGTGTAGCATATGCTATCCATAATTTCATTTGCGCTGCAGAATCTAAAGGCTTCTCGACAATTGGTTCTTCTGTTTTAACGCTATCCGTCACTGTAACGGCTTCCGTTTCTGGTTTTACTTCTTTTTTACAAGAAACAAAGCACAGCACTAACATTGATAATCCTACATAAAAACTTTTCATAATTAACTGATTTAATGTTTGTTAAAACAAAAGTATGAAAATTATTGCAAACTATCTTTTATCAATTTTGACAGATTTTATAATAGCTTCTAACTCTAGCATTAGATCTCTTTCCTGATTGGATGGGGAATAACAAAAACCTTCAATTACTAAAATTCGATTATAAGCTTCATCGACAATTGCGTAATTGATAAAAGGCCCGGTCATGAAATCGTTCTTCAATTCCCATGTTCCTTTGGTTTCAAATGTTTTTTTTCCGTCTAAAGTAATAGTGGAAAAATACGGCGCATAGGCTTCTCCGGTAATCATTTGTGTATTGGGTTCGCGACCTTTGATATAACGTCCGACTGAATCACGCATTTTAACAATGTTCCCTACAATGTCTGAACTTTTAGTCAATTGTTTAATGGGAACCTGATAAATAAGAAGACTTGTATTACCGCTGATGATCTCTTTTTTCAGCCAAATAAAATTCTTTTTATGCAGCATATATTCATATCCAACTGGTATTTGAACCCCAATATGAAATTTGTTTTTAAGTACGGCAGGATTTAATAAAGATTCACTATTGTCCTGCTGAATTTTTTCGATTTCGGCATCGCGAATCATTTTGATAATTTGCGATCCGTTCATTTCAAGACTACAAATAATATCCTCCACGGATTTTCCGTATATACGAAAGGTATTATGAGGTAGTGCTTTGCTGCGGATAATCTCGAACTTATCTGTAGCGGCTTTTTTCACTACAATAATACTTCGGCTATCGGTAACAAATCCTTCGAGTAATCTGGCGGGATATTGATTGATGGTAAAAAGAGGCTCTTCCTGAGTAAGGCCCCAAACTGGCGAGGCGAATTTATTTCGAATGCTATCGCCCACTTCTCCATACCACAACTGATCATCAATAATGACTGAAATGGTATTGGTTTTACCCGAAACAGGTTCAGGTTGCTTTTCGGTTTTTAAACACGAAAACAACAGAAACGGGATTAGTACCAATAAAAAATGGGTTTTATTCATTTTATTAATTTATGAAATAAAACCCAAATTTAAATGATTTTTTTTTATCCGTTTATTTTGAGTTTCATTCCCGGTTTTAAATCTTCATTTTTAATACCATTCCATTTTTTAATATCTGAAATTGTAACTCCAGGATATTTTTTTGAAATACTATATAAAGAATCTCCTTTTTTCACGTAATAATCTTCACCCATGCTTTTTGCAGAAGCTGTCTTCTTCTTGAAAGAATCAACTGAAGCATTTGAAGCAATGGCAGTATTAACTGTAGCAGTTTCTTCGATCGCCGGAATCTCTTTAGAAATCACTAAAGTTTTCCCTAAACCAATATTATTTGATGATAGATTATTAAGCTCTTTTAGATCAGCAATAGTCGTACCGAATTTTTTAGCAATGCTTCCTAAATTGTCTCCGGCTACTACAACATATTCTTTTGCCTCCTGCCCAACAGTTTTCTCTTTATCATCAATTGCAGCAATAGCTTCTTCTGCTTTCTTCTCTATGGCAACGTTTGTCTTAGCTTCTTTTGAAACTTTAAGCGGATCAATATTAGATCTGATTTTTAACGTTCTTCCAAGTGCAACTGAATTTGATCTAAGGTGATTCCATTTTTTTATATCACTAATACTTACATTATACTTCTCAGCAATAGCGCCTAAATTATCTCCTTTTTGAATTTTATACAACTGAACATCTGTATCAATTGCTTTATTCAATTGTGTTTTTGCCTTTGGTGTTACTTTTAAAGCCAAACGACTTGACATTGTTTTATTTTCAGCTTCGTGTCTCACGTAAGCATAAATCTTGTCTTCGTTGCTAACAAAAGTTGCTATTTTATCTTTTGGTAACCGAATAAAATGATTTTCTCCCTGATAAAAAGGAACAACATTTAATTTATAAGAAGGGTTTAAAAGCTGAATTTGAGATTGTGGCATGTCTAACAAATCGGCAATTTGTTTGAATGACATTTCGCTTTTAACATTAACTGTATCCGTTTCAAAGTTTTTAACGACAGCTCTTTCCGGGTTAATACCGTGTTCTTTGTGATATTCAAAAAGATACATTGTTGCATAAAATGCCGGTACATAACCTTGAGTTTCTTTTGGAAGATTACTACGAATATCCCAATATTTTGTTTGACCTCCAGAGCGACGAATCGCTTTGGTTACATTTCCGGGACCTGAATTATAAGAAGCCAAAACAAGCTCCCAGTCACCAAAAATAGTATACATTTTAGAAAAATAGTCTGAAGCTGCAGCAGTAGATTTTAATGGATCACTGCGTTCATCGATATAAGAATCGATTTTAAGTGCGTATTGTTTTCCGGTTCCGTACATAAATTGCCAGAGACCTGTGGCGCCCATTCTAGAAACTGCTTTAGGATTTAAAGCAGATTCTACAATAGCTAAATATTTAATTTCTAAAGGAATATTTTGTTTGGCAAAAGTTTCCTCAAAAATTGGGAAATAATATTCTGATAAAGCCATTAATCGGGAAATCGATTTTTTACGGTTCTTAAGAAATGACTTTATTATGTTTTCTAATCCCTGATTGTATTCAATATTAAAAGGAGATTTCTCATTCATTGCCTGCAAACGCTGTTTTAAAAGCTCAGTTGGCAATTCGGCATTAACATCCTGATCTGTATTTAAGGTTTGAATATCTGTTGAAAAATCATTGTAGATATCTAGACTTAAACATTCCTTCATCCAGAGACTGTCTACTTTTGTAGCCACCTCGTCCTTCTTAAAAGAACTCTTTACAGAATCTAAGTACGACAGCTTTACTTCTGGCTTAATATCCAGCGAAGTTGTTGCAGTTTCCTGCGCAAACATCGTTATTGAAAAAAGAGCTGTAACCGCTAAGGAGATTTTCTTTACAATCATATAACATTTTTTTAAAATCCTATAATTCAAACAATTATAGTAATCGTATTTTTGCAAACTTAAATAGATTACCAATGAAAAATATGCAAAAAAATGTTAATTGTGATTTTTTAATCTAAAATCGCAGCGATTCCAGGTAAAATTTTTCCTTCTAACATTTCAAGCATTGCTCCACCACCAGTAGAAACGTAGCTCATTTTGTCTTCAAAACCGAACTGTTTTACAGCAGCAACAGAGTCACCGCCACCTACTAATGAAAAAGCACCATTTTGCGTAGATTCCGCAATATAATCGCCTAAAGCGATAGTTCCCTTTGAAAATGTTTCCATTTCAAAAACACCTAGAGGACCGTTCCATAAAATAGTTTTAGATTCTAAAATTACTTTTTTGAAATTTTCCAATGATTTAGGACCGGCATCAAGACCTTGCCATCCATCAGGAATTTCTTTTACATCTACCACTTGTGTATTTGCTGTATTTGAGAAATCATCAGCAGCAATAACGTCAACCGGAATATGAATCTGAACTCCTTTTTCTTTAGCTAATCTTAAAATTTCAAGTGCTAATTCTTGTTTATCATCTTCACAAATAGAATCACCAATTTTACCACCAAGTGCTTTAACGAAAGTAAAAGTCATACCTCCACCTATAATCATGTGATCTACTTTATCTAAGATATTTTCGATAACCGTGATTTTTGAAGAAACTTTAGAACCTCCAAGAACTGCAGTAACTGGTTTCTCGCTATTTTTAAGAACTTTATTTAAACTCTCAATTTCTTTTGCCAATAATGTTCCAAAACATTTTTCAGTTGGGAAAAATTGTGCAATAATTGTTGTTGAAGCATGTGCTCTGTGAGCTGTTCCAAAAGCATCATTTACATAGATATCTCCAAGAGACGCTAATTCTTTTGCGAAAGCAACATCTCCAGCTTCTTCTTCAGCATGAAAACGTAAATTTTCTAACAATAAAACTTCGCCTGGCTTTAATGCAGCAGCAGCAGTTTGAGCTGGTTCACCAACACAATCAGCAGCAAACTTAACTTCAACACCTAAAATTTCAGAAGCTGTTTTTAAAATATGCTTTAATGAATATTTCTCTTCAGCACCTTTTGGTCTTCCTAAATGCGACATTAAAATAACGCTTCCACCTTGGGCTAAGATCGCGTCAATTGTTGGTTTTGCAGCTTCGATACGAGTTGCATCTGTTACATTAAAATTCTCATCCAATGGCACATTGAAGTCAACACGGATGATCGCTTTTTTATTTTTAAAATCGAAATCGTTTAAAGTTTTCATTTGATAAATTTTTAATTTTTTGAAAGAAAAACAAATATAGAACTTTTGGAGTAGTATTAAATTTGAAATATGTAAAAATAACCTATCAATAACAACGAAAACGATGTAATTTATGAAAAAAAACAAATTAATAATTAAAAAAGAGAAAAATGGTTGCTTATACCATTATGAAGTTAAACATACTGCAGTAAAAATCTTCTTTATTTTCTTCAAAATAAAATAAAATCCAGACTGCAGTACTTTCAACTATAAATATTAGTCGTGAACAGGACCTTGCGTACAAGGACAGTTACTGATAGACTGTAAGAAATCAAATCCGATAGTAATCATGTGTGTACCGCTATTATAAGCTGCAATATCATTGAACATTACCTGATAAGAATATGCAAAGTAAAATTTAGATTTCATGAAACCAGCCATTGGACTTACAGATAATGGTTTTGGAAACTGATCGTTTAACATACGATAGGAAACTCCTATCCAGTAATAATCTTCGTAACGATTATAGCGTCTGTACTTAAAGTTTATATCCGTTGACGAACGTTTATCACTAGCAAAATACTGGTAGAAAACTGAGGGTTCGTATTCGATACGACTGTTTTCTCCATCTTTAAAAATCATTCCGGTATAAACCTGATAATTTGAAAGCAAGTTAGGTTCAACACCACGATATTTATCGGTGTTTTTCTTTAAAACGTTATTCGCATTAAAACTAACATAGAAATTCCTGTTACGGTACAAGGCACTAATATCGAAGTTATTGTTGGCATTATAACGATTATCTGCAACAGCAGGATCTATATTTCCACCAATACCGGTCTGCGTATCGTTTCTAAATTCATCAGTATCAATTCTGAAACTGTTGAAGTTATACGAAAGACCAAAAGATAAATATTGCTTTGTATAATAATTAAGAATTAAGTGATGCGCAAACGAAACCTTAGCACCTGTTTGTCTTGTATAACCGTTCTTATCGTTATAAACTGAGATTCCAACCCCAGAACGGTCTAAAATTCTAAAATCAGCATAAAGCGATTGATTTTCCGGTGCATCCTTAATTCCAACCCATTGAGTCAGTCCATTGGCTCTAATTCTAAGATTATCACCAATACCCGCGTATGCAGGGGAAATTATGAAAGGGTTATCAGCCAAATACTGAGTAAACACTGGTAGGTTTAACTCTTGGCTGTAACCTGATGTTACAGCCATGAGTACTAAGGATAAAATTAATTTTTTCATTGTAATAATTTTTTTAGACAACATCATAAGGGGCTATTATTTTGTTATCTGTATAAAGTGAAATGTCCAACAAACTCTCTTGCATCTTTCTCGTCATTTAGTTTAAGAACATACCAGTAATCACCAGATGGCAATTCTTCACCGTTGTATTTTCCATCCCATTTTTGACCTACTCTGTAAGTAGCAACGGCTCTACCGTATCTATCAAAGATTTTAAATGTAAGGTCTTTGTATGCTAATGCTCCACAATCTGGACCAATCTCAGGATTAGCTCCACCAGGGGTGAAATAATTTGGCATACAGATGTTAACATATTCACCTGGTACATCTAAATAAACCTGACATCCATTTTTATCTCTAACAATTACTTTATAAACATCTGTTTTATAGATCTGATAACTATTAGAAGATGTAAATGCTTCACCGTTGAAACTGTATTCATAAGGTTTCACACCACCAGAAGCTTTCACGACAATTGTGTTGATCTCTTTGCTTTCCAGAGTAGCATCAATTGCTACTAAAGGCTGAACTGCAACAATAGTAATTGTGTTAGAAGGTTTTGTACAACCTGCAAATGTCACCTCTACTGAGTAATTACCTGAAGGAAGGTTTCTAAATACAGGATTTCCTGTTTGAGAAATTCCTGTTGACACACCATCTAATAACAATGTATAAACAACCTGAGGATAATTTGCTTCTGCGATATTACCTTCAAGAGATACTGTAATTGAATTGACCGGAAGATCGTTTTCACAAGTATAATTCTCTACTATCGTTGGAATCACTTTAACTGGCTCCGGTAGATTAATATACACTTCCTGCGTACATTCGTTGGCATCTTTCACTGTTACTACGTATTCAACACCTCCTGAAAGACCTAAGAAACTAAATGTATTAGCATCAATATCTGGAGCTCTGAAATCTATGGTAACTCCGTTACCAACTATACTTGCAGTATAAGGACCTTTTCCTCCTTCTACTTCAACATAAGCCGCTCCATCTTTATCTCCAAAACATAATTCCGGAACTTGTGATGCTGTAATTTCCTGAGCCACTAAAGGAATAGCATCATTAATTACTACAGGATAATCTTCATAACATAAACCTTTTTGAACTCTTACCGTGTATGGTCCTGGTTTCAGATTCTCGAAAAGAGGCACATCAAAGAATTGCTCAATTTCAGGCGTTATGGCATAAGTATATTCACCATCACCACCACCGCTGGCAACGATTGTTATTCTTCCGTTATTAAATCCAGCACATGTAACATCAAATGGTGTAACCTCTGCAGTTAGATTCAATTCTGGCTCTGTAATTTCAATTAATTCAGAAATCTTCTCACAATCTCCACTAGTTACTTCAACATAGTATTTACCAACCGGAAGATTAGAGAAAGTTCCAGGTGTCAACTGCGTTGGAGTTGGAGTAAATGGCAGTTTAGCTTCATTTAGCAATACATACACATAGTTTCCAAATCCGCCTTTTGCTGCAGCATAGATTGAACCTGTTGCTCCACCTTTACAAGGAACGTTGTTAGATTCTAATTTCTCGAATTCTAAAGCAGGAACCACAAACATAGGAACCTTACCAGAAAGTACACTTGCACAATTGTTTGAATCCTTAACGTAATATTGATAATCACGGTCTGCTGTCGTTTGTGGTAATTGAATATCAACATAACTAGCAAATGATACTGGGTTATATGTAATTCCGTCAACACTATAGAAGTAAGGACCCGTTCCGCCTGAAGCTGTTAATCTAAGTACAGGTGTAATTTGACAAGTCTCACTTCTCTCTATTGCTAATAACGCTTTAACTACATCTGGCTGACCAATTGTAATTTTGTTAGAATCACCTGAACAAGTCCAGTCATCTGAAACTGTTACATAGTATGTTCCAGCAGCTAAATCTGTAAATACTTTATCAAGCTGTGCGTCTCTTGTAATAACAGTACCATCTGCTAAAACTCCATGCAATGTATACTTATAATTCGCTGAACCTCCAGCAACAGTAGTTACTGTTATCGTCGCATCCTGATTGTTATAACAAGTAAGAAGCGTTTTATCAGCAACAATCGTCGCAGTTATTGGTGTTGGGTTATTCAAGATTACTGTGTCGAAATCTTCACATCCACTAACATCCTTAACCCAAACTCTATAAGTTCCAGCTATTAAATTCTTGAAATTATTTGCTGCACCATATGGAACAGAAACCGGACCTTCTAATTTATATTGATAGTCACCGATCCATCCTCCAGTTGCTAATGCTGTAATTTCACCATTGTTATTTGCCGCACAAGTAATTTCTTGTTTAGCAGCTTTAACATCTAATTCTGCATCTGGTCCATCAATTGTGAACTCAGTTGTAACCTGACAATATGGTGAGTTAACCAAATTCGCAACTACAGCATATTTACCTGCAGTAAGATTTGCAAGTTTTAATTCAACAGATGTTGAACGGCCAGTACGTACATTACCTAATTGATCTGTAATTACGTAATCAAATATACCTGCATTGTCTGCTGGTATAATTTCATCTACCAATGTTAATGTAATACTTCCGTTAGCAGCATTAAAACAAGTTATGTTTTTAACATCCGAAGCTACTATATCAAAAGTATTTGGATTATTAACAGTATGGAATCTCTCAACACTACATCCTGTTACCGTATTTGTTACAATAATTTTATAACTACCGATTTGTAATCCAGTAAATAATCCTGTTGGACTAGATGTAAGAGGATATACAGTAGGACTAACTCCTTCAATTGTGTATGTTAAAGTTGGTAATGTTCCGCTTGTAGCGATTGCAGTAACCTGAACAGACTCACCATCTCTACAGTTAATTAGCGTAACATCAAGATCAAGATCAGCAATACCTACATATGGATTAATTATAGCAGCAACAGATGAACCTTGACAATTGTTAGTGTCAAATACATTTACCACATAACTTCCACCTAAATTATCAACTTCAGTATAAGTATTTCTATCATCTTTTTGAACTGTTATACCATCTCTTACAAATTCATAGATAATATAATTGTTAGAACCACCTGTTACAGAGCCAGGAGCTACAGTAATAGTTGCACTTAATGGTGTATTCGTTCCAACATTACAAAGATATTGAGTAACTGTTGGTGCACCAACTGCAATAGGGTTTGGCTGCGCTACTACAGCAGTTGCAGTGTTAGAACATCCTTTTCCTGAAGTTACCGTTACAGTATAAGTACCGAAAGGTAAATCATTGAAAATTGGCGATTCCTGAGCCACTCTGTTTACAGGTCCAGCAAGACTGTACATGTAAATAGGATTATCATTTGTACCAGTTAAAGTTACAGCAATACTTCCGTCTGTTCCTCCATTACAAGATACAGGTGATGGTGTTGCCACAATTCCTGTTACAGGTCTTGGATCTTCAATTTTAACCGTAACTTCTTTTTCACAAGATGGTGTTGTTCCAGTATCTCTTACCTTAAAGGTATAAATACCAGGAGCTAAACCACTAAATATTGGAGACACACTAGTTGTTGTCCAGTTATCTCTCGTATAAACATAACTTACAGGAGCAACTGTTCCGCCGCCAGCAGTTAAGGTAACTGTTCCATCAGCAGCTGTACACGTTGGTGTTTTTGTAACCTCTGCAAGTAATGTTAATGGCTCTAAGATTGTAACAGGAGCAGTTGCTTTAACTTCACACTTGTTTTTATCTCTTACTGTTACTGTGTAATCTCCAGGAGAAGACACTATAAAGAAATTATCATCCTGGAATTCTACTCCGTCTAAACTATATTGTAACGGAGCAACACCCGTTGCGGCAACGTCTATTCTGTATCCGGCTGCACTATAACATTGACTAGCCACGCTTACATTTGTAATTGCCGGCATAGGGTCTAATGAAATATTTACCGTAACATGTTGGAAACAGCCGTTTGCATCTTTTACATAAACATCCCAAGCATCAAAAGCCGGAGCTATTTTCGTCGTCGCAATTGTTTTAGTATTCTCATCCTGATAATCTCCAGCTGTTGGAGTCGTTCCGGCAGGAACAAAAGCATAAGTATAATCAGGAGTTCCGCCAATAATAGTCGTTTCATCAATTGTCAATACCGCACCTGCAGTTTTACAGTTTTGGTTTACGTTAGCAATTACCAAAGCAGATAAATCTAATACTGGAGGCTGTGTAATAATAACATTACCTGAAATTATAGTACAGAATGGGTAAGCTGTTTCAGTAATACTTACTGTATAAGCTTTTCCTTCAATCAAATCAAAAGGAATTGTAAACGGATTCACCGTATTAGAATTTCCTGTTCCTGAAGCACCAGGTACGGCAACGCCACCATTTAAAATTTGGTAAGTATATGGACCTTTATAATCTGTAATATTGATCGCGATTTTTCCTTCATTACTTCCAAAACATTTTACCATCGAAGAAGCAGTAGCCACAACTTCTGCTGTATCGAATAATGGCACTTTGTACGCGTCAGAAATAATGAAACATCCTGTTGTTTTATCAGTCACTTTAAACTGATAAAGATGACCAGGCACTGTAGCTGTATAATCGAACGTATTTGTTCCGGCAGTAACTGGTATTGCTGGTGTGCTATAAGCTGCACCATCAACTGAAACCTGATATTCAAAATTATAAGGAACTGCACCTCCTGCAATAGTCACTCTGATCACTTCACCAGCATTATTACAAGCTGCTTTGGTAACTAAAGCTGTTTTTGCTGAAATTAATCTTGGGAAAGGACTAATTGGTACTATAACATCATCAATACATCCGTTAGCATCTTTCACATAATAAGTTAAGTTTTGCGCAGATCCGTTATCAATCACATTAAATTTATTTGTTGTTTCCCAAACTGTTCCATTTTCACTATAAGTGTAATCACCCACTGCACCTGTGCCTGCACCACCAGCACCAGTAACGGTAACTACAGTTGCATTTAAGGTATTTGCCGGACTTGAACATGTAAATGGGCTTGCAGAAGCGCTAGCCACTACTAAAGATGGGCTATCAATAACCACCGTAGTTGGAGCACCACAATTTCTTCCTGATGTAACATTTACTGCATAAGTACCCGCAGATAAATTACTAAATAATGGAGTGTCCTGAGTTATTAGAGCACCGCCCGCAGGTATAGTACGCTGAATAGAGTACGTATATTTAGGGTTATCATTTGATGGTGCTAAAGTAAATAAGATTGAACCATTGTTTACGTTTCCTTGTGAAGGAGAACAATATGGAGATGTCGGATCCGCAGTATATATAACCGGAGTTGGAGCTGTCATTATAACAGCAGGTACTGGATACGAACATCCTTTTGAATCATATACTACGAATGTATAAGTTCCAGGAGTTGCAGCATTAACACTGTAATCTACAAAAGTTGCACCAGGAGCAAATGGAATAGGAGCAGATACCGCACCAGTACCGATTTTAACGGTATAGCTGTAATCTGGGTAACCTCCAAGTGCACTTACTCTAATTGTTCCGTTAAGAATACCTGTACAATAAATGTCTTTTGTGTTTTCTGCTGAAGCAAAAAGACGTCCATTAATTGTAGTACTTACTGCAGTCGAAACACAACCGAAATTATCTCTCACCATAACTGAATAGGCACCTGGAGTTAATTTGTCGAATGTATTTGATGACTGCCAAGACTGACCATTATTAATCGAATATTCGAACGTTACCGGATATGGAACTGCTTTTGTTGCAGTTACAACCAATGTCGTAGAATTTGTATTATAATAACAATAGTCAGATGTCGCTGCAATTGTAGCCACAGGTAGAGGCGCAGTTACCAAAGTAAACGCAGCTGCTACCGCCACTGTACAGCTATTCGAATCTTTTACTGAAACAGTATATGGTCCCGTTTGCGTAAGATTTTCAAAAACACCATCTGCATTAGTCAAAATAGTTCCATTTGGCTGTATTAATGTATAAGTATAATCACCCCATCCACCACTTGCGGTTAATGTAACAGCACCAGAAGTTGTACAGCCTAATGGTGTAACAACAGGTGTTGCTAAAATTAACGCTGAAGCTGGCGATGCAATATTAAATGTTATTACAGGCGTAAAGCAATTTGTTACATTATCAAATATTTGAATTGTGTGAGCTCCTTTTGCTAATCCAGTTAAATTAATTGTTGAACTTGTAAAAGGACCAGCAAACGCCACGCCATCAAGTGTATAACGATATGTACCTGCGAAACCAGAAACAAGGAAACTTGCTTTTCCATCTGCTGCTGTTGAACATGTAATACCTGTCGTATACTGCTCTACTGCTTTAATATTGATAACATTAGCAATTCTAAATGGTTTTTGAACCGTACATTTATTAACATCTGTTACCTGGAATACATAATCAACATCTGGCAATAAACCTGTAAATGTTGCATTCGTTCCCTGATCTGAGAATGCTGGAGAAATCATCTGATACGTTTTAGTACCAATACCACCTATTACAGCTGAAATAGTAGCACTTGTATTTAATGTTGTACAAGTGATTACCGCTCCTTGCGTAATTGTGAAATTTGTAGGAGGTACTAGTTTCAAGATAGTAACCGAGCTACTAACTGAACAGCCATTAGCATCTTGAATGGTATATGCAATAGTCTGATCATTTTTAGTATCATCAACAGTATAGGTCGTTTTAGTTGTAAAAGCACTGCCTTTAAAGCTATATAAATAGTCTTTTGTACCGCCAGTAGCTCCTAAAACAACCGTTGCAGATTGTGCCACATTACCAGTACCACATTGAAGCGGCGTAATAATTGGTGTAACCAAAGCCAATGCAGAAGGCTGTAATAAAGTTCCTGTACCAGATGCTTCACAACCTAAGGCATCTCTAACTATATAGGTATAGGCACCTGCAGTTACAGGATAGATAGTTTTTGAAGTAAATGCCGAACCTTTAAATGAATAGGTAAATGGTCCCTGACCGCCAGTCGCAACTAATTCTACAGAACCTGTTCCTCCAAAACATTTTGGCTGAACATCTAAAGATGAAACTATGATTGGTTTAATTGGGTCAACAGTAACCTCAATAGTTTCTATTTGACACCCATTTGCATCTGTAATTCTGAATTTGTATACATCTGCATTTGCTGCCGCAACTGAGTAAGTAAATGTCGTTACACCGGCCGCTACAGTAGTTGTAGGTGTAATAACCGCATAAGCAGCACTTCCTTTCTTAACTTCATATTTAGCATAAGGTAATGTTCCTTTTTCTATTTTAACCGTTATCGTAGCATTTACAATAGTAGTACCAGGAGAACAGTTTAACACTTTAGTTACCGTAGCTGTTGCTGTAGGTGTAGGTGTAATTGGAGCCTGCATTAATGGTGTTTCACAATTATTAGCATCTCTAACTGTTACATCTACAGGGCCAGAATTTAATCCAGTAATTTTATATGGTAACGGCGTAGTAATTGGTTGGTAACTACCAGAATTTACCTTAATGTAATACGGAGGAATACCTGCAGTAACCTGACTTACTGTTACTGAAAATTCACCTTCTTTAGCACATTTGTCATCAATACTTAAAGCAAATACCGGACTTGGGTCTAAAGCAATCTGAACTGGTGCAGGTTCAATACATCCATACGCATCTTTTGCCCAAACAAGATAATTTCCTGAGTTAACATTAAATGTATTTGAAGTATAAGTTGATAAGAATGATGTCGCTAGTGGTTTTGTATCTCCAGCGCCAAAACCAATCGCACCATTATCAGTCACTATTTGGTATAAATAAGGTCCCGTTCCACCAGATGCCTGAGAGGTAACAATACCGGCATTTGGTTTACAGTTGTCATTTTTAAGTGATGAAGCAACTACTGTTAAAGGAGTTGAAGACTGTTTGATTTCAAATGTACCTGAAGAAGCCTGACACCCTTTAATAGCACCATTATATTCAGTATATGCGATATAATATCTTCCCGGAGCTAGTGTTCCCGGTAAAGCCGCCGGATAAGTTCTTGTAAATGGAGTTGTACTACCAGCAACATTAACTTTTATCGGAGCAGCCATAATCGGTAAATTATCCTGTTCTCTAAAAATTTGATATGCTACATCAGTTGTAGTTGCTAACCAACCTGAAACTCTAAATGATACGCTTCCATTATTGGCGCCACTACAAGTTACATTTGTTGGTGTAGCAGGACCTACTAAAGAAGATGCTGCCGGAATAGGACCGTTTGCCGATTTTAAGAAGTAGCATTGCGTTGCCTTATCATGTACCACAAACGTATACGTTACACCTGGTATTAAATTATTAAATGTTTTAACCGTTCCACCTACAACATCCGGACCAGAAAAGTTAAGTGAATATGGTGAAGTATTAAACTCCAAAATAGCAAACTCATAATCTGCACTAGGAATAACAACCTTAACAGTAACAACTGCGGTTCCTCCAGTGGTACAGTTTGACGGTGTTGTAGCAATATCTATATCTAAATCCTCCGGAGGAGAAGCCATAGTAATTTCTTTAGATGCCGGACAGCTATTCGCGTCTCTAACTTCTACCGTATAAATTCCAAAATCAATGATATCAAATTTATGAGGTGAACCAGTTGGTGCGTTAAAAGTATCTGAGTAACCAAAATTATTACTAATATGGTATACATATGATCCTGTACCACCTGTAACATTTTTAACTGTAATCGACCCAAGATTTGAACCTGTACCTCCTGTTTTATCACATTCAATATTTTCTTGTTCAGTTTCAAAAGCGACCGGATCTGGCGATACTACAAAAGCTTGTGCAACACCTGATTTCAAACAACCTTTAGCGTCACGAACCTGGTACGTATAACCTTTACCTCCTCCTACTGCTCCAGTAAGACCTGAAAAGTAACCAGTATCATTGCTTGTAGCCCAGTTATCAATTGTGTAAGTAAATGGCGGAGTTCCACCAGTTACACTAATTTGAATAGTTCCTTCTGCAGAAGCTGTACATAATGTACCCGTCGCTACTGCTGTCGGTGTTGGAGCAATTGGAGTCGTTACTGTAAATGGAACAGTCGATTCCTCTTCACATCCCGCAGATTTTACTTTAAAGTAATAATCTCCAGGCACTGAAGTGGTAAACACATTAGTACCAGCAGGTAAAATAGCGGTGTAAGTTCCTCCTAAGCCGTTTTTAACCTCATAAGTGTAGGTGCTGTTACCACCAGCTGCTGATAAAGTCACTTGTGCATTTACAGTAGTAAATGGTGGAATTACCGTACATGTTACATCTTTATTTGGAGTAACTGTTAATTTTAATTGGTTTGTTATAACTAAATCAAAAGCAGCAGATATACAACCATTATCATCCTTAACCGTTAATTTATATGTACCTGGTCCAGTGATCGTTTTAGTTGCATTCGAACTGTAATTACCATCTACTCCATATTGTTTTCCTGAACCTGCAAAAACGGTTCCAGACATGGTAATAGTAAGATTTCCTCCTGTATAACAAGTAGTTGCTATTGGATCAACTGTTGGAACAGCATCTCTGGTAATTTTAACATCTTTTGTTATTGGACATCCATTAGCATCTCTTACGTATGCAACATAATCAAGGCCATCAGCAACTGTATTTTTGTCAAATTTATTATCAGTAGTATATCCTGCAGGGTAAGTTGGTGCAGCAGCTCCTAATTTTACCACAGCGTAATATAATGTTCCTGTTCCTCCACTCGCGTTTACAGTGATCACACTGTTATTTCTGCTACAGAAAACCTTAGGACCGCTTGCGCTTATAATGGTAACTGCAGTAGGATTATCAAGTACTATAGTTTCAGAATCATTACATGTTGTAAGATTATTTGTTACAGTAAAAGTATATGAATCTCCTTTTAAGCCTGAGTATGTTATAACATCTCCAACTTTTGAAATACCTGTAGTAATTAATCCGGAAACGGCACCTGTTAAGCTATAAGAATAACCATTTGTTCCGTTGGTATTACCAGAAATTGTGAATTGAAGACTTCCGTCTGCTACATCTTTACAAGAAACATTCTTAATAGTTGAACCTGATTCCTGAATTGGATCAACAGGAGCTATAGTATACTCACCTGTTTTAGTACAACCATTAGCATCTGTAATTTTAACATAATACGTTCCAGGAAGTAAACCTGTAAAAGTATAAGTACTAGAATTTTGATTTATAGCAACTAAAGTTCCTGTTGGTGCAGCTGCAGCTGTATGACTTGTAATTTCATATTTTAATGGGAATGTTCCACCGGTAACATCCACTTTTAAATTAGTTCTTAATTTTGTAGCATCACAAGTAATAGCCGGAGCTGAAAAAGCTAAAGGTCCTGGAGGGTCTAATGCCACTACTGTCACTGAAGTAGGAACAGTACAACCATTTGCATCTGTAACAACAATATCTACCAATCCTGGCAGGTCTGTTGAAAAAGTTTTAGAAGTGATTGGACCAACTACTGTAGCACCCTGTGTATAAGTATACCTGTATTTATCTGTTCCTGAAAAAGCAGTTCCACCACTAGCTGTAACTGTAATAGTTGCAGCTTGTGCTACATTATTAGTTCCACAAGATAATTTAATTGTTACAAGCGCTGAAGCAGTCAATTTAACAGACGGACCATTAACTGTAACTGATTTACTAAGAATACATTTTGTCTTAGTATCTCTAACTACTATAGTGTAAGAACCTTTTATTAAATCTTTAAATTCATTAGATGATTGCCAGTTGCCTCCATTATCCTTACTGTATTCGTAAGTTCCGGAAACCGGAGTAGCTTTAACCGTAATTTTTCCAGTAGCTTCGCCAAAACATTTGACATGTTCTATAGTTGTTGTAAAAGCAGGTGTTACTTTTGGTGCAATCGTTTCAGTGAAACCTGTTATACACCCTTTACTGTCTAAAATTTCAAATACATATGAACCAGCAACACTAGCAGGATAAGTAAATGTTTTTACTCCAATTCCAACTGGTGTGTAAGCAACAGGGAAACCTGCACCATTAATGTTTACTCTGTATTTATAATCCGGATATCCATCAGCAATTGTAACTTCAATAGTAGCATCTGTACTAGAACTACAATCTAAGATTTTAGTTATTTTATGCAGCGAAACTACTACTGGTTTAGCAACTATTTGTTTCGCTAAATCAATAGAACATCCCGTAGAAAGATCTTTAACCGTAACAATATAATCACCAGGAATTAATCCTGTAAAAGTTCCGTTATTTTTAGGTGTACCGTTGTTAATGCTGTACACATAATTTGCTTTAGTGATTGGAGTTACTGTAATTGTCGCTCCACCTGTTGATCCCGCACATAAATCAGTTGCAGTAGCATCAATATCAGCAACCGGGTAAACTTTATCGTTAATTGTAAAAGTTCCATCAACCTTACAGCCTCTTAAATCTTCAACAACAAAAGTATAATCTCCCGCCTCTAAATTTTCAAACAATTTAGTTGTCTGAACAATCGCTGGACCTGTTGTAGGTTTTACCGTATAGGTAAAAGATCCCCAACCGCCAACTGCGTTAATAGTTGCTGTTCCTTTTTTATCACAAGTAACATGTGTTACATCTGTAACATTTAATTTCAATACTGCAGTTGGCGCAGCAATTGTAACAGGTTCTGAATCAGAACAAGTAGTTGCTGTATTGGTTACTACGATAGTATGAGTTCCTGAACTTAAGTTTGGTACCGAAATATCAAATGTAGCTCCTGTTGCAGGAGATGTTCCTGTTACAGCCGCTAATGCATCAACTTTGTAAGAGTAAGCAACATTATTACCCATTCCTGAAACCGTGAAGATTGCACTTCCATCAGCTGAGCCTAAACATGCAATGCTGATTTTAGATTTAACCGTTACAGCAATAACAGGCAACGCTATTATCTCAAGCTCTTTTTCGTAAACACATTTTTTAGCATCTCTTACTTCAAAAGTGTACGTCTTTCCTGCAGCTAAACCATTAAATTGATTACTGGTCTGATACGTAGTTGTACCAGGAGGTGTAGGAGATTTAATTCTGTATTCAAGACCTGCAGTTGGTACTGCAACTCCAGCAGCATTCACAACATTCGTGATTGTTACGCTCGCTGTATTACTTGGACAAGTAACTGCAGTAGGAGTAAGCGTCATTCCTGCTGGAGAATTCAATGCTACGATTGTTCCAGCAGAAACTGTTTTAGGACAACCTTTGCTATCCGTAATTTCAACTGTATAGTTTCCGGCTGCAATTAAATTTGGAAATATACCATCTGTATTTGTAGCTACAGTTGTCGTTCCATTTTTTAATACATAAGTAAAGCCTCCATTTCCACCAGATGCTGATGCTGTAATAGTTGCTTTCGTCTCACAAGTGTATGGAGTTGTAATCGAAGCCGAAGCCGTAATATCTGTCGGCTGATAAACTTTGAATTTATATTCCTTAGTACATTGTGTAGCATCTTTTACAATAAATGAATATTCAATTCCTGCAGCAGATCCTGCTAAAGTACCATAATGTGTTGTAGCTGTAAAAGGGCCTGTACCATTAAACTGGTAGGTAAACGGCGCAGTACCATTTTCTGCCGTAATATCAATATAACCATTCTTTGCATCAAAACAGGTAACGTTTTCTACTTTGTATGTTGCCGTTGGCTCTGCTTTTGTATTAACTATTTTTTCTACAGGGAAAGAACAGCCGTTTGCGTCTTTAATATCAAAAACATAAGTTGCTGCTGTTGCTGCAGAATATGTAAATTTTGGTCCTGTAATGGATCCACTTGTAAATAAGACAGTATTTGTTGCCTTATTTTTAACCGTATAAGTATAAGGACTTGTTCCTCCATCAATCGTAACTTCAATAGTTGCATTTGCAGCATTTCCAGATTTACAAGTTAATGGAACAGTAACATCAGCATTAGCTGTTATTGCTTTATCAATTTTTTGACTTACCGCAACAGCCTCACAATTGTTGCTGTCCGTAATTAAAAAGTCATATGTAATACCAGATGCCGTTGCAATATACGTAAATGTAGGCCCATCAAAAGGTGCACTAGGATTACTATATGTTACACCTCCATTTGTACTTACCTGATACGTATATTTACCTACTCCTCCTGTTATTTTTACAGTAATTGTAGCATTTGTACCAAAACATAAACCTCCATCTTTAACTACTTCTGCAGTAGGGTTTTCCGGTTTATCGATGATCAAATCAGTATCTCTGGCATCCTTACATCCGTTTGCATCAACACCGGATACAGTATAGGTTCCCGGAGGAATATCTGTTAAGATTCCATCACTTGGGAAAGTTTTAGTAAACGCTGAATTTTTATCTTTAATTGTAAAAGTATAAGCACCAGTTCCACCAACTGCTGATGCTGTAACCGTAGCACCAACCTTACAAGTTGCAGTCGAAGCTATAGCATTTACAATAAAGGCATCAGGCGCAGTAACTTTTGGTGTAATAGTAAAATTACAAGATGTTGCATTATTGGCATAACGAACACGAATATCGTAGGTTCCTTCTCCTCTATTATCAACTAGTACAGGAGAAACTTTAGAATTTTGCCAAACAACTGGATTCGCAGATCCGTTTAATGTATAGAAGAATCCATTGGTAGTGTCAAAGTTTTCAACAACAATGTTAAAAGAACCATTTGTATCACCTTTACATTTAACGCCGTTGATATTATCAACTTTAGCTGTAAATGCTTTTTTATCTTCTACTTTAAGGTCTAATATTTTATCAGCCAAACATGATTTTGGTATTTGACGAACTGAAATATCATCAATAACGATGTCGTTACCTCCATATAATATACTTCCGGAACGGATAACAAATGTCAAATCTGTATTAGGTCCTGGATTTAACGAAATTGTTGGAGGTGTTACCCACTTCTCTCTGTTTGGATCCGTTGTTGAAGCTGCTATAACACCACCAAGGTGCGAAGCTACCACTTTTCCTGAAGGATCCACTAATTCGAATAAAACTGACGGTGAATCTCCTAATATGCCTTTTCTTAATAAATTTGCAACCGCAATATTTACTTCAATCGGCTGATTTGGAATTACATCATGAATAGGTTTGCTGTATAAAATACCATTTGGCCCTGCTGCACTACCAATATTTACTAGTAGATATCGTCCATTCGCATCTCCCGTATTTGCTAAGTTGTTCGGGTTTGTGGTGTGATCTTTAAAGTGAAACCATGCTCCTGTATTATTACTTAAAAGATCATCTCCTCTCCAGAAAAAACTTGTTACAGAATAAGCATTGTCTTCTACCGATCTACTTGGCGTTCCATCAGGGAATTTACATTGATATGGGGCAAATTCTCTCTGGTCATTAAAACAATACGCAGCAGCAATACCAGGGGTTGTGGTTGGAGGACCACTTCCAAAATCTTCTTTTAATAAGTTACTATATGTTGCAGCCGTTAATAAATCGTACTCAACTTTAATTTTATAGTCTCCAACTGGAATATCTTTGAAAGTAGAAGGAGGTGTATTTGTATTTTCGGTATAAACGTAAGTGGTACCATTAAATTTACCTAAGAAATATTTATAGGCATAATTAACATTCGGATCCGTTTGTACTGTAACGTTTACTGTTCCTTTACCATCACAAGTATAAACCGGTGTAGAAACTGTAAAAACAGGATCTGTTGGTTTTTTCTCTAAAACAATACCCGGTATTTCAAAAATACAACCTGCAGCATCTTTGATATATAATGTATATGGTGTTGCTCTTGGGCTTACATATGCCTGATTTGATAAAACCCAGGTTTGTTTTCCATCAAAACTATATCTATAAGGGTTTGGTGCAGGAAATTGCACACCACCCTGAGGGTTGGTAATTCTTACTAATCCCTGATCTGTATTTCCTGCTGGTCCACAACCAGATAATTCAGCAACTCCTCCAGAAGCTGTTAAAGGGGATGTTGGTCCGGTAATGGTAATTTTTTTCGCTTCATCAAAACATTCCTCTGTGCCGTAAGTATATTTTACAACAACTGAATATTCGCCAGGATTTAAACCAGTAGTTGGCAATGTTGTATACGCACCATTGTTTACACTATAAGAAACCCCATATCCTGAATTTGCAGGTGTTACATCAATCGAAATTTCACCTTCTTTAGTATTGTAACATGTTACATTTTTCTGATTGATGTTTACTGTTGGTTTTTGGATATCAACAACTTTAATAGTTGGTAAAGTAACCTTACATGAATTGAAGTCTGTAACTACAATTTTATATTCTCCCAATGGAGGCAATGGTCTTTTTATAGGAATTATAACCGGCTCTGTAAGTTGTCCCAAATCCACACCATTCAGACTATAATAGTAAGATGGCGTTACTCCCGGAAGAGGTGTTCCTCCAGATGTTTGAACCGTAATTTCACCGTTACCACAAGCTAATGTTTTGGTAACAGTAGCAGTTGCTTTTAATACTTTATCCAGTATTTCAATATCTTCTTTTACAATTTTACAGCCGTTTTTAGGCGATAATATTTCTACATCATATAGTCCTGGCGCAAATTTTTGGTCAAAAACAATATAACCAGGAAAAGTCATTACTCCAGAATCTGCAACTATGGTATTTGTTCCCGCTTTTTTAACAATGAACTGATAATCGCCTTTTGTCAAGCCTTCTGCAAAAACACTCATAGAACCTAAACCAGGTGAACATAAAGGATCTGTTTTCTCAACTCTTCCACTAAAAACTTCTTTTTCAACATTTACATCAATATGAAATGGACAAAATGATGTTTCGCCAGCAGCAGGATTTTGTTTGATATATACTGTGTGACTTCCTTGACTAACATCGTTAAATACATTTGAAGTCTGATAGGTTCCATTTACATTATCTAAACTATAAGTATAATCAGAATTAATTGGAGGTGTAGTAACCGTTATGCTTCCTTTTGTATCACAAACTATATTTTGTACATCTGCTTTTGGTTCTAATGGATTTTGGAAAACACTAAAATAAAATGTGTTTACACAGTTATTACCATAAGTAATCACAACTCTAAATGCTCCTGGTCTGTTTGCTGTAAAAGTTCTTCCAGGAGTTCCAACATTGGTCCAGTTTGGTGCCGTATCATACGGACAGCTCGATGGAAAACCTGATGGAGGTACATCCGTTGTTTCCTGCCAAATAATACTGATAGCCTGAGTGATTTTAGTATCTAGTATTCTTGTATCATTTTTTCCGCATAAAAATATTTTCGGAAACTCAATATTATCTCTTGTACAAGTATAAGGTCTATTGGTAAGAGGATCAATGTTATTCGCATATTCACTAATTGGATTAACATTAGCTCCCGCAACTTGATCTTTTACATCAAAATTTTGTAGAATTCCTTTACAATCCGGATTACCACCTGTTTGAACAGTATATTTTCCTGCTTTTGTAACGGTAACTATTTGATTGTTTCCACCAAATACAACTCCGTTAGGGTCTTTCCAAACATAGGTATTATATCCGCTTGCCGCTTTAAGTTGTGCGCTTCCACATAAGAATACTTCTCTGTTAAAAAGACAGTCCTCAATACCAACCAAAAAGTTTGTAGAGCTTGGATCACCTACAATACAGCCAGTGTCAAAAGAGTAACTTCCATCACCATAAGGCTGACCATTATTGGTAGGGCTCTTATCTCCAAAGTATCTTGATGTTGCCGTGTTTTTAATTATATTAGAACAGGCATCAACCAATTCGTTACAATCTTTTACCACTCTAACTTTAAAACTTAAAGTAGTTAACGGACCAGACTTTATAACTAACTCATCAACAATTTTAAATACAATTGTTCTCGTTGCAGGATCATAAGATTCTTTTGTAACTCCTGTCGGTAAAGAAAGATCCGCTTCATCAAAAATTATATTTTGCGGCAATACATCTGTAATTGTAAAGCTTTTTGCATTATCATTACCTTGATTTCTGAAGCCTAATACATACCTGATTTCCTGACCTAAAGTTACAGGAAGTCCATCTAAATCATATTCAACTTCAACACCGTTTTCTATACGGACACCTTTTGCAACTTTTGTTAGAATGATTTTTGGTTCAATAATGTCGACCGCAAAAGTGGTAACATAAGCACCATAACCATCTCCGTCTGTACTAAGTCTTAATGTAGCACCTGTTTCATTGTTTGGAATAACCTCATTATCGTCATTTTTAATAAGAACGTTATCAATATCGATTCCCATCGTATTGATACTCTTGGGAGATCGATTTTGAACACTGGCACCATTATTTGTAATTGAAGCATCAAAGAAATTTCCTTCTAAATTTACTGCATCAGTTATTTTAGTATAAGCCGTTACTGTATTTGCTTTAATTTGAAAATCATCACCTTTAAGCTGATTATCACCTTCTAATGCTCCAACACCAATTTTTGCTGTTACAGGGAAACCGACAGGCAAAGTTTGAAAACCACTAACAGAATAATCAACCGTTTTTGTTGCAGTAGAACCTGGATCAACTCCTACATATCCATCAAAAACAGAAATATATTTGCTTGGAAGACTTGGACTTTCATAGATTACAACAAGCGTCCATCCTCCGGCCCCTCCTCCATTACGTTTTCCTCTTGCTGCTCTAACGTTTGCAACCGTATAAGTACCATCAGCGTCTAATTGGCCAGCAGCATTTTTTACATTTTGCAACAGACTAGTTACATCCTTAAAACAAACATAAGGAGAGTCTTTAAACGAGTCTGATACGTTTGATCCATTCTTTTTGTAACCGTCAAAAATTACTTCTTTAGTATCTGTTTTACTCGCTTCAAGTTCAACATAACTTCCGTTTGGAACTTTAAATTTTACTTTATTCCAGTCGCTTTCTCTTAAAGAACCTGCATATTTTTGCCCTACATCTGTACTTCTTTCATAAGGATAAATAGCAGACCAATACAAACCTGCAAATACAATGCTTTTACAAGAATTGTTTATGAACAAGTTAGCAGAAGTAGAGTTAAAGGTACTATTGTCATTATCGATGTCAGAGTACTCAACATAAAAATCATTGTTATTTCCCGTACCGTTAAAATCCAGATTTGCCTCTGTTGTTAAAGCAGCCAAATTGGTAACTGTTCCGGTATATTTTACGCCGTCTTGAAGTGGCGTACTGAAATTTGCTGGATTTTCAACATAACCGGACGGTGGTTTATTACCTGTATAAGGTCGATTATTTACTTTATTGATAGCGGTGTTACCAATTAAAATAATATCTCCTTTCACCTTTACGCTTCCGCCAGGAAGCCTTTGTGAAAATGCTGTTCCCACCTGTGCATTTGCAGTGCTAAAACACAAAAACAGCACAAGACCCAAAAAGGCTTTCCTGTTTTGTATTGCTTTCAAAAATAACGGCTGCAACATTTGTTTTTTAACAAACGGTGCCTCTGGCTTTTCAAACTGATTTTGGGTATCAGAAACCAGGTTTTTGATAAAAGTAAAAACAGTCTTAACTGATTTAAAAGTAGTAGGTTTTTCCATAGTCATCTTTTTGTTTACTTACATTTCATCCTCTAAGGGGCATTAGACAATAAAAAAATTAGTATTCTAAAATATTTATTTTAATGTGTCCTTCTTAACAATTAAGAAGGACCAACTCTTTAAACTTATTTATTAATTCTCCACTTTAACGATAGCCATTTTCCCGTTATATGGCTTGTTACCTTTTGCTTCTAATGCTTTAGTTGCTTCTGATAAACCGTCAAATTTCTCGTAATAGATATAATATTTACTTGTCGCTATATTGTAAAAGAAATTAACATCTGATCTTCCTGCAGCAACTGCTTTAGTCAGGAATTCATCTCTTTTTTCAACACTGCTGTGAACTGCAATAATCATATAATAACCATTTTCAGAATTTTTGATATTCTTGATGATCTGCATATTTGACTGATCTTCACCAAAATCAAAATCACTTGCCGTTAATGGTGTACTACTTACTTTTGTATTTTCCTTAATACGTTTAAGAGCTGCAACATCCTGATTGTATCTTCCTTCATCATTTTCATAAGCTGCACGCTTAATTCTACGTTTTTTCTCGATCTCAGTTTCCGCTTTGATACGTTCTAAATTCGCCAGTAACGCAGCACTATCTTGTTCCATTTGTAATTGAGCCGCTTTTAATTGGTTTATCTTTTCAAGATAAGCTTTGTTTAAAGCATCATTTTTATTTGGAACTTTTCTTAATCTTTGGTTATATAAATTGGTAAGCTTGATTAGCTCCTCTTTTGATGTTCTGTTTGCATCAGCAAGCTGTACTTTGAAAGCCTCTAACTGACTATTTTCTGCAGCAACACTTTTAAACGGTTTAGGTTCTCTGTAGATTCCTTTTTCACTTAAATCATTTTCTTCTCTAAGATCATCCAGGTCTTTTTGCTTTTTGGCTACTGTTGTTGTAAACTGTGCATAAAGCTCTTTTTGTGATGTAATTGCTGCATCTATAGCTTTTGATAAAGCCTCGATTTCTTTTGCCGAATCATCTTTTGGAGCTGACGCTGCTGCTGCTGCTGCTGCATCTGCTGCTAACTTAGCTTTCAATTCTGCTTCTTCAGCTAGTCTGGCTTGTAATGCTTCCGCATCAGCTTTAGCTTTAGCGTCGGCAGCTAATTTTAACTGAAGAGCGTCTGCATCGGCTTTGGCTTTTTCTTGTGCCTCAAGTTTAGCTCTCACAGCATCTTCCTCAGCTTTCGCTTTGTCATCAGCTGCTTGTTTTATTTTTAATGCTTCTGCATCCGCTTTGGCTTTAGCATCTGCCGCAAGCTTTGTCTGAAGTGCTTCTGCATCTGCTTTGGCTTTTTCATCGGCCGCTAATTTTGCTAAACGAGCTTCTTCTGCTACTTGTAATTGTTTTGCTTCCGCTTCAGCTTGCAATTTTGCAGTAGCTTCAGCATCCGCTTTTACTTTAGCGTCTGCAAGCAGTTTAGCTTGTAAAGCTTCCATATCTGCTTTGGCTTTTGCATCAGCAGCTAATTTCTCTTGTAGTGCTTCTGCATCCGCTTTAGCTTTGGAATCAGCTGCAAGTTTTGCTTGTAGTGCTTCTGCATCGGCTTTGGCTTTGGCATCAGCAGCTAATTTCGCTTGTAATGCTTCTGCATCCGCTTTTGCTTTGGCATCAGCAGCTAATTTAGCTTGTAATGCTTCCGCATCCGCTTTGGCTTTGGCGTCAGCTGCAAGTTTTGCTTGTAGTGCTTCTGCATCTGCTTTCGCTTTGGCATCAGCAGCTAATTTTGTCTGTAGTGCTTCTGCATCCGCTTTGGCTTTGGCGTCAGCTGCAAGTTTTGCTTGTAATGCTTCTGCATCCGCTTTGGCTTTAGCATCGGCAGCTAATTTTGCCTGTAATGCTTCTGCATCCGCTTTGGCTTTGGCGTCAGCTGCAAGTTTTGCTTGTAATGCTTCTGCATCCGCTTTGGCTTTGGCATCAGCAGCTAATTTTGCCTGTAGTGCTTCTGCATCCGCTTTGGCTTTAGCATCGGCAGCTAATTTTGCCAAACGCGCATCTTCAGCTTCTTGTAATTTTTTTGCTTCTGCTTCAGCTTTCGCTTTAGCAGTAGCTTCAGCATCTGCTTTAACTCTTGCATCAGCAATTAATTTTGCCTGCAATGCTTCCATATCAGCTTTCGCTTTGGCGTCAGTTGCTAGTTTTGCTTGTTGTGCTTCCGCATCCGCTTTAGCTTTGGCGTCAGCTGCAAGTTTTGCTTGTTGTGCTTCCGCATCGGCTTTGGCTTTAGCATCGGCAGCTAATTTTGCTTGTAGTGCTTCTGCATCCGCTTTAGCTTTAGCATCGGCAGCTAATTTGGCTTGTAATGCTTCTGCATCGGCTTTTGCTTTTGCATCAGCAACAAGTTTTGCTTGTAGTGCTTCTGCGTCAGCTTTTGCTTTTGCATCAGCAACAAGTTTTGCTTGTAGTGCTTCCGCATCAGCCTTGGCTTTTGCATCAGCCGCTAGTTTTATTTTCAATGCTTCGGCATCCGCTTTTGCTTTTGCTTCTGCAGTGATTAATGCTTGTCTTGCTTCTGCATCGGCTTTCGCTTTGGCATCAGCAGCTAATTTTTCTTTTAGTGCAGCTTCTTCAGCGGCTTTTGCTTTTGCATCAGCAGCTAATTTTGCTTTATTCGCAGCATCAATACTTGCTTTCGTTTTAACTTCGGCAGCAGCTTTAGCTTTCGCATCTGCTGTTAGTTTAGCCTGATACGCATCTGAATCTGCTTTAGCTTTAGCATCAGCAGCTAAAATAGATTGTAAATCTGCGGCCTCCGCTTTTGCTTTAGCATCCGCTTTTCTCTTCGCTTCTGCAGCATCGGCCTTGGCTTTTGTATCGGCCGCTAATTTTATTTTTAGTGCTTCTGCATCCGCTTTTGCTTTGGCATCAGCAGTTAGTCTTGCTTTTGCAGCCGCTTCAGCATCTGCCTTCGCTTTTTCAGCAGTTAATTGTGCTGATGTTTTTTGTGGTGTAGCCGGAGCGCTTGCTGCTTTTGCTTTTGCAGCATTTTCAGCATCAGCCTTAGCTTTTGCATCAGCAGCTAATTTTATTTTTAATGCTTCAGCATCGGCTCTTGATTTGTCTGCGGCTAATTGAGCAGCAGTTTTTTGTGGTGCAGGTTTAGCAGTAGTAGCTGCTTTTCTGGCAGCAGCTTCAGCATCAGCTCTTGATTTGTCCGCAGCTAATTGTGCCGCCGTTTTTTGTGGTGCAGGTTTAGCAGCAATAGCAGTTTTTCTCGCAGCACCTTCTGCATCAGCTTTAGCTTTCGCATCAGCAGCCAATTTTAATTTTTGGGCTTCTGCTGCATCGGCTTTAGCCTTATTATCTGCTATTAATTTTACTCGTGCTGCTTCAGCGTCTGCTTTTGCTTTTTCAGCAGCGGCCAGTCTTACTTGTTTTGCTTCTGCATCTGCCACAGCTTTTGCTTCAGCAGCTAATCTGGCTTTCTCTACTCCATCAACTCTTGTAACTGGTGTAGTCGTTTTCTTAGCTGGTACGGGTTTTGCTTTAGTAGGATCGATAAGCGAACCTTCATCATCATCGCCGTAATAGTAATTTTTACTTTTGAATTTATACGCAATTACAAATTCATGGGAACCACCTAAATTCGTGAGATTACCCATTCCTCTTTCGTAGTTGTATTCAACAGCAATGCTTGGTGAAATATTTACACCAAGCCCTGCTGATATTCCGTATAAAGTATTATATCCAGCCTGTGCCCATACTCCCTGTGGAATAGCAATCATGGCAAGTCCTGAAAGAACCGTTTTATCTTTTTTAATTTCTGTTTTTACAATTCCGGAAAATTTACTTCTGTCAAAAAAGCCATAGCTATCAAGATATCCAGTATACATAGCGTGTAATTCGATCGCTCTTTCCGGATCGTCTTTTACCACACCTGTACCAAAGTTGTAAAGAATAAGATTGTTTACCGATAATCCGAAATCAAGAAGTGCAGTACCATAATTGATACCAGGATTTACTGTAAGTAATGTATTTGAAGGATAATCACCGTTTAGAATAGTTGGGTCGTCAGAAACTATTTTCCCTTTATCTAAACCGCTTTTATACACTCCTGCGTTTAGTCCAAATGTTAAGTTACTATCTTCCTGTAAAACGATGTTATGAGCAAAATTGACTACTCCGCCAAAAACGGTCATCAGACCATAATTTTGCTGAAATAAGCCCACTGCAAAAGCTTCGTTTTCTCTGAAACGACCGGAGTAATTGAATAAATAAGTATTTGGCGCATCATCAAACTGAACCCATTGTCTTTTGTTATAAAAACTTACATAAGGATTTGATTCGCGAACAAAACTAAATGTTGGATTGATTAAATATCTATTAAACTTTAATGAATTTCTGATAGGTAATGAAAACGAAACAACTCCATTCTCAGAAGTTTCCTGGGAATAGAGTGAATTTGAAAAACCGTAAAATAAAGTTATGAATAGTAGGATTTTCTTCATATTATTTTATCACAGTTATTGATCCTTTTTTTTCACCTGTGTCTGCTTGAATGACATAGTAGTAAACTGGATTTACATTTTTAAAATCTTTAATAAACGAATTGACTTGGGGGTCATAATTACTTCCAACATCATCAAACATGATTTCTCCGTTTGAGCTAATAATTATCAACTTGGTAGTCGCTGTTCTATATGCATCAGGAATGTTCCAATATGGATAACTTCCACTTAAATTTACTATGTTAGGAATTACCGCTGTCGGTGGGGCTGGTCCGGTAACTTTAAAAGAAAACTCCTTTGTAGCAATACATCCTGAGGCCTGAGAAATTTTAGCTTTATAATTACCTACTGCGGCTACCAAATAGGTATTTGTCGTTGCGCCGCCAATAAGATTGTTATTTAAATACCATTCGTAAGACGGACTTGTTGCGTCAGTCGAAACAGTAACGTTTATCGTTTCACCTTCGTTAAGTGAAACCGTATCTGCAACATCAATACTGGCATTAAAACCATTACTGCTTAGATTTATAGATCCTGAAGCTTTACAACCACCAAAATCAACTTCTACAGAATATGTTCCTGATTCATTAGTTGTATAAGTACGAGTACTAACTCCGTTAATAGTTACACCATCTTTCTTCCATGCATAACTATTTCCAGAAGTAGCTGTTAAGACTGTTCCT
This sequence comes from Flavobacterium sp. LAR06, assembly GCF_041946075.1. NCBI lineage: Bacteria > Pseudomonadati > Bacteroidota > Flavobacteriia > Flavobacteriales > Flavobacteriaceae > Flavobacterium > Flavobacterium sp. LAR06. The sequence goes on along the minus strand of NZ_JAUTYT010000001.1, from coordinate 495,538 downwards.
GATCCATTAGCACAAAAAGGGTTTCCTAAACTAGAATTGATAGTTACTGCAGAGCCAGATCCGGAAGTAGTAACAATTACACGATTTGAATAAGAAAGAGATGTACAAGTACCGTAATTAGTTTCGACATAATACGTTCCTGGAGCAGTAACAGTAAATGATGGTCCACTAGTTCCGGCCATTAGAGTTGGCAGTACAGTAGGTCCATTGTCTTTATACCAATTGTATGATAAAGATGGGTACTTTAAAGGGGAATCATTTTCGGGACTAGTACGATCTGGGTCGATAGACAATACAAGACTACCTCCTGAACAAAAAGTAGCATCCCCAATAAAATTATTAATTGTGTATTGTTTATCATGAATTTTATAATAAACAGGGAACTGTCTTTTTGCTGTTGAAGAAAAGAAACTGCTGCTCGCAGGCTGTCCTCCTGAACTTTTAACTCTTAAACTGTACGTATCTGATCCAACAATATCTGATGGAATTGAGAACGTAATTGTCTTCTTATCTGGCGCATCATCAATCTCACCTACAAAAACCACAGGCGTAGGTGTAGTGAAGCTTCCTGTTTTGTCTGATAATTCAACTTCGAATGTTGTCCCTGCGGCATAACCTGAGTAAGTAAATGATGCTTTGTACGTTGGATTAGTAGAACCTCCAGCACAAATTCTGTCAAAAGTTAAAATACTTGGCGTTATAGATTGGGCATGCAAAGTTGATTTAGCACAGAAAAGGATACTAAATAAAAGGAAAAAATTAGTAAAAGTTAAAGTAGTTTTTTGAATCATATAGTACGAGTTCTTGCTAAGTCTATATCTTCAAAAAATAAAATATCGATAAATGTTTCCGAAAAGTCATATTTATAATTCTCAATAATATCCTTTGCAAGCGCAGAATAAAAAGCTGTTATAGATGAATTTTCTAGACATTTTGTAATAGACTGATCGTTCGTTTCAGTCGCTATAGAAAGGCTATCCTTGGGGATGGATAGCCCTGCTATTAACTGATTAGAATTATCATCTAATTTGCTGATACGTTTATCAGCTATATCATTATTTTGGTTTAAAACTATTGACGCTGTTTTATTGCGTTTAGTAGCAAAAGAAGCAGTTTTGCTGGCTTCTGTACTTTGTGCATGTAAACTTAACGCAATAGGAGATACCAAAAATATTGTATAAATAAAATACTTTTTTATAGTTGGGGCCATTATGTTTTGATCTTTATTTAGTCCGGTATTAGACGATACATAAATTGTGTCTGGGGACTTTATTAATAAAATTTACGCTCTAAAATAAAAATCGAAATCAATTATTTGTTGCCGCTCGACGCTGTGATTTTTCCTAATTGTAATCTGAAATCTGGTTTTTTAGGATTGTAGATGTCAATGAATGTTTCTTTGTTATCACTTTGTGACATAACATTGAAAAACACAGGGTTTCCGTACCAGCTTTCTAAATCTTCATTGTTAGAGTTGTATTCTGTAAAGATGTTTCCATTACATAGGTTTAAATACATTTCTTCAATTTTGATTTTCTTAAGATTAGCATCGTTAATCTCTGTTTTACTGTCTAATAAAACAGCAGGATTAAATCCAGAGATTACGCTTCTTTTCATTTCTAGTGAAGCAGTTTCAGCAACATAAATTGCCTCTTTTACCAAACCAGCCTGAATATCAGCTTTGATGTTCTCACTGTCGTTAAGCATTGTAATATTTGTGGCTACAACTAAAGTTTGTTTTTTTGTAAAATCAGTTTCATTTTTCTTTTCGAATGATTTTACTTCCATGCAACGTGATCCGTCTTTATTACTTGATAAATAAGAAGATCTTACTGCTAATGAGTTATATAAACGACATTGTACTCCTTGAGTAAATTTGTAATCGTCATTGATTGATTTATATGAAACTAATTTAGTAGCGTTAAAATCACCTCCAAAGAAAGCGAATGAGTCACCACCAGAATAGCTAACCATTATGTTTTCAACAGTAGTTTTACTTCCAACACCAGCAAGTGTTAAACCATTGAAAGTATCAGCTCCTTTTACTTTTTTTCCAGCAAATTCTACTCTTACATATCTTAAAATTCCTGAGTTTCCTGCAGCATTGTCACCACCGTAAGTAGTAAGCGTTGGATCAAGATCTAAGTTATAAGAACCTACATTTCCAAATTTATTGATTGGAGCATCACCAAGAATTACAAGACCACCCCAGTCTCCAGCTTTTTTCTGGCTGCGGTTTGATGTAAATACGATTGGGTCAGTTTCTAAACCGTCTGCAATAATTTGAGCACCTTTTGTAACTACCAATGTTCCTTTAGTTTCGAAATCACCAATAATTAAAGTTCCAGGCTCGATTGTTAAAACAGCATTGTTTGTAACATAAACATTTCCTTGCAAAACATAAATATTCCTCTTCAGCAATTTAGTGTTAACAGAAATATTTCCTGCTAAAATTTGGTTTGCTTCTCCATACTCTACTTTGTTAGGCTTAAATTCGGTCCAGTTGTTCAACCAATTAGTGTAGCCCATAATTCCTTTCTCTTGTTGAGCACTCATAGCAGTAACTGTCAAAAGTACGCAGATCATTTGAGTAATTTTTTTCATGATAAGGGGGTATTACGGTTAATAATAAATTTGGGTATGCGTAAATGATAAAAACTCATCCCGGGTTATCTGATATTATTCAGAACACATCGGGAACGAGTTGTTTTTTTTATATCTCTTTCAAAATAACGTTATGAAATCAAGCTCATCTACGTAACTATTTTGAAAAAGGTTTTAAAAAATATTTTTTATTACATTTCGTTCAAATCGTTGAACTCATGTAAAGATTTCAATGTGCTTTCGTAAAATAAAATAGCAGCGATCAAATTTCCTTTGTCTGAATAAGGCATCATTTTTCTCTGAAATTCTACTGTTGTATCTAAGAATGCTGTTGTACCAACTGCCTGTCCGTCTAACACTTTTTTGTGTTCAGAATCATCCGGAATACCTAAGTCGGCCATCGTAACGCCTGGTTTAGTCACCAAAGCAATGTAAGGGAGAGTTTTCACTAAAACTTTTATACGCTCAATGTATAATTCCAAAAGCTCACCTTTCTGCATACCACTCAGTTCTTTTTGATCATGGTATTTACGGATGATAGCTGTTGTACTAATTATACTTCTCGGAGCATTTTTTGCCTGCGCAGAAATGCCTCCGGTTGTCAATAAAAAAAGTGCACTAAATAAAATAATTTTCCCTTTCATAGATTCTTATTTATAGTTGTTATTGATGAAAACAAAAATATATAAATTAACTTAAATTGCAACTTTATTGATTTCTTTTTTCAAAAAAAATCCTTAAAAAAAACTTAAAATCTCGTCTTATGTCGAGAAAATCTGCGTTTTAACGAGCTTTTTGTTAAAATAGTTAAAACCAAAACTGTAAGATATTACACATAACAATTGTCAGGTTTTACAAAATTATAACCAAAAAAAATCCATAATTATCGCTTTTTCAAAAAAACTATTAACAAAATATTCTTAATATCTCTCTCAATTAATCCCTGTATTAACAAAAGCTAACATCAAAAACGAAAAAAATTAAGTTAAAAACGTAAATAAAAAACAGAAATAAAAAGTAGCCTAATAAACTTTTTCACGAAAATTTTTGACTATATCATTTTCTTATATCTTTGCTTCATGCAATTTTCACAAATTTTAGGTCAGGATTACATCAAAAGTCACTTGATAAAAAGTGCTGCTTCAGGACGAATTCCGCATGCACAATTATTCATTGGACCAGAAGGAAGTGGTACATTATCTACCGCCATTGCTTACGCGCAGTATATTTTATGCAACAACACCGGTAATGAAAACGAAAACGGCAACGATTCCTGTAATCTGAAGTTTCAAAATATTTCACATCCCGATTTGCATTTTATCTATCCGACAGTTACCACTGAAGATGTAAAAACAAAACCAAAGAGTCTGGATTTCATTCAGGACTGGCGCACTTTTATTCAGGAAATGCCTTATGGAGGTTTATTTGACTGGTATAAAATGTTGGGCGTTCAAAACAAACAAGGAGAAATTCGGGTAGAAGATGCTCAGGAAGTTTTAAAATCACTTTCGCTTAAATCATACGAGGGCGGTTATAAAATTATGATTATCTGGATGGCCGATAAAATGAATATCGCCGCTTCAAACAAATTATTGAAACTCTTAGAGGAACCATCAGATAAAACTATTTTTATTCTGATTTCTGAAAACGAAGAAGATATTATACAAACCATTCGATCTCGTTGTCAGGTAATACACTTTAATGGTTTACCTGAAAAAGTAATTACCGAAGCACTCGTTTCTCAGGAAAATATCGATTCAAACCAAGCCAAAAAAATTGCGCACCAGGCTCAGGGAAATTTCAACAAAGCACTTTCTTTATTAAAAGAAGATGATTCAGAGTATCCTTTTGAGCAATGGTTTGTCAATTGGGTTCGGGCCGCATTTAGGGCAAAAGGAAATGCAGCCGCTATTCAGGACTTAATTACCTGGAGTGAAGAAATTGCAGGTTTAGGTCGTGAAAGCCAGAAAAAATTCATTCAGTTTTGTATCGAAATGTTCAGACAGGCGCTTTTGCTAAATTATGAAGCTCCGAGTTTAGTTTACATTGAACCAAGGGTTGACAAATTCAAACTTGAAAATTTTGCTCCTTTTGTAAATGGGAACAACATTCACGACATTTTTAAAGAACTTTCAGATGCAATGTATCACATTGAAAGAAACGGAAATGCAAAAATAATTTTAACTGATTTATCTATAAAACTGACTCGTTTAATTCATAAAAAATAGTTTCCAAATGAATAATGTTGCCTCCATTTTACTGTTAGCTTTTTTAGCCTTAACTTTTTTACAATCAGGCTATGAAAAAATTTTTTACTGGAAAGATAATGTTGAATGGCTCAAAGGACATTTTGCCAAAACACCATTAAAAAACCAAGTACCGCTTGCCCTTGCACATCTTTTAGTTTTAGAATTAATTTCTGGAATTTTATGTGTTGTTGGCGCGATACAATTATTAACAAATAGTGGTCGTGAATTTGGTTTTTACGGCGCTATTTTTTCATGTATTTCTTTGTTAATGATGCTTTTTGGTCAGCGTTTGGCCAAAGATTACGATGGCGCAAGAACCATTGTAATTTATTTTATTCCGGCCGTTATGGCTGTTTATTGGTTGAATTAAAAAATATGTCACAGATTTCACGAATTAAAAAGATTTGAAAAAATCATTGAAATCTTTTAATCAGTGGCAAAAAATAAATTGTTTGCTATAGCAAACAGCAATTAAACTTCAAAAAAAATGAATCCAAAACATCCTTCAGAATCGCTGACTATATTAACTGATTTAGTTTTACCGAGCGAAACAAATCCTTTAAACAACCTTTTTGGTGGTGAATTATTAGCCCGTATGGATCGCGCTGCCAGTATTGCTGCCCGCAGACATTCACGCCGAATTGTAGTAACAGCTTCTGTAAATCACGTAGCTTTTAACAGAGCAATTCCCCTTGGAGCGGTAGTGACAATAGAAGCAAAGGTTTCCAGATCTTTTAAAAGTTCTATGGAAGCTTTTATTGATGTTTGGGTAGAAGACCGTGAATCCGGAAGCAGAACCAAAGCCAACGAAGCAATTTATACATTTGTTGCAGTGGATGATAGCGGAAGACCTGTCGAAGTTCCGGCAATTATACCGCAAACCGACTTAGAAATTCAGCGTTTTGATGCTGCTTTACGTCGTAAACAGTTGAGTTTACTGCTTGCAGGGAAAATAAAACCAGAAGAAGCTACAGAATTAAAGGCTTTATTTTTATAGTACATTTTGATACAATTTGGAACAATAAACTTCAAAAAAAAAGAAGTATTTTTACAAAATTACAAGCCTGATACAAATCTAAGTCAGTACGTTATTTAATTTCTGATTTATTTTGAGAATGAAAGAATTATAAAAATTTAGATGAAAGAAAAAGAAAAAAAAGAGATGAGTTCAGAGAAAGATGCCAAATTAAAAGCGTTACAACTTACGCTTGACAAACTAGATAAAACCTACGGAAAAGGTACCGTAATGAAAATGGGCGATAAAGCCATTGTAGAAGTTGAAACTATTTCTTCAGGTTCTCTTGGTGTCGATTTAGCTCTTGGAGTAAACGGTTATCCAAAAGGAAGAATTATCGAAATATACGGACCAGAATCTTCTGGTAAAACAACTTTAACTTTACACGCAATTGCAGAAGCTCAAAAAGCAGGCGGAATCGCTGCTTTTATAGATGCTGAACATGCTTTTGATAGAAACTATGCTGAAAAATTAGGCGTTGATATCGAAAACTTAATCATTTCTCAACCAGACAATGGGGAGCAGGCATTGGAAATTGCTGAAAACTTAATTCGTTCAGGAGCAATTGATATTGTGGTTATTGACTCGGTTGCTGCCTTGACACCTAAAAGTGAAATCGAAGGTGAAATGGGAGATTCTAAAATGGGTCTTCATGCACGTTTGATGTCCCAGGCTTTGAGAAAGTTAACGGGAACTATCAGTAAAACAAATTGTACTGTTTTCTTCATCAACCAGTTGAGAGAGAAAATTGGTGTTATGTTTGGAAACCCTGAAACTACAACGGGTGGTAACGCCTTAAAATTCTACGCTTCAGTACGTTTAGATATACGTCGTTCTTCTCAAATTAAAGATGGAGAAAACGTAATTGGAAACAGAACTAAGGTGAAGGTTGTAAAAAACAAAGTGGCTCCGCCTTTTAAAACTGCCGAATTCGACATTATGTACGGAGAAGGTGTTTCTAAAACAGGAGAAATTCTTGATTTGGCTGTTGAATTTGATATCGTTAAAAAAGCAGGATCATGGTTCAGTTATGGCGATACTAAATTAGGTCAGGGTCGTGATGCTGTAAAAGCTTTAATCAAAGACAATCCTGAATTGGCTGATGAATTAGAGGCTAAAATTAAAGCCCATATCAAAGAATTAGCAAACGCTTAAATCTTATATAAATATCCTTAAAACAAGGCTTTACATACAACCCGACAAGATTTAAAACTTGTCGGGTTTTTTATTTTAAAAATAATAGTAAAAATGACGCAACCTTTTTAAAACAATTCCATCTTATAGAGAGACATAAGAATTGGGTATCGTTATAAGTATCCAATTTGAAGGTTTTTAGAATAAATTTGGTTGATTTGTTTTAAATAAAAATCCGTTGGCTTGTTTGGTGCTGACGGGTTTTTATTCTTTCTAAAAAAATAATTTCATTTCAACGCAACCTTTTTCATTTTTTACTCTCTATAGTATTATGACGTTAACTTGAGTTCTAACCAAACTCTTTATTATCAACTCTTAAAGTCTTTTACTATGAAAGAAAAATTAGAAGTGTTGTTGAATAAAAACCGTAAAAAAACCAAACTAAAATTTAAAAAAGTATTACGCTTTATTTCAGAAAAAATTATCCATAGATAAGTTTTTGAATATAAAATGGGGGGTTTTAATTCAAAAGAAAAGCCGACTAATTCTAGTAATTAGCCGGCTTTTAAATTTTAAATTATGCTTTGTTTTTTACTTTTTGAAACTCAAGTAAACCTTTATAGATCACTTGTCTGACTTTATCCCGAAGTTCTTTTCTGCTTTCTCCTGTTAATCCTTTAGTTTCTATAAAAGGGAATATCTTTACTCTCATTTTCCCCGGACTACCACTTAAAAAGGTATACGAGAAACGTTCTTTATTATCGGCAAAAACAATTGGAACAATTGGAATTTGATGTTCAATCGCTAGGCGAAAAGCACCGTCTTTAAACTCATCCAATAAAATACTTTCATCGTCTGGAACTCCTCCTTCAGGAAATATACAAATACTAAGTCCTTGATTAAGTCGGCTTTGTGCTCTTTTGAAAACTTCATTTTTACTTCTTGAAGAATTTCTGTCCACCAAAATACAGGTTCTTTTATAGAAAAATCCAAATAACGGAATCTTTACCAATTCTTTCTTTCCCACAAAAACAAACGGATTTCTAACCACTGCCAAAGTCAGCATAATATCCGTCATTGAGGTATGATTGGCAACAATCATATAACTTTTATTCCTGATCAGCTTTTCCTGACGCTCTACCAGATAGTAGAACCCCATCCCAAAAAGGATAAATTTAGCCCAAATGCGGGCCATTTTAAAGAAATAGGGGTATCCGCTTTCAGAGATAATAGAAATCAGCAGAAATGGCAGCATAATCAATATCGGAATGGCCATTAAAACATAAAACCAAATGCGCCACAAAACCCAAAAAATAATTTTAATTCCTTTCATGGTTTCAAATGTAAGAAAAGCGAAACGAATTTTAATACCTGAATTTATTTAATGAATAATTTTACCGCAAAGCTCGCAAAGATTTTACGCAAAGTTCGCAAAGTTTATCTCCAAAACATTAATGATGTAAAGCCTATTTTTAAATAATATGATCTTTGGCTAACTTTCATTTGGGACCATCATCTAGTAAAAAAAACTTAGCGAACTTTGCGTAAAATCTTTGCGAGCTTTGCGGTTAAAAAAAACATCACGACCTTTGCTTTTTAAAGATCAAGAAAAACTAGAATGGCAAAAATACTAACTGGTGTTCAGAGTACTGGAACGCCACACTTGGGAAATTTATTAGGAGCAATCATACCTGCAATTGAATTATCGAATAATCCTGCAAATGAATCTTATTTGTTTATCGCTGATTTACATTCGATTACGCAAATTAAAGACGGTAAAACATTAAGAGAAAATACTTATAGCACCGCAGCGGCATGGCTTGCCTGTGGTTTAAATCCAGATAAAGTTACTTTTTACAGACAATCAGATGTGACGCAGACAGCCGAATTAACCTGGTACTTAAGCTGCTTTTTTCCATTTCAAAGATTGACTTTAGCACATTCTTTCAAAGATAAATCAGATCGTTTAGACGATGTTAACGCCGGACTTTTTACTTATCCGATGTTAATGGCGGCAGATATTTTGCTTTATGATGCTGAATTTGTACCGGTTGGAAAAGACCAATTACAGCATTTGGAAATAACCCGTGATGTTGCTTCCCGTTTCAACCATCAGATGGGTGAAACTTTTGTAATTCCAGAGGCTAAAATTCAGGAAGACAGTATGTTGATTCCGGGAACTAACGGCGGAAAAATGAGTAAATCTGCTAATAATATTATCAATATATTCCTTGACGATAAAACCTTGCGTAAGCAAGTGATGAGTATCGAAACCGATAGTACACCACTTGAAGCCCCAAAAAATCCAGATATCTGTAACGCTTTTGCTATTTATTCACTTTTAGCAAATGAATCACAAATCGCGGAAATGAGAGCGAATTATTTAGGCGGAAATTACGGTTACGGTCATGCCAAACAAGCTTTGTTTGAGTTGATTACCGAAAAATTTAAAACAGAAAGAGAAAAATACAATTACTACATAAACAACCTTGAAGAGGTTGATGCCTTGTTGAAAAAAGGTGCTAAAAAAGCATCGGTTGTTGCAGATGGTGTTTTGGCCAAAGTTCGAGAAGTTCTTGGATTTGGAAAGTAATTTTTTTTTGCCACCAATTACACGAATTTTAACGAATTAATTAGTGGGAATTTGTGTAATTTGTGGTAACTTTTTTAAATTCAAATCGCCTCAAACAATTTCCCTGGCAAAAGCCGAATAACTCCTTTAAGTTCCATATTCAAAAGCATTCCTGAGATTTTATAAATTGGAAAATCACATTGAAGCGCAATTACATCCAGCAATTCTTTTCCGTTCTTGAGCAGAAAATCATAAATCTTTTGCTCCTCCAATTCTAATTCTACGAACAATTGTTTCTGTACGGGTTTTGACTTTTTTTCAATGTCCCAATTCAACACATAAACTAAATCAGCAGCGCTGACGCGTTTCGACAATATTAATCAATTTTTTGTTTTTTAAATTAATATTTCCTGAAGTAAAAATCAAAACTGGCGAATCGATACAATGTTTGAGACGATCCGGGTAACTTTCATCCTGAAAAAAAGAAACATTTAGAGCGTTCGATTTAATGAATTCTAATTCCTTATTGGCCTTTTCAAAAACCGTCTTGTCTTTTAGATTCCGTAACAAAACCGAACCAACACCATCAATACCAGCAATTTGATTACTTTTAACTTTGAAAATAGCTTCAGGATTTCCAAAGTGAGTTAACAGTTTTTTGGCCATAATATCACCAATGCCATCTACTTTTAATTAGGCTAATAAATAAAATAATTCCTGGTCTGACATGGCTTCGAAAACAGTTATTTGAGAGGATAAAAAATATCTTTTAAAACAAATTATTTTGAAATTAAAAGAAGCGCAAATATATAAATTAGAAGTAAATTCTTATAAAAAATTAAAAGTTAAAGATTTCGTATCACTTTTGGTAAAAAGCTAATTTTATTTAACTAACTGAAAACGAATTGTCTATAAAATTATCAGAATTGTTAATAAAAATTGTGAATAAAATTTTGATAACTATATTGGATGTATAACTTTGTTACTATGAAAATCGAAACTTATATAGCACAGTTATTGTATCGTTATCAGTGTGTAACGGTTCCAGGGTTTGGAGCATTTTTAACCGAAATTCAATCGGCGCAGCTTAATTCAAGTACAAATTCGTTTACTCCACCGAGAAAAACGATCGCATTTAACAGTCTTTTGAAAAACAATGATGGTTTGTTGGCAAATCATATTGCGCTAACAGAAAAAACATCCTATGGATTTGCTGTAAGTGCTATTGCATTTCAAGTTTTAAGCTGGCAAAAGACGTTAGAGGAATCTGGTGTTTTAAATATTAAAAACATCGGTGATATTCGTCTAAATGCCGATAATAATATGGTTTTCACTCCAAGTGATCAAACTAATTATCTAACGAGTTCTTTCGGATTAAGTCCGTTTGTTGCTCCTATGGTAAAAAGAGAAAATTTTGAGAAAAAATTACAGGAAATTGAGGAATCTAAAGTATATCAATTACATGATTCGGAAGAAGAATCAAAATCTTCAAATTCTTTCCTAAAATATGCAGCAATTTTTGTTTTAGGTCTTGGCATTACAGGAAGCATCGGTTATCCTTTATACCAAAATCAGATCACTTCAAAAACGCTTATAGTAGAAAATGCGGTTCAGAAAAAAGTAGAGAACAAAATTCAGGAAGCTACATTCTTTATCGAGAATCCACTACCTGCAGTAACTTTATCTGTCGATTCTGCAAAAACAGAAGTTGTAAAAGTAATGCCTTATCACATAATGGCAGGTGCATACAGAAGTGAAGAGAATGCAAGAAAAGCTTATAACCAACTGGTTAAAGATGGTTACGAAGCGAGAATGCTTGGTGAAAACAAGCATGGCTTATTCCCGGTTTTATACGGAAGTTATGCCACAATGGCTGAAGCTGCAAAAGCACAAAAAGAAATACAAAAAGGTGAAAATCCAGATGCCTGGATTCTAGTCGAAAATCTATAAAATTTAAAAAGCCTAATCTTTCGATTAGGCTTTTTTTTGGCCTATTCTATTCCTAAAAAAACCTTTTACGTCAATATACATTCTCAGCGGCACATACTTTAGATTCAAATAAATCTACAAAAAATTATGTGTTACAAATTAAAATTATTCGTTGTTTTTGTCCTCTTTCTAAATGTGCAGTCGTTTTATTATCAGCAAATTATAACTTCAAAAAAAGCAGAAATTGCGTCAGAAAAAAAAGCTAAAAAATCATCTGAAAAATATCAAAGAAAGCTAAACGACGAACAAAAGAAACTAAAAAAAGAAGAAAAACAAGTTCAAAAACATCAAAAAGACCTGAAAAATTCTGAAAAGACACTTGATGCAACCAATAAAAAAATTGAAAAATTAGAATCGGCCAATCAAAAACTTGCTTCAAAAATCAATACTGGTTTAACTTCTGATGAAACAATTCAAAAACAACAAATAAAATTGAAAGAGAATGAAATTGAAATTCAGAAACTTAAACTCAAAAAAATAGAACAACAACAAAAACTTAAGAAACTAAAATCAGCCTATTAAAACAAAAGCCTGTTTCACATGAAACAGGCTTTAATTATTTGGCAATTATTTTAGCGTTTTGCGCAAGGATCACTTTACCTCCCTGATAAATAGTTAGTTTCGCCGGAGGCGCATTTTTTTCGCCAGCCACTATAAAGGCGCATTCATACGTATAATTTTCCTTCTTAAATTCGTATTGGTGGTTTCCTCCACTTCCTTCTACCACAAAATTTCCTCTATAAATTATTAGATCAGGCTTTTCACTCATCGCTTTCTCAATTGGCCAGGAAACATAGCGATAATTCTCATTTCCCAAATTATCAATTCTGATTCTGAATTTTTCTGTTTCCAGAACACAGACTGGTTTTAGAAAAAAGGCAATACTGGAATCCAACCCCTTTTTTTGATCGGAAATTAGTTTCTTTTTGAGCTCAATCTCTGCTTGTGACTGGTAATTTACACTGGTTAAACGGCCATCAAAATCCATCCACACATTGCCCTGATTCAGCATTATTCCGCGCCAACCCATATCAGACCAGTCTTTTGCGGGATCTGATTTTGTAATTTCATTTTTTAAAGTAGTATCGAAAATTTCATCATACCGTTTGATAAAATCAGATTTGTCCATAATATCAGGTATTGGATATTCGCGTTTTAAAGGATAAGCAACCATTTCTGCGATCGCCTCTTTCTTGTCGCTTTTAATCGTATCAATAAAACTTTTGACACATTTTTGATACTCAGGTTTTACAGTCTGAGCCGAAACGAAAGCACCCACAAACAGTAGTAAAACCAAAAACAGATTTACTTTTTTCATATTAAAAACACTTTAATTGATTATTAATCTGATTATTAAGTTCTGAATATAAAAGTAATTAATTTATGCTTTCAGATAAAAACTTTAAATTTATAACGCATTAATTCATCTCATTATTATTTTGATAAAAACCAAAAAACCTGTTCCACATGAAACAGGTTTTTGTTATTTGGTCACTATTTTTGCATTTTGATTGAGAATCTCTTTTCCATTCTGAGAGATTGATAAATAAGCTGGCGGAGAGTCATCTGTTCCGATTACGATAATATAACATTCATACAAATAAGCGTCTTTTTTAAATTCATAATGGCTGTTCCCTCCGCTTCCATCAGAGATCCATTTTCCATTAGTGATTATTAAATCTGGCTTTTGACTCATCGGGTTTTTAATCGACCAGGAAGCGTATCTGTAATTATCGTTACCTAAATCGTCAATTCTGATTCTGAATTTTGAAGTTTCCAAAACATAAACCGGAGCTTTAAAAGTGGCAATTGAAGGATGAAGTTTTCCTTTTTCGTCTGCAATTAATTTGTTTTTAAGATCTTTCTCCGCCTGGGATCGATAATTGATTGTGATTACTTTCCCGGTTGTATCCATCCATATATCTCCCTGCCCCAGCATTATACCGCGCCAACCCATTTCAGACCAATCTTTTGAAGGATTAGAGTTTATGATTTCTTTCTTGAGCGTTGCATCAAAAATTTGATCGTATCGTTTTATAAAATCAGCTTTGTTTCTAACGACAGGAATTGGGTATTCTCTTCCAAGTGGAAAAGAAATAAAAGCGGCCACTTCTTCTCTGTTGTTACTTTTTACATTGGAAATAAAGCTTTTGACGAATTTTTGATATTCTGGTTTTAAATCCTGACCCGAAACATTTTGAATGCACAAAGCAATAAATATAACGCAAATTATCTTTCTCATAATTTTCTATTTTACATAATGTTTGATTGGTAAATTCCAATTATCTAACACTAAGTTACAAAATACAAAATCAATTAATGCTGGCTTTGTACATTTTAAGTTCGTCCCAGGTAAATTCGTCGCCGTGTTCTTCTTTCAGGCCATTCAGGGATTCTTCCTGATAAAACTCAAAAGCTTCTCTTAATGCCAGGATTTTATCGTATGGCAAGACATCAGAAATATCAACTTTCTTCGCCTGAATTAATTTAACCAAGTGCATTTCAATAGTTTGAACGGTAAGTTTTCTGATTCTGGCAATATCCTGAATAGAGTTTTTTTCCAACCACAAATCATGCGTTTCTTCCACGGTAGTTTTCTTTACTTCTTTTGGCGCACTTTTATCTAATTTTCTGGCTGTATAACGAACTGTAGGCTCATCCAATTTAAAAATATCGGTATTCGACATATTAAATTCCTCACGGATCTTATTAACCTTGTCTGTTTTGTAGTTTTTAATCGCTGTAGACGTCAATTTCTCTTTACTGATGGTTTCACCTGCCACGACGATTTCTATAAGCAATTTGGCCTTCATTAAGCGTAAAACGGCTTTGGTCTGCAAATCGTCTAAAAGAGCCAGTTCTTCATAAAATTCCTTTACTTTTTTAAACTTCTGAATTTCAGCCATTTTCTGCAAAAGATCGGTTACCAGCTTATCCATCGGTTTGAAAAAGTAATCATAAGCCGCCACTACTCTTTCCTGCACAAAAACCAAATCGACAGTTTCTTTACTGAAAATCTTATTAAGCTGCTGAACGAATTTTTGAGAGGGGTCAACCAACGAATCAATCGTTTCTAAACGTTTATGTGCCCACACAGAATGTTTTGCTTTTTCTGAGTTTACGGCATTTTCATTATAGCTAAAACGATGGTTTCGCCATTCTTGAGCCAAATCAGTCCAATTAAAACTGTTAATCAAATAGTTATGAATGAAGTTTTTGGTTTCAAAGTGTAGTGAATTTTTTAGAACTTCTTCCGTAGCTTTATTCAAAGCATAGTCCATCACATCCTGATCGTTCGAAATACCATTCATTTGTAGCGGAGAAAGCAAAATAAGGCCGTTTAAGGACGTTAAGCGGGATAATGCCACATATGCTTGTCCGGGAACAAAAACTTGCGATACATCGAGCGCAGCTTTCTCAAAAGTTAGTCCCTGACTTTTATGCACCGTAATTGCCCAGGCCAATTTTAGCGGATAATGCGCAAATGTGCCCAAAACTTCTTCTTCAATCTCTTTTGTCAGCTCGTTTACTTTGTAGCGAATGTTTTTCCACTCGTACTTCTCAACTTCAATGGTTTTATTCTCTTCCGGAAAATGAACAAAAATTTCCTCCGGAGAAAGGGATTTGATAACGCCCATTTTTCCGTTGAAATAGCGCTTTTCAAATGACAAATCGTTCTTTACAAACATGACTTGTGCACCAACCTTCAACTTTAAATTTTCCTCCACCGGAAAGATTTTTTCAGGGAAATCCCCAACCACAAACGGTTGATAAGCATGTTCATTTCCTGCCAAATCGCCTATCGCCTGCTCGTTCATCGAATCGGCTTTTGCGTTATGCGTGGTCAATGTTATATAACCCAGATTATTCTTTAAATCGAAATCCGGTTTTACATATTCGTTCAAAATCTGAATATCCTGAGGTGTAATCTGATTGTTTCGAAGATTGTTCAAAACCGAAATGAATTTATCATCACTCTGGCGATAAATCTTAGATAATTCAATGTATAAAGGAGGATTTTGCTGAATTACATGCGAGTGGAAAAAGAATTTTCCCTTGTAATAATTACGCAAAGTGCGCCATTCTTCATCCCGAATTACGGGTGGTAATTGCAATAAATCGCCAATAAACAGCACCTGAACACCTCCAAAAGCACGTGTATTTCTGCGCACCGTCTGCATCATAAAGTCAATAGCGTCAAGCAAATCCGCACGTAGCATACTCACTTCATCAATTATTAACAACTCCATGTTTCTAATCACGTTGCGCTTAACATTGTTCATTTTGAAATGCCTTCGCAGCGACTCTTTATTTTCGAATTTTACCGTTTCCGTAAACTGTGAACTCTCTTCATAAGTCGGTAAAAAAGCTGAAAATGGAAGCTGAAACATCGAATGAATGGTCACACCGCCAGCGTTTAGTGCTGCAATTCCGGTAGGTGCCACCACAACCGTGTTTTTATGTGTAGTCGCAATGATTTCACGCAATAAAGTCGTCTTTCCTGTACCTGCTTTACCGGTCAGAAAGATAGATTTTTGCGTTTGATTAATGAATTGTAAGGTGTAAGCAGCAGCTTCTGAAACGTTTTGCATTGGGCGTGTATTGAAATACCAAAAGTATCGCGTTTTTATAAAAGAAAAAACCTAAATCTTGACAGATTTAGGTTTTTAATTTAGTTAGTTTGTTTGGTATTATTTTTTAGCTTCTTCTTTAGCCGGAGCTTCCGTTTTAGGTTCAGCTTTATATTTATCGTTTAAAGCTTTAATGATATCTTTTGTGATGTCATATTTCTCTTCAGCGTATAAAATTGATGCTGCATCTCCTGTACCGTAGATATAAGAATAACCGTTTTTCTTACCGTAATCTTTGATGAATTTTTTAACTCCATTGATTAGAGAATCCATTTCAACACCACTTTCTTGTTGCAATTGTTGAGATAATGCTTGTTGAGCATAACCAAGTTGTTGCTCTCTTTTTTGCAATTCAGCTCCTCTTTGTTGTGCCCAAGCTTGTCCGTTTGCTTGTGCCTGACTTTGAAAATTAGCAGCGTCTTGTTTAAAACGAGTAATTTCCGCTTGTAGCTGTCTTCCTTTTTCTTCTGCCTGAGCTTTGTATTTTGCTTCAAGATCTTTCGCTTCAGTGTACTCCTTCATTAAAACTGAAGTATCAACGTAAGCTGTTTTTACTTCCTTAACCTCTGTTGCTTTATTACACGAAACAACCAAAATTGAAAGTGCGATAATTACTAATGCTTTTTTCATTTTCTAAATTTCTATTTTTTTTAATGTATTGAAGACAAAAATATAAAAAAATAAATAGCACCAACATAAAGTTTAAAAAATGCTATAATTTTATGATATTGTTTTTATTTATGGAAAGAAAAATGTCAATAATTCAACACTATTAAAACTGGCTTTAATAGCTTTCATTAGAAACGTTTTCTCAAAAAAGACATAAATTCCCCTCAATTAAGGTGAAAAAATGGCAGAAACACGCTTAAATTGCGTTTTACTTGTTTTTTAAGACATAAATGTGGGATGAATACTCTTTTGAACTGCTCGCTTTTAAATTTGATTTTAATCCGACGAAAAAAGCACTAATATAATTCATTTTTCCAGTTTTGTATTTTTCGGATAATAAACTCACGTAAAAAGAATCAAATTTCATTGGAAGCACTTTTTCCAATCTCATATCTACTTTTTCAAAAAGTGATTGAATGGCTTTTTTTGAGAAATGCCAAAAATGAATTGGCACATCATAAGCTGCCCAAAATTCATTATAATATTTTGCGTCGTACGATTTAAAATTTGGAACCGCAACAATTAATGTTCCAGTTGGTTTTAGTAAACGCTTCAATTCCTGAATTTGAAGTTCTAAATTTGGAACGTGTTCCAAAACGTGCCACATGGTAATTACGTCAAAAGAATTATTTTCAAGTGCGTCAATTTCGTTCACAAAGGAAATTCCTTTTTGTATCGCAATATTTTTTGCTCGCTCGCTTGGTTCCACTCCAACTGTTTCCCAACCGTCATTTTTTGCTGTCAACAAAAAATCTCCTGTTCCAGCACCAATGTCTAAAATTCTTCCTCTATGAGGTTGTTCGGAATTAATTAAATTCAATTTATTCTTTAAAGCAATATTTTTTACAAAATGATATGCTTTTTCAAATAAGGACCTTTTGTTATCTGTATGCGAAATGTAATCTTCACTTTCGTAATATCTTCCCAGATTTTCTAAAGCGGGTTGTGGAGATGTAATCAGCATATCTAAAGTTTCATCATAATACAACTCAAAAATTTCTTTCGAAACAGAATGATCTTTTACAGTGAGAAAATGTTTTTTGTTTAAAACGTCCATTTTATAATTAGTAGGTATTTGGTTTATTTTTAGGGTTTATTTTTTTATATCTTTTAGTGTTTCCAATTTATCTTCACACCCGACATCTTTTCATTTTCAATTCTAATTGCTGTCAAAATTGTAAAACCGTTTTTAATATAAAACGGCATTGGAGATCTATAATATTTTTCATTTTGTTTCACTTCATTTTCATGATCGATAACCCAACCATTCAAACTCGCATTGTTCTTTTTTAATTCATTTATTAAAAGCGAACCATTTCCTTTTCCTTGTATTTGGTGGTTCAAAATTATAGCAAACCAATCTTCTCCTTCTCTCAAAAAAGTAAATGCCCAGCCGTTAATTTTATTTGAATCATCAAGCAGCAAATAATGTTTTGTATTAGAAAGTCCGTTTAAATACAATTCAAAATCTTCATTATTTTTCAAATGCAATCGTACCGGATATTCTTCGTTCCAAAGTTCACGCAAAACCGCTTTCTCGTCTAAAGACAGTATTTCCTTTTCTACAATCTTCATAAAAATAAATTTTAGATTTTAGATTATTCAAATAGTTTCACGTGGAACAATTGCTTTTTTGTTTCAAGTTTTTCTTGTTTCAAGTTTCAGACTAAATCCTCAAACTAAAATTGTTTCAGGTTTCACGTTCCAGAACTTGAAACTTGAAACCTGAAACAAAATAAACTTTTCTTTATCTTCCCATGTAGATCAAAAGTACCGAAATATCACTCGGTGAAACTCCACTGATTCTTGACGCTTGTGAAATGGTAACAGGTCGAATTTTACTTAATTTCTGTTTGGCTTCAATCGACATCGATTTGATTTTATTGTAATCGAAATTCTCCGGAATTTTCACTTCTTCTAAACGAGTTAGTTTATCCGCATTATTTCTTTCCTTTTCTATATAACCAGAATACTTGACCTGAATTTCTGCTTGTTCCAGAATTTCCTGATCAACGTCATTTGCTTCGATATACTCTTTTACTTTTTCAAATTTCATCATGTCCTCCAAATCAATTTGTGGACGAGAAAAAACTTTAAACATTTTATCACCTTGTGTAATTGGAGCAGTTTCTTTTGCTTCTAAAATTGGATTTGTTTCAGCAACCGAGACACTCGTCTCTTTGAAGAAGGCAACCATTTTCTCAGACTCGTTTAATTTCTTTTCCATTCGGCGCAAACGAGCTTCAGAAGCCAAACCAATTTCATGTGACATTGGCGTCAATCTGAAATCGGCATTATCCTGACGCAACAATGTTCTGTATTCTGCTCTTGATGTAAACATACGATAAGGCTCCTCCGTTCCTTTCGTAATTAAGTCGTCGATCAATACTCCAATATAAGCTTCGTCACGTTTTAAAATTAACGGCGCTTTTTCGTGCACTTTTAAATGCGCATTTATTCCGGCCATCAAACCTTGCGAAGCTGCCTCTTCATATCCTGTCGTTCCATTAATCTGTCCGGCAAAATACAACCCTTCCACTAACTTTGTTTCCAAAGTATGTTTCAATTGTGTTGGTGGAAAATAATCATATTCGATTGCATAACCTGGACGGAAAAATTTTACTTTCTCAAATCCGGCAACTGAACTTAAAGCTTTAAATTGAATATCTTCTGGAAGCGAAGTTGAAAATCCGTTCACATAAACTTCACAAGTATTCCATCCTTCCGGCTCAACAAAAAGTTGATGACGTTCCTTATCAGCAAAACGATTTATTTTATCTTCAATCGAAGGACAGTATCTTGGACCAAGACTTTTGATTCTTCCGTTGAACATTGGTGAACGATCAAAACCTTCTCTCAAAATATCATGAACATCCAAAGACGTGTATGTCATGTGACAAGATCTTTGATGCGTCAATGGAGTTGTCAAATCAGAATAAGAAAACTTATCCGGCTTTGCATCTCCTTTTTCCTCATTCATTTTAGAATAATCCAAAGAACGTCCATCCACTCTCGGAGGTGTTCCTGTTTTCATTCTACCCGATTCAAATCCTGCTTTCACCAAATCTTCGGTAATTCCGGTTGCGGCACTTTCTCCTGCTCTTCCTCCTCCAAATTGTTTTTCTCCAATATGAATCAAACCATTTAAAAAAGTTCCGTTTGTCAAGACGACAGATTTAGATCGAATCTCTACTCCCAACGAAGTTTTGATTCCTTTTATCTTTCCGTTCTCGATAATCAAACCTTTTACCATCTCCTGGTAGAAATCCAAATTTGGAGTACCCTCCAACATCATTCTCCATTCTTCAGCAAAACGCATTCGATCACTTTGAACTCTCGGCGACCACATTGCAGGTCCCTTTGATTTGTTCAACATCTTAAATTGAATTGCGGTTCGATCTGAAACAATTCCAGAGTATCCTCCCAACGCATCAATCTCACGCACGATTTGTCCTTTTGCAATTCCACCCATCGCTGGGTTACAAGACATCTGTGCAATGTTCTGCAGGCTCATCGTAACCAATAAGGTTTTCGATCCCAAATTTGCGGCAGCGGCCGCAGCTTCAGATCCAGCATGACCTGCACCAACTACTATAACATCGTATTCTTCTAAAAACATTTTATCTTTTATTCTCCGGGAAACCGTTTAAGTTGGCTCTCAGAATTAAATTCTTTATTCCTTTGTTCCACGTGGAACATGCTGAACAGATTTCAAGGTTCAGGTTTCAAGTTTCAGGCTCTCACCATACAAAAGTTCCACGTGGAACATTTATTAATTTCCCCTTAAAACTTCAAATCAAAACTTCAAATCAAAACTTCAAATCAAAACTTCAAATCAAAACTTCAAATCAAAACTTCATTTTTAAATGTTCCACGTGAAACGTTGAAATTTTCGTTTTCAAAATTAAACATGTTTCACGTGGAACGTTCAGATTCTTTTATTATCAAAATCAAACATGTTTCACGTGGAACAGCTAACTCTTTTTAACAACTTGAAACTTGAAACCAAATAAACCTGAAACAAACCTCCTACTGTTCCACGTGAAACATTGCTATTTTTTCATCTTCTTTTGAACGCATTAGTTCAGCATCTTTATCTGATTTATCTTTATAACCACAGTAATGTAATATACCGTGAGCCAAAACGCGTTTCAATTCCTCTTCAAAAGAAACATTAAAATCCTTTGCGTTATCTTCTACTCTTTCTACAGAAACAAATATATCTCCGTTTAATTCGTTACCAACTGTGTAGTCAAAACTGATAATATCGGTTAGTGTATCGTGATCTAGATATTCTACATTTATCTTGTGAAGATATTCATCGTCACAAAAAATATAATTTATCTCTCCTTCGTTTTTATTTTCAGAAACGATTACAGCACTTAACCAATCAGAAAAGGCTTGTTCGTTATCTAAAGTGAATTCGGTTTCGTAATTAAAATTGATCATTTTGTATTAAAATATTCTTGAACCTTTTGATTAAAATTCGAGCGCAAAGGTAGTGATTGTCTGTTTAAAATCTCTACACTGTTTAAATATTCCAAAAGTGAACTTGGTAAAGCATTCGAACGATTAGAAAATTCAGCTTTGTTTGTTTCAGATTGACGCTTCGTATCCTGACCTTGTTGCTGAACTGCATTGTTCAGTTTTAATAATTCTTGTTGAATATTTAAAATCCTTTGAAGGTTTTCATTCTTAAAACCTTTATTCAAAAGTTGCTTTTCAGATTGCTTCATTTGATCAATCACAGATTTACCTTGAGAATCCAAACCTTGTTTCGCTAATTCCTTTTGCAAAGCTTCACGAAGTTTTACCTGTTCCTTATATATTTCCATAATTGCTTCTGCATCTCCTTCTCCATCATTACCTTCTTTATTTTCCTTTCCTTTTCCTCCATTTTTATTTCCTTGCCCGTCTTTACCTTGTCCTTCTTTACCCTGCTGTTTGCCTTCACCACTTTTACTATCCTGTCCTTCTCCAGGTTTATTTCCTTGCTTCATACCTTCTTTCATTTTATCACCTAATCCTTTTTGTTTTTGAATAATATCTGGCAGTTGCATTCCTTGTCCTTCTCCCGGTTTTGGTTTTCCTGATCCTGGTTTCGCCATAGACATCTGCATGTTATTTAATAAATCACTTAAAAAATCAGCTAATTTATTTGCAGATGAAACAGCATATTGTTGATGCGAAACTCCTTTTGGAACCTGAACGTCTGTCAAAGATTCGATAGCTTTATCAACATTATATTGTACGTTGCCAATTTCCTTCGTTACATCTTCAGCTACTTTTGGATTTCTCAAAGACAAAGCAAACAAACTATCATCAACATGTTTGAACTGTTGTTTTAAATTCTGTTGCACTTTAATATTTTTAGTATAAGCCGAAGAACCTAATTTCATCGATTTAAATTGTTTCATCACATCTTCCTGAGATAAAGAATACGCTAAAAGATTATCAAGAACCTGACGAAGCATTGCAACATCTTCTTCTAATTGTTCCTGATCGCCACCCTCGATACTCGACTCCATTTGTTGTGCCATGCTCTTCATTTTTTGAGCAGCACTTTTTTGTTTTGGCTTAGCAGAAGAAGTATTCTTTTTACCTAATTCTTCAGAAGCTTTTTGTAAATCAGAATCAACATCTTTTTCTTTTGAAGCATCAGAAGGAATATCCAAAGGTGCTTTTAATGTTTTATTTTCTTCTTTTAAATCCTTTAAATCTTCCTGAATTTTGTCAAAGGATTTATTGATTTCATCTTGTTTGTCTTTGGTGTTTTCACTTTCCTTATTAGAAAGTTTCTCTTGTTGGTCTGCTAACTTATTTAATTTTTCAGCAACCTGATCTGCTTTCTTCTCAACATAAAAACGTTTTGTCAACTCCACCAATTGTTCTAAGTTGCGAGATTGGTTCTTGCTGATCTGTTTGAATTTTTCCATCTTATCAAACAAATCTTCACTATTCAATTTATCATTCAAGTTCTTTAATTCATCTAAAAGTTTTTGGTTTTTCTCCAAATCTTTCTCTGCATTATCTAAACGCTTTTGCAAATCTTCAGCCGTTTTGTCTTTCTTTTCGTCTTTGAATTTATCTAAATTCTGATTCATTTTCTCAGCAAACTGTTTCATCAATTCGTCTTGTTGTTTTTGACGTTTAATAAAATCATTGATTTTTTGCTGATCTTTAAACTCTAAATTATCTTTTTCTTTTCCGGTATTTTGAATCTTATCCATTTCAGAAAATTGCTTGTTCTGATTCTTTAAAGATTTTTCAAGACTATTGATGTTCTGATTTTGCTGCTGCAATTCCATATCCTGAACTTCATCTGTAGTAGAAACTCTGTCTGAAAAAACAGAAGACTTTGTACTCTTAAAATGATGTGGCGCATCATTATCGAAAACCTCAAAATAGTATTCATACGATACTCCTTCTTCTACAGCAAGATTACTTGGAAAGTTAAAAACGAACTGATCAAATACGGCTTGCTTTACAGGAATGGTTCCACGCTTTGCAGTGTTTGGTTTGTTACGTTCGTAGTATACAATCTGTAATTTTGATAATCCATAATCATCTCCCAGTCTCCCCAAGACATAATTCTTATCCAATTTTAAACTGTCCGGTGCAGGTGAAACTGTGATTGTTGGATGCTGATCTTTGATAACAGACAGCTGGTAATCCAATTTTTCGTAGTTTTTTACCTTATTATTTGAAGTAAGAATTTGATATTCTGTATTTTGACTGATGTTTCTAGCCAATTTAAACTCGTTTTCGGCTTTATTAAACTTAAAAATCGCATTTTCATCCTTCCAAACAATCTCCTGAGTTGATTGTGTATTCATTTTCCAGGTTACCAAAGTTCCTTCTGGTACAATTGCATTTCCTGTTCCTTGGATAGTTTCTGATTTCTTTTTTAAGTAAGATGGAAAATTCAACACCATTTCGAAGTTGGCAATTGATGGAACTGTAATAACTTTTAATTCATATTCATCTGATGAAACCGAATTTCCTTCAAAAGAAAATTGAACATTATCTACTGGTTTTTCAATCTTGAATTCGAACTTTCCTGGTTGAGATGATTCCATAAAATAACTTTCATCTCCAATATGAATCATCACATTCTCCGGAACAACTTTCCCAACCGATTCCATTTTGATAACGAAATCTTTGTTTTGTTCTGTTTGTAAATTTGAATTTAAAACCACAAACTTGAAAGGAGCTGGTGGTAAAAATGTAGCATTGAAATGTACTACTCTATTAAAGCTTTGTGAAATAATAGTACTGTTTCCAGAAATATAAAACACTGCAAAAAGTAAAATTGGAATCAAAGCCAATGGCAAATATTTCTTGTTAGCTTTAAAATTTATTGCATTTCCAAACGGAATTGGTTGCAATGAATTCGCTTTTTGTTCAATTGAAGCCAACATTAATTCTGAACTTTCAGCTGAATTTTCATAAGATGATAATTGCAAAAAGTTCGTAAGCTTATCACTCACTTCTGTAAAATGGTTACCAATAATTTTGGAAGCCTGATTATAATCAATTCCCTTTTGAAGTTTGAACAACTTAAAAATAGGAAACAAGATAAATCGGAACAAAAGGAAAACTTCTACTCCAATAAACATCCAAAATAAAACCGTTCTTCCCAAAGGTTTTAACCAAAGAAAATACTCAATAAAAAGCGTAAACAGAAAATACAATAATCCGAATCCGATAAAAAGAAGCCCTCCTTTTATTAATTCATTAGTATAATATTTCTTTATAAAAGCTTCTAACTTTTGATATATAGCAGATGTCGTTTTCAAAATAAAATCTCTTTTGATTATAACCTATAAAAGTAGTAATTATAACGATAAGTCTGAAAGTCAAAAGTCGAAAGTCAAAAGTTCTCTACGTAACCAAAAACCTTTCAGACTTTCGACTTATGACTTTTGACTAATATTGTATCTTTGCATCAAAATTTAAACAAATGTCAAAGCAAGTTCGCGTGCGTTTTGCACCAAGTCCGACTGGACCATTACATATTGGCGGAGTTCGTACTGCCCTATTTAATTATTTATTTGCCAAAAAAAACAATGGTGTTTTCTATTTAAGAATTGAAGATACAGATCAGACTCGTTTTGTTCCTGGTGCCGAAGCTTATATTATGGAAGCATTAGAATGGTTGGGAATTGCTCCTGAAGAAACCGTTGGTAAAAATGAAAAATTTGGTCCGTACAGACAAAGTGATCGTAAAGAATTGTACCAACAATATGCTGATCAATTGATCAATTCGGATTGGGCGTATTATGCTTTTGATACTCCGGAAGCTTTAGATGCTTTAAGAAAAGAGCAAGAAGCTGAGGGAAAAACATTTATTTACAATCATACTATTCGTGAAAAGTTAGATACCTCTTTGGTAATTTCTGCAGAAGAAGTTGCTAAAAGAATTGCGAATGGAGAACATTATGTGATTCGTTTTAAAACTCCGGTTAATGAAACTTTACATTTAAAAGATATCATTCGTGGTGATGTAAAATTTGAAACCAGTTTACTTGACGATAAAGTATTATTCAAAAGTGATGGTATGCCAACTTATCACTTGGCTAATATTGTAGATGATCATTTGATGGAAACTTCACACGTAATTCGTGGAGAAGAATGGTTGCCATCGATGCCACTTCACGTTTTATTGTACAGAGCTTTTGGTTGGGATGCTCCGGAATTTGCACATTT
Organism: Flavobacterium sp. LAR06; assembly: GCF_041946075.1. Taxonomy (NCBI): domain Bacteria; kingdom Pseudomonadati; phylum Bacteroidota; class Flavobacteriia; order Flavobacteriales; family Flavobacteriaceae; genus Flavobacterium; species Flavobacterium sp. LAR06. The sequence continues at coordinate 469,966 of NZ_JAUTYT010000001.1, read as the reverse complement.
ACCTTTGATTCTAAAACCGGTTGGAAACGGAAAATTATCAAAAAGAGATGGTGACAAATTAGGTTTTCCTGTGTTTCCATTAGAATGGAAAACAGAAGAAGGTGTTTCATCTGGTTACAGAGAAAAAGGATTTTTCCCGGAAGCCGTTATCAACTTCCTTGCTTTGCTAGGCTGGAATGACGGAACGGATAAAGAATTATTTTCTTTAGAAGAATTAGTGGAATCTTTTGATTTAAACAGAGTTCACAAATCGGGAGCAAAATTTGATCCGGAGAAAAACAAATGGTTCAATCATCAATATTTAATCAAACAAAATGATGCTGATTTAGCGAAAGACTTCACTCCTATTTTGGTAGAAAAAGGTGTTGATGTCTCTAAATATGATGTTACGAGAATCGTCTCCCTGATTAAAGAAAGAGCACATTTCGTATCTGAATTTTGGGATTTAACTGATTTCTTTTTCCAGGCTCCTACATCGTATGATGAAAAAGCAAGTAAAAACTGGAAGGAAGAGACACCAGCTCTAATGCAGGAATTGATTTCGACTCTTGAATATATTGATGGATTTGATTCAGCAAATATTGAAGCAATCGTAAAAGACTGGTTAACGAAAAATGAAATTGGAATGGGTAAAGTAATGCAACCTTTCCGTTTGAGTTTGGTTGGAGCCTTGAAAGGTCCTCACCTGTTTGACATTGTTGAAATCATTGGAAAAGAAGAAACTATTTCTAGAATTCAGAAAGCAATAGCAACTTTATAAAAACAAAAAAGCTCCCAAATTGGGAGCTTTTTTTAGATTATTTTTAAATCGGCCATTACTTTAAATTCGCCTTCTGTTAATTGGTTTGACATATTTGCTCCCCAATTCATAGCACCTGGCATATACAACCAAAGAATTTCATTCGTTTCACAATCAACAATAATTTTAAAATATATTATTGTTGATTGTGAAACGATTGACACATTCGACTTAACAATTCCATAAGGCGCTGTATAAACAACCGCAGTATTTTTTGCTTTATTAATTAATGCATCACTCAATTCAGATTCCGAAACAAATTTTAAATCTCCACCATAATTTTTTATTGCAGCTTCTTTAGTTCTACCCTTCGCTAACATATTATCCTCAACTAATAATGTTTTCCCTTTTAATTTAGAAACATTTTCCTTTGCCATCCTTTCAGCATACTTGTCAAAATTTAAAACTTTATCATTAGCAATAATCCAATTTACGTTCGCTTGAAGAATTAATAATGAGTATTTGTAATCTGCCTCAGATAAAGACTTATCATTATTTAAATTTCTTGATGGTAAATAAATTTTAGAATCAGCTTTACCAACATTACTTTCTATTCTTGTAAATGCAACAGCAGGAATACTTTGATTAGTTTTAATTCCCCAATAACCTTTATCATTTAACTGAATTAATCTTAAAACAGCATATTCCTTACTTTTGGCTTTTTGCAAAGCTTCAATTTCAGTGCTGGTTTTAAATTCCATTTTATCAGTAAACGTCCAGTATTTCTGAGCATAAATTTTAAAATCTGCATTAAAGTCAACAATGAATTTTTTGTAATCAGCTAATTCTTCAGCCTTTTTAGGTTTGCTTAATTTCTTCAAAACATCTGGATCTTCTTCTAAAGTTTCAACAATTAATGGTCGTGTTTTTAATTGTTTTAGTTCATCTGGATCTCCGTAGAAAGTAACGTTTATCTGAGCTTTCGAAACGAAAGAAGTTAATACTAGAATGTAAAATAGAATTTTTTTCATAAATTTTGTTTTTGGTTTAATTTGATCCAAAAATAGAATAAATTTTAACAAATAAAATCTTCTAAAGAAAATATATAGATAATAAATGTTATTATATTATTCGTAATTTTAAACGATTAATAAATACTAAACTATATCACCATGAACACAGCATTAATTATCCTTTTAGTCTTCGGATTCTTTATTTTCATGTCTTCTTTTTTTACCGTGAAACAGCAATCGTCTGTTGTAATCGAAAGATTTGGTAAATTTTTAAGCGTAAGAAATTCAGGTTTACAACTTAAAATCCCGATTGTCGACAGAATTGCCGGACGTGTAAATCTTAAAATTCAACAGTTAGATGTTATCATCGAGACGAAAACCAAAGACAACGTTTTTATCAAAATGAAAGTTTCGGTTCAGTTTAAAGTGATTCAGGAAAAAGTATACGATGCTTTTTATAAACTGGAATATCCACACGATCAGATTACGGCCTATGTATTTGATGTCGTTCGTGCCGAAGTTCCAAAACTAAAATTGGATGACGTTTTTGAAAGAAAAGATGATATCGCCATTGCTGTAAAAAGAGAGTTGAATGAAGCCATGACTACCTACGGTTATGATATTATCAATACTTTAGTTACTGATATTGACCCGGATATCCAGGTTAAAAATGCGATGAACAGAATCAACGCCGCAGACAGAGAAAAAACGGCTGCCGAATTTGAAGCTGAAAGTTCAAGAATCAGAATCGTTGCCAAAGCAAAAGCTGAAGCTGAAAGTAAACGTTTACAAGGACAAGGTATTGCAGATCAGCGTCGTGAAATTGCAAGAGGTTTAGTAGAAAGTGTTGAAGTTTTGAACAGTGTGGGAATCAATTCTCAAGAAGCTTCTGCATTAATTGTAGTTACACAGCATTACGATACATTACAGGCAATTGGTGCAGACGCCAATTCAAATTTAATTTTGTTACCGAATTCTCCACAAGCCGGAAGTGATATGCTGAATAATATGGTTGCATCGTTCTCAGCATCGAATCAGGTTGGAGAAATGATGAAGAAAAACAATAAAAAGATTGAAAAACCTAAAAAGATTGAACCACTTCAATCTGGTTATGAAGATGATATTCAACCCGAAATAAAAGAATAATACAAATAAAAAAGAGGCTTAATTGCCTCTTTTTTTATTGAATAACCAACTGATAATATGTGGTAAAATGGATTGCAAAATCTTAGGATAGTTGTTCGAAAAATAATCTTTATAAGAAGAAAAGAATCCATTAACAATTTTCTGCGGTGTAATTCCTTCCTTAGTCCTCTGAAAACTTAAGACCAATTTTTGATAATTAATCTCCTTTTCTAATTTCAGAATCTCCAAATCTCTTTCGATTTCAGCGTATGATGCGTATTTTTTTGGTTCCATAAATTAGTCGTTAAAAAAGATTTCTGAGAATTTTTCTAAAATTGGACCTTCCACAAACTTATCTTTAATAAAGAAAAGTAAAATGGTAAACAAAAGATAGATCCCTCCTACCGCTAAAAATCCAAGTGCCGTACTTTCGAATAATGCTCCAAAAGCGTAAGCTGCCGCAAAAGATCCAAAAAGTAAAACCATACTAAAACACAATAAAATCAGAGTAAACTTGAAAATTAAAGTGGTCGATTTCATCGCAACCTTAAATCCCCAAAGTTTGTAATACGCTAAATGACTGTCTAAATAAACTTTAGCCTGATCCTGAATGTTTTCAGTATTTTCTTTTAACTCCTCAAAAGCCATAATTGTAGTTTAAATTAAAAAAAGAAGCACAAAAAATTACTTTTAAAAGTAATCAAAATTTGTGCTTCTTGTATTTATTATTTTTGAAGTTTAGCGTTCTGTGCTTTTAAATCAGCTAGTTTAGATTCTAAAAACGTAATTACCTCTTCTGTTTTATGACTTACATTCGAAAGCAATTCATCAAAAGTACCATCAAGGCCTTTAGTAGCACCAGTGAATTTTTCACGAAGAACTTCAGAACTTGCTGATAATGAATCTTTCAAATTATGTGCTGCATCATCTATACCTTCTTTTAATTTCGCTCGGGTATTTGATCCTTTATCCGGAGCAAATAAAATTCCAATTGCTGCACCTGCAGCGGCGCCAGCTAATATTGCCGCAATAGTATTTAAGTTCTTTGACATAATGTTAAAATTTAAATGATTAATAAAGGTACTGCTTTTTTGAAATATAAAATATTGATTAAATGATATTTACTATAATTTAACAATACAATTAATACATGTATGCAACTGCTTCGTATTTTCCGTCATTTTCAACTATGCTAACAAATGGATAACCTTTTGAAGCTGACTGCGTTTTGATCCTCAAAGCAGTTTGGTTTTGATTTGCAATTGGCGGTTCGCCTTTTGTCTTCGTCAATATTCCTGAAAAATTAGCCGCTTGTTTTAAACCTATTGTCTTTTCCTGAGGTAAAACAGTTACCATTTTGTAATCTGATTTTGAATCTACTACTACTCTATCAGATATTTTTTTAGTCTGATTTGTTTGTTTATTGGTAATTTTTGAAACAGCGTACTTGGTAATTTTATGTTCTTCCGAGCTTCCGTTAAACGAATAATGAATTAAATCATTTTCATGTTTGATAAAATTAACATCCAATTCCTCTCCATTGTGTTTTGAAATTTGATGTGTTTGAGAAATTGCAATGTTTGCAAATAAAATAGCCAGAGTAAAAAATACATTTTTCATGATAATTAAATTTAAGGATTAAAAAATTTCTTTGATCAAAAATGAAAATCAAAATTTATAAATCACAAAACCAATTTCATGAAATTTGAAAATTATGAAATGATTTGAAAAATACTTTTACTGAAGTATTATCAAAAACATCAACACAATTAGAATTGACCATAAAACCAATTTTTGGAATACATACTTAGAATAAAATCTAAAAACAAAAACGTAATTTTTGAATTTTTAGATAAACTCAGATTTGATTCCTAAAGTGCCATTTTTAAAATTAAAAAATTTCAGATTTGACCTTTGGATAAAAATAGCAACTTTATAAACAATTGTATGTTAATAACCCGTTAAACTCACAAAAATGATGTCTAAAACTTAAATAAAGCTTAAAAATCAACAATTATTCAAAAGATGAGTTACGAGATGAAAGAAGTAAAAAAAGGCCTTAAAATTAAATTATGAAGGTCACTTTTAGTTTAAATTATCTATTAAAAAATTTAATTTAATAGTTTTTATATATAATAAATATAATCTTGTAAATTTTAAGTATTGATCGTTAAAATTGATATAATAAAATTTACTTCTTAATTTTGGCAAAATTCACAGCTTTTTTAAAAGAAGATTGAAAATAGCAACTTTATAAACATTCTGTTGTTAATAAGCTCTAAAGAGGACTAAAATAAGACCTAAAACTAAAATAAGACGCTTATTGTAATTATTTTTTGAAAGATGAATTCTATATCGGAAGAAGTAAAAAAATCGTTTAAAATCAATTTATGCGCATCACTTTTAATATAAAATATTTATTAAAATTTAATTTTAATAGAAAATACAAATAATAAAAAAAGCGCTTATAAAAAGCGCTTTTAAATAGATTTTAATGATATTATTTCTTTACCATTTCAGAAAGAATTTCAATTTCTCTCTCTGAAGCATTTTTTGGAGGATTTGAATATAATTTTAAAATTTCATCTTCAAACTGAGTTTTGAAACTTTCATTTTCTAAATCTCTTAAATTTAAAAGTGCTTTTGATCGAACATAAGTTGATTCACTTCTTAATGACATTGTATATAATTTTTTGATATCTTCTTCTTCAAAATCAGCAGATTTCAAATGAGAATATTTCAAAATAAACTGAGCAAACAATAATGAAGCTTTATTATTATTGATATTTTTCTTTAATGAATTTTGCAACAATGAAAAGGTAGAAACATTTTTAATACTCTCTCCTATTGCACTTTCAATTGCAATACGTTCTGGTTTAGTTTCAACTTTAAAATATTTATTAATATCTTTTAAAGAATTATTGATGCTATTTTCTTCTTTTTTACCTTTTTCTTCCCAGGCATCTTTCAATCCAACAGTTTTGTTAAATACTAATTTTGAAGGAGTTGAATCTTTATCAACAGTAAAATACCCTAAACGTTGAAATTGAAATTTATCTTCATTTTGAGCTGTTGCTAAACTTGGTTCAACAAATCCTTTGATTATTTCTAATGAATTTGGATTCACAAAATCCAGAAAATTTTTCTCTTTATAACTGTCAGGAGCTTCATCTGTAAACAAACGATCGTACATACGAACTTCTGCTTCAACAGCATGCTGAATAGAAACCCAATGCAACGTTCCAGACACTTTTCTTTGGCTTGCTTCTGTCCCACTTCCGCTCAAAGAATCGGTATCATAAGTAACGTGAATTTCTGAAATATTTCCTGCTGCATCTTTTACAACACTTTCTCCTTTAATGATATACGCATTTTTAAGACGTACTTCTTTTCCTAAAGTCAAACGGAAAAACTTCGCTGGAGCTTCTTCTAAAAAGTCTTCTCTTTCAATGTATAATTCACGGGAAAAAGGTACTTTTCTGAAACCTGCATTCTCATCTTCCTGATTATTCTCTGCTTCTAACCACTCCTCTTTTCCTTCAGGATAATTTGTAATTACCAATTTTACAGGATCTAAAACAGCCATTACACGAGGTGCAATTTTGTTCAGATCTTCGCGAATACAGAATTCTAAAACCGATACATTTATTAAATTATCACGTTTTGCAATACCAATTGTATTCGCAAAATTACGCAATGAAGCAGCAGTATAACCACGTCTTCTTAATCCAGAAATGGTTGACATTCTAGGATCATCCCAACCGTTAACATGCTTTTCTTTAACTAGTTGCTGTAATTTTCTTTTACTAACAACAGTATGTGATAAGTTACGTCTTGCAAATTCTCTTTGCTTTGGACGAATCTGATTTTCATCAATAATCTGGTCTAAAAACCAATCGTATAATTCACGGTGAGGCAGGAATTCAAGTGTGCAAAAGGAGTGTGAGATTTCTTCTAAATAATCACTTTGTCCGTGTGCCCAATCGTACATTGGATAGATTTTCCAATCGTCACCGGTTCTATGATGATGTCTGTGTAAAATTCTGTACATGATAGGATCACGCATCAGCATATTGGTAGATTTCATGTCTATTTTTGCACGAAGAATATGAGTTCCAGCTTCAAATTCACCGTTTTTCATTCTTTCGAATAAATCTAAATTTTCTTCTACAGAACGGTTTCTGTACGGACTATCTGTACCAACAGTAGACGGAGTTCCTTTTTGAATTGCCATATCTTCAGAAGACTGACTATCCACATAGGCTTTATCTTTCTTAATTAATAAAACGGCCCAATCGTATAATTGTTGAAAATAATCTGAAGCATAACGTTCTTCTGCCCAGGTATAACCCAGCCATTCGACATCTTTTTTAATAGCGTCAACAAATTCCTGCTCTTCTTTTTCTGGATTTGTATCGTCAAAACGTAAATTTACAGGAGACTGATAATCAATTCCTAAACCAAAATTTAATGCAATAGAACTCGCGTGTCCGATATGCAAATAACCGTTTGGTTCTGGTGGAAAACGAAAATGAAGTTTAGTTTGCGAAAGACCTGATTTTAAATCTTCCTCTATGATTTGTTCAATAAAATTGAGTGATTTCTCTTCTGATGCCATTATTTTATAGTAATTTTAGCAAAGATAAAAAAAAGGTTTCAGGTTTCAGTTTTAAAGTTACTTAAGTGGCGTTAAACGTGAAACTTTAGACTTTAAACAATAAGAAAATGGGAGTTATAAAACTAAAAAACATCCGCACTTTTTCCTACCATGGGTGTTTAATCGAAGAAGGAAAAATTGGATCAGACTATACTGTTGATCTAAAAATTAAAACCAATTTACAGAAATCGGCACAAACAGATCATCTTCTTGACACTGTTGATTATGTACATTTGAACAAAATTGTTACCGAAGAAATGGCAATTCGTTCGCATTTATTAGAACATGTGGCCAAAAGAATCAATATTCGTGTACTTGCTGAGATAGAAATGATAGAAAAAACAACAGTTTGGGTTTCTAAAATAAATCCTCCTATTGGTGGTGATGTTGAATCAGTTACTATAAAAATGACGGAAATTAGAAAGTAATTCTTTCCCGCAAAAAGCTAATTTTTTAAAATAGTTACTTTTAAAGTTTTGAATTTTAAAGATTTTAGTTACTTTTGCCATCCGTTCAAGCAATGGCGTCGTGGCCGAGCGGCTAGGCTGGGCTCTGCAAAAGCTCCTACTCCGGTTCGAATCCGGACGATGCCTCAAGAAGAGATACAGAAATGTATCTCTTTTTTTTTTCATTTTTTCGCAATCTTGTCATTTCTCCTTCGTCGAAATGACATAACGGAATTCCGGTTCGTTGCTCTCTGAATGTGATTTCTCCTTCGTCGAAATGACAAACTAGATGTTAAAATGTAATTTTAAATACAAAAAAACCTCTGAAATTCAGAGGCTTTAATTTATATCTTTCAGTTGTTAACAACTACTTCTCAATCTTCTCAAAAGCATTTCTAACCATTTCTTTTTCTTTTGGAAACCAGCCCTGGATCATTAAAGCAAATCCAAAAACCATTAAAACAATACTTATAATTTTCTTTATTTTAAGAATATTATTGGGTGTCATTTTAGATTTTAATTGTTTGGCTAATACTATTTTAAGACAATCAACCAATAAATAAGTTATAATAACTGATGTAAAAAAAGTAATCATTCTGGAATTTTGCATCTCTAATTTTGGTCCGACAGAAATGATAACTGCCAGCCAAAATCCCAATACTCCAATGTTGATAACGTTCAGTAAAAAACCTTTAACAAACAAGCTTCCATAGTTTCTTTTGATAATATCACGATCAATTTCTTCATCGTTTATTTTTTCTTCTTTCTTTAATCTTACGAAAGAAATTAAACCGTAAGCCAGCATAATAATTCCGCCAAAAATAAAGAGTGCCGGTTTATCTTTTAAACTCTGAATTAGTCTGTAACTTCCTAAATACGCAATGGCTATAAAAAAAATATCACCTAATACTACACCAAAATCAAAGACTATTGCTGCTCTGAATCCTTTTGTAATACTGGTTTCTAGTAATATAAAAAATACTGGACCTACCATAAAACTTAAAAAAAGTCCCCATGGCAGTCCAGCCAAAATATCATTTATCATTCAAATAGAATTATTATTTCACTTCTTCGATTTTACCTCCAAAAACCGTTTTTTGATTAATTTGTCTAGGTTTTCCGTAAATGTAAATAGAGCCTCCTGCGCTCACTTTTGCATCAACAAGCGTAGTAGCATTCACATCTGCTTTTCCTCCCGCAGAAACGCTTACTGTAGTTTGAGAGGTAACTAATTTACTGGCTAATAAAAAACCACCAGCTCCCAGACTTGCATCCTGGTTAGAAGCTTTACCTGTTAAAGTAATTTCTCCTCCTGAAACTGAACTTACTTTTAGTTTATCAACATCCAAATCTACATTAATTTTACCACCTTCCTGAGCACTTACTTTAAATGAAGTTGCTTTTATAGCTTCTGTACTTGTAACAAGAGCTCCCTCATTAACATCAATAAGTTCTATGTGTTTGTAGTACAAGGTAATATCTAAATCATCTCCCGATAATAATTTAGACATAGTCATTCTTATTTTCAAGATCCCTTTTTTGTTGATAACCTCTACTTCTGATTCACGAGCTCCTTTAATAACTACTTTATTGTCAGAAGACGCTACTAATTTAACATGAAGTTTATCAAAAACTTTTACTTCATCAAAATCTCCTACTTCTTTCGTTACCTGTGCAAATGACATTTGTACAAATAAAATTGCCACACCAATTAATAACTTTTTCATATCTCTCTATTTTAATTTAACAACTATTCTGCTCTTCTTAAAAAATGAAAATCCAGTTGTTTTTTAACTAAATCGGCATTTTTTACTTTAACATAAATTTCATCTCCTAATTGCAATATGCTGTTTGAAGTAGCTCCAACCAAGGCATATTGCTTTTCATCGAAAGTATAATAATCGTCTTTTATTTCTCTGATTCTAACCATTCCTTCACATTTGTTCGAAACAATTTCAACATAAATTCCCCATTCTGTAACTCCTGAAATAACTCCCAAAAATTCTTCATCCTGGTGATCCTGCATGTATTTAACCTGCATGTATTTGATACTGTCGCGTTCAGCATTGGTTGCTAAACTTTCCATATTGGAACAATGTAAACACTTTGTTTCGTAAATTTCTTCGTTTACAGAAGCTCCTCCATCTAAATAAAATTGCAGCAAACGATGTACCATAACATCAGGATAACGACGAATTGGTGAAGTAAAATGGCTGTAATAATCAAAAGCTAAACCATAATGGCCAATATTTTCTGTTGAATATTTGGCTTTACTCATACTTCTAATCGCAAGAGTATCAATTAAGTTTTGCTCTTTTTTACCATTAACTTCTTCCATCAAAGCGTTCAATGATTTTGAAATATCGCCTTTGTTTCTGAAATCAATTTTATAACCAAATTTAGCAATTACGGTTTGCATCGCAATTAATTTATCTTCATTTGGTTCATCGTGAATCCTGTAAACAAATGTTTTCTTTTGTTTACCAATATATTCTGCCACTTTTCTATTGGCCAAAAGCATGAATTCTTCAATCAGATGATTGGCATCTTTTGAAACTTTAAAGTATACTCCTTCTGGTTCTCCTTCTGCATCTAAATTGAATTTTACTTCAACTTTATCAAAAGAAATAGCACCATTAGCCATTCTTTTCTTTCTCAAAATTTTAGCTAATTCATCCAATTTTAAAGTTGCTTCCACAATTTCATCTGAAACCACATAAGATTCTCCGGTAATTGAAATATCAACCGGAATTGTATTGTCTTTTGTTTCAATGATATATTGCGCTTCTTCATAAGCAAATCGCTGATCTGAATAAATTACTGTTCTACCAAACCATTGGTTAATAACCTGCGATGTTGGAGAAACTTCAAAAACAGCAGAGAACGTATATTTCTCTTCATTAGGACGCAATGAACAGGCAAAATTAGATAAAACTTCAGGAAGCATTGGCACTACTCTATCAACCAAATAAACCGAAGTTGCTCTTTGATACGCTTCATCATCTAAGATTGTTCCTTCTTCCAAATAATACGAAACATCAGCAATATGAATACCTATTTCGTAATTTCCGTTTTCTAACTTTTTGAAAGACAAGGCATCATCAAAATCTTTTGCATCTTTTGGATCGATCGTAAATGTCAGTGTATCACGCATATCACGACGTTTTGCAATTTCAGATTCCTGAATTGAAGTATCAATCTTTTGTGCATATACCTCTACTTCTACCGGAAAATCTGCCGGTAAACCATATTCGGCTAAAATGGCATGAATCTCTGTATTGTGTTCTCCAGGTTTCCCTAAAACTTTAATCACAGATCCAAACGGACTATCAGCTCTTTTAGGCCAATCTTCAATCGTAACTAGTACAACATCTCCATTTTCTGCTTCTCCAATTTTATCTTTCGGAATAAAAATATCCGTATACATTTTAGGATTTGCTGTCGATACAAAAGCAAAATTTGCCTGAATATCTATTACACCAACAAACTCTGTTTTATTTCTTTCAATTACTTCAATTACTTCCCCTTCCGGTCTTTTCCCTTTTCTTCTATTATAAACATAAACTTTTACTTTGTCTTTGTCTAATGCACAATTCAAATTATTAGTCGGAATAAAAACGTCTTCACTAAAATCCGGACAAATAAAATAGGCCGTTTTTCTGCTCGTCATATCAATTGTTCCTTCGTAATAATCCTGACTTTCGGCTTTTACTAAATATTTACCAGGTTCGGTTTCTATAATTTTCTTTGAAGCAGCCAGAATTTTTAAATCTTTTATAATCTGGTTTCTGCTTTTTGTATCGTCAAGTTCTAACTTTGCTCCTATTTGTTTGTAGTTGAATGCTTTATTTGGGCTTTGCGATAAAATTTTTACTATCTTACTAGAGAAATCTTTCTCATTTTTTATCGGCTTTCTAATTTTCTTACTCATATATCTTTTCTTAAAAAGTTAAAATTACAAATAAGATATCAGATTATAGATTTTAACAAATAAATTATTAAAAAAATAACTTTCGTATCTTTATTAAAAGACCTTGTATGGAAAGCTTTAAAACCATCGCCATATTCAATTATCAGCACGAAACTGTTGTTCTGAAACACTTATTAGAACAAGAAGAGATTCCGTATTTTTTTGAAAACGAAATGACGCTCTCTGTGGCTCCAATGTATTCGGCTGCATTGGGTGGAATCAAACTCAAAGTTCATCCCAACGATTTCGAAGAAGTTCAGCAAATTCTGGACAATCTCAATAGTCCACTCAAAATCGTTTAAACCGCTCTATTTTTTCAATTTCAATTTTTTTTTTTCTTTTCAAACTTTCAAAGTTGTCAACATATATTAAATACAACAAAAAGAAAAATTTAATTTAAATTAATTTATGGTTGTTATTATAGCTTGTTAATATGTGCAATAATTTTATTTTTAAATGTATTGAAATGAAGTTTTGCTTAGTTATATAGAGTTATCAACATACTTATATTTAGCTAAAAGATTAATTTATAAGACTTTTTGTATTTTAATTAACAACGGTTGACAACCAAAAATGAATTCATTTTGTAGATAAGTTCATATGTTGATATTTGTTGAAAATGGCATTTTTGATATTGATAACTTTTCTAAAAATTCCTCAAACTTTATTAGGTTTTTTGATTCGGGTTTTGGATTAGGTTTTTTTATGACACGACCAAAAAAAACTTCTAATTTTCTATCTGAACTTATTAACAAATAATGTTAATTTAAAGTTAACTGAATATCAACGAATTAGCTTTTGGTATTAACATTCTAAAATTTTAACAAAATCTATGTTTATTTCTAATTGATCTTCAGCTAATTATAGAGATATTTAAATTGTTAATAACGCTAAGTTTTTGATATAAAGCTTGTTGGAAATGGGGTGTATTTTTCCACAAAGAACACAAAGTTTTTACGCAAAGTTAATAAAGTTTGGATCTATAAATAAGTGTTAATCTGTGTCAAAAAGGTCGTAAAGTTTAATGCATATACTAAGCAGTTTTTTCGGCACGAATTCACGAATTTTATAAATCTAAAAATTCGTGAATTCGTGGCTATAAAATTTAGTTTCCTTTTTAAACATGTTTGTAATTCTTTGGTTAAATTTGCATAACACAACTAAATAGTATTTACAATGAAAATTTCGATAGGAAACGACCACGCGGGACCAGATTATAAAAAAGCAATTGTTGCCATGCTTAAAGCAAAAGGATATGAAGTAACGAATTACGGAACAGATTCTGAAGATTCTGTTGATTATCCAGATTATGGCCATCCGGTTGCAAATGATGTATCTGAAGGAAAAGCTGACTTTGGAATTGTTATCTGCGGAAGCGGAAATGGAATTGCAATGACAGTGAACAAACATCCAAAAGTAAGAGCGGGTTTATGCTGGACTAAAGAAATTGCGTATTTAACACGTTTACATAATGATGCAAACATTGTAAGTATTCCGGCGCGTTTTACGTCGGTTCCGCAAGCGGTAGAAATTGTTGAAACGTTTTTAACAACGGCTTTTGAAGGTGGAAGACACCAAAACAGAGTGAATAAAATCGCCTGTTCGTAAAAAATCAAAAAAATCGGGTGCTTCGCACCAATAAAAATAAACACACCGGGCGGATTTTAAAAATTCATCCGGTTTTTTATTTATAGTCTTAAAATCAGATTATTAAATTTAAAATTTAACCTATTTTGGAGTTATTAACAATCCAATTGTTTAAATCTTATCAGTTATTATAAGATAGATTAAAACGATCTGAATCAAAAAAATTGCGGAAAACTTCACAATAAAAGAGGTTTTACTCGTTTTATGTTTAAAGAGTAGCATGGCGAGTAATAAACCAATTGTTCCTCCGATAGCTTCCAGGAAAAACAAGGTATTTTCAGGAATTCTACGTTTGTTTTTTCGGGCTAGATATTTGTCATAAGCGGCAAGAATAAAAACGAAGATGTTTATAAATAAAAAATACAATAATAAAATTTCCATTGGCTTAAAATTAGAAACAAAGATATTATTTTAGCCGAATTATATTACAAAAAAGATTATACAATGTAGCTTTTATTAAGAGAGCTATAAATATTATAAATTTAAAAGAAGTAAATAATGCGAGATTTTACGAGAATCTCGCATTATTTATTATTTTAGCATAAAAATAACTTTATGTTAGAACGTCCACCGATATCTAAATACGATAATAATACTATAAGCTTACTTACTCAGCTTACGATGTCAGGTGAATTGAAAGAAATCAATGATGAATATTTATATTGGGATAAAGTTAAATATAAAACTAAATCTATTGAACCTGAACAATATTGGAATGCCGTTAAATTATCTCGATCATTAAACAAGCAAAATATTTTATTTGGAACATATTCTTTTAACTTTAATGTTACTGATTATATTCTTAGACTTTTACATCATTTTGATTTACATATCGGAGGAAATTTAGGAAGTAATATAGGTATAAATGATACTGACAAAAATAAATTTCTCCTAAGTTCAATAATGGAAGAAGCTATTTCAAGTAGTCAAATGGAAGGTGCAAATACCACTAGAAAAGCGGCAAAGGAAATGATTCAAAAAGAACGTAAACCGAAAAATAAATCAGAACAGATGATTATGAATAATTATTTCACAATGAGATATATTGTTCAACATAGAAATAATAATTTAACACCAGAGAATCTTTTATACATTCATAAACTTATATCTAATAATACATTAGAAGATATTGAAGATGAGGGCAAATATAGAGAGAAGAACGATATTTTTGTGGTAAACTATTCAAATAGTGAAGTAGTACATACACCACCAACTAGTGAAGAGATAAAAAAATTAATTAATGACTTGTGTTTGTTTTTTAATGAAGAACAAAAGACGTTTATTCATCCAATTATTAAAGGAATTATAATTCATTTTATGATTGGCTGGATACATCCATTTTCTGATGGAAATGGTAGAACAGCAAGGGCTCTATTTTATTGGTATATGCTAAAAAATGGTTACTGGCTGACAGAATATTTAACGATTTCTACTATTATAAAAGATACAAAGGGACAGTATGAAAAAGCTTTTTTGTATTCAGAAATTGATCAAAATGATCTTACTTACTTTATAACTTATCATATAAAAACAATGGAGAAGGCATTTACAGCCTTGAAGGAATATATTGGTAGAAAACAAAATGAAGTAATTCAAGCAGCAAAATTTATTAAAATACCAAATGTGAATGAGCGCCAGGCACAAATTTTAAAAATTTTAAATGAAGATTCTGATAGGGTTTTAAGTAGTAAGGAAATAGAAAATAGATTTGGAATTTCAAATTTTACGGCTAGAACAGATTTAAATAACCTTGAAAATTTAGGTTTTTTAGAAAAAATACAAGTTAATAAAATAAAGCACAATTTTATTAAATCAAAACAGTTTAATAAAATTTTAAAATCTTATAAATTGTAAAAATTGCGAGATTCTCGTGAAATCTCGCAATTTTTATCTATATATTAAAACAATATAAATGACTAATATTCAATTCATTGCCAAGTCTGTACAGACTGCACCGATTAACATTCAAAACACGGTAAAATTATTAGAGGAAGATTGTACGATTCCGTTTATTTCCCGTTACCGAAAAGATACAACCGGAAACCTGGATGAAGTTGTAATTGAACAAATTGCGAAACTTCAAAAAGAGTACGAAACGATTGTAAAACGTAAAGAAGCCGTTCTAAAATCAATAGAGGAGCAAAAGGCGCTTACACCAGATTTGAAACAAAAAATAGAACAAAGTTTTGATTTGCAGGAAATTGAAGACTTTTACCTTCCCTACAAAAAGAAGAAAAAAACAAAAGCCGATGTGGCGCGTGAATTTGGTTTAGAACCATTGGCGAAAATTATCATGTCGGAAAGTAATGTTGATGTCGATTTTATTTCAACGCAATACATCAATGAAAATGTAATTAATGAAGAAGCCGCAATGCAAGGCGCACGCGATATTGTCGCCGAATGGATCAACGAGAATATTTACGTTCGTAAACAGTTGAGAAGATTGTTTCAAAGAAAAGCAACTATCGGAACTAAAGTTGTAAAAAAGAAAGCTGAAGAAGAAGGAGCACAAAAATTCAGTCAGTATTTTGATTGGGAAGAGCCTTTGACAAAAGCACCATCACACCGTTTATTAGCGATGCTTCGTGCTGAAAACGAAGGTTTTGTGAAGATGAAAGTTGATGTTGATTTGGATGAAGCTTATGATGTTATTGACGAAATTATTATTAAAAAACAAAATAGCACAACAGCACATTTGCAGTTAGCGATTGAAGACAGTTATAAAAGATTACTGAATCCTGCGATTGGAAATGAAACTTTACAGGAAGCAAAAGCAAAAGCTGATGCGAATTCGATTCAGGTTTTTGCCAACAACTTAGGACAGTTATTATTGGCTCCGCCGTTGGGAGAAAAACGAATTTTAGCAATCGATCCAGGATTCAGAAGTGGTTGTAAAGTAGTTTGTCTGGATGAAAAAGGGGATTTATTATACAACGAAACCATTTATCCGCATGCACCTCAAAATGAGGAAGCAATGGCAATCAAGAAAATCCGTTCAATGGTAAATGCGTATCAAATTGATGCGATTTCTATTGGAAATGGAACCGCTTCGAGAGAAACGGAATTCTTCATCAAGAAAATCGCGTTCGACAAACCGTTGCAGGTTTTTATTGTTTCAGAGGCAGGAGCTTCGGTTTATTCGGCATCAAAAATTGCTCGTGAAGAATTTCCTAATTATGATGTTACGGTTCGTGGATCGGTTTCAATCGGAAGACGACTTTCAGATCCTTTGGCCGAATTGGTTAAAATCGACCCGAAAGCGATCGGCGTAGGCCAATATCAGCACGATGTTGATCAAACGAAACTAAAAGAAGAATTGGATAATACGGTAATTCGCTGCGTAAACTCGGTTGGAATCAATATCAACACCGCAAGTAAACATTTACTAAGTTACGTGAGTGGAATAGGAGAGAAGCTTGCCGAAAACATCGTTCAGTATCGCTCAGAAAATGGTCCGTTTGAAGATAGAAAACAGTTGAAAAAAGTACCTCGCTTAGGCGACAAGGCCTATCAGCAAGGTGCGGCTTTTATCCGAATTTCGAATGCTAAAAATCCTTTGGATAATTCGGCAGTACACCCGGAAGCTTATCCGGTTGTGGAGAAAATGGCAAAAGATTTGAAACTTTCGGTAAACGACTTAATTGCAAACAAAGAGAAAACAGCGCTTATTAAAGCCGAAAACTATATTACACCTGAAATTGGTTTGCTTACGCTAAAAGACATCATTAAAGAACTTGAAAAGCCAGGACTAGATCCGAGAAAGTCTGCCAAGGTTTTTGAATTTGATGCAAATGTAAAATCGATCAAGGATTTAAGAACCGGAATGATTTTACCGGGAATTGTGAATAACATTACCAACTTTGGTTGTTTTGTTGATATCGGAATTAAGGAAAGTGGACTGGTTCACATTTCTCAATTAAAAGCGGGATTCGTAAGCGATGTCAATGAAGTTGTAAAATTGCATCAGCATGTTGATGTGAAAGTTACTGAAGTTGATGAAGACAGAAAGAGAATTCAATTAACGATGGTATTATAAATACAAAAAAGTCCCGAAATTTCGGGACTTTTTTTATGGTTGTATTTCTTTAAAAACTATTTTTTAATTACTTTTTTGATAGTTTTTCCATTGTCGTTTGAAATTTCAAACAGATAAACTCCTGAAGCTAAATGTGAAATATTTATAGTATTTGATGTTGTTTTTAATTCTTTTAAAAGAATAAATTGACCATTTACATCTAATATTTTCAATTTGGCATTATCTAAAGTATTTAATTCAATTGTTACGAAATCCGTTGTTGGATTTGGATATAATTTTAAAGAATTTTCTAAATCGAAATCTTTCGTTCCAAGCGTTTTAACTTCATAACACGTACTTGTTGCTGTACAGCCGTTTTTAGTAATTTCGACTGCGTAACTGCCTGTTTTTTTAGGTGTAAAAGAAATTTTATTTTCGTTTAGAATTGGAGTAAAGGTTCCGTTATTACATTCAAGCCATCTGTATAGTGCTCCGGATTCAACAACAGTTAGTATACCTACATTGTTTGTAACAGTTGCATCAATGCCTTTTACCGTGACAATTTGAGTTGCGGTTGCGATATTGTTACTAGCATCTTTTATCGTCCAGATTACTGTTGTATTTCCTAATGGAAAAGCTACAGGAGCATCGTTTGTTACAGAAGCTACAGAACAATTGTCAGCAGTAACTGGAGTTCCTAATACAACATTTGTTGCCGTACAGTTTGTGTTTGTACTTACAGTTATTGCAGTTGGAGCAATTATAATTGGTAAAGTTGCATCTTTTACTGTCACGATTTGAGTTGCAGTTGCAGTATTGTTACTTGCATCTTTTACCGTCCAGGTTACGGTTGTATTTCCTAAAGGGAAAATAGCAGGGGCATTGTTAATAACTGAAGCCACTGAACAATTGTCAGCCGTAACAGGATTACCTAAAATAACACCTATTGCCTTACAACCGCTAGTAGTGTTTACAGTCATATTAGTAGGCGCAATAATTGTAGGATTTTCAGTATCTGCGATTGTAGTTATGCTGAAATTCTCTGTGAGTGTTGTTAAATCGGCATCTGTGATTTTACAAGAATAATAACCAGCAACTAATCCTGTAATTTTAGATGTTGTTGCTCCATTAGACCAGAGATAAGTATATGGCGTTTTTCCTCCAGAAACAGATACAGAAGCATATCCTTCAACGAGTCCCGAACAGTATGCATTAGCTTTTGATTGTGTAACAATTAATGGTGAGGCAATATAATTTTCTGCTACACCGATTAAAAAGGCTGACCGATTATTTCCTCGATATGCAGTAAAGTCACCACCAATTAGCAATTCATCATTTGGTTGTAATAATATTGAATAGATACCTGCATTTTTATTATTATTATTGAAAAATGTAATTCCTGTGCCAAAACCGTTGTCTTTACTTCCGTCTGTATTTAAACGGACTAAATTATTTTGAGTTAGTGCTTGAGAACTATAAGAATAATTACCAACAATTATTTTCCCGTCATTTTGTAGGACTATAGAATAAACGAAGTGATCTTGAAACGTAAGTCCTATATCAAAGGAATTGTCTTTACTTCCATCTGCATTTAAACGAATTAAACTGTTTTGACTTATTCCCTGATAACTTGAATAGGCACCTCCTACTAGTATTTTTTCATCTTGTTGTAAAGTTATAGAATAAATATTGCTACTAAATCCAGACCCTATATCAAAAGAAGTGTCTTTGGTTCCATCTGCATTTAAACGAATTAAATTTTCTTGATCCAAACTTCTGAACATTTCAAAGTTTCCTCCCACCAGTATTTTTCCATCGGATTGTAATACTATTGTTTTGACTACGTCTACAGCGTCAGCCATACGATTATAAAATCCAGACCCTATATCAAAAGAAGTGTCTTTGGTTCCGTCTGTGTTTAAACGAATCAAATAATTCTGAGAAATTCCTTGATATTTTCTAAAATTACCGCCTACTATTATTTTACCGTCAGGTTGTATAGTTATAAAATTAACTGTATTGTCAAATCCTATACCCACATTAAAGGAGGAATCTTTAGTTCCATCGGTATTTAAACGAATTAAGCAATTTTGAGCAGTTTCTTGGTATTTATTAAATTTACCGCCTACTATTATTTTACCATCGTTTTGTAATGCTATAGAATTAACAGAACCATTGAATCCAGATCCAATAGAAAAGGAGTTATCTTTACTTTTATCTGAATTGAGACGCATCAGATTATTTTGAGAAACTTCTTTATAGCTCGTAAAATTTCCACCTAATAATATTTTCCCATCGTTTTGTTTTACTATCGAAGTAACGGGAAAATTTAATCCAGTTCCAATGCTTAAAGACGAATCCTTAGTTCCATTGGTGTTTAAACGAGTTAAGTGTTTTTGAGTAATTTCTTGATTATTTGTAATATCCCATCCCACTAATAATTTTCCATCAGATTGAAGTGTTAAGGTTTTAGATTTAGTTGGGTCATTATTAAATTGAGTACCAATGTCGAAAGAGTTGTCCCTAGATCCATCTTTATTAATACGGATTAAGCCGTTTACACTAATTCCTTGATAGCTGCTAAAATTTCCCATAATAAATATTTTTTCATCAGACTGTATAGCTATTTTTCTTATCCCATAATGAATGTGACTTGGATTATTACTGGATATTTTATTAAAGCCGCTTTTAGCGTCGAAAGAAATATCTTTGCTTCCATCGGCATTTAAACGAATTAAACCATTTTCAGTAATTCCTTTATAACTGCTAAAAGTTCCGGCGACTATTATTTTACCATCAGATTGTAGCGCCATTGATTGAACATTATTATTTTCAAAACCATCTCTTCCTATGTCAAATGAAGTATCATGGCTTCCATCTGCATTTAAACGAATTAATTCATTTTGAGGATAGCTAAAATTTCCTTCTGCCAGTATTTTACCATCAGGCTGTACTATTAAAGATTCTACATATCTATAAGCACTAATTTGTGTTTTAAAGGAAATATCTATATCCCCATTTGAATTTAACCGAACCACACTTCTGATACCAGAGCCATTAAAGCTTTGAAACCCACCTCCAACTAGTATTTGACCATTGGGTTGTAGTGCTAAACAATATACTGTATCCGCTCCAGTTCCTATTTTAAATGAAGTGTCTCTGCTGCCATCAGTATTTAAACGAATTACACCTTGTTGAGCATCTCCCTGATATTTACTATATAAACCACATACTAATATCTTACCATCGGGTTGTAAAAGTATATTTTCAACATCATAGTCAAATCCAACCCCAATATCAAATGAACTGTCTTTGCTTCCATCAGTATTTAAACGAATCAATCTGTTTTGAATAGTTCCTTGATAGCAAGTAAATCGACCACCTACTAATATTTTACCGTCAGGTTGTTGCTTTACAACGGTAATATCATTATTAAATCCCGGATAAGTTCCAAAAGTTTGTGTTATTTCTGTTGTGTTTTGTGCAAATAGTATAACGGATTGTAAAAATAAAAATAAAAAGAGTAAAGGTTTTTTCATAAAAAAGATTTTCATCAAATATAGAAATATTTAAATACAACTTTTCTTATATAGAAATTTCTAAAACAAAAAAATCCCAAGCTACAATTGTAACTTGGGATTCTATAAATTTTAAAAGTTGTAATTATTATTTTACTTCTTCCTCTTCTTTTTTGGCAGCAGCAGGCTGGTCGTCTTTGGCAGCGTTTTTAAATTCCTTAATTCCGCTTCCTAAACCTTTCATTAATTCTGGAATTTTTTTACCTCCAAAAAGTAATAACACAATACCTACTATTACAAGGATTTCTGTAAGACCTAATCTTCCCATGATTGTATATTTAATGCCGAAGCAAATTGTTTTTCTAATTGTACCGCAAAGGTATATAGAAATATACGAACAAAAAGTGTTTTTGGATTAAAATATTTAGCCTTACCAACGTTAAATATTTTATAAAATCGTAAATTATGCAGATTCGATCAAATCCAGCCGGCATCAACAAGGCGATTAATTATTATATTTGCTCATATAAAGAACCGAAATGACCAAGAAGAAACATAATTTCAGAAGAAAATTATTCACCAAAAACCGACTGGTAATTTTGAATGAAGATACTTTTGAAGAAACGTTTTCGCTCAAACTCAATCTAATGAATGTTTTTGTTGTGTTGTCTTTAGGAAGTATATTCTTAATTTTAATTACCACTTTTATAATTGCTTTTACGCCTTTACGCGAGTTTATTCCGGGATATTCTTCTTCTAAATTAAAAAGAGACGCAACAAGATTGGCGATAAAATCAGATTCATTAGAAACAGCACTGAAGAAAAACGAAGCCTATATTCATGGAATTCAAAAAGTTTTAAGAGGAGAACTGGACTATGCAAAATTCAATAAGGATTCGATTTTAGCAGAAGTTGATGAACCTTCAGAAGTAAATATGAAAGCTACTGAAGAGGAAATGAAATTAAGAGAAGAGGTGGCAAAAATAGAGAAGGAGTCTGGCGAAAAAACGCCTGGTAAAAACAAAAGTGACAAGAAATAATAGTATAAAAAATGTCGATTAAATCTGTAGCAGCAAAATTATTTGCCAGCAAAATATATTATAAAACTCAGGCTTGGGCCAATAAACCAGTAGAAACACAACAAGAAGTTTTTAAAGGTTTAATAAATAGCGCAAAAGAAACTCAGTTCGGAGCTGATCATCATTTTGATAAAATAAAAACAGTTCACGATTTCAGGAAACGTGTTCCGATTCGCGATTACGAAGATCTAAAGCCTTATATCGACAAAGTTCGAATGGGCGAAAAGAATATTTTGTGGAAAGGAAAACCGCTTTATTTTGCGAAAACTTCAGGGACTACTTCGGGCGCAAAATATATTCCGCTGACGAAAGAATCAATGCCGTTTCATATTGAAGCTTCTAGAAATGCCATTCTGCATTATATATATGAAACCGGAAACGCTGATTTTGTAGACGGAAAAATGATTTTCCTTCAGGGAAGTCCAATTTTAGTTGAAAAATACGGAATTAAATTTGGAAGACTTTCCGGAATTGGAGCACATTTTGTTCCGAAATATCTCCAAAAAAACCGAATGCCATCCTGGGAAACCAATTGTATTGAAGATTGGGAAACTAAAATTGATGCTATTGTTGAAGAGACCATCGAACAGGATATGACTATTATTTCTGGTATTCCGTCTTGGGTTCAAATGTATTTTGAGCGTTTGCAGGAGAAAAGCGGTGGCAAAAAAATCAGCGAATTATTCAAAAACTTTAATTTGTTTATTTATGGCGGTGTGAATTACGAACCCTATCGCGCGAAGTTCGAAAACATGATTGGCAGAAAAGTCGATAGTATCGAATTGTTCCCGGCTTCTGAAGGATTTTTTGCTTATCAGGATTCTCAAAAAGCAAAAGGAATGCTGCTGTTATTGAATTCCGGAATTTTCTACGAGTTTATTAAAGCAGATGAATTTTTCGAACCAAATGCAAAAAGTTATACTATTGGAGAAGTTGAGGTTGGCGTAAATTATGCTTTAATCATTTCTACAAATGCAGGACTTTGGCGCTATAATATTGGTGATACAGTGCAGTTTACTTCTTTGTTTCCGCATCGTGTGATAGTTTCAGGCCGAATCAAACATTATATTTCTGCTTTTGGAGAACATGTTATTGCGAATGAAGTTGAAAATGCAATGAAAGAAGCCACTGCAGGAACCAAAATTGTTATCAACGAATTTACAGTAGCGCCACAAATAAATCCGTCAAGCGGATTACCGTATCATGAATGGTTTGTTGAATTTGAAAATGAACCTGAGAATATGGATGCTTTCGCCGAAGCAATTGATAATTCAATGCGAAAACAAAACATCTATTACGATGATTTGATTACCGGAAGTGTTTTGCGAAAAGTGGTGATAACCAAAGTTTCTAAAAACGGTTTTCAGGACTATATGAAATCACAGGGAAAATTAGGGGGGCAAAATAAAACGCCTAGATTATCTAATGATAGAAAGATTGCGGATAATTTGAAATAACTAAAGGACATTGGAAAATCATACCCCTTATGAAAAGATAAAAAATCGTGAATGTGACTTTATAGTTCAATATCGTTTTTTTTCTCCAGAACAAGGAGGAAGACCAATGGGAAACCCCATGCAGGGATATCGTTCTGATTTTATGTATTCTGGGGATGAAAAAGCCAGACAACAATGGATGATTTGGCCAGAATTTTTAGACCACGAAGACAATATAATTTTAGACAAATCAATACAAGTTCCAACTTCAGGAAAGGCAAAAATGTGGATATTAAATAAAGCAATTATAGAACTTCATAAAGGACGCATTAAAATTGGATTAAAAGCGTTTTTCATGGAAGGACGATATATAGCAGCAGAATGTGAAGTCATTCAAATTGTGAATCCTAATCTGAAATAAATGTTATAATTAAATCACATTTCTAGTTTTCAACTAAAATAATATTAATATTTCCTACTTTCGTTTGTAGAAAGTCAGAATGATCTTCAATATTTTGAAGATTTTTAAATTAAAAAAGCATGAAAGAAACCAAACATATATCAAGATCAAGAGCGCAGGAATCATCTGCGGCTATTGAGAGAATGTACATTACAATGCGTCACTTATTCAACCGAGGTTTTTATAAGCCAATGGGAGTTTCGGGTGATGGCTTGCGCGAATCATTACTAGCATTGCGTCCGGAAATTTACGGAAATATAGGCGAAGAAAAAGTAGAACTAAACGGACTTTTGTACGTTATAGAACGTCTTCCGATAGGAATTGAACAATGCCGTTTTATCAACTTAACTTCAGATGAAGGGTATTCGAAATCGCATTTTCAGGCCATTGTTCCGCCAAAAAGAAGAAGAAATTGTTATAGAATCGATGAAGAACAAATGAATGTTGAAATCACACGCGGACGTTCAGACATCTACGATATTTTGACGCATTTGACTTTTATTTTCATCGAATCACATAAAATTAAAAACAGAGTTTTATTAGATGATGGAGGGGAGGTTTCACGCGATTGGCTGAAACTGGAGCAAGCAGTAACGCAAACCAAAAAATTGGCTTTAATTGAAAAAGAAAAAGCAATCTCGCATGTTGCCAATATTTTAGGAAGAACATTTGAAGAGGTTTTAGATATTTACGATGCTTTCGGATCTGAGAATGCTCCGGATCGTTTCCTGCACGTTATTTATTGGTTAGGAAAATTAGCCATCGAAGAAGTAATCGAAAACAATAAAAGAACAATTACATTCAGTCCGGTTTTAAGAGAACGTTTAGGACACCACATTCACGGTGAAATCTGGGCAACCAACATCAAGGAGGTTTTAAAGACTAACAATCTTTTAAAGCGTCCAATTCACGTGATAAGTGCAAACATGCACAGTGTGATGAATTCGATTTTTGCAACACCTTTGTTGAAAACGAAATTCAAAGACAAGTCAGATTTCTTTATTTATGAAGAGTTGAGCAAATCTGGTGCAAAAGAGATTAGAGGTGTAGTTGAAGAATTAGCTTTAAAAAACGGAATGATTTCCTTACCTGATACATCAGGAACGAATATCGATGTTCAGATTTTTGACACAGCCAAAATTGACTGGGCAAAAACAGGATTTTCAAAAGCGGTTATTGAAGAAGCCGCACCAGTGATTATTGTAATGGATTATGCGTTTGGAGAACAAGCCTACGAAACAATCGATGAACTTTTGAAACCGTATAAAAAAGAAACGTTATTGAATGTTCAATCGGTTTCGATTATGGGAAAAGCCGGAATTTTGGAAGGCGGAAAAGGCGATATCATGATTCCGACAGCACATATCAACGAAGGAACCGCTGATAATTATTTCTTCGAAAATGAATTAACAGGCGCTATGTTTAAAGGAAACGACATTGCCGTTTTTGAAGGCGCGATGGTTACTGTTTTAGGAACATCATTACAAAACAGGGATTTGTTGAAATTTTTCCATGAATCAACCTGGGGTGTAATTGGTCTTGAAATGGAAGGTTCTTATTACCAAAAAGCGATTCAGTCGGCGTCAAAAATTAGAAAAAGTGTACCGCACGATATTAAGGTTCGTTATGCGTATTATGCCTCAGATAATCCTTTGGAAACCGGAAGTACACTAGCTTCAGGCGGATTAGGAACGACTGGTGTAAAACCAACCTATTTGATTACCATTAAAATTTTGGAACAAATTTTCAACGTAAAATAAAACAATAAATGAGTACAAAAGTACCCCAAAATTCAGATCAGGAAATAGATATTTTTCAGCTTTCAAGAAGCATAAACAGCTTTTTTGATCGTGTAAACAGTTCTATTTTTAGAGCAATTCAGTTTTTTATTCGAAACTGGATTGTGGTACTGGTTTTGGTTATACTTGGAGGTACGCTCGGATTTTATTTAGATTCCAGTAAAAAATCATATAACAACCAGATTGTTGTAACGCCAAATTTTGAGAGTGTTGATTATTTATATGCCAAAGTCGATTTGATACAGGCCAAAATTGTTTCCGGAGATGTAGATTTCCTTAGAAATACAGTTGGAATTGCAGATCCAAAAGCTATTCGAAAAATTGAAATCAAACCTATTGCAGATGTGTATAAATTTATAGAAGACAAAGAACAAAACTTTGAACTTATTAAATTAATGGCTGAGGTTGGCGAAGTCAAAAAGGTTTTAGAGGATAATGTTACGAGCAAAAATTACACTTATCATACTATTTCTTTTCTTTCAAATGGATTAGTAAACGAAAAAGAAGTTGTAGAACCTTTATTGAAATATTTGAATAATTCGGCTTATTTTAATTCAATTCAAAAGATAGGGTATAAAAACCTGGAACTTGAAATCGCTCAAAATGACACCATAATAGCTCAGATCGATCATGTTTTAAACGGACTTTCGAGTACTGCAAAAAACAGTACTAAAAACGATAAACTGGTTTATTACAGTGAGAATTTGCAGCTAAATGACATTATAAAAACGAAACAAAAGTTAGTTGCAGAACAAGGAAAAAACAGATTTAGATTAATAAGTTTTGATAAAACAATTAAAGATATTAATACAACTTTGAATATAAATGAAAATAAAACAGTCAACGGAAATTTTAAAATCTGGCTGCCAATTTTCTTTATTTTCCTTTTTGTTCTGGTGAGTCTGTTCCGTAAATTTTACCGTAAGCAACTCGCAATCTCACGTGCAAATCAACATTAAAACAATTGAAAACCAATTCTATCCTTGAGAGACTTTCACAAAATATATTTTTAAGGCAAAGTTTTAATACTTTGTTTTTAAGAATCTTAGGAGTTCTTTTGTTGTTTGGTTTTACTGTGTTTTTAACAAAATCCTATAGTCCGAAATTAGTCGGACAATATGACTTTGCCAGATCATTTCTTTTAGCTGTAGGAACGATTTGTTTGTTGGGATTTGATCAGTCCATATTATATTTTAAAGGAAAATTAGCAAGTCTCAATGCACTCGAAGAGCTGAAAAAAATCTATCTTAAGATGATCGCGATGCTTTTTATGACTTCTGTTTTGGGCCTGATTATAATTTTGGCGATAGATGAAAAAGTAATCAACACTTATTTTGATGATCCTGAAGTGTATTCTATCTTTTTAAAGGGAGCTGTAACGTTATTTTTTTACGGATTGTCAACTTTAAATGTTGAAGTTATCAGAGCTTTAGATAAGCTATATATTGCAGAATTATTTAGAAATGTCATCAAATATATTCCGCTGATTGTTGGTTCAATCGTTTTGTTTTATTGGCATAAAGAAACTTATTTGGTTGATGTATTTTTAATCGGATTTGTATTTCTTGCTCTAATTAGTACTATTTTAGTTTTTAGTTATTTCAATAAAACTAGCACGGTAAAAACGATTGAAGGGTTTTCGCATAAAGAAGTCTTCTTAAAATCCTATCCTATTGCAATTAGTGGTATGGCCCTGTTTTTATTAATGTGTTTTGATATTATGTTTCTGAAAAAATATCGAAATGATGAAACAGTTGCTTTTTATTCGGTTGGTGTCAAGTTGATGACGATTATTTCGGTTGTAATTTTAACTATAAATATTACAGTTTCAGCTAAAATTTCAGAATATTTTGCCGGCCAGAATAAGCCAGAATTAACAAAAATAGTACAGAACTGCGCCCGTTTAATTTTCGGAATTACACTTCCGGTAATTATTTCAATCAGCGTTTTTTCAGAATATATTTTATCTTTTTTTGGACATCAGTATGTGGCGGCCAAAGAAGCATTTTTAATTTTAGTTATCGGTCAGGGAATTTGTTCTGCGTTTGGTTCAGCATCTGTTTATTTGAATATGACAGGAAGACAACATATTTTTCAGATTATTTTGATTATTGCCGTTGTACTTAATTTTGTTTTAAATCGATTTTTAGTTCCGGACTACGGAATGACAGGTGCAGCGATTGCTTTTGTTTCGAGTTCTTTTTTTTGGAATGTTGCAGTAGCAGTAGTTGTTTATCAGAAAGATAAAATAAAAGTTTTTTTGAATTGATTGAGAAATGAAAGTACTGCAAGTAATTAATAATTTAGACACAGGAGGGGCTGAAAAGTTGCTTTTAGAAACAATTCCGCTTTATAATAAAAAAGGAATTGAAGTCGATCTATTGCTTCTAAACGGAAAAATGACTCCTTTTTTAGAAACTTTAAAAGGGATTAATTGCTGTAAAATTTATGCTGTAGGAACATCTGTTTATAATCCATTTCACGTTTTTAGAATGATTCCTTTTCTACAAAAGTATGATATTGCACATGTTCATTTATTTCCTTCTCAATATTGGATTGTGCTGGCTAAAATGCTTTCGTTCTCTAAAATAAAAATAGTTGTAACAGAGCATAGTACAACAAATCCTCGTATAGCCAATTACCTTTTGAGTATAATTGACCGGTTTATATATCAATTTTATGCTAAGATTATTTGTATTACAATCGATGTTTATCAAATCATAATCAAACATTTGAAGCAACAGAAATCTAAATGTGTAGTAATTCAAAATGGTGTTCAGTTGCAAAAGATTTATGATGCTCAGCCGTATACTAAAAAAATGGTTTCCAGTTTATTTACAGAACAGGATATTTTGTTAGTGCATATTGCGAGTTTTAATAAGCATAAGGATCAGAAAACAGCAATTAAAGCTTTAAAATATTTACCAGAAAATGTGAAGATTGTATTTGTTGGTGACGGACCTTTAAAAATAGATTGTGAAAACTTTGCAAAAGAACTTAAATTAATGGATAGAATTGTTTTTTTAGGAAACAGAACAGATGTACCAAGACTTTTAAAAACAGTAGATATTTCTATTCTAAGTACAAATGGCGAGGGATTTAGTTTAGTTGCTATTGAAAGTATGGCTGCCGGAATATCTTTTATTGGTTCAGATGTTCCGGGAATGATAAATGTAAAGGATGCCGGTAT
The DNA here is from genome assembly GCF_041946075.1 of Flavobacterium sp. LAR06. Lineage (NCBI taxonomy): Bacteria > Pseudomonadati > Bacteroidota > Flavobacteriia > Flavobacteriales > Flavobacteriaceae > Flavobacterium > Flavobacterium sp. LAR06. The sequence goes on along the minus strand of NZ_JAUTYT010000001.1, from coordinate 440,872 downwards.
TTTGTTTGAAAAAGGAAATGCAGAGGAACTTGCTTTTTATATTAGAAAATTAATTGATGAAAAGGATTTTTACGAAAGTATGGTTAAATCAGGTAAGAGGCGCGCAGAACAATTTGATATTGAGTTTATGGTTGATAAACATATACTTTTGTACAAAACAATACTAGAATAATGAAAAGAATGGTCAACAAAAACACAATGGCATTTTGGCTGATTGCAGCTGCAAATCTTGTTGTGGCATTGTTATCTTTTTATATTTTACCCCCCCGTTTTTTTTATGATGCAGCTATTATTGTTTATGATAACTATAATGAAATAGGTTATTTTGGAAGTTATCCGCTTACAATTCTATTTTACAAAATCACATTTTTACGTTATTTACCGTTTCCATTAATTGCACTTTTACAGTTTCCAATTCTAATCTATATTTTATATAAAATTGGAATTCCCAAAGATTTCGAAAAACTAACGATAAAGAATGTTTTGGTTTATTTGGGAATTTTTATGATCGCCGTTTATATAGCGATGCCTTCGAAAGAATTTATTACATTCTTATATGTTGCACCAATAGTATTTATGTGTCGAAATAAACAGTTCTCATTTCGAAATACCATAATAATAACAGTTGGGTTATTACTGTTTTTTGGAGCTTTATACAGGCCTTATTTTGCTTTGATTCCTATTATAGCCGGAGGTATGTATTGGGTTAGTTTTATTAATTTTAAGAATAAAACCATAAGTACAATTTTTTATGGTCTATTGATAGTGTTTTTTTTATCGCTGAGTTACGGAATACTAAAAGGAGAATATTTTTCTGAAATGAGCCGTGAAGTTGTAAATAAAGCCCGATTAGGATCGTCTGATGCAAATTCAATAATTATTCCTCCGGTAAAACCAGATACCTGGTACGGAGAAATTATAGCTATTTTTTATGGATTTTTTTCAGTGAATGTTCCGGTAAACGGTTTAAAACACATTCTTTCTCCTCAAATTATTGTTTTCGTAATCTGGCAATTATTATTGTTTTATATTCTTTTAGTCCGATTCTCAAAATGTTTAAAAGAAAGGAAAAAATACAATTATGAACTTTTAATTATGTTTATTTTGTTTTCTTTTTTTATCCTCCAGGGTGTTTTTGAGCCTGATTTAGGATCATCAATTCGACATAAAATAGGCGTCTTTCCATTAATTTATTTTGCATTATATTATGAGTATTTCCGAAAAGAACTTCAATAAAATATTCCATTTTTTTTTGTGTCTGATCGCCGTTGCGATGATTTTCAGAAAGCCATGTTCAGTGCTGATTGTTTTGTTTGCTGTATTTAATTTGATTTTCGTTAGAAAACTAAAATACACTAAAACATCCTTGATTTTAGCGACTTGTATTGCATCACCAATTTTGATGGAGATATTGCTATTCTGGAACAATGATTCTTTTGCAAAAGGATTAAAAGCAATTGAAAAAAGTACTTCATTGTTAATTTTTGCTTTGTTTATTATTGGAAATTATCAACGGCTAAACTTTCTAAAATTAGTGCAGACTTATGTGATTGCGACAACGTTAATCATGTTATTTTTCTTCATCAGATTTAATATTATAGATGCTGAATTGATGAATAAATATTTAAACGGAATTCATTTGTGGGAAATGGGATATCAGTTTGCAAACAGCATTGGAATTCACGCTCCGGCATTGAATATGCATTTGGCTTTTGTGTCGGTTTGTGCACTGTATTTTATTTTTGAAAGTTTCAGAAATCATGAAAAAAAAGTACTTAAAAGGGGTCGCTTTATTGTTTTTTTACTGTCGTTTTTCTTTGTGCTTTTTGTGAATACCAGAATGGCGTTGATCAATGTTTTAGCCGGATTTTTGATTGTTTTCTTTTTCGAAATCAGATCAAAATTCAACACAAAAAAAATTGGTTTAACTGTTGCGGTGGTTGTTGTTTTATTAGGTGGAATTACATTTTTATTTGTTCAGAAAGATCCATACATGAAGGAAAAGTATTCGACAACAACATTTGCTTATATGGATAAAGTGGGAAAATTAGACGAAATCGATCATCCTGAAATAAAGGTTTTCAATTCACTGGTAACAAGGGTTTCGATCTGGAAATCGGCTTGGGAATTGTCTGTAAAAAATCTTCCTTTTGGAGTTGGGGCTTCAGATGGAAAACCAGAGTTAAACAAATATTATAAAGCAACCAATCAGCAATTTTTAGCCAAATATGAATTTCCAACACACAACCAATTTCTGGATTTTTTACTAAAATTTGGAATTCTGGGGCCGATAATCGTTTTTCTGTATATTTTCACTATTGGCTATTTAGGTTATGATTTGAAAAATGCAATGATTTTGTCATTTTTCTTAATTTTTTTCACCTCAAATCTAACCGATGATTTTTTACTCCGTTTTGATGGAATCGCCTTTAGCGGATTTTGGTTTTCTGTTTTCGGAAGCTATTGGCTACAGCAAAAACTTATTCTTGATAAAGCTCCAGAAGCTGTTTAAAGTTTTTATTTTTATCGAATAAATCCTGGCATCTTACGAAAGCATTTTTACCAAATTCTTCTCGGGTTTCTGGATCTTTTAATAGTGTAAAAAAGTTTTCCAATTCAGAAATATCAGTAAAAAGAAAGCCGGTTTTATTGTGTAGAACGGCATCTTTGTTTCCAATAATATTAGTAGCAATTACGGGTTTTTGCAATGCCATAGCTTCAAGAACAGCAATTGGCAGCCCTTCCCAAAGAGATATTTGCATGTAAATGTCAATGTTATTCAGTTCTTGTAAAACCGTTTTTCGATCTAAAATCCAGCCTGTAATTCTGATGTTTGGAGCTGTGATTAAAGGTCTTAATTCGCCATCTCCAATCCAGACAAAATTAAAATCCGGAAATTTTAAAGCAATTTGATTGAATGTTTGAGGATTCTTTTGGAAGGTAATTCTTCCCATTAGGCCAATCGTTAATTTTTCATTTTGATGAGGTGCAAGATGTTCGCGGACATTTTCAATATCAATCCCGTTTCGGACTAATTTGGCATGGCCAATTTCTCTGGCAATTTCAAGTTCTGTATCACCACAGGCAATAGTTGTTCCGCTAAAAATACGTTGAAAGGTTTTCTCAATTCGCCAATAGAAATTGGAGGTTGTGTTTGAAATATCAGTTCGTAAAAAGGAATAACCGTGTGGTGTATAAAAGAGTTTTGTTTTTTTGAATAAAAAAGAACAAGCAATGCGACCCAAAATGCCAGCTTTTGAGGAGTGAAGATGAACAACATCGGGATTTATTTTTCGAAGCGCCCTGGTTAAATTGATAGTTGATTTTAAATCCTGAACAGGAGAAAATTCCCGAACCATATTTATTTCAATTAAATTAACTCCATCTGAAAATTCAGATTTTATTTTAGCCGGATCGATTTCTTTTCGATTGCCACTGTAAATGATAGTGGTTTCTGTGTTTTTGTTTCTTTCAGTATCGTCAAAGTAAGTCGATAAATCACGAAAATAACTATAAACGCCGCCGCCCAGAGCTTCTATAATATGTACAACTTTCAAAACAGGGGATTTAATTAGGGGTAAAAATAGATAAATGTGTTTAGAAATTATCTAAAAACGTGAAACTTCTTTTAAGATATGATTTCAAGTCTAATTTAAAGGACGGATATTTTATTACATTTGTGCCTCTATCTTTGGTTTTGCTATTAAATAAAACCTGAAAGGTCCAATTAAATCAATTATGAAAAGAATACTTATTACCGGAGCAGCAGGATTTTTAGGGTCGCATTTGTGTGACCGATTTATTAAAGAAGGCTATTTTGTCATTGGAATGGATAACCTGATTACGGGAGATCTTAAAAATATTGAGCACTTATTTAAGTTAGAAAATTTCGAATTTTACCATCATGATATCACCAAGTTTGTTCACGTTCCTGGTGATTTAGATTATATTTTGCATTTTGCTTCGCCAGCAAGTCCAATAGATTATTTAAAAATTCCGATTCAAACTTTAAAAGTGGGATCGTTGGGAACACATAATTTGTTGGGATTAGCAAGAGTTAAAAAAGCAAGAATTCTGATTGCATCAACTTCTGAAGTCTATGGAGATCCATTGGTTCATCCACAAACTGAAGAATACTACGGAAATGTAAATACTATTGGTCCTCGTGGCGTTTACGACGAAGCAAAGCGTTTTCAGGAATCGATCACAATGGCGTATCATACTTTTCACGGTGTAGAAACCAGAATCGTACGTATTTTTAATACTTACGGCCCAAGAATGCGATTAAACGACGGACGTGTAATTCCGGCTTTTATTGGACAAGCTTTGCGTGGAGAAGATTTAACGATTTTTGGGGATGGAATGCAAACACGTTCTTTTTGTTATGTAGACGATCAGGTCGAAGGTATTTTCAGATTATTACATTCTGATTATGTATATCCGGTGAACATTGGAAATCCAGACGAAATTACAATTAAAGATTTTGCTGAAGAAATCATCAAATTAACGGGAACGAACCAGAAAGTGGTGTATCATCCATTACCAATAAATGATCCTTTACAGCGTCAGCCAGACACTACAAAAGCAAAAGAATTATTAGGTTGGGAAGCAAAAGTAAGTCGTTCTGAAGGAATGAAAATTACGTATGATTATTTTAGATCATTGTCGCCCGAAGAACTTTCAAAAGAAGAACACAAAGACTTTTCAAGCTATATAAAATAATCGCAAGCGTTAATGAGTGAATTAGTTTCTATTATAACGCCAACTTACAATGCTGAAAAGTTTATTACAGAGACTTTAAAATCAGTTCAAAATCAAACGTACCAGAATTGGGAAATGATTTTGGTTGATGACGCGTCGATGGATAAAACTGTAAAGATTATTTCTGATTTTGCTGAAAAAGATAGTAGAATAAAACTGTTTAAATTAGAAAAAAATTCAGGAAACGGTTTTGTACGAAATATAGCTTTAGAGAAAGCGGTAGGAAAATATATTGCTTATTTAGATGCTGATGATTTATGGTTTCCGAATAAATTAGAAAAACAGATTACGTTTTTAAAGGATAATAATTTGCATTTTACTTTCAGTTTTTACGACTGTATTGATGAAGAAGGAAATTCTTTAAACAGAAGAGTAGAAGCGCCAGTAAATTTAACTTACGACGAACTGTTTTTCTGTAATTACGTTGGCAATTTAACCGCCATTTATGACGCAGATTATTTTGGTAAAATTGTAATTGAAGCCACACAAAAAAGGCAAGATTGGCGTTTGTGGCTCACGATTTTAAAACAAATTCAGGTTACAAAACCCGTTCCGGAACCTTTAGCCTTTTATAGAATTAGAAAAAATTCTATTTCATCTTCAAAATTCAAACTAATAAAACATAACTTTTGTGTTTACAGAGAATTTCAAGGATTTAATTTTGTGTTTTCTGTTTTGTTGATGGTACGATTTTTATTCACGCAGTTGATTATAAAACCTCGATATATAAAGAAGATTTAAGTTTCTCTAAGGTCACAATTTGTGATCTTAAAGAATAATACTTAATAATTGGAGGTCACAATTTGTGACCTCCAATTATTTTTTATATCCAATTTTCACTCTTTCATTTTCGTTTTCTTTTTTCTCTGTCAATTCATCCAGATAAGAAAAAACCAATTCAATGTTTTTATCATGATTCTGTAATTTCTTTTGAATCTAAAGAATATCGACTTTGATTTCTGTTGTATCTAAAAGCATTTGTCTCACTTTTGTGAAAATTCGCATAATTTGAATATTGGTCTGAATGGCTTTGTCGCTTTTTAATACACTTGACAACATTAAAACGCGATGTTCAGTGAAAGCTGTTGGAATTTTACGTAAACCCATTTTTTCAAATTCTGATTTATTAAGTTCAAACATAAAATCTTCTGGAAATCTAGATATATTCCTTTTAACTGCTTGGTTTAAAATTCGTGTCTCAACTCCATAAAGTAAGGCCAAATCACGATCAAGCATCACTTTTTGACCGCGGATAAAATATATTTTGTTTGAAATAGTTTCTTCTGAAAGTAAAGATTGATCGTCCATAAGTTTTTAATTAGTAAAAAACAAATGTAAGATTTTATTTATATTATAAATAAGATTTAAATTGCTTTAATTTACCGCGATTGGTTCTTTCTAAAACCTTTTTTCGGGTAAAAGTGAAGTTTAAATTCGGCTCAAGGTATAATGAAATGGCTTCTTCTATTTTTTGAATTTGTTCTGGATCTAATTCTTTTTCAGAAACATATTCAATCTCGAAAGTATCTAATTTGGTTTGTTTGATGATAAATTCTTTGACATTTCCATCATCTTCAATTATGCTTTTGGTTACATAATAAAAAGTCAATCCCGGAGATTTCTTTCCGCTTGGCAAAATGGCAACATCATTTGTTCTTCCAATTAATTTCTTTAGAATTGGTTTCTGTGGCGTGCTTTTTTCATCTAAAATTCCGATATCACCAATTTCATATCTGATAAAAGGATTTGCTTTGTTGAAAAGAGAAGTAATTACAATTCGGCCCTCTTCCCCGTAAGGGAGAACTTTATTATTTTCATCTAAAATTTCTACAAAAAGTGTTTCCACATTCACTTGCCATTCGCCTCTTGGATTTTCAAAAGCAATTAAATCCAATTCTGAGGCGCCATATTCATTGATAATTGGGATGCCAAATTGTTTTTCCAGGAGTTTTTTATCCGATTCAAAAAGCATTTCCGAAGTAACAAAACAAGCTTTTAATGTCGGACAGATTTCTTTTAGAATGATGTTTTTTTGTTCTAAATATTTGGCAAATAAAACAATAGAACTCGTGTAACCGTTGAGGTAATCGAATTTTTTGGTTTTGAATTTCTGTAGAAATTTTTCCAGAATTTCATCAGATAAATCGAAAACCGGAAAACGAAAACGGCGGCTTAAAAAATCTTTAAAACGTTCTTTTTGATAGCCAACAAAATCCATCGGAATTCCATAAAAACGAGCTTGGTAGGAATGATTAAAATCAATGCCGAACCAGCCAAAACGCATAATATTCGAAGCCCAGGTTAAGGCATGCGAATATTTGTCTTTGGCAAAAACAAAAGGAGTTCCGCTTGATCCGGATGTTTTGTTGAGGTAAACATTCTTTAAAGTATATCCTTTTGAAAGCCTTTCTTTGAGTGGTTTCTGTAGATTTTGTTTGTTCAGAATGGGTAAATCTTCCCATTTAGGAATATTTTTATCTCCCACTAATTCTTTATAAAAGGTGTTGTTTTGCAAATGAAATCCAACAATTTCTTCTTTTTTATCTTGAAGGAAAACGGCATAATCTTCTTCAGATAAATTCACAATTCGGCCCAATTCGGCTTTTGCTTTCTTTATTGGAAAACCATTTAATTGAAGCGAAATATCGAAAAGAGAAATCATTTTTGAAGAGTATTTTTCATCAAAAATAATATTATCCGAGTACTAACAGAGAAGAATCACGAACTTTTTAAGATTTAATTATTTTTTACGTGTAAAAGCAATTATTTTTGCACCACAACTAAATACAACTATACCATGACAATTTTATTATTGGGATCAGGCGGAAGAGAGCATGCTTTTGCGTGGAAAATGATTCAGAGTCCGCTTTGCGAAAAACTTTTTGTTGCACCAGGAAATGCAGGAACGGCTGGAATTGCTACAAACGTTGCAATGTCTCCAACCGATTTTGATGCCATAAAAGCATTTGTACTAAAAGAAAATGTAAAAATGGTAGTCGTTGGACCTGAGGATCCGTTGGTAAAAGGTATTTACGATTATTTTAAAAACGACGAAAGTTTAAATCATATTCCGGTAATTGGACCATCAAAATTGGGTGCTCAATTAGAAGGAAGTAAAGAATTTGCTAAAGAATTCCTGATGAAACACAATATTCCAACAGCAGCTTATGACAGTTTTACTGCCGAGACTGTTGAAAACGGATGTGCTTTTTTAGAAACTTTACAACCACCATACGTTTTAAAAGCAGATGGTTTAGCAGCTGGAAAAGGAGTTTTGATTATTCAGGATCTTGAAGAAGCAAAAACAGAGTTAAGAAATATGTTGGTTCACGAAAAATTTGGAGCAGCAAGTTCAAAAGTAGTTATCGAAGAATTTTTGGACGGAATTGAATTAAGCTGTTTTGTGTTGACTGACGGAAAAAGCTATAAAATCCTTCCAACAGCAAAAGATTACAAGAGAATTGGTGAAGGAGATACAGGATTAAATACAGGTGGAATGGGGGCAGTTTCTCCAGTTCCTTATGTTGATGCTGTTTTAATGGAAAAAATCGAAACACGTATCGTTAAACCAACTATTGAAGGTTTTCAAAAAGACGGAATCGAATATAAAGGATTTGTGTTCATTGGTTTGATCAATGTAAAAAACGAACCAATTGTTATTGAATATAACGTAAGAATGGGGGATCCGGAAACTGAGGTTGTAGTACCAAGATTAAAATCTGATTTGGTAGCATTGTTTCAGTCTGTGGCAGATCAAAAGTTAGATACTTTCGAATTAGAAGTTGATCCAAGAAGTGCCACTACAATTATGGTTGTTTCGGGCGGATATCCTGAAGAATTTGAAAAAGGAAAAGTAATTACAGGATTAGAAAACATTACAGATTCTATCGTTTTTCACGCGGGGACAAAATTAGATAACGAAAATGTCGTTAGTAATGGAGGACGTGTATTAACGGTAACATCATATGGAGACGATTTCCAACAAGCCATAAAAAAATCTTACCAAAACATAGATAAACTAAGCTTTGATAAGATGTATTTTAGAAAAGATATTGGATTCGATCTAATATAAATAAATCCTCTAACCCTTTTTCGGAGGGTTAGATATTTTTTATTTTAAAAAAGAGTGAGCCGTTGTATCTTGGTTTTCTGTTCCGGCATCATCAAAAATGCGTAATTGTTTAATCCAATAAACGATTGCGCATGAACAGATGATCATAAAAATCCAGTTAATTGTGTTTGCACCAAACCAGGTTACAAGTTCCAAACGACGTAAAAAGTCTAGTGGAGCAAATAAAATGTTAACGAATAAGTATTGTATTCCTTCGAAAAAAGCTGTCATAATTTAAAAAATTATATGTTATTTATTGTTTTGTAACGCATTGAAGACAAAATTCAGGTAATAGAATCTTTTTTCAACTTGTTGGGTTTTTCCTTTTAAACAAGTATTATATTTACAATCACAAAAGTATAAAATATCCTTATGATAACAAGTGTTTTTAAAAAATCTACACCATTAAATTATTCTTTGGTCGTAATTTTAATACTGGTTTTCTTTTTTCTGTTTCAAATTCAGGAACCATCATGGATGAGTTCTTATTTTTTGGCGTTTCAAAAAATAAGTTTATTATGCTTTATTTCAGCTTCTTTTTTTCTGATAAACTTTATCGTTAAAAAGAACGGACTCAGTAAAGACAATGGTTACGCGATATTTTTCTATTTATTATTTATCTTATTTTTCCCGACGATATTTAATAACCCAAACGTTATCTACGCCAACTTTTTTCTGTTATTGGCGCTGAGAAGATTGATTTCACTTCAGTCATTAAAGGCCTCAAAAGAAAAGATATTTGATGCTTCTTTTTGGATTTTAGTAGCTTCTTTGTTTCAATTTTGGTGTATTCTTTTCCTTATTTTGGTTTTTATATCAATTGTTTTTCACGTTTCAAGAGATTATAGAAACTGGGTTTTACCCTTTATAGCACTCCTGGCGGTCGCAATTATCTTTTTATTGGTCTCCTTAATTTTTCATTTTAATGTCATTGAATTTTTTGAAAAACGAGCCGTAATTGATTTGAGGATTGATTATTTTAAGAACAATTACGAAAACGGAGCACTTTCAATATATGTTGCGGTAGCTTTATTTTTTGTAGTTTCGATCTTGACAACCTTATCCAACAGACCTCAAATTGTACACACATCGTATAAAAAAGTGGTGGCCTGTTTTTTTATTGCAGTCTTTGTTTTTATTCTTTCACCTAACAAAAGCAATGATTTATTGATTTTCAGCATTACGCCTTTAACCATCATGGCAGCAAGTCATGTTGAATACGTACAGCAAAAACTAAACAATGAAATAGTGTTTTACGTACTTATTTGCTGTAGTTTATTTACGTTTTTTTCTCAGTTATAATTTACTTCCATAAGCAAGATCACCCGCATCACCGAGTCCGGGAACAATGTAGTTTTTCTCGTTTAACTTTTCGTCTAAGGCAGCAACCCATAAGTGACAGTTGTCAGGTAGATTTTGTTCAAGATAGGCAACTCCTTCCGGAGCAGCGATGACTACGACAATATGAATTTCTTTTGGAACCGCATTCTGAACTAATTTTTCATGAACTGCAACAATAGATTGTCCCGTTGCCAGCATGGGGTCCAGAAGTAAAACTGTCTTATCATTTAAGTCTGAAAGCGCTTGATATTCAACTCTAATTTCAAATTCATGATCGTTATTCGGATGATATCTGCAGGCCGAAACAAAGCTGTTTTCAGCATGATCAAAATAATTTAAAAAGCCGTTATGAAGGGGTAATCCAGCTCTCAAAATGGAACACAAAACCAAATCACTTTCAATTTCTGTAGTTTTTTTGATCCCAAGTGGTGTTTGAATTTCTACCTCTTTATAAGATAAATTTTTGCTTAATTCATAGGCCATAATTTCGCCAATACGTTCGATATTTCTTCTAAAACGCATACTGTCGTTCTGAACATTTACATTTCTGATTTGACCTAAAAAATGGTTTAATACGCTATTGTTTTCAGATATATAATGAATTTTCATGAGGAGTTTTTAGAATTATCAATGATTTGCGATACTAAAATGAAAAAACAGCCGTTTTTTTCACACTATAAAAGTATAAAAAGTATCTTTGTCTCTCTAATAATTAAAGACATGTTTTCAAAATTAGCTTATTCTGTTTTCGAACAAAGTATCAAAGATTATCACCAGTTTGATAACGTTGATCAGCCTATAAACAATCCTTATCCAAAAGATAAATTTGAGCATTTATTATATCTAAAAAACTGGATTGATACGGTTCAGTGGCATTTTGAGGATATTATCCGTGATCCGCAAATTGATCCGGTTGCTGCTTTGACTTTAAAAAGAAGAATCGATGCTTCAAACCAGGAACGTACAGATATGGTTGAATATATTGATAGCTACTTTTTGCAAAAGTACAGTACTGTACAAGCAAAAGATGGTGCAAAAATCAATTCTGAAAGTCCTGCCTGGGCTTTTGACAGATTGTCAATTTTAGCTTTGAAAATCTATCATATGCATGAAGAGGCTACTCGCGCAGAAGCTTCACAAGAACATAGAGATAAATGTCAGGAAAAATTAAATATTCTTTTAGAGCAAAGAAGTGATTTATCTACAGCGATTGATGATTTGTTGGCTGATATCGAAAATGGAGCTAAATTCATGAAAGTGTACAAACAAATGAAAATGTACAACGATGATGATTTGAATCCGGTATTATATCAAAATAAAAAATAATTGGCAGAATTGTCCAATAAAATTAAGCATATAGCCGTCATGAGACTATCCGCAATGGGAGATGTCGCCATGACGGTTCCTGTTTTACGCGCCTTTGTAAAACAGTATCCAGACGTTAAACTGACTGTAATTTCCCGTCCGTTTTTTAAACCTTTTTTTGACGGAATTCTGAATCTTGATTTTTTTGCTTTTGATGAAAAAGAAAGACATAAAGGCTTTCCGGGGCTTTTAAGATTATATAAAGATGTCAAAAAGTTTAAAATTGATGCTTTCGCCGATCTTCATAACGTTTTAAGGTCTAAAGTTGTGAGCTTACTTTTCGCTTTAAGCGGAAAAAAAAGAGCAACAGTCGATAAAGGAAGAGAAGGCAAAAAAGAATTAACCCGAGCAGAAAATAAAATATTCAGGCAATTGCCAACCATGCTTGAAAGGCATGCTAAAGTGTTTGAAGAGCTTGGTTTTCCTTTAGATTTATCTCAACCGGAATTTCCAGAGAAAGCAAAATTAGATTCAGCTATTTTAGAAATCATTGGAAATCAAAATCAAAAATTGATCGGAATTGCCCCTTTTGCACAATACGATTCTAAAGTGTATCCGATAGATTTAATGACAGAAGTTATTTCAACTTTAGCACAAAATCCAAACTATAAAATATTGCTTTTTGGGGGAGGAAAGAAAGAGATTGAGGTTTTAGATTCACTTTCAAGACCCTTTGAAAATGTAATTAATATGGCTGGAAAAATTAAATTTCAGCAGGAATTACAACTCATAAGCAATCTTGATGTTATGCTTTCTATGGATTCAGGAAATGCACATATTGCGGCTATGTTGGGCGTAAAAGTAGTTACACTTTGGGGCGCAACACATCCGTACGCAGGATTTTTGCCATTCAATCAAAGTTTAGAGAACGCTTTAACTTCAGACAGAAATCAGTACCCAAAACTACCAACATCTGTTTACGGAAATAAGATCGTTGAAGGGTATGAGGATGCGATGAGAAGTATTTCTGCAGAGCTAATAATTGCTAAAATAGAAGCTCAGCTTTTAAATTAAAGTTTAGATAAGTTCCATAAAAAAATCCAAATTCCAACTTTACAATTGGGATTTGGATTTTTTTTATTGGAATTTTCAGATTCTAAACATCATCATAATCCACATAAATAGATTCTGATGTTGGATGTGCCTGACAGGTTAAAATTAATCCTGAAGCAATTTCTTTATCTGTTAAAATAGAATTTTTTGTCATCTCTGCAGTTCCAGAAGTTACACGAGCCAAACAGCTGCTGCAAATTCCGCCCTGACAAGAATAAGGAGCGTCAATTCCTTGTTTTAAAGCTGCATCTAGAATAGTTTGTTTTTGAGACATTTCAAACGAAACTTCATCATCATCAACTAAAACGGTAATTTTTGTATGTCCTTCAAGCGAAGTTTTGATTTCATGTTCCTGAGAGGAAGAAGTAAAAAGTTCAAACTTAATAGCCGAATCTTTTACGTTTTTCTCTTTCAAAATACCAGAAACGGTGTTGATCATTTCTTCTGGCCCACATAGGAAGAACTTATCAAATTGAAGTTCTTTATGTTTATTATTCAACACAAAATTTACTGCCGATTTTTCGATTCTTCCAAACAATGCATTTTCGGCTTTAGCCTGACTAAATACATAATGCACGAAAAAACGGCCAACATATTTTAATTGTAAATCGTGTAATTCCTGATGAAAAATAGTTTCCTCCGGAGTTCTGTTTCCGTAAACCAATACAAATGAACTTTTTGGTTCGCTTTTTAAAACCGATTTTATGATAGAAAGTACTGGTGTAATTCCACTTCCTGCTACAAAAGCAGCATAATTTTTTTGTCTTTCAGCATCTGGTTCAAAGGTAAATTTTCCCTCGGGATGACCTACTTCAAGAACATCTCCGGCTTTCAATTTTGTATTGGCAAATTGAGAAAACAAACCGTTTTTAACCGCTTTTACAGCAATTCGCAATTCACCGCTTTCTGGTGCAGAGCAAATAGAATAAGCACGTCTAATTTCTTGATTGTCAAGTGTTAATTTTAAATTTATATATTGTCCTGCAATAAATTTATAGTCTGGTTTTAGTTCCTCGGGAACATTAAAAAGTACAGAAACGGCATCTTTGGTTTCACGTTTTACCTCTTTAATTATCAGTTTTAAGAATGAAGGCATGATTGTATATTTTATGCAAAAGTAGCAAACGGCGATTAATTCGCAGACACTAAAGTATTATTTTTAACTTTTTTTGTAACGTTTTCTTACATTTGGTCTCTTACTACAAAACTCAAAACCAATTAACCATGATTAAAAAGTTTATTTACCTCGAATGGAAAGCCTTTACAAGATCGGCTTCATTTGGAGCAAACCTGGCAATGAAAATTTTATTAGGTTTTTTAATGATTTATTTTTCACTTATTTTTATTGGAGCAGGAGTTGGAGCATTTTACATATTAAAAGAAATGAATCTTGAACCATTAGTAACGATTAATAAATTTTTGATTTATTATTTCTTATTTGATTTGGTAATTCGTTTACTGATGCAGTCAATTCCAGTATTAAACATCAAACCATTATTGGTTTTACCTTTCAAAAAACCAACGATTGTTCATTTTTCGTTAGGAAAAACAGCATTGTCTTTTTTTAACTGGGTTCATGCACTCTTCTTTGTGCCTTTTTCGATCGTGCTGGCATTAGAAGGTTATGATGTTATTGGAATTATATTGTGGCTTCTGGCGATTTTCTCTTTAATATACATTAACAATTTTCTAAATATTATTCTAAGCAATATCGACAAATTGTTTGTTGTTTTTATTGGAATAGCAATTGGTTTAGGAGCAGCACAGTATTATAAATTATTTGATATTACCGTTTTCACAACACCTTTTTTCCAGGGGCTGTATGCGCAGAAGGGATTGTTTTTAATTCCGGTTTTAGTTTTGATAGAGTTGTATCAGTTTACATTTAAGTACTTTAAAAATAATTTATTTTTGGATGCCGGACTTTCTAAAAAAGAAGATATAGCAACAACCGAAAATCTGGTTTGGCTGAATCAATTTGGAACATTAGGAACATTTCTTAAAAACGATATTAAATTAATCCGAAGAAATAAAAGATCGAAAACGACATTGATCATGAGTTTTTTCTTTTTGTTCTATGGATTAATCTTTTTCGGAAATACACATCAACCCGCTGTGATGTATATATTTGCCGGAATCTTTGTGTCAGGCGGTTTTTTATTTGTCTTTGGGCAGTTTGTACCAAGTTGGGATAGTTCGTATTATCAATTAATGATGACACAAAATATTCCATATAGAGGTTATATTACTTCAAAATGGTGGCTTATTGTTATTGCTACTTTTATCTCGACGATACTAGCCTCATTTTATCTTTTTTACGGTTGGGAAGTTTACCTGACAATTGTTGTTGGTGCAATTTATAATATTGGGGTTAATTCACATTTAGTGCTTTTAGGTGGAGCCTTTACTAAAACACCAATCGATTTGAGTAATGCCGGTGGTGCCTTTGGAGATAAAAAAGCATTCAACATGAGCGCGATGTTATTGACTTTGCCAAAATTATTATTGCCTTTGGCACTTTATGGAATTGGACTTTATTTAGGAGATAAAACCCTCGGATTATTTTTAGTTGCCGGAGCGGGAGTTTTAGGTTTTGTATTTAGAAACACCGTTTTTTCTCTAATTGAGAAAAGATATAAAGTCGAAAAATACAGTACAATAAGCGCTTACAAACAAAAGAATTAATTAGTCAATTTTAAAATGTGTCAATTAGATAATTTATTTCTACTGACAAAATCTAAGATCAACAATCTAAAATCTAAAATCACCATGATACAAGTAAATCAACTTTCAAAAAAATATAACGGGACTACAGTTTTAAATATTAATAACCTTGAAATTCCAAAAGGGCAGAGTTTTGGATTAGTAGGGAATAACGGAGCGGGAAAAACAACTTTTTTCAGTTTGTTATTAGATTTGATTCAGCCTTCAACCGGGCATATTACAAGCAATAATATCCAGGTTAATGAGAATGAAAACTGGAAATCTTTTACAGGTTCATTTTTAGATGAAAGTTTCCTCATAGGGTACCTAACTCCAGAAGAATACTTTTATTTTATTGGCGATTTACGTCATCAAAACAAAGCTGATATTGATGCATTGTTAGCGCAACACGAAGAGTTTTTTAATGGAGAGATTTTAAACAACAAAAAATACCTTAGAGATTTATCGAAAGGAAACCAGAAGAAAGTGGGAATAATTGCGACACTTATCGGTAATCCTGAAGTTGTAATTCTGGATGAACCTTTTGCAAATTTAGATCCAACAACAGTTAGTCGTTTAAAAAAGATTATTAAAGATTTGGCAGAAAATCCAGATGTTACTGTTTTAGTTTCAAGCCATGATTTGCAGCATACTGTCGAGGTTTGCGATCGAATAGTAGCATTAAATAAAGGAGAAATAGTGAAAGATATTCAGACTTCAAAAGAGACTCTTCAGGAGCTGGAATCGTTTTTTGCCGTTTAAGTTTCTATATTTCAAAAAGAAGCGTATTTTTACACGTCATTATACTAAAAAGCCTTTTTAGAAGTTAATGGATTTAAACTCTTTTCTATTGAAAAAGAATACTCTAAAATATTGTTTTCCGTTCGTGTTTTTATTTTTTTTGATAGCTTGTTCTACCAAAAAAAACACGTTTTTGTCTAGAAATTCTCATGCTTTAAGTACAAAATATAATATTTTGTACAATGGAGGCATTGGTCTTGATAAAGGCTTGAAGTCTATTCAGGCAAATGATCAGGATAATTTTTGGAAGATGCTGCCTATTGAAAAAATGCAGGTTGACGAAAATTATGCAGGAGAAGAAAAAGCTAAAAATCCCGATTTTGAATTAGCTGAAACAAAAGCTACAAAGGCGATTCAGAAACATTCCATGAATATTGGCGGAAGAGAAAAAAACACGCAGATTGATGAAGCGTATTTAATGCTTGGGAAAGCAAGGTATTATGATCAGCGTTTTATTCCGGCTCTGGAGGCATTCAATTATATCTTATATAAGTACCCAAACAGCAGTAATATTTACACGGCAAAAATTTGGCGCGAAAAAACCAATATGCGTTTAGGAAATGATGCGATTGTTGTAAAAAATATTAATCTGTTATTAAAAAATACCGATTTAAATAAGCAAACATTTTCAGATGCAAATGCATTATTGGCGGAAGCTTTTTTGCATCTGGAGAAAAAAGATAGTGCTGTAGCGAAACTTAGAATTGCTGAAAATTTTTCGCGTATAAACGAAGACAAAGCGCGTTATCGTTTTATTTTGGGACAAATGTATCAGGAAATCGGAGTACGAGACAGCGCGATTTATTTTTATAATGCTGTGATCGACATGAACCGCAAAGCGGATCGAAAATATATGATGCATGCTTACGCGAAAAAAGCACAGATGTTTGATTATGAAAATGGCGATCAGGATATGTTTATTGAAACCTACAATAAATTAGTAGATGACCGCGAAAACAGACCATATTACGATATTCTATTTTACGAAATGGGTGTTTTTTTCGATCACTATAAAGAACAGGAAAATGCGCTTGAATTTTATAATAAATCTTTAGCCAGAAAATCTAAAGACCCTTATTTGGTAGCTTCGACTTACAGAAACATTGGAAACATGTATTTTAAGAATACAGATTATACGATGGCTGCCAAATATTATGATAGTACATTAGTAAAATTAGATCCAAAAAGCAGGGAGTTTGCGTTTATTGAAAAAAACCGAAAAAACCTGGATAATGTCATTAAATACGAAGCAATTGCAAAACGCAATGACAGTATTATAATGGTATATGGCTTACCAGAAGCAGAGCGAAAATCTTATTTCGAAAATTATATTATTGAGCTTAAAAAGAAAGATGATGCAAAACGTATTGCAGAGAAAATAGAACAGGAGAAATTAGCAAATGTAGAACGTAACTCAAATGCCGGGAACTTACCTACTGCTATAAATCCGCAAGCACCTGTACCTACTGATTTGCCGGGTGGAGGAGCAATGAATCCTCCTGGAGCAAATGACCAGGCGAGTACTTTCTATTTTTACAATCCAACAACGGTTGCTTATGGAAAATTGCAATTCAGAAAAATGTGGGGAAATCGATCTTTAGCTGGTAACTGGCGTTTGGCTTCTTCAAAAACAATTGTAAATCCGGTACTAAAAGATTCCTTAAGTATGCGTCAGGATTCTCTTAATGCTTTGCAGGATTCTGTTGTCGTTGAGAAGTATACCACGGCATTTTACGAAAAACAACTTCCAACAAGTCAGCTTGTAATGGATAGTATTGGTAAAGAACGAAACTTTGCTTATTACCAACTGGGTCTTATTTATAAAGAAAAATTCAAGGAGTACAATTTAGCGAGCGACAAATTGGAGCAATTATTGAAAAATAATCCCGAAGAAAAATTAGTGTTGCCGTCAATGTATAATTTGTATAAAATATATCAGATTACAAATCCGGCTAAGGCAGAAAAAGTAAAATCGGATATAATAGGAAATTATCCAACTTCAAGATATGCCCAACTTTTAAATAATACCAATACAAATGATTTGGCATCGCCAGATAAAGAGTATAAAAAGTGGTATAAATTATATGAAGAAGAACAATTTGATGTTGTTTTAGATAATATTGATAATTTGATTAATCAATATGCCGGCGATGAAATTGTTTCTAAGTACGAATTATTGAAAGCCAATACATTAGGAAAGGTAAACGGACTGGCTGCTTATAAAAAAGGCTTAGAAACGGTTGCAGATAATTATCCGAACAGTGATGAAGGTAAAAATGCCCGTGAAATTTTAGAGAAACAAATCCCATCTTTAGAAAAGCTTGATTTTACGGCAGTTGATGGAAAAAACTGGAAAATAATTTATGCTATTCCAAAAGGAGATACTAAAACAGCCAAACAGATTGAAGAATCGATTAAAGTATTTTTACAAGTTGAGAACTTCGAAAAACTAACAACTTCGTTAGACAAATACAATAAAACCGAAAGTTTTGTAGTTATCCATGGAATAAAATCTGAGGCATATGCCAGAGATATTTCGGGAGTTTTGAGAGATGACAAAAAGTACAAAATCACACATCCTGCAATTATTATATCAAGTGATAATTATAAAGTGATTCAAATCAAAAAAAATCTTGAAGTGTATTTAGCGCCTAAAAATCCATAAACCATGTTTGAGAAAGCAAAAAAAAACGGCACAGAACTCTTAGGAAAGACAAATAGAATAGTAGAAGGCACTTCTATTATAGGTGATATTGTTTCGAAAGCCGATTTTCGATTAGATGGAGAATTGATAGGGAATTTTACTTCGCAGGGAAAACTGGTTATAGGACCATCAGGAATTGTAAAAGGCGAAATTATTTGCCACAATGCAGACATTGAAGGTGAGTTTCAGGGAAAACTAAAAGTTTTAGAAGTCCTTAATATTAAAGCCACAGCCCATATTCAGGGAGAAGTACTGGTAGGGAAACTGTCTATAGAACCAGGAGCAGAATTTACTGCAACCTGTTCGATGCTCGCAAACACAAAAGAAGTAACTTTGAAAGATGGAAAAGGAGCCGAACAAAAACCAAAGGAATAAGTGGATAGCACTTATTAATATTCCCATTCAAATGGGTGTTATTATTTTTTTGTTTTCTTATTTAGGAACCTGGTTGGATGAAAATCACCCAAGTCCCAAAATCTATTATACTAAAGTATTAGTCATGGTTGGTGTTTTTCTGGCTTTATATAATGTATTTCGCCAAGTAAACGAAATCAATAAAACAAAGTAGTTTTACTTTTAAAAGAGCTTTAAATAAATGTTGCATCTTTGCATAAAATTATTTCAAAATGCTTTTTAAAGATAAAACAATTTTACATTTATTCTTTTTTGCTTTAGCATCTTATATAGTGCACAAAGCAGTTTTTATATTTTTTGACCTCCCAAATCAAAATTTTCATTATAGTATAGAATCGTTGTATTTGATTTTTTTTGCATTTGCAGCTGTTTTTTTTATGATACTATTAAAGTTCAAAACAAGTCATTTTGATAACATCGGAATGCTTTTTATGGGCGGAACTTTTATTCAAATGTTTTTTTTCTATTTTGTTTTGAGACCTATTTTGACAGATAAGCTTCCAAACATGGCAATTGAGAAAATCAATTTTTTTATAACATTTATTTTATTTTTGTTATTTGAAACGCTTTTAACTATCCGATTATTAAATGAAAAGCGTTAAAATAGCGATTCTGTAAAACAAGGTTTAAAAATAATTTTTCATATCCTTTTGAATATTAATAAAAAATGTACCTTTGCACCAAATTTTAGAAACGTAAAAAATCAGATTTTTAACAGATATGGTGATTTCAAACAGACCACTCAGATTTATTCTTGTAGCTTTAGTAGCATGTCTTCCGGTAATAAGCTTTGCTAATTCGGAAAAAGACGCTGCACATACTCAGACTGAAGTAGCTCATGAAGCTGCTGCAGAAGGCCATCATGCAGAGCCAACTGATATAAAATCTAAAATTAAAGGCTTTATTGGTCATCACGTTTTAGATTCACATGATTTTACTTTGACTCAGGATGATGAGACAGGAAAATATTACGGCTTTCCTTTGCCTGTAATTATTTGGGATAATGGTTTGCACATTTTTTCTTCGTCAAAATTCAACCATGGACATAGTGTAGCTGAATCTAATGGAAACTTCTACGCAATTAATCACCACGATGGTAAAATCTATAAAACAGATGCAGCCGGAACAATTACTGAAGATGAAAAATTAGGGCACCCAACAAATGTTCGTCCTTTAGATTTTTCAATTACAAAAACTGTAGTTTCTATTTTTGCAGCAGCATTATTAATGTTTTTGTTATTTTCAAGCCTTGCAAAATCTTACGCTAAAAATGGGGGTATTGCTTCAGGAGTTGGAAGAATTTTCGAACCATTAGTAGTTTATATTCGTGACGAAGTTGCGATTCCAAATATTGGAGAGAAACATTATAAGAAATACATGAGTTATTTATTGACGATCTTTTTCTTCGTATTGTTTTTAAATATCTTAGGTTTAACTCCACTAGGGATTAATGCTACAGGTAACTTAACAATTACATTTGCTTTAGCGTTACTTACTTTCTTAATTACAAATCTTTCAGCAAATAGAAATTATTGGGGTCACATTTTCTGGATGCCAGGTGTGCCAAAACCAATGCGTATTATCTTAGCTCCAATTGAATTGTTAGGAGTTTTCATCAAACCATTTTCATTAATGATTCGTTTGTATGCAAATATCTTCGCAGGTCACATTGTTTTAATGAGTATCATCGGATTAATGTTTATCTTTAAAAGCTGGATTGGAAGCAGTTTATCTTTTGGATTATCATTTGTACTTTCTATCCTTGAAATTTTAGTTGCCTTTTTACAAGCCTATATTTTTACAATGTTATCTGCACTTTACTTTGGTTCTGCTGTAGAAGAGCATCACCATGAAGAGGAAGCTCATCATTAAAATTTAGATTATCGATCTCAGATAGAAAGATTGTCAATCTAAATCTGAATTCAAAAATCTAAAATCAAATTGAATGTTTAATTTTTAATATATATACATATGAACGGTTTAAATTTCATAGGAGCAGGATTAATCGTAATCGGAGCTGCATTAGGTATTGGTAGAATTGGTGGTTCAGCAATGGACGCTATTGCTCGTCAACCAGAAGCTTCAGGAAAAATCCAAACAGCTATGCTTATCGCAGCTGCACTTATTGAAGGTATTGGTTTCGCTGCGTTATTCGCTGCTTAATTAAAACACAAAAAAGAAATAGTTGCAACGGTTGGTTGCAACTATTCTTTAAAAATTAAAACATTAAAATTGCCTTATATTAGGAGCAATTTAAAAAAGGCATAATTTAAAATTTATAATTATATATAATGGATAAGTTAATAAATCAATTCGAGTTCGGTTTATTCTTTTGGCAAGTATTAATATTTGTTGGATTAATTCTTTTGTTGAAAAAATTCGCGTGGAAACCAATTCTTGATGCAGTAAATGATAGAGAGCAAGGTATTAAAGATGCATTACTTTCTGCAGAAAATGCAAGAAAAGAAATGGAAAATCTTCAAGCGGACAATCTAAGAATTTTAAACGAAGCTCGTGCAGAACGTGACGCGATGTTGAAAGAAGCTCGCGAAATGAAAGAGAAAATGATAGCTGATTCTAAAAACGAAGCGCAAGCGCAAGGTCAAAAAATGATCGAGCAGGCTAAAGCTGCTATCGAAAGTGAAAAAAATGCTGCTATGGCTGAATTGAAATCACAAGTTTCAACTTTATCATTAAGCATCGCTGAAAAATTATTGAAAGAGGAATTATCTAACAAAGAATCTCAAACTAAATTAGTTGAGAAAATGTTAGGTGACGTAAAGTTAAACTAAGATTATGGCAAGTACAAGAGCAGCAATTCGTTATGCAAAAGCAATTCTAGACTTAGCAAACTCTAAAGGTGTTGCCGAAGCTGTAAATAACGATATGAAATCTATTGCTTCTACAATTGAAAGCAATTTAGAATTGAGTACATTTATTCAAAACCCAACAACAAAAGTTGAAGTTAAAGAAAGTGCTCTTTTAGAAGTTTTTGCTAATGTAAATGGTGTAACTAAAGGTTTATTTCATTTATTATTCGAAAACAAAAGATTCGAAATTCTGGAAGCAATCGCAGTAGAATACAGTAGAGTTTTTGATGAAAGTAATGGAATTGAGGTAGCGAAAGTTACAACTGCTATTCCTATGGATGCAGCTTTGGAAGCTAAAGTTTTAGCAAAAGTTTCAACTTTATCAGATAAAAAAATAACAATTGAGAATATAGTAGATCCATCTATCATTGGAGGATTTATTTTAAGAATAGGTGATCAACAATACAACGCTTCTGTTGCAAACAGATTACAAGTATTAAAAAGAGAGTTAAGTAATTAGTTTTATTACACATAAAAGTGTCTAAATTATAAATTAAGATGGCGGAAATCAAACCTGCTGAAATTTCAGCAATATTAAGAAAGCAAGTAGAAGGTTTTGAATCTGGTGCTACGCTAGAGGAAGTAGGAACGGTACTTCAAGTTGGAGATGGTATTGCTCGTATTTACGGGCTATCGAATGTACAATATGGTGAGTTAGTTGAATTTGAAAACGGACTTGAAGCTATTGTATTGAACCTTGAAGAAGACAATGTTGGTGTGGTACTTTTAGGACCATCAACTGGAATCAAAGAAGGATCAACAGCAAAAAGAACACAACGTATTGCTTCTCTTAAAGTAGGTGAGCAAATGGTAGGACGTGTAGTAAACACTCTTGGTTTTCCAATTGATGGAAAAGGACCAATTGGAGGAGACTTGTACGAAATGCCGTTAGAAAGAAAAGCTCCTGGAGTTATCTTCCGTCAGCCAGTTACTGAGCCATTACAAACAGGAGTAAAAGCAGTAGATGCTATGATCCCGGTTGGACGTGGACAACGTGAGCTTGTAATTGGTGACCGTCAAACAGGTAAATCAACTGTTTGTATCGATACAATCTTAAATCAAAAAGAATTTTACGATGCAGGAAAACCTGTATTCTGTATATATGTTGCAATTGGGCAAAAAGCTTCAACTGTAGCAGGAATCGCTAAAATGTTAGAAGAAAAAGGAGCAATGGCTTATACAGTTATTGTTGCAGCTAACGCTTCTGATCCAGCTCCAATGCAAGTTTATGCTCCTTTCGCAGGTGCTGCAATTGGAGAGTACTTTAGAGATTCAGGTCGTCCAGCACTTATTGTGTATGATGATTTATCTAAACAAGCTGTTGCTTACCGTGAGGTTTCTCTTTTATTAAGAAGACCACCGGGACGTGAGGCTTATCCTGGAGACGTTTTCTACTTACACTCTCGTTTATTAGAGCGTGCTTGTAAAGTAATTGCTGATGATGGAATTGCTAAAAACATGAACGATTTACCAGATTCTATCAAGTCTATCGTAAAAGGTGGTGGTTCATTAACCGCTTTACCAATTATCGAAACTCAGGCTGGTGACGTTTCTGCATACATTCCAACAAACGTAATTTCGATTACAGATGGTCAGATTTTCCTTGATGGAGATTTGTTCAACTCTGGAGTTCGTCCTGCGATCAACGTAGGTATCTCTGTATCTCGTGTTGGAGGTAATGCACAGATTAAATCTATGAAAAAAGTATCTGGAACTTTAAAATTAGACCAGGCTCAATTCCGTGAATTAGAAGCTTTCGCTAAATTTGGTTCTGACTTGGATTCTGTTACTTTAAACGTAATTGAAAAAGGTAAAAGAAACGTTGAAATCTTGAAACAAGGTTTGAACGATCCTTATACAGTAGAAAATCAAGTAGCTATTATTTACGCCGGTTCTAAAAACTTATTAAAAAGTGTTCCTGTAAATAAAGTAAAAGAATTTGAAGCTGATTTCTTAGCTTACTTAAACAGTAAACATAAAGATACGCTTAACGCGTTGAAAGCTGGTAAGTTAGATGACAACATTACAGATGTTATCGAAAAAGCAGCAAAAGAAATTTCAGCAAAATATATCTAATTAGATAATTCGTTAATTAGGTAATTAGAAAATATCTTAGGAAACTTTCTAATTATCTAATTTTCAAATTGTCACATTTTTTAATCGACAAATGGCAAATTTAAAGGAAATCCGTAATAGAATTACTTCCGTTTCATCGACGATGCAGATTACATCGGCTATGAAAATGGTTTCTGCTGCAAAGCTTAAGAAAGCACAAGATGCAATCACTGCGATGCGCCCTTATGCCGAGAAATTAACGGAGTTGTTACAAAATCTTTCTGCTACACTTGATGGTGAAGTTGGAGGTGATTACACAACACAACGTGAAGTAAAAAAAGTATTGCTTGTAGCTATAACTTCAAACAGAGGTTTATGTGGTGCATTCAATTCTAATGTAATTAAAGAGATTAAAAATCGTGCTGCTTTTTACGCTGGAAAACAAGTTGATGTTTTTCCAATCGGTAAAAAAGGAAATGATGTACTAAGTAAAACTTTTAAAGTTCACGGTCATCATAATGCCATTTTTGATCATTTGACTTTTGAAAATGTTGCGGAAATTGCAGATAATTTGACTGAAAAATTCTTATCTGGAGAATATGACAGAATCGAATTGATCTACAATCAGTTTAAAAATGCTGCGACTCAAATTGTTCAGACAGAACAGTTTTTACCGTTAGCTCCAATTAAATCTGATGTACCTGTTTCAGCTGCAGATTACATTTTCGAACCTTCAAAAGAAGAAATCGTGTTGACTTTGATTCCTAAATCATTGAAAACACAATTATACAAAGGTATTCGCGACTCATTTGCTTCAGAACACGGAGCGCGTATGACAGCTATGCACAAAGCAACTGACAACGCTACTGAATTGAGAAACCAATTGAAATTAACTTACAATAAAGCACGTCAGGCTGCTATTACTAATGAAATCCTTGAGATCGTTGGTGGAGCAGAAGCATTGAACGGATAAGACGTATTTTAAGAAAATAGCTAAAAAGAGCCAACTTATTGTTGGCTCTTTTTTTTTGACATTCATTTTTAGTTTCCAATAAATTAATAAAATCCATGAAAACTTTTTTTGGTTTTTAGAGAATTTATGAGAATTAACTTATTTGGTAATTAAATAGTTACAATTTGATTTTAAAAATATATATATTTATGCCTTTATAATTAGTAACTTTTTAACACTTTCTGCGTATAACATTTAACAACCAAAAAGTTATTAAAAATAGTTTAACCTAAAACAATGGCAAAAGAAAGTTTCAATTGGAAAAGTCTCTTCATTAATGATGAGACAAATAATTCAGAGGGTACAACGGCAACTCAACCATCGACGCCCATTTCAACAACTACTGACAAGAAGTTTCCGAATCAAGCTACAGAAGCATTTCCAACAAATTCGTTGACAAATCCTTTTTTAAACGAAATTTTTGAAGTTTACGATAAAGGTTTTGAGTCATTGAATGAGTCTGGTTTTGATTTTTTCGAACTTTATAAATCTGTTATGGCGGTTGGGGTAACAAATCCGCAAAGTTATCAGATGGCTTTTACTATGGGTAAATCGATCAAATCTGACCTGACTAAAGAATTCCTTTTACAAAAAGGCAGTTTTTATATCGCAGAAATTGAAAAGGTTTATACCAAATACGATACAATTGGTAAAACAAAAAAAGCCGAGCTAGATAATACGATTACTAAAGAAAAATATAATTTATCTAAAAGTATTTCTGATCTGGAAGCGAAAATTATTGAACTTCAAAAAGAGTTAGAAGCCAAGAAAATTGAACTTCAAAAAATTGATCCTGTTAATATGGAACAGCTATCAGAAATTCAATTAAAGATGGATGCCAACAATTTAGCGAAACAAAAAATATTAACCTCAATCAATACTGTAATAACAGGAATTAATCAATACTTATAATGGATAAATACGAACAAGAAAGAAGTACTCTTTTGACATTGCCAATCTTAAAACACTTTGACGAGTCTAAAGGAGAAATTGCTTTAAAATCAGGTGCGCTTAAAAAAGGTGAAAAGTCATTATTTTTGGCTTTGGCACTTGGTTTATTAGGAGTTGGTGGTTATTTAATCTGGACTTATATTATTCCGCCATTATTTACAATGTTGGGTCAGGCCATTGCTTTGTCTGCGACAGGAGTATTTTTGGTTTTTTTGGTTATGATGGCTCCGGTTATTATGAAAGCGCTTCGTTTTGCGACAAAAAATATTCATAAAGCGTTGATTCAGAGTAATCCTTTTAATGAGTTAGAGGAGCAAAAACAAAAAATGATTAAAAATCGTGAAGTTTTTAAGAACACAAAAGCGAAGTTAAAAGGTCTTAAAAATGAAATGGAAATTGAAGCCAATAAATCTGAAAAAGAGGCTAAAGAATTTCAGGAAGATGTTTTAAGCTTACAACGTCAGTCAGAAAAATTGAAATCTGCGATGGATGAAATGGTAAAACAAAATGGGGTTGCCGCAAAGGATACTGATGAATATGTAGCCTTGCAAAGCGAATTAGCCAGAAAGCTAAGCGATTCTCAAAGAGTTTCAACTCAATACGAGCAAAGCAAAAGTTTTATCCAAAAATACGGTGTTCGTGCCAATGTATTAGGTAAAATGGACCGTAAATTGACTTTAGCAGGAACAGCAATCGACATTAAAATTGCTGATTTTGATGTGACAGTTAAAATGCTTCAAAAGGAATATGAATTTGCGAAGAATGCTAAAGAGGCAACAGAAAGTGCAAAAAGCGCCATGTTATTCACCAAAGATTGGGAATTAGAATATGCACTGGAAGTTGTAACATCTACAATTGCTCAGGATATTGCGAAAACGTCTGAAAACTTAATTGACATTGATGCACTGACTTCTAAATATTCTGTTGATAATGATGAGCTTTATTCAAGGTTAGATTCATTGGCAGATGAAATTAAAACAGGTGATAATACAATTCCGGATTCAACAAAATATACAAATCCAAATTACAAAATGACCAAAGATGATAAAATGTCTGGTGGTGGTTTTGGAGATATTTTTTAATACAATTAAATTAAATTTTTAAATAAAAATGGGAAAAATTTTAAGAACAGAAAAGTTAACTACTCTTTCTGAATTATTGATCGTTATTGTTGGAATTGGAGTAATTTTAGGTGGAGTTTATTATTTATCTCCAGGGATTAAGACTGCAGTTTCAAAACAATTAAACGGAATTGAGCTGAACCAGACAGATGTTAATAATGTTACCAATGCCGAAAAAATAGCACTTCCTTCAAAAGAAATATCTACAGAAGTTGCAGACAAACCATTAGTGAAAATTGGTGCTTATGCGTGGAATGCTCAATCAGGAATTATTGTTTCTAATGGTGGTCCAAAAACAACAAAAGGATCATTGATGGAAAAAAACGGTGTTAATTTGGAAATTATCCGTCAGGACTGGTTGTCAGAATTGCGTAATATGCAAATGAAATTTATCGAAGAATTTGATAAAGGAGAAGCGTTCCCTTCTTCAGATAAAAGTGTTTTTGCTGTGATGATCATGGGTGACGGTGCACCATTTTATATTAGCTCTGTTCAGAAATCATTAGACGAAAAATACGGAAAAGACAAATACCACTTACAAGTTATGGGTGTTGTAGGTATGAGTTATGGTGAAGATAAATTGATTGGACCTCCAAGCTGGAAATCGGATCCAAAAACGATGAAAGGTTCTGTTATTTCTGCTGTTCTTGGAGATGGTGACTGGGTTACTACTGTAAACTATTGTTTTGCAAACGGATTAAAAGTAAATCCAGATCCAACAACGTATGATGCAGATGCTGTAAATATTTATCCATCTGAAAATGATGATTATATTAAATCGGCTGAAGAATTAATTAAATCTCAGACAACGGGATGGACTGTTACTTTGAAAGAAGTAGTAAACGGAAAATTGACTGGAAAATCTGTGAACAGAAAAATCGACGGTTGTGCTACCTGGACACCTGGAGATAAAACAGTTTTTGATAAATTGACTGGTTTTGTTGATATTGTTTCTACAAGAGAATTCAATAACCAAATGCCAACTGCTCTTATTGGAGTTAAAGAATGGGCAGAAAAAAATCCTGCTATCGTTTCTAATATTTTGAAATCGGCATTGACGGCTTCAAATCAAATGAAAAATTATGAAGACTGGAAAGTAAGAGCTTCAGAAGCAGTTGCTGATACTTATAAACTTGAGACGCCTGAATATTGGTACAAAATGTTCAAAGGACAACAAGGAACAAAAGCTGGATTGACTTATAATATGGGTGGATCTAAAGTATTTAACTATGCTGATGCAATGCAATACTTTGGTTTATCTGATGGTGTTAACAGATATAAATCGGTTTACAACCAGGTTTCCGGATATTTGACAGAGTTGAATCCTTTTGGATTTAATGAGAATGTAGGAGCTGTTGTTCCTTACGATCAGGCAGTAAACTTGTTTTTCCTGAAAAACATCAACGATATCGAGTCTACCTCTGCAGATAAAGCAGATTATAGTGCTGAAGCAAAAGAAGTGGTGGCTTCTGGAGAATGGAAAATTAATTTTAATACAGGAAGTGCTGAAATTTCAAATTCATCTAGTAAAGAAGTAGAAAAAATCTACAATCTTTTGGTGCAGGCTGAAAACACAAAATTAACTATTGTGGGTCATACTGATAATGTTGGAAATCCTGATTCTAATTTAGCTTTGTCAAAAAGCAGAGCAGAAGCAGTTGTAAATTACCTGAAACAAAAAGGTATTCCTGCAAGTCGTTTCCAAGTAGTTGACGGAAAAGGTCAAAGTGATCCGGTTGCAGATAATAATACTGCTTCAGGGAAAGCATCAAACAGACGTGTGGTTATCACTTTATTAAAATAAAAATACTAAAAGGCTATCTTAACGGATAGCCTTTTACAATAACTATGGTAAAATTTTTAACACCCTTTGAAAAAATATCAAAAATGAACAAAACCCTTATTTTAATAGGCTGGTTAGTTCTTTTGATTGTTATTTGGTTTGCGACAACAGCTGGCGAAAAACATCTTTTTCCTTCTCCTTCTCAGGTTTTAAAAGGTTTTGAGGATTTGTATAGAGAAGGTTTAGTAGTTCATATTTTCAATTCATTGTCTTTATGTTTTATATCGATTTTTTTAGCCACAGTAATTTCTTTATTATTTGCTTATGCCTGGCCAATTCCGTTATTGAAGCCAGTTGCTGAATTTGTTACAAAATTTAGATTTTTGCCTTTTACCGGACTTTCATTTTATATTACAATGGTGGTGCATGATGCAAGAGCAATGCAGGTGTGGATTTTGGTAATTTTCCTGACGACTTTCCTAACAACCTCATTAATTGCCGTTATCAAAGACATTCCACAGGAAGAATTTGATCATGCAAAAATGCTGAAATGTACTCGGTTAGAGGTACTTTGGCAGGTTATCATTTTAGGAAGGGTAGATTATGTAATTGATGTCATCAGGCAAAATCTCGCCATCACATGGATGATGCTGGTAACAGTTGAATCGATTGTGGTAGCTTCTGGCGGATTAGGGTTTTTAATTAAAAACTCGGATAAATTCATGAATACCGGACGAATCATTGCACTTCAAATTATCATTTTATTAATAGGTCTTGGCTTAGATGCAGGAATAAATTTCTTAAGAAAAGCACTATTTAGATATTCAAAAATATAATCATGAAACACGAATATAAAGAGACGCTTTTATACGTAGAAAATCTTAGTGTTGCCTATGATGATACGGTTATTATAAAGGATATAACGCTGATAGAAAAAGACGTAATCAGAGATGGAGTACATTGTACAGGACAAGTTGTAGCTTTTGTTGGAAGATCAGGCAGAGGAAAATCAACTTTTTTTAAAGCATTGACTGGTTTGATTCCGGCGAATTCCGGAAAAATTCTAATTAGAGATTTTGAAAACAAAGAACCTAATGCCGCTAAATCGGTAAAGGAAGGTGACATTGGTTTTGTAGATCAAAAATATACGCTGTTCAGACATAAAACGGTTACGCAGGCATTGCGATTTTCGTTAAGAAAAACAACATTGTCGAATACTGAAAAAGAGGAAAAAATAAAAAAATACCTTAAGGAATGGGGATTAGAAAACTGTGCAGACAAATATCCTAACGAACTTTCTGGCGGTCAAAGACAAAGGACGGCGATTATAGAGCAATTGTTTTCATCGGATCAATTTATTGTTTTAGATGAACCTTTCTCAGGATTGGATGTCGGAAATATTGAAGAAGTAAAAAAGTCTTTTGAACTTCTTAGTAGCTCTTCTGATTTTAATACCGTTATCTTTTCAACACATGATATTGAATTGGCAATTGAATTGGCGCAGACTATTTACGTTATTGGTTATCCAACTATAAATGGAAAAAAGGAGCATTACGGAACAATCGTAGCCAAATATGACCTAAGAGATATGGGCTTAGCCTGGAAAGATTATTGTGATGATCACTTAAAATTATCAAAAGAAATTATTCATCAAATGATGATTTCTTAAATTAGCTTATGTCAAAAAAGAACAATCCAATATCGATTATTGAAGAATCATTTTTGTCTCTAAAAAAATATTTGGAAACAAATATAAATTCTAATGAAGCCGTTTTTACGGCTTCATTTATTAGTGACCTAAAAAAAGAAACAACGAGTATTCTTGAAACGTGCAGTGTACTAAATCAGGACACAGATTTTATTCAAAAAATAAATCAGGCTGTAAATCCTGTTTCCTCAAAAGGTTTATTGTTTAAAGCAGAACATTTTTTTCTTTCAGACATTATAGATCTTTATGAAAGAGAACCTACAAAAAAAAGTGAAAAGCAAGAGTTTGTGCTGGCGTATTATTATGATGCGTTACGCAACAAACATTTCGCAGATGCAAGTTCAGCAAATGAATTGAATCAATTGAATCAATTGGTTTTTACACAGGAATTCAAAAATCATCTTTTAAAAATAAAAAAAGAAAACAAGATAATTGGTTCAAACTCGTATCAAAATCAATATTTACTTCCTGAAGTTTTATCCGAAAAAAAGCATAACAAATTAGAAGAGATTTTATTGAAGTATCAAAACTTCATTCATTTTGCGTTTGATAAAAAATTTGAAAACGTAAAAGCTTTTCAGAATTATATGGGTTTGAATTTAGACAAATCAAAAATTGACAAAAAGCAGATAGATCCTCTTCCGGAAGAAGACACGCTCGAAAAAGTACTAAAAGAATTAAACGAATTAGTCGGTTTAGTAGAAGTTAAAAAAGACGTTTCGGAACTGATCAATTTACTGGAGATACAAAAAAAACGTTCTGCCCAAGGATTAAAGAATGTTGAAATAACTTTGCATACTGTTTTTCTGGGCCCACCCGGAACCGGAAAAACTTCTGTCGCAAGACTTTTAAGCCGAATTTTTAAACATTTAGGGTTTTTATCGAAAGGTCAAATGTATGAAACAGACAGAGAAGGTCTTGTAGCCGGTTATGTAGGACAAACAGCAACAAAAGTAGATGCCGCAGTAGAATCAAGTCTTGGAGGAGTTTTGTTTGTTGATGAAGCGTATGCTTTATCTCAGAATGCATTTGGAAATGATTACGGAGCCGAAGCTGTAAATACGCTTTTGAAAAGAATGGAAGATCATCGAGAAGATTTGGCAGTTGTAGTTGCGGGATATACTGAACCAATGAAGATTTTTATAGAATCTAATCCCGGACTTCGTTCTCGTTTTAATAGATATTTTCATTTTGATCATTTTACACCGGAAGAATTACTTCAAATTTTTGAATCCTTTTGTTCAAAATCTGATTTTATAATTTCTGATGATGCAAAAGAAAAACTAACAGATACTTTTGATTTACTCTACGAAAGTAAAAATGAGAGTTTTGGAAATGCCAGAGTAGTTAGAAATCTATTTGAAAAATGTGTTCAGAATCAGGCAAATAGAATTGTAAAATTAAAGAAAATTACCAACAAAGTATTAAAAACATTGACAGAAGAAGATATTCCGGAACCAAAGGAAACGGAGCAAAATGTTAACTTAGAAATGAAAAATAAAGAATCTTAAAAACAAAAAGAGCTGACATCCCCAATTGTCAGCTCTTTTAAAATATAGTAGTTTTTATCTTTTTCTATCTTGAAATATAAGTTATAAAATGGTGATTCCTGGAATTACTCAAAAACCAAGAATCAATACCATTTTATAAATTTACCAGGCAGATATCCATCTGCAGTGCTTTGTCTTTTATGGGAACAAACTAGCTTTATCAATCCCAATGCTCTGTTTTTTTGAGGGTTACAATCCAGCAGAATCAATCCCTTGTGCTTTGTCTTTTGTGGGAACAAACTAGCTTTATTAGTCCCAATGCTTTTCTTTTTTATAAGGGTTGTATTTCTAGCTTTTCTCAATCCCTGTGATAACAAATTTAAGAACAGACTATTAATTAATAGTTACATAATTATTAACTTTTATTTATAGATTTCACATGTCCATTATTTTAACTAATATTTAGGCAATGAAAAAAAATGAGTATTTTTGGTCTCTATTTTTTTCACAATGAAACTACAAATTCAGGAATTAACCACAATAGAAGAAATGCTGGCTCAAATTGATACGATGCGATTTCTTTATCCAAACCTTTCGATTGAAAAATACAGAACGTTTCTTTTAGAGATGGTGCCGCACAATTATATTCAGATTGGTGTTTTTGAAGATGGTGTTTGTCTTGGAATAACCGGTTGTTGGTCAGCAACAAAATTGTGGACCGGAAAATATCTGGAGATTGATAATTTTGTTGTGAATCCAGAACATCGCTCCAAAGGAATCGGAAAATTACTGACAGATTATATCGAACAAAAAGCGATTGACCAGGACTGTAGCAGTATTGTTCTGGATGCTTTTACAGGAAATTTTGCCGCACACCGTTTTTACTACAATCAGGGCTATGGGCCAAAAGGTTTTCATTTCGTTAAAATTTTGGATGAAAATAAACTAACACAATAAAAAAGTATCTTACTTTTTTTATTGAACCTTCAAAATCAATATTAAACCAAAGAATTGGTTATTTTTGTTTTACAAACCTTATTATTAAATTATTTTGGGATTATATAAAAATCTATTCAAGCAAACTGCGATTTACGGACTAGCAACGGTATTACCGCGAATGCTGAGTTTTTTATTAGTAAGATTGTATACCGGTATTTTACCAACTGCAGAATATGGTGAAGTTTCAATTGTTTTATCCTGGATGGTTTTCTTCAATGTCGTACTTTCTTACGGGATGGAAACGGCCTTTTTCAGATTTTACAGCGCTGAAGAGGACAAGAAAAATGTAATTGCTACTTCTACAATTTCGATATTTTGGTCTTCGATAATTTTCTTGTTTGTTGCCTTAATTTTTAGAAATACGTTGGCAAGCCTTGCCGAAGTAGATGCTCAATATGTTACTTACTCAGTTTGGATTTTAGTTTTAGACGCTTTGGTTTTGGTGCCATTTTCTAAACTTAGAGCCAACCAGAGACCAATGGTTTACGCTGCTATTAAAATTGGAAATGTTATTATCAATTTATTACTGAATATTTTCTTTTTAATGTATTTGCCAAAATTGGCTGCTTCAAATCCTAATTCAGTTTGGGATAATTTATATGTTGAAAATTTCCAGATTGCTTATATTTTCATTGCAAACCTATTGGCGAGTTTGGCCACTTTTGTGGTGCTTTCGCCAAATTATCTTTCACTGGGAAGAAAATTCGATCCTGTACTTTGGAAAAAAATGATGAAATACGGTTTGCCAATTTTAGTTGCCGGACTTGCATTTGCTGTTAATGAACATTTCGATAAAATTCTTTTAGGATATTTATTACCTGAGAATTTAGCAAAGTCTGAAGTTGGAGCTTATTCTGCCTGTTATAAACTTGGTTTATTTATGGTTTTGTTTGCAACAGCCTTTAGATTAGGAATTGAGCCTTTCTTTTTCAGTCATGCCAAAAATGAAAACGCACCTCAGACATACGCTGTAATTACCAAATATTTTGTGATTCTGGGATCCTTAATTTTATTGGGTGTAATTGTTTTTGCAGATATTTTAAAGTTTTTGCTGCTTGATAATAAATCCTACTGGGAAGCCATGAAAGTAGTTCCTTTAATTATTTTGGCAAACTTCTTTTTAGGAATTTACAACAACTTATCGGTTTGGTATAAACTGACGGACAAAACAAAAATTGGTGCTTATATTTCAATTGTTGGTGCAATCGTAACGTTGGTTTTAAATTATTTTTTAATTCCAAAATACAGTTACTACGGTTCTGCAATTGCTACCATTTCTGCTTACGGAAGTATGATGTTGATATCTTATGTTTTAGGAAATAAATATTACCCGATACCTTATGATATGAACAAAATAGGAGCTTACCTGGGAATTTCAATAGTATTTTCGGCTATATCTTTTTATGGATTCAGAGAAAATTATTTTGTTGGGATTCCGTTATTATTAGGCTTTATGTATTTTGTTTATCATAACGAAAAAGAAACAATCAAAGGAATTATGAATAGAAAGTAATATTACTTTTTAAGCTTTTTAAATAAAAATGAAAATACAAATTATAAATAAATCACAGCACGACTTACCAAACTACGAAACAATTGCTTCGGCAGGAATGGATTTACGTGCTAATTTAACAGAATCAATTACGCTTAAACCTTTAGAAAGAACGATCGTAAAAACAGGTCTTTTTATTGAATTACCAATTGGATACGAAGCACAGGTTAGACCAAGAAGTGGATTAGCTGCTAAAAAAGGAGTAACCGTTTTAAATTCACCCGGAACCGTTGATGCCGATTACAGAGGCGAAATAGGGGTAATTTTAGTAAATTTATCAAATGAAGAATTCGTAATCGAAAACGGTGAACGAATTGCACAATTAATAATCGCGAAACACGAAAGAGCCGAATGGATTGAAGTTGAAGAATTATCAGAAACTTCAAGAGGCGCCGGCGGATTTGGTAGTACAGGCGTGAAATAGTTTGCAGTCGCATTTTCATTCTCAGTTTTGAACTTTGCGACCTCAAAAATCACAAAATAACTTAGCGAGCTTTGCGTAAATTCTTTACGGCCTTTGCAGTTAAAAATTAAAACAAGAACCAACTCAGGAAGATTTTAAATCTTCTTATAAAAAATAAATATAAAAATGAAAATAATAGTTCCAATGGCCGGCCGCGGCTCAAGACTTAGACCACATACTTTAACTGTTCCTAAACCATTAATTCCGGTTGCAGGAAAATCAATCGTGCATCGTTTAGTTGAAGACATTACCAAAATCTTAAAACAGCCTATTGAGGAAGTGGCTTTTATCTTAGGCGATGAAGCTTTTTTTGGAGATGATGTTGTTGAAAGTTTAGAGGAATTAGCAGAAGGTTTAGGTGCAAAAGCATCAATC
The DNA here is from genome assembly GCF_041946075.1 of Flavobacterium sp. LAR06. Classification (NCBI taxonomy): domain Bacteria; kingdom Pseudomonadati; phylum Bacteroidota; class Flavobacteriia; order Flavobacteriales; family Flavobacteriaceae; genus Flavobacterium; species Flavobacterium sp. LAR06. The sequence continues at coordinate 405,240 of NZ_JAUTYT010000001.1, read as the reverse complement.
TATCGTCAGGACCTACCATTAGGAACGGGTCATGCGATTATGTGTGCCAAAGAATCTTTATCTGGGCCTGCAGTTATTGCTTACGCAGATACATTGATCAGAGCTGATTTCGAATTGGATCCGGCGGCGGACGCTGTAATTTGGGTAAAACAAGTAGATCAGCCAGAAGCATTTGGGGTTGTAAAATTAAATGGCAATAATGAAATTATAGAATTGGTTGAGAAACCAAAAGAATTTGTGAGCGATTTAGCTGTTATCGGAATCTATTATTTTAAAGAAGTAGGTGATTTGAAAAAAGAGCTTCAGGGAGTTTTGGATAATAATATTCAGAATGGCGGAGAATATCAGATCAATGACGGTATTAAAGCAATGATGGCTAACGGAAAAGTTTTCAAAACCGGAAGCGTTGATGAATGGATGGATTGTGGAAATAAAGATGTTACCGTTGAAACCAATTCAAGAATGCTTGGATTTTTGCATAATGATGGAGAGCATTTAGTAGATTATGATGTGAAATTGGAAAATTCAACTATTATCCCTCCTTGTTATATTGGAGAGAATGTTGTGTTGAAAAATGCAACCGTAGGACCAAACGTATCTTTAGGAAAAGGATGTCATGTAGCAGACAGTACTATAAAAAACAGTTTAGTTCAGACGTTTTCTCAAATAAAAAATGCTAACTTAGATAATGCGATGATTGGAAACCATGTTAGTTATGATGGTAAATTTACAAGTATCAGCATTGGCGATTATTCTGTTTTGGAATAGATGGAAGTTTAAAATAAAATTATGTAAATGATGAAAAAAGGAGTTTTTGTAATTTTATTTTTCGTTTTGCTTGGCAATCCAGCATCGGTTTTAGCACAGACTGAACCGGAAGATATTGCTATGGCAACCGATGAATATCAGGACTCTTTTTATGAATCATTAAAACAAAAAGGAATCGAAAACTATGATAAAGCCATCGTATCATTAGAAAAATGCATTAAGCTAAAACCTAATGATGCAGTAGCTTATTTTGAATTGGGAAAAAATTACTTTTTCCTGAAACAATATAGTAGTGCTCAAAGTTCGTTTGAAAAAGCAACACAGCTAGATCCGAAAAATAAATGGTATTGGCTTGGAATTTATGATGTAAGTTATGAAACCAAGAACTACCCTTTGGCAATCGAAACAATTCAGAAAATTATTCCGTTTGACGAAGAGTACAAAGATGATTTGATTTCGTTGTACATGTTAACGAATCAATATGACAAGGCGCTTGCGACAATCAATGAAATGAACGATAAATTCGGAAAATCGGATGATCGTGAAAGATATAAATTACAGATTTTATCGCAGGGAAAATATCAAAATTCTGAGATTGAAAATTTAATTGCGCAGATAAAACAAAATCCGAAGGAAGAATCGAACTATGTCGACCTGATTTTTTTATATTCAAAAAATGAGGAAACAGATAAAGCTTTGAATGTTGCAAAACAGTTGGCGAAAGAAATTCCGAATTCGGAATGGGCTCAAGTTAGCTTGTTCAAAGGATATTTAGATGCCAATAAAGCAGATCAGGCAATTAAATCGATGAATGTGATTTTATCAAGTTCAAAAATTGATTCAAAAATAAAACATCTAACGCTGAATGAGTTTTTGATCTATGTGAATAAAAACCCGCAATATGCTCCTGATTTAGAGAAAGCGATTGCTTATTTTGACAACGACCAGAATGTTGATGTTGCAAAAGAAATAGGGAAATTTTATCATAGCAAAGGTCAGTTTGAAAATGCAATTAAATATTACGAAAAAGATTTAAAGGCCAATTCAGATACAGATCGCGAAACCAATTTGCTTTTGCTTGAAGCCTATACGCAGGCAAAACAGTTTGAGCCGATGACAAAAAGAGCGATGACTATGATTGAAGTTTATCCCAGCCAGCCTCAATTTTACTATTATGCAGGCTTGGGAAGCAATAAGTTACAACAATTTAAGAATGCAAAAACCGTTTTAGAAATGGGACTCGATTATGTGGTCGATGATAAAACACTTGAAGCAAATTTTAATATTCAGCTTGGAGAGGCATATAATGGGTTAGGAGACGCTAAGAAAAAAGAGGAATACTTTTTGAAAGCAAATGAGTTATTAAAACAAAAGAAGTAGAAAATGAAAAAATATATAGCATTGGTATTGCTGTCGGTTTTTGTGATTTCTTGTAAATCGAAAGCTGTTGCAGTACAAAACACAGACAAAACAGTAGAAGCGCCAAAAGAGGACAAAAAAGCAATTGCAAAACATTACGACAATAAATTAGATTTCAAAACATTAAATATAAAAGCAAGTGCTAAATATGAAGATGAAAAACAAAGTCAGAATGTAACTGCAGATATCAAAATTGAAAGAGACAAGCAAATTTTAGTAAGCGTTCGTTTTCTTGGAATCACAATGGCAAAGGCCTTGATTACGCCGACTACAGTAAGTTACTATGAAAAAATAAAAGGAACTTATTACGAAGGTGATTTTACAAGTTTAAGCAAATGGCTGGGAACGGAATTGGATTATAGTAAAGTTCAAAATTTACTAGTTGGAGAAGCATTAGATGATTTAAGAAAAGGAAAATACACACAGACAATTGTAGAAAATCTTTTCAGGTTAGAAGATGAAAAAGAAGCCAAAATAAAAAAGGCATTCTATTTAGACTCTGAAAAATATCTGATTCAAAAAGAAGAGATTTCGCAACCTGCAGAAAACAGAATGTTAGCAATAAAATATTCTGATAGTAAAACTTTTGATCAGGGAATACTACCAACCAAAATCGAAATTAATGCTGTTCAGCCAAAAGGGAAGACCGATATTAATTTAGAATATAATAACATTACGTTTAATGAAGAACTTTCTTTTCCATATAGTGTTCCAAGTGGGTATAAAAAAGTTATAATTAATTAAATTTGCAAAAAGAAAAAAGAAACATGCCAAAATTTCTCCTCAGCCTAATTTTTATTTGTGCCACAACGTTTATGTGGGCGCAGGATTCGCAACAAGAAAAACTGGAGCAGCGAAAAGCTCAAATCCAGCAGGAAATTAGAGACAATGAAAAAATGCTGCAGTCTGTAAAGAAAAAAGAAAAGTCGGCTGTAAATGTCTTTTTAATTCAGGCAAATAAAATTAAACTGAAAGAAAAGCTAATCAATACTACCGCAAAGCAGGAGAGACTTTTAAGCAATGACATGTATATTAACCAGGTTCAGGTTAATAAGTTAAAAAAAGAATTGAAAGTATTAAAAGAAGATTATGCAAAAATGATCTTGAAATCATACAAAAGCCGTTCAGAACAAAGTAGAGCAATGTTTATTTTGTCTTCTGAAAGTTTTTTGCAAGCTTATAAAAGAGCACAGTATTTAAAACAATATACTAATTTCAGAAAAAACCAAGGTTTAGAAATTCAATCGAAAACAGCTCAATTGGTTGATTTCAATGCGAAATTGGATGGGCAAAGACAGGTTAAGAAAAAAATTATTGCTGAAAATCAAAAGGAAAAGCAAAGCTTGGAAATTGAAAAGAAGGAGCAGCAAAAATTGGTTAATTCAATCAAAAAGGATAAAAATAAAATTATTGCTGATACCAGAGCTAAACAAGCAGAAGCAAAAAGAATCGACAGACAAATCGATCGTTTGATACGTGAAGCCATTGCCGAAGCAAATAGAAAAGCTGCTGCAGAAAGAGCAAAAGATAATCCTGGATCAACAGCGTCTACTGCTCCGGTTTCCTCTTCTAAAATTGCTTTGACACCAGAAGGGAAAATCCTCGCTGCCGACTTTAAAGCCAACCGTGGAAAATTACCTTGGCCGGTAGAAAAAGGATTTATTTCATTAGGATATGGCGATCAGCCACACCCGCTTCATCCGTCAATTACAGTACACAATTCCGGAGTTGAGATTACAACGGAGCAAGGCGCAACAGCACGTGCCGTTTTTGAAGGGACGGTTTCAAGTGTTATTGTTTTATCTCCAATCAACAGAGCAGTTATGATTCAGCATGGAGATTATTTCACTGTGTATCAAAACCTAAGTCAGGTGTTTGTAGAAAAAGGTGATAAAGTAAGTATCAAACAAAGTCTCGGAAAAGTTAGAACCAGTGGTGATACCGGGAAAACAGTAATTAAGTTTTTGATTCTTCAAAATACATCCAATAACAATCCGGAAGGATGGTTACAAAACAGATAAAAAAAAAGGGAGCTATGAGCTCCCTTTTTTATTGTTGTTGCTGTTGTAAATGATCCATATAATCGAGTTGCTCCTGAACGCGTGATGAAACTTCCTGAAGTTTGACATCATTAATTTCTTCGAACTGTCTTCCGTCTTCATAACCAATCGAAACACAAACGGAAAGAGTCTGTCTCGCTAATCCTTTAAAAGTTCCTTTAATGGGTGTACAATCACTAAAATTTCTTCCAACAGAAAGACGAACATGATTGTCCATTGTCCAGATATTATTCGTCGGATCAAGACCTAACCAACCTTGCTTTGGTGTATAAATTTCTACCCAGGCATGTGTTGCGCCCTCACCTCGAAGTCCGCTTTCATTGGGGCAAATGTAACCACTAACATAACGAGATGGAATTCCGGCGGTACGTAAAAGCTGTAAAAGAATATGAGCAAAATCCTGACAGACTCCTTTTTTTAGCGTTAGAATTTCATCAACGGTTGTTTCAATATTGGTAATTCCTTTAGTGTAAATGAAATTATCATAAACGTAAGCATTGCATTGTTGCGCTATTTCAATTATGGATTTGTCTTCAATCTTGATTTTTTTCAATATAGCTTCAATTTCATTTTGTTTCTGAATATCATCCAGATAACAAAGACGCAGTAGCATAATGCTTTTTTCTTTTTCTGTCTGAATATCTTCCACGGAAGTGGTATCAATCTCCGGAATTTTAAGAGAATGATTCACCCGAACCAACATTCGGGATTCAATTATCATTTCGGTATGAGCACCCAAAACATTGAAATTGCCAACTCGATTTCCATAATAATCTTCAGAAATATCGACATCAGGATTGTGTGTAATTAAGAGCTGATATTGCAATACTTCCTGATTTTCAAAATGATGTGGGAATAGCCGGATTTCATTAATACTTTCTTTTATAGGATGATTATATTGATATTTTGTAAGGTGAACTATTTTGAAAACCGCCATAATTTTAAGTATAAGAAAAGAATAATTTTGAAAAATCTGTCGAAAATTGAATAAGCTGATTTTTGGTATTTCGCAAGACTTCTTCCAATTCCTGATTAGTCAAATGTTGATAATCTGTATAGGCAACATAACTTTTCAATCGGCCAAACTGGTTCATTAAAGTACGTGCTTCACTCAGATCATTGTCTTTGAAAAGACAGTTTAAATAGGTGTTTATAAAGTCTAAAGTATAAATTACAGAATGTGCAAAATCCATATTAAAAATAACCTGATGCACTACTTTTCGATTGTGCGAAATGTTGCTGTAACTTTTGAGATATAATTCATATCCGGACAGAGACAGCAATAAACGGCGCCAATACATTAAATCTTCTTCGCCTTCGAGATTATAATTAATAGGGGCAAAGTAAGCTTGTGTCATCGAAATGGTTTGTAAACATCTTTCGATATGTTTGCCAATGCTCGAAAAACACCAGCCCAAACCTCTTGGCATTGTAACCTGAAGGATTCCGTTATAAAGCAATAAATCCTTGTTAAGTTTGGTAATAATTTTTAGTGCGTCAGTGGTTTCCAGTTTTTTTGGAAGATCTGGCGAGTTCATATAATGATACATCGAATTGATATGTTCCCACAATTCTTTAGTGATTTTATCCTGAGAACCGCGGGCATTTTCACGAGCTTTCACTACTAAATTTTTAACCGAATTATCATTTTGGTTGTCACAGATAATATATTTCAGCACATAAGTGGTGTCATATTGTATCGCATGAATTTTATCTTTGGACAAATTGGTATAATATTCCAATAACGGTTTGTATCCCTGAGAATCATTAATTTCTTTGTCAAAAGATAAAATATAAGAAGTGTTCAAAGTAAGCAACATTCCATCAGTACGTTCCATGTATCGGTTGAGCCAAAACATTCCGTCGGCAACTCGACTAAGCATATTTACTCCCATTTTTGAATGTTTTTTTGAGGTTAGAAAAAGTAATTTATTTTATAATCCAGGTGTCTTTACTTCCACCGCCTTGAGAGGAATTAACGACCAAAGAACCTTCCGTTAAAGCAACTCGTGTTAATCCTCCGGGAACAATTTGAATTCCTTTTGGTCCGCATAATGCATAAGGTCTCAAATCGACGTGACGTAATTTTAGTTCACCATCAATCAAACACGGAACAGTACTTAATTGGATGATAGGCTGTGCAATAAAATTTCGAGGCGTTTTGGTAATCGCAATTTTGGCTTCGTCCATTTCTTCCTGCGTTGCTTTGTTACCCATAATCATTCCGTAGCCACCGCTTTGATTGGTTTCTTTAATAACCATCGTTTCCATATTGGCAAAAACGTGTTCGCGTTCGTCTAAATTTTCCATTCTGTATGTCGGAACATTTTTCAGAATAGGTTCTTCGTTCAGGTAATATTTAATCATATCCGGAACGTAGGCATAAATCGCTTTGTCATCGGCAACGCCATTTCCGACAGCATTTACCAGGGCAACATTTCCTTGTCGATACGCGCTGATTAATCCCGGAACACCAAGCGCACTGTCGGGTTTGAAAACTAAAGGGTCGAGATATTCATCATCGAGACGGCGATAAATAACATCGACTTGCTGTAAACCAGAAGTGGTTTTCATATAAACACGATTATTATTGACGACCAAATCTCTTCCTTCAACTAAAGGAATTCCCATTTGACGTGCTAAATAAGTGTGTTCATAATAAGCCGAATTATAAACGCCGGGTGTCATTAAAACGACATTTGGATTTGGTATATTTCTCGGAGAAAGCGAAACCAAAATGCTGTGAAAAATCATTGGATAATTACTGACCATACTTACATGGTTTGACGAAAGCATATCCGGAAAAATACGTTTGGTAATTTCCCGATTTTCCAGCATATAACTGACACCGCTCGGACACCGGAGATTATCTTCCAAAACATAAAATTCACCTTTTGATCCTCGAATCAAATCAATTCCCGCAATGTGAACATGGATATTATGAGGTACTTTTATTCCCTGAACTTCCTGTATATAATGTGGGCATGAAGCGATTAGACCTGCTGGAATAATACCTTCTTTTATAATATTCTGTTCGTTATAAATGTCTTCTAAAAATAAATTCAAAGCCATTAAACGCTGTTTGATCCCTGACTCTACTTCGAGCCAGTCTTTTTGTGTAATGATCCTCGGAATAATATCAAACGGGAAGATTCGTTCAATTCCATTATCATCATCACTATATACGGTAAAGGTAATTCCCTGATTCATGAACAAGTCAGAAGCCTGTTGTTGCTTGTTGGTTAAATTTTTATGACTTAAACTTTGTAAAGTTTTAAAAACCTGACTGTAGGAATCCCTAACACCTTCTTTGGAAAACATTTCATCCCATCCACTATGATTTAAACTTGGTGCTAATTTCGCCATACTCTAATTATTAAATAAACTGAATTATAGACTTTTTAATAAAAAATATTCATTTTTTAATCTAAAATACGATTTTATTTTTCTTTAAAGTTTGCAATCAATTTGAATTTTGTAATTTATGTAAAATTCATTTTTTGAAGTTTTTATTTTGAAAATATGACTTTTTACGATAGGTTTTTTTTTGGATTTCGTAGCAGTGAAAATGGTTTTTATGAAGAAATAGAGCTGTTAATCAGTTTTTTGAATAAAAAAAAGGAGCAAGTGGAGCTCCCTTGTTAATTTATAAACTTCAAAAATTGAAAATACATTCATATTGTTCCAAAAAGTATTTCACAACATCGGTTGTGGTTACGATTCCTTTAAGTTCCCCATTGTCAACAACAGGTAAAGCATGGAAATCTTCTTTGGCAAAAATTTCAGCGAGATCTCTTATACTTGTATCAGATGAAACTGTCTTGGGTTTTGAAGTCATGACTTGAGAAATAGTCAACATATCCAGAATTGCTTCATCTGTACCCTCTTGTCCATCAAACAAAGCTCCAAAAGTCAATCGATTAATATCAGTTCTGCTAATAATCCCTACAACTTCTTTTCCTTTCACAATCGGGATGTGGCGAATTGTATTTTTCTTAAGCTTCTCAATAACTTTTTTAAGGTCGTCATTGTCGTTTGCAGTCACTATGGTTTTGGTCATAATATGACTGATTGGTTCTCTTTTTTCATAATTGATTTGTTAATGGTTCTATCAAATATGTAGAATATTTCCAATAAAAAATATGACTTTTATCAGCATTGAGACCTCAGAAGAATGAGCTTATTTCTTGGATTTTCATCAAAAAAAGAACCAAAATTGAAGTTAAAAGAGGTAAGAATGTAAAAATCATTCTATTGTTCAATGGAAATTGTATCGAGTGAAATTTAAAAATAGTATTTTTGCACTATGGAAACAAATAGACAGAAAAAAATAGGCGGTGTCATCCAAAAAGATTTGGTTGATATTTTGCAAGGTGAAGTGCGAAAAAACGGAATTAATAATTTGGTAATTTCCGTATCCAAAGTTAGCGTTACATCAGATTTATCTGTGGCAACAGTATATTTAAGCATTTTTCCACAAGAAAAAGCAAAGGAAACTTTAGAAGGTATTAAATCGAATACAACCTTAATTAAACACGATTTGTCACAACGTGTTCGTTTGCAATTGCGTCGTGTACCAAACCTGGTATTTTTTATCGATGACTCATTAGATTATATCGAAAAAATTGACAACGCTTTATCAAACAGAGAAAACCCAATTGAGAACCGTGATCTTTTAGAAAAAAGAAGAAAATCATAAGTTGAATTTCCCTCTTTACATAGCCAAACGTTACATTTTTAGCAGAAGTAAAAACAATGCTATCAATATTATTAATCGCATTGCCAGCATGGGAATTATTGTTGGCACAATGGCTTTGTTTGTGGTTTTATCTGTTTTTAGCGGATTAAAGGTATTCAGTCTTTCATTCACAAACGAAATAGATCCCGATTTAAAAATTACTAGCACACTGGGAAAATCATTTTTGATCACACCGGATCAGGAAAGCAAAATAAAAAAAATAGAAGGCGTTGCTTCGTATACCAAAATTATTGAAGAACGTGTTTTGTTTTTATTTAAAGACAAACAACAAGTTACTTACCTAAAAGGAGTTGACAGTCTTTATCCGGTTGTAAACGATATCAGAAAAAAACTTTTTAATGGTCAATGGGTAAAGCCCGATACTTATCAGGTTGTAGTTGGGTATGGAATTGCCAGAGATTTTTCGATGGGAGTTTTAGATTTTGAAAATCCACTGCAGATATTCGCGCCGAAACCTGGAAAAGGAGCCTTTGAAAATCCAGAAGAAGCATTTAATAAAACCGATGTTTTGCCTGTCGGAATTTATTCGATTAGTGAAGATCTGGATTCAAAATACGTGTTTGCCGATTTAAGTTTGGCGCAGGAATTATTGATGTACAAACCCAATCAGATTTCGGGAGTAGAATTCAAATTAAAAGAAAATGCCAATGAAGATGCTATAAGATCTCAACTTGAAAGTATTTTCAAAAACAAAATCACAATCAAAAACAGAGCGCAATTGAACGAGTCTTTATATAAGATGCTCAACACCGAAAATATTGCGGTTTATTTGATTTTTACGTTGGTCATTATTGTTGCACTTTTTAATCTGGTTGGTGCTTTAATTATGATGATTTTAGATAAAAAAGGAAATCTAAAAACCCTTTTTAATCTTGGTACAGAAATTAAAAATCTTCGAAAAATATTCATGCTTCAGGGAACTTTGTTAAGTGTTTTCGGTGGAATTATTGGTCTTGCCCTTGGAATTATTATGGTTGTTTTACAACAAAAATACAATCTGATCATGTTGACGCCAACTTTGGCATATCCTGTCGTTTTTACTTTAGAAAATGTACTTATCGTGATGGCAACAATTGTTTCACTTGGTTTTGTGGCTTCCTTAATTGCCAGTAGCAGAGTAAGTAAAAAGCTCTTAGATTAATATTTCTTCTTAAAAAATATTACCTATATTTATCGTCTCAAAAATCTACAGCATATGATTGTTTCTGCCTAATCCTATTTTATTTTTTTAATAATTAGGATACCTCCGTTTTTTTCTCGTGTTCAGATAATTCAATCTGGACCAATTTTATCATTTATCCTAATATATCATGACAGAAACAACAATACAAAAAAGTTTATTTTCTAAAATTTTTACCACTTTAAAACAAGCTATAAAAGGCGACGAATCTTTTGATTACACTACCGGAAGCATTAAAAAAGCCGTTATTTTATTGGCCATTCCGATGGTTTTAGAAATGATGATGGAATCCGTTTTTGCTTTAGTCGATTTATATTTCGTTGGTCATTTGGAGCACTCCAGTTTTGCCATTCAAACCGTTGGTTTAACTGAATCGGTACTGACGATTATATATTCTTTAGCAATCGGAATGAGTATGGCAGCGACAGCTGTTGTAGCGCGACGCATTGGCGAAAAAGATCCAATCGCTGCTGCGAAAGCCGGAATGCAGGCTATTATTATTGCTTGTGCAGTTAATAGCGTAATGAGTGTTCTGGGCGTTATCTATGCTAAAGATATACTGATTTTGATGGGAGCATCTGTTGAAGCCGCCGAACACGGTTTCAGATTTACACAAATCATGATTGGAAGTAGTTTATGTATAATGTTATTATTCTTAATCAACGGAATATTCAGAGGTGCCGGAAATGCAGCAATTGCAATGAAAAGTTTGTGGCTGGCGAATATTTGCAACATTATTTTATGTCCAATTTTGATTAATGGATTAGGACCAATTCCAGCTTTTGGATTAGTGGGTGCTGCTTTAGCGACAACATTAGGAAGAAGCATGGGCGTATTATATCAAGTGTACCATTTGTTTTTTGGGAATGGTGTTTTGAGAATTTATGTCTCTTACTTTATTCCGGATTTTAAGCAGATAAAAGCTTTGGTGAAAATTGCAGCTCCGGGAATTTTACAATTCGTAATAGCGTCTTGCAGTTGGATTTTTCTGGCGCAATTGGTTGCTACTACGGGTGGTGATCATGGTTCTGCAGGTTATCAGACGGCATTGAGAATTATGATGTTTTTTATTCTTCCAGCTTGGGGATTGAGTAATGCAGCGGCGACTTTAGTAGGACAGAATTTAGGTGCAAAACAAATTGAACGCGCCGAAAAATCAGTATATACAACAGCAAGATACAATGTCATTTTCATGGCAACAATCATGGTCATTACATTGGTTTTTGGCAAGTACATTATCTCATTTTTCACTAACGATGAAATGGTTAGAGTAGTGGCCGTTGAAGCATTACAGATTATGAGTGTTGGATTTGTTTTCTACGGAATTGGAATGGTTTTGATAAATACATTCAACGGAGCAGGAGATACCTGGACACCAACGGGAATCAATTTCTTTGGATTTTGGTTGTTCCAAATTCCTTTGGCATTTTTATTGACAAAACATTTTCATATGGGGCCAACTGGTGTTTTTATTGCAATTCCGGTTGCAGAAACGGCTATTACTTTAGTAGGAATTGTCCTTTATAAAAGAGGAAAATGGAAACGCATTCAGGTATAATTTCAAATAAAAAAGGCCTTCATTTTGAGGGTCTTTTTTGTAAAATTGATCTTTGGCAAGGTCTAAAACTGTGACAAAGCTTATCGTAATTTTTAAGCAAATTCATATCCGGCATAAACCTGTTCAATTTCTTTCATAACTGCAAACAAATCTTCAGGTGCATCCGTTGTAACTAACTTTTGTTTGTATTCTTTAAACGAATGAATTCCTTTGAAATAATTAGTATAATGACGACGCATTTCTACAATTCCCAAACGTTCACCTTTCCATTCCATTGACCATATTAAATGATTTCTGGCAGCTTCAACACGATCGATAACCGTTGGAGCAGGCAAGTGTTCTCCAGTTTTAAAGAAATGTTTGATTTCATTAAAAATCCAAGGATAACCAATCGCAGCACGACCAATCATGATACCATCGATTCCGTATTCATTTTTATATTTTAATGCTTTTTCCGGGCTGTCGATATCGCCATTTCCAAAAATAGGCATTGTAATTCTAGGGTTGTTTTTTACACGTGCAATGTGTGACCAATCAGCATGGCCTTTATACATTTGAGCACGGGTTCTCGCGTGAATAGTCAATGCCTGAACACCAATATCCTGAAGTCTTTCAGCAACTTCATCAATGTTGATTGAACTGTCGTCCCAGCCTAAACGCGTTTTTACAGTTACTGGTAAATCGGTACTTCTGATAACGGCTTTCGTTAAACGTACCATCAAATCGACATCTTTCAAAACGCCGGCTCCGGCTCCTTTACAAACTACTTTTTTTACCGGACATCCAAAATTGATATCCACTAAATCTGGTTTTACGGTAGAAACAATTTTAGACGAAAGTGCCATTGCTTCTTCATCTCCACCAAAAATCTGAATTCCAACGGGACGTTCGTAATCAAAAATATCCAGCTTCATTCGACTTTTGATAGCATCACGAATTAATCCTTCCGACGAAATAAATTCAGAATACATTAAGTCAGCGCCATGCGTTTTGCATAATCTGCGAAACGGCGGATCGCTCACGTCTTCCATCGGTGCTAGTAATAAAGGAAATTCGGGTAATTCTATGTTGCCAATCTTGACCATCTTCAATATTTTGTGCAAAATTACAACTTTTTAATCGAATTTATGCAATCGAAGATTTAAAGAGCAGAAAGGCAGTGGTTTAGGTGTTTTGTGCTTTTAAAGAGAGTAAATTTTTCAAACAGAACATAAAGTAAAAATATTAGTACTAAATTAAATAACAATGTAGTATTTGTATTAAAATTATGTATATATTTGACAATATATGTTATAAAAACCCTAAATCTAATCAAAAACTATGAGAAAAGTAACACTTTTTATGATGTCATTTATTGTTTTAACATTCCTTTCATGTTCGGAAGAAACCATGAAACAAAATGATGAAACTGCAGTAGTAAAAAATACTACAAGTACAAAAAAAATAGCGTCCGAAGATTGCGGTACACCTACCCAATTTGCTGTAGCTAATGATTTATACAATTGTTTTGGACTGGCGTTCTCTGTAAGTGAAGGCCTGGGAAATGAACAATTAGATAATTATGTACTATATAACAGATACATTAAAGACAGTATATTTAAAGAAGATAATTCCAGTAAAGCAACGAAAGTTATCTATTGGAATAATGTAACGGATTATAATAATCGAAATTTTGTAGGAGTTGAGCACGCAGCAGTTATTTCAAGTGGAAATACTGTATATTCTAAACAAGGTGCTGGTGGCGCTCTGTTTAGAAATTGTATCGACTATTATTATATACCAGGCAGAGTTCTTTACCATAGAACTTATGCTTTAAATATGGATTTGAATAAGCCCGCTGTTGCTCCTAAAAGGAATGAAACATTTACTGTTTCGCTTAAACACTTTTCATCAGAATTACCGACAATTTACACTTGGGATTATGATCATGACAATTTAGAACAAGTTTCTTATCAGGGAACTGGATTTGGAATTACACTAAAAGTGAAAACTAATGCAGTTGCAAAGAGCTACAGTGTTACTTTAAAAGCGACACATCAAAGAGGTGTAATATTTAATACTACATCACTTCCGAAAGAAATTACTAATTTATATAGTTTTAGTCTGGCTTCAATTACACCTACAGCCAGTTTTACAGGTTCAAGCTATGTAACAAAAACTTCGATGGGTTCTTGGACAGGAACAGCTTCTGGAGGAACTGGTTCTTATACTTATAGCTGGTGGATTAAGCGTCAGCAGGATCCAGATTCATTCTATCTTCAAATAGGTACGGGGTCTGAATTATATTTATTGACGAAAACATCAATAAAATCAACTTATTATAATTTATATCTGAGAGTTGTAGATTCTAATGGTCAGTCATTCTCAACTCAACCGCAGGTAATTCAATCTACCGGAGTATTAGAAGAAGCTCTTTAGTCATAAAAAAATAAATGAAAAGCCTAGTTGTTAAACTAGGCTTTTTTTATGCAAATATTTTTAAACAGTCGTTTTTCTATAGTCAAAAAACCGAATTGGTTTTCGACTCATCGGATTAAAAACTAAAGGATTTAAAGTTTCTTTTGAGGCGAATTCTATTTTTGGAGTAACTCGTAATTTCGCTCTGAAATGATCTTTGATTTCCTGTAGAAATTCTGGTGTTTGATTTTTTACGGCAATTTTTATCAGAATTTCATCTGTACCTAAATCATTGGTTGAAATCTCAATAATATGATTTTCGATATTGTCAAAACCACTCAGGACATCATTCATCGCAGGCGGATAAAGTGTTGTGCCTTTGTATTTTATCATTTGTTTTTTACGACCAATTACAGGTCCAACGCGCAAAGTATTTCTACCACAAGAACATGGTTCGTTGTGAAGCTGTACAATATCGCCTGTTTTAAAACGTAATAAGGGCATGGCTTCAATTCCTAAAGTGGTAAAAGTCAATTCGCCAACTTCGCCATTTTTTACTGGCATATTATTTTCGTCAAGGACTTCGACAATAATTAATTCCGGATGATGATGTCCGCCAATTCCGTGTTCGCATTCGGTAAATGCAGTGCTCATTTCAGTAGAGGCATAAGTCGAAAACAGCTTAATATTCCATTTATCGATAATTTTTTTGGATAAAGTATTCATCGAAAAATCTTCATTTCTTAATGATTCTCCAATACAAATTGCACCTTTTATGCTTGAATTGTTATAATCAATTCCGTGGATCTCGGCATATTCAATTAATTTCAAAAGAAAAGACGGAACCGTAATTAAATAAGAAGGTTTGTATTTTAGAATTGAATCCCATTGCAATTCCGGAATTCCGGCACCAACTCGGATAACACCAACTTTCAATTTTCGCAACCCCAGAAAATAAGCCAAACCCGCCATAAATTTCCGGTCGATTGTCGTCATTAATTGTACCACATCGCCTTCTGCAATTCCGGCGCAGGCAAATGAAATGGCTTCATTATAAGCCAATCGGTCTAAGTCAGAATCGGTTAAACCAAAAGTTACCGGATCACCTAATGTCCCTGAAGTCGAGGCATAGTCAATAATTTTATGTTGTGGCACACACAAAAAATCATCATTATATTTTTGTAAATCTTCTTTTGTAGTTACGGGTAAATATTGTAAATCTTCGAGCGTTTTTATAATCGAAATATTAATATTTCTTCCGGTAAAAAGACGTTTATAAAAAGGGGAATTCTCACTGATATAGGTTAAAAGTTCCGCTAATTTTTGTTCCTGAAAAATTTTAATTTCGTCTAAAGAATCTTTTTCTATTGCTGGAATCATTGTAATTTTCTTTTGAGTTTTTTTAAATATTTTTCAATTTTTGCTTTTTCAGGAGCGGTAGTAATTTCTTTGGTCAGGGCTTTTTCAAAATTAACCTGAGCAGCGCGGAATTCTTTTTTTTGATAAAAGTACAACCCTGCTTTGTAATATACAACCCAATAATCCGGGTTTAAAGATTGATAATGCAGAATAAAGTTAGATGAAATAGTTTCTTTCTTTTTCAGATACAAATCAAATTGATGATTTTCAGCTTTGAATTTTTTAAAGTTTTGAAAAGCTTCAGTGGTTATAAATGGATCTTTAGCAATATTTAAATTTTCCTCTTCGAATGAAACAGCAAAATTTGATTTTCTGTTAAAAATAGAATCTAAGTTATAACAAACAAATTCTCCCAGTTGAAACGGGTTTGCCGAAACCCAAACTAATTTTTCTTTTGGTTTAAATATAATTCCATGATGCGCCAGCAATTGATTCAACGCTTTTTCATTTCCATAACCCAATGATATATCTTTTAAACCTTCTTTATTTCGTAGAATTTCAGAAGCAATTTTCGGATTCATTTTTGGATTTTCATCTAAAAGTTCTTGCATTCTGTCAAAGCGATATTGTGAATGACTGTCTTTAATTTGAATCTGATTTCGTTCATCATTTTTGAAAGCTTCACTCTGAAAATGATTCGAACAAAGTAATTGATTACTGTTAGGAGCATCATATACGTCTATTTTTTTTGGAGAAACTTCAATTAAAATGGCTTTGTTATCCTGAGCACTTCCAACCATAATCGATTCAGAAACAAAAACTTTTCTTTTCTTAGCTATTGCAATTGCTTCTTCAATAGTTGCAGCATGCTGTAAAATTTCACGGGTCAAAATTGAAATAGGCGTTTTTGCACTCAGCGGAATTTCTGATTTTGAGGCATTAATTGTAACCGTCAAACCTTGCTGATTCATTCCGGAAACTGCACCAATCATGCCTGGCCAGGTTACCATCATAAAATTGTAACCTTGTTCCGGTTTTATAAAGGCAATGATTTTATTTTCCGCGAAAGCGTCATTAACGTAAAAGTCAAAATTGCGTCCAAGAATTAAATTGCCGTCTTCAGATTTTTCGCCCCAGGCAGCAAAAGACGAACAGCCAACCAAAGCCAAATCTTGTAAGGCATGACCAATGTCGTGTGCGGCATGCAAATACAAATTGCGTTGGTATTGTGGTGCTATATTATCAAAATTATTGGAAGTGTATTGCGAAACGCCATAAATTTCAGTTTGATATTCCTCTGGAACATTGGTGTATAATTTCCGATTGTACCATTTTAGAAATTGGCGAAGCAATTTCTGCTGAAATCTTGACGGAACGATATCTTCTATTTTAGAGAAAAAGATATTCTCCTGTTTTTTTAAAAGAGAATCAGACAAAGCGCCGGTAGTAAGCCCAATTTCCAAAGGATCACCCTCGACATATAATTCCCAAAGATTTTGTTTGTTTTTTAAAAGTGAATTTTTTCCTGATACAAAAACAGTAGAAGATTGTTTTGTTACAACAGGTTTTGCAGTATTATATTTTGAGATATCAGGTTCATGATGCATAGATTTTGATGTTCCGCAAGATGCCAACATCAATAAAAAACTAACGAATAAAAATAAATTAATCCGGCTTTTCATATACACATTTTTTATTCAGATACCTGATTGATTTTGGTTACTAAATATTCTTTCCCAAGAATTTCAGAACAGGTTACGACAGCTCCAATAGTTACTCCCAAAACGCCGTGCATGTTAATGCTTTGTCCGGTAAGATAAAGATTATCTAATTTGGTTTTTGATGGAATCAGGGTTTTCATCGGATTGCCGGAATCTTTCACATAACCATACATATTTCCATTATGTCCTCCAATATAATCCCGATAAGAAAGTGGCGTCGAAGTGTGAATTGACCGAATACAATCTTTTATTCCTGGAAATTTTAATTCAATTTCATCAAGAAATTTAGATGTTTTTCTGGCTTTAAATTCCTCATAACTTTCGCCACGATCATTTTCTTCAATAGTTGTGTTAAAAGTATTTTTCCAGGGGGCAACGTCATCATATTTCATATAAGTGATGAAAGTCATCCCTTCTGCCCATTCTTCTTGTTTTTTTGAAGCATTCATAGAAGCCATAAAAGCTTTTGGCCATGAATCCTCGTCGTAATCATGAGCATTCCAGACTTGACTGGTTTTTTTAAAATGATAATGATTATGATTGATGTATTTAAAAGTCTCTGGTTTAAAAACGAGATATAAACTAAAAGCTGAAATAACGCCTTCAAGACTCTGAATTCTGCTAAAAAAAGCTTTCCTGAAATGCTCTTCGCCAACTAGCTGCAGTGTAATTTTGGGATCAATATTAGAGATAAAACGTGTACCGGAAACCCGAGTTCCGTCTTTCATTTCTACACCCGTTACTTTGTTATTTTCAACATTAAAACGAGTAACTTCTTTGTATTTATAAAATTCGCCGCCGTATTTTTTAAGTTGTTTTAAGAGTTGTTTTGTAATCTGGCTTCCGCCATTAATACAACGCCAGGAACTTTGTATATAGGAGTTTACCGAAAGGGCATGAACATAAAACGGAGACTTTTCCGGAATTCCGGCATACAGAAAATTGCTTCCCGCCAAAACAGCTTTTAGTTTGTCATTTTGGGTACTATTGTCTATTATTTCTTTTGCGTTTAATTCTAAAATAGCATTGTCATATTTGCCCTCCCATTTTAAATTGTAAAGTGGAAATGAGTCACAAATCGTTCGTAGTTTAGTGCAATATTCCTCAAGGTTTTCTTTTTCTTCAGGAAAAAAATGTTCTAATTGTTTTACAAAATTTTCATAACCTTGCGCATGTGGATATTCATTTTCATCGTCTTCAAAAGAGATCATATCAAAACCATTTTCATCTAATTTTTTCAGATTTAAATGATCCATAATCCCCAAATATTTAAAATATTTATAGAGATTTTGTCCCTCATCTAAGCCTCCGATGTAATGAATTCCGGTATCAAAAATGGTTTTATCACGCACAAACGTTTGTAGATTTCCGCCGTATTGATTGTTTTTTTCGAGCACACAAACACTATAGCCTTCTTTTGCCATAATAATGGCCGAAACTAAACCGCCCAGTCCGCTGCCTACAATTACAACATCGTATTGCTCCTTCATTCTAGTTTTTCTTTAATACGATTATGGAATCTTCTTCTAAAAGATTTTCAAAACCAAAGTTAATCAAAGTGGATTTTAAAGTGGAATTATCAATCAAAATAATGCAGGAAGTTACAGCAACGATTTTTTCAATAGCAGTAGTATAATTTTCATCAGAAATTAAAACGGCATCATATTGATTTTCTACAGTCAATTCAAGGTTTTCCAAATAAGTGATTTTTCTCTTCTTGAGGAAATAATTGGTTTTCGCTACTAATGATTTTTCTTCGTTCACAATGTACGAATGTATTTTTCGCTGTGGTTCCTGTAACGCTAATAAAACATCAAGTTGCCCATAATCATTCGCTAAATGTAATATTTTGGCTTTCGCCGAAAGATGTCTGTTTAAGCGGGAATAGATTTCGAAATGTGTTTTTAAATTGTCTTTAACGCTATTGATGATTTCAATTTCTTTATAGTCATAACTATGAAGAATCATTTTTTTGAAATATTCCGGACCCTCAAGTTCCTGACGAATTTTAGCAAATTCTGCTTTAAAATACGAACTTAATTGTTTTGTTCTTTCCGCGTAATTTTCCCCAAAAGAAAGATTATCTGGTGATATTCTTTCTAAAATAGAAACGGTAAGAGAACTGTCATGAATTACAAAATCTCCTTTCGGAATTGCTTCTGAAGCACCGTGAATTAAAACAGGCAGAATATCTATATTGAATTCTTCGGCAAGATAAAAGGCACCTTTATGAAAACGTTTAATTTGATTACTTTCAGAGCGGGTTCCTTCAGGAAAGATCATTAACGAATAGCCTTCGTTTACTTTTTGACGCAAATGTTCAACGCCGCCTTCAATTCCTTCTGAAACCGGATAAAAACCTGCTTTTCTAACTGTTCCGCCAAAAATAGGAGAGTTGTAAACCCAGTCGTTTACTAAAAATATAATTTTCGGACTCAGCATTCCCATTGCCAGAATATCGATAAACGAAGAATGATTGGCGATAATAATGGCTGGTTTTTCGAAATTTTCACCGAATTTATTAATGACTTTTTTACGAAGATAAGGGCTCGAATATAAAACTGATTTCATGAATTTCGAAATCACATATCGAAAGCCTTTCATTTTAGTTTTTTCCTTTAGCGGAAGAATAGGCATGATGGTAAAGCTGAAAAGTGACATCAAAATACCGCCAAGTCCATAATAGGTAAACGAAATAATACCGTGAACAAAGGTGCGTAATACAAAAGGTGGATTTCCTTTTTTCGAACGATTTGATATAAATAGTTTAAAGAGAATCGGGTAAAAGATAAATGTAATAATAAGTGCTGCAAAAACCCCAATTAAGGAAACCGATGAAATAGATCTCAAGGCTGGATGTTTGGCAAAAATCATCGCACCAATTCCTAAAATAGTGGTGATAACGGCCAGAATAATGGATGTTCTGTAAATGGCAATTTCGTTTTTGCCTGTTGTATATTCTTTTTGAAGCGCACTTGTCATGAAAATGCTAAAATCTACACCGTGTCCAAAAATCAGCGTACAGACAATCATGCTAAAAATATTCATCTGAATGCCAAAAATGCCCATAATTCCTGCCGTTACAATTCCCGTTAAGGCAATCGGAATACAGCTTACAATAACCAATTCAATTCTTCTGAAAAAGAAAAATAAAATAAGAATTACGGCAACAAACGAATAATTGACAAGTGAATTAAAATCGGTTTTCAAAGTGCTGAAAAACGTTTCATTCATTTGCTGGCGGTCAATTGCAATTAAATTATTTTTGGCTGAAGCCGATTTCACAAAAGCATCCCGCTGTTCCGGACTTACTTTTACCAAAGTCGAAATCGTATAAAAACCATTCTTTTCGGTTACAAATTCTTTCAGCTGCAACGCCTGAATTTTTAAATATTCCTGAGCTGAAATCGGTTTAAAATTAAAATCTAAATGATCGTAAAAAGTAGAATAAGTGGTTGGCTTAAAGCCGAGTGTTGAACCTTCAGCAATTAATTCTGATTTTAAAAGTTCTTTTTTATTGGCATCCCAAAACGAATTCCATTTATCAATTTTTTGCTGTTGTTCCTTCTGCGAAAGCATAATCCCTCCAACAGAACTGAAATTTAAAATTTTGTTTTGTTGCCTGTCCTTCGATAAATCAGAAAAAAGCTGACTGTTGTTTTTCAAAACTTCTTCCATGCTTTTTCCATACGAAGCAACATAAATAGTTTTAGAAGTTAAACTCGTGCTTTCTTCTAGTTCTTTTTCGGCTGCTTTAATTTCCTTTGGAACAAAATTCAATTGCGATAAATCGTTATTGAAACCAACATTGTTATAGGTAAAAAAGCAAACAATCGTAATTAAAACGCAAAAACCAATTAAGATTTTATTGTTGTGAAAAGAGAAATGCGCCAATTTATCAATCACATTTTTCTTGTGTTCAAAATTGTTCTCTTTCGGTTTGTATAAATGAGGAACAATCAAGAGCGAGAAAAATGCCGAAGCCATAACGATTACGGCAGCGAAAATTCCAAGATCATTCAACGCATCAGATTTCACAAAAAGCAGACATAAAAACGCAACCGCGGTTGTGGAACTGCTCATAATAACCGGCATCGTAATGTCTTTGTACAACGTTTTGATGTCACTATTATGCTTGTAATGCGTGAGAATATGAAGGGAGTAGTCGATAGTAATTCCGAGTAGGATAGAACCAATTCCGAGTGAAATAGCTGAGATTTGTTCTTTGACAAAATACAAAAACGCAACGGCAAACAAAGCGCCAAATAAGGTTGGCAGAAAAATAATCAACGGAATTAATATTTTTCTATAAAACAAAATCAAAATCAGCATTAACGTAATCATGGCTATTGTTGTCGTTAAAACTATATCGCTTTTAATTTGATTCGCATTGGCAACCGCAATCAAAGCCGAACCAAAATAACTGATCGAAGTTTTGCCTTTAAATTGCTGATTTAAATTTTCCTGAATCGATTTGAGTTTGGTTGCGAAAATGGTGTTTTTTTCTGTTTCGCTCGAAGGCAGATTGGATGTTATAAAAAGCAATAATTTTGTTTTGTCTTTGGTCATGACAAAACCATTGTCCAGCGTAAAATCGTCACCAACATCTAATTGCTGTAATTTTTTTAAAGCGATAAACGAAATTCCTAATGGATCCTGCAGAATAAAATCTTTCGTAACAAATCCGGATGGTGAAATAATCGATTTATAATTTCCCTGAACGGTTGCCGCAATACTGTCTTTTTGCAGTTTACTCTGAATCGTTTCGTAATCTTTATTGTCCAGAAAAAGAGGCAAATTTCCGTAAACAAAATCAATAGTTTCCTGAATGTTTTCTTCATCAATTTTTCCCTGAATTCCGGTTACGTAGGGCTTACAAGATTCAGAAACGCTGTCTGAAAACGCAGTTGCCATTTCTTTTAAATTTTCATCAGAACCGTTTTTTTCGAGTTTGAAAATGACCGTTATTTTATCAGCAAAATTCAATTGTTTTAAAACCTTTGCGGTAACATCAGTCTTATCGTTTGTTGGAATTAATTTGGTAATATCTTCTTCAAATTTAATTTGAGAAGCAAAAAAGCCAAATACAAAAAGCATCAAAACAGCCAATAGAACCGACAAAGATTTTCTTCGGTTGACAAATAAATGAATGGCGTAGAAATATTGATGCATAATTATTATTTATTGTTTTTTTGCCACAGATTAAAGGATTAAATTGATTTAAATCTTTGTTAGTTTCGCTAAGAATTCACGAATTATTTAAGCTAATTCGTGACGAAAAAAATCCTTTTTAATCCTTTAATCTGTGGTAAAATTTTCCAGATTTTTATTCAATGCGTTTTTTGGTAAAAGCCGTTAAAAGCAAATAACTTAAAAGCCCAAAAAACAGCGCCGAAACGGATGCTAAAATAAGACTTCCGACGATATATTGTGTTGCATTTTTTTGAATATCATCAAGTGTAATCGAACTATCTAAAATTAATGGAGCATCAGTAGATACAAAATAACTTCCCATTTTTAATGAACCGTATATGACAAAAGGAATGAAAGGCGGAAAACTCACATTAGAAGACAAATAAGCTATGACTTTATTAAGCTTAAATAAGGCAGCAAACGTAAAAAGCAAAATAGTCTGAAAGCCCCAAAAAGGAGAAATCCCTATGAAAACACCCAAAGCAATTGCTGCCGATTTTTTAAAATTGGAATCCTTACTTTCTAAAATATCTTCAAGAAAGAATTTTTTAAAACCTTTTTTTTTTGCTCTTCGAAGGAAATCCCTGGGCTTGATATATAAAAGGGCATTCGTTACCAAAACCGTATTCAAGATACTGATTCGGGTAAAATCCCGGAAGGGGCGAAAATGAGAAACACGTTCTGCCGGATCATATAAAACCTGAATCGGAATATTTTTGACCACAATTCCTTTCCAGGCTGATCGAACTATAACTTCAATCTCAAACTCAAATTTATTGGTATAAAATTTCTTCGGAATTAAATTCAAAGGATACAATCGAAAACCAGATTGTGTATCGTCCAATTTGATTCCGGTTTCAAATTTGAACCAGAAATTAGAAAATTTATTTCCAAAACTGCTTTTCTTTGGAACATTTTCCTGTGTCATATTGCGACTTCCAATCAACAAAGAATTGGGTTCATTTTTAATCTCTTCAATAAAACCCGGAATATCAGAAGCAAAATGCTGTCCATCAGAATCAATTGTAATGGCATATTCGAATTTCATTTCGATTGCTTTTCGAAATCCATTTCTTAGTGCACGGCCTTTTCCTAAATTTTTAGGATGATGAATTTGAGTGAGCTGTGAATAGGATTGTAAAATTTCGAAAGTTTCATCTGTCGATCCGTCGTTGACGATAATGACATTTGACGTAAAATCTAAAACGGAATCGAGTACTTTTCGCAGCGTTTTGTAATTATTGTAAGTTGGTACAATAACACAAAAGGACGTGGAATTTAAAAAATCTTGCTGTGACAAAGTAGGTTTCATTTGGAGTTTTGCTTTCGCTTACTTAACGAATTGTTTTTCTTTTTCAGAGAAACTTTTCGATTGTAAAATAAAGTCTTTTAAGTACTCTTTCAAAGCACTATTTTGTTCAGCATAATGATCCGTAAGATATTTTTTGTCTTCTTTAATATTCTTTTTGTAACCCGTAATTCCAGGGACATTTTCCTGAATGCTTAAGCGGATCAATCTCAATTCAATATTATTTGGTTCGCTTTTGATGGTTGATTCAAGCAATTTTGCACCTTCCTTAAAACGAGCAATTTTGTCATTTAATTTCTTTTCAAACTTAGAATCCAATAAAATGGAAGCCGCTTTATAAGCCACTAAAGTTTTATCATCATTATTAGAAACGTCAGCCAGTTTTTCTGAAAATTCTTTAGCGTTGCTTTCTGATTTTGTAACGCCAGTATACATTTTTCTGATAGCAGCCAAGTCTGGCGTACCAGTAAAATTAACCCATAAAAGTAATGTTAATAGCAGTTTCATATTTCCAGTTTTTTATAGACGTTGCTCAGTTTCAAAGCGACAGTCTCATTAAAATAAGTGGTGTTTTTTACTTTCACCAAATTATCCTCAGTCCTTGTAATATCAAGTTCTAAGCGCAATTCCGGATTGTTTTCCGGATTAATAAGCGCCATGAATTTTACGTTGGCAAGCGTCTGAATCATTAAAGTCTCCTTCGTTATTTTCTCAGTAAGTTCCTTAATAATCTGAATCATGCAAACCCCCGGCATGATCGGGTTTCCCGGAAAATGGCCTTTGAAAACTTCGTGTTTCTCATTGACTAAAATCGTAATACTATATTTAGAATCGCTTGTTTTTTCTTCCGAAAGAACTTTGTAAAAATCTTTTAAAACCATTTTTTTATTTTTTTCCTCCAAAGGCATAAGAAAGTCCTAATTGGAAATTGACATTAGTATTATAACTTCCAAATAAATAATCATTTCGGTCATTATAATAAGAACTATCAAATACATCTAATATTCCTTTTTTTAGTCTGGCTTCAAACGTAAGACCTGAAGGCAAACGATAAGCAATACCACTTATAAGGGCTAAGTCATTATACATTTCTACTTTGTCTAAATTATCATTTACAAGAACATCAACCGCAGGTCCAAATTGTATTTGAATTCCAGGTCCAAATGTCAATTTATTAAGAAGCGTAAAGGATAAGTAACCCAATTGCAAATCACGAAATTTTACTATTTCGGTTTGTGTATTATCATTAAAATAATAGCCAACATTATTAGATCCTTGTCTGCTATACGTTATTTCAGGTTGAAGCCCATATATTTTGGTAATATTTATTTCACCAAATGCACCAACATAAAAATCAGTTTTATAACTGGAACGCGTTTCTGAAATAGTTGAAAACGAAAAACCTCCTCTTAAACCTGGTTTAAAAGAAGTTTGTGCCTGCCCTTTCTGGAATCCCAAAAATGCTATTGCAACGATTAATAAATTTCTATACATCAAGGTTTTATTTTACTTTAAAAGTATAGCTGATACCAAACTGCAATACCTGATTTAAAATAACCTGATCATAATAGTAGTCATCATAATCAATACCATCGTAACCGTAAATATCAATGAACCCTTGTTTAAATCGGGCTTCAAAAGTTAATCCGTTTGGCAAACTATAACCAATTCCACCAACAAAAGAGAAATCTGTACCAATTGGATCATAACCGTATCGGCCAAAATTATCACTTGTTTTAATGTCAAGGGATGGTCCGGCTAATACATGAAAACCCTGACCTCCAAAGTTAAACTTTGCAACTGCACCAAGTGTTACATAATTTAATTCATATTTTGTATTTTCAAACGAGTCAGTGTCAAAATAATATTCACGTCCTTCAGAGCCTTGTCTTGAATAGGTTATTTCTGGCTGAAGTGTAAAATATTTATTGAACTTGATTTCGACTAATCCTCCAATATAATAATCAGATTTCATACTGTTATCGTCGATATTCGTTAAGGTTGAAAGATTCAAACCGCCACGAATTCCCGGACTAACTTTCATTTGTGCTTGTGAAGTTGCAAGGCCAATAAATAAAGCGAATGCAATTAAGGCTATTTTTCTCATTTTGGTTTAGTTTAGGTTAAGGTGAATTTTACTCTGATTTAAAATAATTTAGCTCAATTCTCAATTTGATATTCTGATGTAAAATGACAACTTTTTTAGCAAAAATATCGTTTTCTAAAGTAAAACTAATTGTTATTTTTTCTTTTGTTTTAGAAGAGCGAACGAGCTTTTCTAATTTCTGTTCTTTTTTGGAGACGAAAAGATAGTTATCACGATTCCCGTCTGCTGATTTATAAATGTTATCCAATTCACTTTCGAACTGTTCCTGAATCAGATACTCTTTTTTAAGAAGCAGTCTAAAATCTTCTTTCAATGTATTGATCAGGATTTTTTTATCTAATTCCGAAACAATCGAATTGACTTTAAAAGTCGTTTCAGAAATCTCAAAATCGAACAATTTGTTACCGAATTCAGTTGTAAAAACAACGCGATGCGTTGTGTCATTTATCTTCTTGACAATGAAAATTCCAGACATTTCATGACCGTAAACCGTGATGTTGGTTTTGTAAACATAATCGGTTTTTGGTTCAGAAAAATAAGGAACTTCTACAGCCGTTTTATCTAATTTTTTAGGCGTATAATTTTTAGTGACTGAGCCACAAGAAACCAAAACAATTGCAAGAAAGCAATTAATTAGTGAAAACTGAATCGTCGATTTTTGCATTGATCACTTTATTTTTAAGTACAATTCGGGTATAATCTTCAGATGATTCTAAAAGTTTTACCTGAACCACAGTTGCCTCTTCTTTATCGAAAGTCAGTTCGATTTGTTTGATGTATTTTTTCAGCGTCGCATCTTTCGGAACAAATTTCGCAATATTTTGTCCTTTTGATTTAAAGTACGAAATCGCAAATTCTTTATCGTCAAACATATTGCCGCTCACACTTCCAACGATTAATTTATTGATACGGCCAAAGATTTTGCTGTTGCCAATATCAACTGCACTTTTCTTTCCTTCGTCGTTAATCAGGATTTTTCCGTTTTTAAAAACGATACTGTAATTGTATGGTTTTTTATATTGCCATTGCAAAAGATTCGGTTCTTTAAAAATCATTTTTCCTGATGTTTCAATGTCTTTGGATAAGAAATCCATATGTTTATATTGAACGAAATCAGTAGTTAAAGTTTTTATTTTTTTAGAAACCAGATTAACGTCTTGTTTAAATGAAGCAATTTCAGCATCGCTCATTTTTTGTTCCTGCGAAAACAAATTGGCGCTGTAAATAATAGAAAAAAGGAGTATATAAAATTTAGTTTTCATAAGCTTTAAGATTCAAAAGTTCTTCCACAGAAATCACTTTGTAATTGTTTTGCTGTAAAAATTGCAAAAACTGTTCCAATACTAAAACAGAGTGTAATCCCGTGTCGTGCAAAAGTACAATTCCGCCGGGAGAAACTCGTTTTATTATGCGATTGAAAATTAAATTTAGGTCTTTTGTTCCGCCATCAAGTGAACGAATATTCCAGCCAATGACTTTATGGCCGGTAACTTTTAAGGCTCTGCGAATCGAAGGCGTTGTAACTCCGTAAGGCGGACGAAAAAAGTTTATTTTTTTAGAAGTAAATTTTTCAAGAAGTTTATCTGTTTTCTGAATTTCTTCGGTGATTGTTGCAGCATTATAAAAATCAAAAAATTTGGAATGGTTATAAGAGTGATTGCCAACCAAATGACCTTCGGCAATAATTTGTTTTACAATTTCCGGATGCTTCTCCACATTTTTTCCAATGCAGAAAAAGGTTGCTTTGGCATTGTATTTTTTCAGAAGATCTAAAACTTCCAAAGTAAAAATACTTGGACCGTCATCAAAAGTAAGGGCAATTTTTTTTTCTGTTTCCGATGGATTATGGCAGAATGCTTTTACGTGATAGTTCGAAGAAATTCGGGCAGAACCAAAAGCATTTATTCCGATCCAGATTAAAATTATTCCGATAAACCATAACAAATTAATTGCTGTATAGAGATTCAGAAGAAGCAGTAAAAGCAATATAAAGAGAAAGAATAACGAAATGTTTTTATGCGTTATCATTTTGAAAGTAACGTAAAACTATGATTTTTTCCATTTACCTGATTGTACAATAAAATGGTATTGTAAGCTGGTTTTGTAACCGAATTTACTTTTACGATTTCCGGAATTTCCTGCGTTTTTATAATTTTTGATGCCATCCACAAAGCAAAAGCCGAAGCAGTATCGTATTCTCCGCTTAAATGTTTATAGTATAATTGAGGGGTTTTCGCGAAAGCATTTTCTGAGAGATTTTTGTAATAAGAATCAAAAGTAATATTTCCATCGAAGCCAAAAATAACAGCATCAAGGTTTGAAATTTCTAAATTATTGGCTTTTAAAAAGGTTATTAGTTCAGACTCGATTTCGTTTTCTTCCAACGTATTTTTGATTTCAACATCTAGAATTTCAGCGTAAGTCGAATCTTTTCTTTCATTTTCTAAAACAAAAAAATTGGCGCCTTCGCCATAAACAACTCCGGTTGAGGTTGTGTTTAAAATATTGGATGGAAGATCATTGTATTTTTTGATTCTTCCGGCCAATTTGAAAAGAGACAAAGTATATTCGCCGTTTTCATCAACGCCGCCAACCAAAATCGAATTGGCTTCGTTTTCTTCAATCTGCATCTTAGCATCCAAAAGAGCCGACTCAAAAGAAACCGCTCCATTTACATACGTAAAATTGTAGCCTTTGCATTGCAAGGATAAAGCAATTTGAGCGCCAACGGTATTATGTGTCGATTGGATAAAAGAGGTTGGCGTTAAAAACTCTTCTTTATTATCGAGAATGTTTTTCAGGAATTTTTCAGAATCTTCAATGCATCCCAAACCAGTTCCGGTAATAATGGCGTCTACGTTTTCGACATTTGCATCTTTCATTGCCAAAGCCGAAGCTACGATTCCGTTTTTTACTCCTTTTGCCATTCGACGAATTGCAGCAGGAGAAATATAATCTTTGTAAACCGGAGGAACAATCGAAAGTACCGTTTCGCTTGTATTAACGACCGCTTCTTCTAAAAAAACAGTATCAAATGTTTTTTGAGTTGAAATACAGCCCACTCCATTTATATATGTTTTTTTCATTAGCTTTTAGAAAATATAAGGGTTGAACAATTTCCTCCAAAACCGAAAGAGTTGGATAAAACGTGTTCGATATTTTTCATTATTAAGGAAGTTTGTGGTTGCAATTCAAATTCTTCCATCGGAACTTCAAAATTCAAATTTGGATAAACCACATTATTTTGAATTGCCAAAATACTGTAAACGGCTTCAATTGCCGCCGCCGCCGCTAAAGTATGTCCAGTAAAAGGTTTTGTCGAACTAAAATCAGGCACTTTTCCATCCTCATAAATTCGGAGTAAAGCTCTTCCTTCAGATAAATCATTATTGGGAGTTGCCGTTCCGTGTACATTGATATAGTCAATTTCAGAAGGTTGTAAACCCGAAACTTCAAAAGCTTTTTTCATTGCCAAATAAGCACCATCGCCATTTTCAGAAGAAGCAGTTTGATGAAAAGCATCGTTTGCATTGCCGTATCCGGAAACTCTGGCTAATACTTTTTTGTTGAATTTCTGAACCATTTCATCTGATTCTAAAACTAAAAAAGCAGCAGCTTCGCCCAGGTTTAATCCTTTTCTGGTATTGTCAAAAGGTTTGTTGTAATCGTCAGATAAAATCATTAAAGTCTTAAATCCGTTGATGGTAAATTTTGCCAAAGCATCAGTTCCACCCACAATTACGCGATCTAATTTTCCGGTTTTGATTAATCGCGCGCCCAACATAATTGAGTTTGCTGCCGATGAACAGGCTGTACTTATAGTGGTAACCATTCCTTTTAAACCTAATTCAGAAGCGATTTTTTCAGCAACATCGCCACCGTCATGACAGGAAATGTATTTTACAAGATCAGGATTTTCGAAATAATCGTAATAATGTTTTTCGGTCATATCCATTCCACCAACACTAGTAGCCGAAATAAGTCCGGTTCTAAATTCGTTTATCGAAGTGATTTCGGCATTTTCAACAGCTTGTTTTGCCGCCAAAGTTCCGATCATAGCCGTTCTTGAAAAATTATTGTTTTCAGAAAGCTGTAATTCGGCAACCAATTCTTCGTTGGTTTTTTTGATTTCGCCAACTTTAATCACATCGGCATGAACAGTCGGAATATTTTGGATTTTTGAAACACCAATTTTATTTTCGATCAACGAAATATAATTTTCTTCGACTGAATTTCCAATCGAAGAGATAATTCCCATTCCGGTTATTGCAACGCCCTTTGTCATTTTAGATTTTAGATTTATGATTTTAGACTTTGGATTCTAAATATTTCTGTCTAAGAAATCTAAAATCTAAAGTCTAAAATCTAAAATTTATTTTGTTCTGTTCGCGCTAATATAAGCTGCCATAGTTTCGATTGACTGGAAAATTGATTTTCCTTCTTTCGGATCAACCAATTTAATTCCGTAATCTTTATCTAAAATCACGATTAATTCAAGTGCATCAATCGAGTCTAAACCTAGGCCGTCTCCAAACAAAGGATCGTTATCAGCAATGTCTTCGATTGCGATATCTTCTAAGTTTAAAGTCGTTATGATTTTATTTTTTAATTCTTCTTTTAATGCTTCCATGATGATTTATTGTATAATGTATTGATATTTTCGTTCGTATATTTTGTATTTTCTTCCTTACTTATCGTGCAAAGAAACGCTTTGTATTCGTCATTAAAAAATTCTACCCAACCGCAAAGAACAACATCTGCTTTATCCGAATTTAGTAAAATATTCGAATAATTCGACATAAATTCGGTGTTGAAAACATCAAATATAAAGAAAGAATTCTCGCTTTTCAACTGATGGCGGATACTTATTTCGCCCAGACAAATATTTGGAAGCGTATAAACAAAAACCGCCGGACTCGGATAATAGTTTTCTTTGTCTGAAATAGATTCTTGATATTTTACATCGGTATCTAAACTCGATGATTTGTTGGCCAAAACCAAAGCGATATTGTTTTCTTGCTCAACAGAAGTTATCGGACTCAAAAGCAATTCGGCACCTAAAAAAGCCAATTTACTCAAAGTATCCATTTTGAAAAACTTCGGATATTGAATGTCAAAATTGCGATAAGCTTGCTTAGAGAAATCAGCAAAATTAGTGGGTTCAATTTTGAATACAGAACTTCCGTTCAAAACAATTTCGTTGTTTTGGATTGTGATGTAGGATTGTATGTAGGTTTTGTTTTGAGTCATTTTATTTTTGACAGAGGTTTTTAATCTCTCTCTTTAAACTAATTTGTGAAAAAAGAACAGGAATATTCAATTTTTGATTTTCTTTAATCATTGTCAAATAAATGTCGTTTTTGTCTAAAATAAATATTCTACTTGTTTGAAATCTTGGATTAATAGCTAGATAATTAAGACTATTATAAATTATTAAATTTCCAGAATTCTTATGTTTTTCGAACCTTTTTTTTTCACAATATTGATTAATAAGTAATTTGTTTTCTTCTGCATTGTATTTGCTGACAATTTTAGTTAGGCATTTTTCAGTTGCTTTTCTATAAATTGTAAAGGCACAATATAAACTAAAAATAAAAAGCAGATAAAACTCAATTCCAGTTTTTGAATAATCACGATAAGGGTTAAAATAAACTAAAAAAGGCATTAGAAATCCCCAGATAAAAAATAGATATAAAGTTATTGTCCCAAATTTCTCAAGCCGATCTTCAGAATAGACTAATTTATTTTGTTCAATACTTTTTCTAATATTTAAATTTTTTAAACTTCTCATTTCATCTTCTCAAAAACCACAGCCGTATTACAACCCCCAAATCCAGAAGCTGTCTTTAGGAAAATTTCAATACTTGCTTCTTCATTTTTCTCAATAACATTAATCTTTTCGCTTACGCCGATTTCATCAAAACCTTTCGATTCAAAAAGTATATTTTGATTGGCTGATTCAATCGCAATTACCGTTTCCAATAATCCTGACGCGCCCAAAGTATGACCGTAAAATCCTTTCAAACTATTGACCGGGACATTTTGTAAATCCAAACGATTTAATGCAATCGCTTCCATTTCGTCATTGAACGGAGTTGCGGTTCCGTGCGCTGAAATATAATCGATTTGATCGGAATTGATCTTTGCTTCTTTCATCGCATTCTGGATACTTCGGAACAAACCTTCGCCTGTTCTTGACGGACCCGAAATATGATTGGCATCGTTTATTGAACTGTCTCCAATAATTTTTATTTTAGCATTTCTGGCTTCTGCCGAAACTAAAACAGCGGCAGTCGCTTCGCCCAAACTTACACCTGTCCTGTTTTTAGAATAGGGTTTACAAGGCAAATCGCTCATCGCCTGAAAAGCATTAAATCCAGACAAAACAAATTCTGAAACTTCGTCGCCGGCAACGACAAAAATGTTATCGTAAAGTTCCGACTGTATCATTCTTTTGGCAACAGAAATTGCTAAAATTCCAGAAACACAGGCATTCGATACGACAATTGGTGTTGTTTGAAACCCGAAAAAATTGGCAATATTTTGAGCCAAAATATCTAAATGTGCATTTTGAAAACTGGCTTCAGAATTCTCTTTTAAAGCGGTAACATTTCCTTTTGTAGTCGAAAGTATAAAAGCCGTTTTCGAATTTAATTCAACTTCGGAATTTTTGATCATCGGCTCTAAAGCCAAAATCATCATTTTCTCTAAACGGGAATATTTGGTGTCAGTGCTGATTTTCTCAAAAGCACTGTTTATTTTTTCATCAGCAATTACAGAAGCATAAAACGGATTCGGCATCAAAGAAACATCCTGATGCAATTGAATTCCGGAATCGCCACGCAAAATTGCTTCGATGTTGGAGTCAACATCAAAACCTAAAGGCGTGATACAATTGGTTTGGGTGATGTATATTTCTTTTAACATTTTATGGTTTATTTCTGTGCTGTTTTATTGCACGCAGATTTTTATAGATTTAGGAAGATTTATTATTCTTATTGTTTAACTTCCATTCTGTCTCTATAGTTTATAAAATTAGAAAATTCCCGAACTATTGCTATTATTTCTTCAGTTGGATAATCCAAACTATCCAAATCTATTGTTTTAGTTTTTGAGTCATTTCTATGAATGACTAAAACTGTCGTTTTTCCTCCTTTATTTCCCTTTATGGTACTTAATTCAACAAATTTAATCTGATTCCAATCCAAAAATTTCAAAGGAGAAAATGGTAAGATTGATTTTCTCGTCCAAATACCTTTAATGTTAATTTTTAATGATGGTTCATTGTCAAAAAGGTTAATCCAAGTTAAAAAAGCTATGAAAATTGATATAAAAAAGACGATAGTTGATAAAACATTTGAATTAAATTTCTCCCAGTGAAGTAGTTCACTAGAAAAATTATAAAAAATAAAAAATGGAATAGCAGTAAAAACTACTATTGCTAAAACGGTATTTACTACATATCCTTTTGCTATTATTTCTTTTTTAGTATTCAAAATATCTAAAATTTTTTGGGATATTAATTCGTGTTTATAACAACAATCCAACTTTTCGTTTCCATTCTTCATAAAAAGGAGGATTCGTCAACATCAAATTTCCTTCTTTATCTAAAAATACCTGAACAGTTTCGCCAGTGCAGGCTATTTCACCTTTTTCATCTATAATTCTAAAACGATAAATCATTTTGGCGGCTGGTGTATCTACAACGGTTGTTTCAATCGTTACAACATCACCGTAACGCAAAGACAATTTGTGTTCGCATTTTGATTTTACAATGGGTGTTGTGTAACCGGTATTGCCAATATCTAAATAGGTAAGTCCGTGCTGGCGGCCAAATGCTTCTCTTCCATCTTCAAAATAGGTAATATAATTTCCATGCCAAACAATTCCAAGCGGATCAGTTTCGTTAAAACGAATTCTGATTTCGTGCGAAACGGTTAGGAAAGTGGCTTCGTTATACTGTTCTTTTCTTTTTGTCATAAAATAAGGCAATGGAAGTTGTGATTATAAAGAACAAAAATAGCAAACTTATTTTTGGGATGATTTCGACGAAAGAAACGTTGCGCAATAACACATCGTAAAAAGCTTCTAATCCCCAATTCATAGGCGAGGATTTGGCAATGATTTGCATGATTTTCGGCATGGCAAAAACAGGAACCCAAACTCCTCCAACGGCAGCTAAAATGATTACACTCGTCGCGCCAAACGGAGCCGATTGTTCTTGTGTACTCGCAATAGTTCCCAATAAAATTCCGAAACCAATGGCGCCAAAACCTGAAAATAAAGCCACAACACTCATTAAAAATAAATGCCCTTCGACATTTAAGGATGGCAAGCCAATATGTGGGAAAAGGAAAATCGCCACCGCAACCATCATATAAAACTGAATCATACAGATCATTAAATACGTAATGGTTTTTCCGATGATGATAATTAAATTCGACGTCGGATTGGTTAGTAAACGCACAAATGTTCCTTGTGATTTTTCTTTTACAATATTGATGGACAACGGAATCACAATAAAAAATATCGCAAAAAGCGTCCAGGCCGGAACGTTGTGCTGAACAGAATTTGGCAATACTTCTTTGTTGTTTATTCTTGGAATAATCTCTTTGAAAGTAATGAAACTCTTTTGATCGAATTGCGCATTTTCTTCTCCTAATTGATTTTGAAAAGTCGTATAAATAGACTTGGTTTCAATCTGAGAAATCATTTTGTCAATGGCGTTCATAACGGAAGTTTTAAAACTCATT
Organism: Flavobacterium sp. LAR06; assembly: GCF_041946075.1. Lineage (NCBI taxonomy): Bacteria > Pseudomonadati > Bacteroidota > Flavobacteriia > Flavobacteriales > Flavobacteriaceae > Flavobacterium > Flavobacterium sp. LAR06. The sequence goes on along the minus strand of NZ_JAUTYT010000001.1, from coordinate 370,657 downwards.
TGAACAGCCGGATCAAAATACAATTTTACTTCTTTTTGCTGTAACACTTTTAAGGCTTTCGGTTCGGTAACGGAATCTGTAAAACCCATTTTACTCACAATGTTTTGTACATTCTGATCCACTTTGGCTTGTAAATCGACACTTAGATTTTTCGGAATTACAATCGCCAATTTAAATTTTCCTTTGTACACATTTTCTTTGGCAATTTCTTCTGTAATGGGTTGATTGTCGATTTGTGTTATAATATCGAATGCATTATTCTTTTGCAGATTATCAAAAACCGTTTTTGAAACTGAACCTTTGTCGTTATCGACTAATAAAATCTGAATTTTATTGTCGCTTACGGTTTTAAAGGTACTATCCTGTATGATAGTAACCGTAATTACCAATATCAAAGGCATGATGAACAGAATGATCAAACCACCTAAATCGCGTTTAAGCAGTAAAAACTCTTTTACGATTGACATCCAAATTTTATATAGCATCTCTAAAGTCTTTACCGGTTAATGAAATAAAAACTTCCTCGAGATTTCTGGCTTCTTCAACAGACGCAATCAAAGTTGACGGCGTTCCTTGCGCGTAAATTCGGCCTCGGTCTAAGATGGCAATGGTGTCGCAGAAATCTTCGGCTTCAGCCAAATGATGTGAGGTATAAATAATCGTTGTTCCGTTTTGATTCAATACTTTTAGATAATCTAAAATGGCATTTTTAGATTGTACATCAACACCAACGGTTGGTTCATCCAAAAATAAAACTTTGGGATTGTGCAGAATTCCGGCAATCAAATTGACCCTGCGTTTCATTCCGCCCGAAAAGGTTTCAATGCGTTTGTCGGCGAATTTCAAAAGTCCCAAAAGATCTAAAGTTTCGATTACTTTATCTTTTAAATCGGCACCTTTCAAACCATACATACTTCCAAAATAATGCAAATTTTCACGCGCTGTTAAAGTTGGATATAAAGCATATTCCTGAGGAACAACGCCAATAATTTTTTTTATTTTGGGAGAATGATGAGAATAATCCAGATCATTAATCGTGAAATGTCCTGACGTTGGTTTGATCAATCCACAGAGCATTGAGATTAAAGTGGTTTTTCCGGCACCATTTGGTCCAAGTAAACCAAAAATCTGACCTTCATTTATGTCCAGCGAAACGTCGTTCAAAGAAAACATTTCTGCGTCTTTGTACTTTTTCGAAAGGGATTCTATTTTAATAATGGAGTTCAAAATATAGTTAGCTGATTGCTTTTTTTAGTTTTTTGAAAAAGATTTCTTCGCGATTCGCGATGTCCAAAAGTTCATCGGCAATGGCGTTGTAAGCGTCTTCTTTGGCGCTTCTGTTTTTGTAAATTCGGGAAGCTTCAACTGCAAAATCTCTCCAGGAATCTCCAATCTGAGTCATTTCTTTCGAAAGGTTTTTCAGTTCTTCATTACCCAAAATAACGGAAGCTTCTTGTAAAAATGCGGCGTAAATAAAACGGAAACCACCGCCTCCGGTTCCAATTTCTTCCTGCATGCGCACCATTTGCGCCAGATAATGATTGGCTTTTCTGACACCGTGTTTTGCAGGCCATTTTCTGATTCGGCGGGAAACAAATTTTATTCCGCGGACACCTACAATGGGCATTGGCGCCAACATAGTGCGGCAGGTATCTTTGATTCCTTTGATGATCGCACTTTTAAAATCAACTTCACCTGGAACCTGAATTGGATAATACATTTGTCCTCTTGGCGCAAAAGCACCTTTGGCAAAACGTACTTTCTCTAGTTCATTATGCGTCAAAGTGGTAACAGTTTCCATCACAGGATCGCTGATCAAATAATCGGTTTCGGTCTTTCCGTAAACGACTAAATTGTGTGCGTTGAAATGAAAACGGTATTCATCCGGAAAATAAGTAAGGTTGTAAACGCCAACTTGTAATCCGGTTGGAATATTATTTTTTAAATTTTCGTCTAAAGCCTGAGTAGCATTTGATACAGAAGAAAATTTTTGTCTTTTTATTTTAAGATTTAAACGGCTTGCGACTTTATTAAAAATCTGTCCAGGCAAAGTTCTGTAACTGATGGCTGGCGCGTGATTTACTTTTATAAAAGGCAAATACACGAACAGAAGTCCAGAACCAATTCCGAAAACCATTGGCTCGCTGATGTTCAGTCCGCTGTTTTTTAGCAAATTCGAAGCTACTCCATTTTCACAATGAGCAGATTGATGGTGTGTAAAAGTAACTTGCATTAATCTGTTTTAAAGTTTTTTAATTCGGCTATTGAAATGTCAAAAGCGTCGGCATATTTTTGTAAAGTTTTGTCGTTCAATTTAGCGAAAATAGCTGGTTTAAAATGTCTTTTTACGCGCCATTTCCACATGTCTACATAACCGGCAAGAATCGTAAGATCCATTTTGTTGAGTTCCATATAATAGCAAATCGGACTTAATTCTCCGCTTTGAACTTTTAGTTTTGCTTCTTCTGCACGTTCTTTTATATCATCGATCGCGTTCGAAAGTGCAATGGCTTTTGGTTCCCAACCCGTACTTAAAGCGGTGGTATAATTGCCGTTTTCATCTGTAGCATAAACAAGTTCCTTGAGATTCTTTTTGCTTAAATTTCCATCGTGCTGAGGTACATTTTCTTTTTCCATGACGGTTAAATTTTAAGATGCATTATTTCTTCTAATAAGGGTGCTAATCCGCTTTTGGTTAAGTTATCATTGTTCCAATAGCTCATAACACAGCTTACATAATTGTTTCTTACTTTTTCTGCAACGTAATAAACGGTTAAAGTTTTTCCGCCAGAGATTCCAGCCAATAATGATTTCATTCCTGTAAAATCAAAAATCACTTTTTTGGCAGTCGTCTCGGTTCCTTCAAATACAACAGCAGTTTGTTCTTCTGAAATAACTTTAATACCGCTTTTGCTTTTCGTTACGTTGAATTGATTTTCAACAGCAGTTTTAGCGCTTTTAATATTTTTATGAACAGACCAATTCATTTCTCCATTGTAAGGACATTGAACAGTATTAACATTTGTCCACGCGCAATTATTCCCCAATTTGATTTTTCTTCCGACAAAACCAATGGAATCAATGGTCATCGATTCAAAAACATCTTCAGGAATTTCGTTCTTTAAAATTCGGTTTACATATTGCTTTTCGAAATCTTCTTCAGGCTTATTGAAGTAACCAAACCAAATGATTGTAATGGTTTTATTATTGTCTTCTATAAAATAGTAGGAGTATGTCTGAACTAAATTTTCGGTAATATTTTGTGCTTTTACGACATGTAAATTGTTGTTGGAAAGAGATTCGTCTTTGGTTTTTAAATCGCTGTCTTTTATGTCGAATTTTTTATAAATCTTTTTTAGTGATTTTTCAGAAAAATCATAATTATAAGTCTGACTTGAAAAATCAACTCCGTCAATATTATAATAAGTAGCACTTTGATTATGTATTGCTTTTAATCTTTGTGCAAAATCATCATTTTGACAATAGACAATTGCTGATAAAAAAAGCAGTAATAAAGAAGTGATTTTTTTCATTTTTCATCGAATAAATTATTCTACCGCAGAAATGGTTTTTTGAATAAACAAATTGATTTCGCATTCTAAAAGTAGTTGGTCTTCAAGTAAGCTTTGACAGCTCATGGTGCATAAAGTATAGTCGTCGCCAACAAATTTAGAAACCAAAGTTGCTTTGGTCGTAATCGTGTCATTAACTTTTGGAAGCGAATGAATTTTTACATTTTTTAAGGCGCTGATAAAACCTATAACGTTAACATTCTCATTTTCTGTGCCATCTTCATCAAAAAAATACTTTTTGCCGACGATTGACGAACAAGTCTGGGCTGTATTTTCGATTAAACCGGCTTCTGTAAAAATGTTTTTGTCGACAAAAATATTGTCTTCTTTGATCAAAAATATGGTTTCTACGAAGTTGGTATCGATATCTAAAATCAAATCGACCATCAGCATCGGAGCGCGATGAGGTAAGTAATTTTGAATGTCAACTCCCACTTTCATAGTTCGTTTTATTTGGCTAAAACGGTTTTCATTTGTCCGCTTGCAATTTCTTCATTATTCAAAAAAGTCACAATGTCAACCAAAGTGATTCCGCCAAATTCCTGTAAAATTGTTATGGTCGATTGAATCGTATCGTTGATTTGTGGAAGCTTTTTAATTTCGATATCTTTAATCGAACCGATGTAGCCTGTTGGTGCAATTTCGTTTTTCAAAAAAAACTGATAACCGGTATGTAAGGCCACAGACTGCGCCATATGTTCGATTAAACCTGCTTCGAGAAAAGTATTTTCTTCTACAAAAATATTATCATTTTCAATTTTCAATCCTGCAACCAATGAAGTTTCAGAATAAGAAAACATACGATCTACCATTACAAAAGGAAACTTCTGCGGTAATAAATTTCCAACAGCTTCTTTTTCTAAAAGTATAGTAGTTTCCATTAGCAAACGGTTAAATACGCATACGCAAAAGAGAATCTTCCACTTTCAGGAACAGACAATAAAATACGGTCTCCTTTTTTTAATTTACCGGAGTTCATTAATTCTTCAACAGCAATATAAATCGATGCCGATCCCACATTTCCAACTCTCAAAAGGTTCATAAACCATTTTTCATCGGCAATTACAATTCCTTTTTCGTATAAGCCATTTCTTAATCCTTCCACAAAAAAGTGAGACGAAACGTGAGGTAAAAAATAATCAACATCTTCTGCTGTAACGTTGTGCTTTGTCATGGCATCGCTCATACTTTCAACGCCTTTTGGCAAGATGAATTCATCCAATAATTTCACATCCTGCTTTACAGCGAAAACAGATTCGTTTAGCCATTCATCTGGTTTGTAATCGCTCCACGGTTTAATTTCGCCGTTTTCTAATTTATCTCCTCCCGCGTACATACAAGCTTCTAATTCGAAAGCATAGGAATACGATTCCATCCATTCAATTTTTAGCGAAATGTTTCCGGTTGGTTTATTTTCTAATAAAAAAGCACCAGCTCCGTCAGATAACATCCAACGTAAAAAATCTTTTTTGAAAGCGATAATGGGCTGAGCTTCTAGATTTTTTAGGTTGATGATTTCGTGATTGTATTTTTGTGCCGAAAGCCAGGTTGAAACTTTTTCAGATCCTGTACAAATAGCATTTTTAGAATTTCCAGATCGAACTGAAAGAAAGCCATATTTCAGGGCATTCATTCCAGAACAGCAGATTCCGGTTGAAGAATTCAATTCAACCGATTTATTTTTCAGCAAACCGTGAACCATTGCCGCATGTGAAGGCGCAAAAAGATCAGGCGATGAAGTTCCGCAGGAAAGTACTTCTACATCCTGATCTGAGAATTTTTCATCAAATAATTGCACAACGGCATTACGGGTCAATTCGGCATTGCTGTGTGTGCTTTTACCTTCTTTGTCGACAGCGTAATAGCGGCTTGTAATTTTATTATTACGCAAAATAATACGTCTTGCCTTTGAGGCAGTATCATTTATAAGTCCCAAATAGTTTTCCATTTCATCATTTGAAACAGCTTCGTTGGGTAAATATTTTGCGGCTTTGGTAATATATACGTCAAACATAATTTAATTTCCTCTTCTAAACTCCCTGATAATATTGAGTTTCCTTTTTTATTTTTTTGAACTTAAATGGATAGGTAATAAGATGCAATATATAGACTATTGGCGAGATTAGCCATATAGCTAAGAATAAATAAACATAAAATATTTTAAGAAGTGTTTTTCTGTTTTTTTGATTTTTATGAATGATATTAGACCATTTATTGAAAATTTTATTCGCTGTTTTATCTACGGTAACTAAATATGAACTGATTTTTACAGCGCCAATTTCTGCTAATTTTGGCTGTAAATCGTCTAAATTGTTTTCTTGAAATTGGGAAAGCATTACTTCTCCAAATTTATCCGATTCCTGTATGTCTTTATCCGAAACGCCTGGCAATGGAAAAAAGCCTAAATATTTTTTCTTTACTCCGGAAAACATCCAGTTTACAATAGTAATAACGCTAATTAAATTGCCAACCCGATCGACCAAAGCTACATTTCCAACCAATTTTGCATTCACATCACGCAATAAAACTTTGATTTTTTCCTGCGCCATAATCCACATATTTCGGGATCCGTTTATGGTGATGACAGGAGTGTTGTTCAGAATGGTTTTGGCTTCAGCACTTTTCAGAAAAGAGTTCATCGGGATGGATGGCGATAAATACCAAACCTGATAATGTAAAAGAACAAGATCGTATTTTGTATTCAGAATTTCCTTAGAAACCGGTTTTAAAGCTGTCGGAATTTGTAAAAAGGATTCCGGAAAAGCATCAAAAAAAGTGGTTTTATTCCACGGAAAAGGAAAAGGTTTTTCTAATTGAATTTCGTGAAAAGTTACCTTTATTTCCTCTGCGTTTAAAAAGGGTTTTGCAATATTTCGCGCAATCGATTCTAGTTGCCCAGATTGAGAATAAAAAATAACGAGAACATTTTTCATTAGGTTTACTTACTTTGGTTGCAAACAAAAATAAGTAAATTTATTTAAACGAATTTTCTTGTTTATTAATTCGTTTAAAATGGAAATAGGTTAGAGATTTTTCGCCATGACCCGACCGAAGCGAATAGACGAAGTAATTCACGATTTTATTTTTTAACAGCTTTGAGAATTTGAGCATCTTTTTTATAAAAAATTCGTAAATTCGTGGCGAATTTTTTAGAATTTTAAATCATTCCAGAAATCAAAATAATTGAACCATTGCAAAGGATATTTTTGCAAAATGCTTTCGACGCTTTTTACATATTCCTGTAATAAACCTTTTTCGTCGCGATGTTTTACGGTGGCTTCTCGGGCGTATAAATGATAATGAAGATTGGGTTCTTTCATTACATAGACAAAAACAACAGGTACTTTTAATCTTGAAGCAATTAAAAATGGGCCAGCCGGAAAGTTGGCTTCTTTGCCGAGAATTTCTGCAGAAAGTGATTTGGTTCCTTCAAAATAACGATCTCCGGTAAAACAAACCAATTCATTGTTCGCCAACGCCGCGTTGATCTCAAAAATATGAGACAAATCGTCCTTGATGATGATGAATTTTACGGTAGGTTTTTGGGTAACACTCTCCAAATAATTTTTAATGGCCGAATGTTCTAAATCTGTAGTAACTAAATTTATTTGAAATTCAAGATCGATATCACCCAAAAAGTGTTCGGCAATTTCAAAATTTCCAACGTGTGCGCTGATTAAAACGCCTCCTTTTTTCTCGGCCAAAAGGTTTTTCAGAATTTCTATTCCGTCAAATTCATAAGTGAATTTGTTTCGCATTCCCGCTGAAATCGAAATTTTGTCAATGATAGTCTGTCCAAAAGTGTAGTAACTTTTGAAAACCATTTTTTTTGCCTGGAAATTGGAATAGCGGAGTCTTTCTTTAAAATAATAAAAAATAGCACGATTGCTCTTTTTTAGAAATAAAAAATAATAAGAAGCAACAAAATAAAGTAAGACATAAGCAGACTTGACACCCGCTTTTTGTATCAAAAAAACGAATATTCTATAGCCTAAAACTGTTCCTTTTGATTTGCCATCCCATTGACTCATTAAACAGCTTTAGCTTTTAGTTTGGTTTCAATAAGGTCGTAAAAATTTTGAAAAGTCGCGATCCCAACAAAATCAGCTTCAACTAGTTTTACACCAAAGTTAGATTCAATTGAAACTACTAAATCAACATAATCCAAACTATCCAACCCAAGTGTATCTTTTAAATTAGCATCTGGTTCAATTTCATCATTATCTACTTCAAATTCATCAACCAAAAAACCATTAATTCTCGTTATAATCTCTTCTTTATTCATTGTTCAATTTAAACTTTTTAACCACCAACGCAGAGTTGGTTCCTCCGAAACCGAAAGAATTGGACAAAAATATGTCAAATTTTTTGTTTAAAGTAGTTTTGACCAAATTTAATTTAGAAGCATCTTCATCTGGATTGTCCAAATTGATGTTTGGCGCGATGAAATCATGCTGCATCATCAAAATAGAATAAATCACTTCACTGGCTCCGGCCATCCAGCATTCGTGGCCAGTCATTGATTTTGTGGAACTTACATACGGATTTTTTTCACCAAAAACTTCGAAGATCGCTTTGGCTTCATTTCCGTCTCCAACTGGCGTTGAAGTCGCATGCGCATTAATATAATCGATGTCTGTTGCTTTTAATTTTGCGTCATCAAGCGCTCGTTGCATGGCTATAGACGGGCCTTCGACATTTGGTGTCGAGATGTGACCGCCATTTGAAGAGAATCCGTAACCTACTACTTCGGCAATAATATTGGCACCTCTGGCAATGGCTGATTCGTAACTTTCAAGAATCAAAGTAGCACCTCCGCCTGACGGAATCAATCCATCACGGTCGGTATCAAAAGGTCTTGACGCTTGTTCAGGTTCGTTTTCTCTTTTTGAAAAAACGCCCAAACCATCAAAACTGCTCATCGCATATTTGTTGATTTCCTGTGCTCCACCTGTAATAATGATATCCTGAAATCCGCTTTTTATTAAGAAATAAGCTAGTCCGATAGAATGTGAGCCGCTCGCGCAAGCTGCACTTATTGTTAAATTGATACCTCGAAGTTTAAAAATCGTTGAAAGATTCATCGTTACCGTTGAATTCATCGACTTGAAAATGGCTCCGGATCCTATTAACGCGGTATCTTTTTTCTCACGAACGATATCTGTAGCATCAATAATGGCCTTAGAAACACTGTCATTTCCATACATGATTCCAACTTCACGGGCATCAAAAAATGCATCGTCGATATTGGCATTTTTCAATGCTTCGATGGTTGCCATATAAGCATACTCGGTTTCTTCACCAATGCTCATGCGTTGTCTTCGGGTCAATAAATTTTTCAAATCTGCCTTTGGAACAACGCCCGTTAAAGCCGATTGAAAACCAAATTCTTTTCTATCAGCATCAAACTGAATACCAGATTTTCCGTTGTATAAAGATTCCTTTACTTCATCTAAAGAAGTTCCGATACAAGAATAAATTCCCATTCCAGTAATTACAACTCTCTTATTCATCGTTTTTAAAGTAATTTTTTTAATCTCGCAAACATAATATTCTTAAGAATAAATACCTCCGTTTATATTGATAATCTCTCCTGTAATATAACTTGATTTTTTAGAGATCAAAAAGCTTACCAAATCTGCTACTTCTTCGGCTTCGCCAAAACGATTCACCGGAATTAGCTTTAATAATTCCTTTTCATCCAGTTGACTTGTCATATCCGTTCTTATAAAACCAGGTGCGACAGCATTTACTGTAATATTACGTTTGGCAACTTCTTGTGCCAATGCTTTTGTTGCCGCAACAATGGCGCCTTTTGCTGCAGAATAATTGGTTTGTCCAGCCGTTCCTTTTACGCCTGAAACCGAAACCATATTTACTATTCTTCCATATTTATTGCGAAGCATTTTTTGAATAAAAAACTGCGTCACATTAAAGAATCCGTTTAAACTTGTATTCACCACTCCGTTCCAGTCTTCTGGAGTCATCCACATAAAGAGACCGTCTTTTGTAATTCCGGCGTTATTTACAATAGCTTCAACCAATGCTTCAGGATTGGCTTCCTGCCATTTTGTTAAAACACTTTGTACTTCTTCAAAATTAGAAACATCAAAACCCAGAATTTCTCCGGTTGCGCCTAATTTTTGTATTTCCTGAAGTGTTGCTTCGGCAGCTGTTTTATTCGAATGATAATTAATCAGAATATGATAATTGGCTTCGACAGCTAGTTTTTTACAAATAGCACTTCCAATTCCTCTCGAACCGCCTGTTACTAATACACATTTCATATTATATAGATGGAATTTATTTTTTACTGAAGAAAATGTTATTTCTTCTTTTTTGCTGCAGGTTTTACTGCGGTTTTGTTTGCAGGTTTGGCCTGTTTTATTTCTTGTTTTGGTTTTTCAGCGGCAACTTCAATTGTCTCCTTTTTTTCTGTTTGAGAAAATAGTTCAGCGTTTTCAAACCATTGATTGCTTACTACAGTTCCGTCGGGGTTAAGAAAGCCCCATTTTCCTTCATTTTTTACTCTCGCCACACCACCAATAAATCCTTTATCCTGCTGTACAAACATGGCAATAATTCCGTTTGCTGTTATTCCGTATTGGGTTGGAATTACTAATTTCCCGGTTTCATTGATAAATCCCCAGTTTTTTTCTTTTACAGGAGCCAAGCCGTTTGAACTGAAAACTTCGGCATCGTTGTAAGTTGGTTCAATTACAAATTCTGCTTTTGGGTTGATATATCCCCATTTTGAACCCACGCAAACGGGAGCTAAATTTTTTGAGAAAGCTTTTGCTTTATCATATATTGGAGTAATGACCCAATTACCCTTTAAGTCAATGAATCCAATTTTTCCGTTCTTTTTGGCAAAAGTCAAGTCTTGTGTTTCAAAATCCCAGATTTTTTCTGCCCCATCAACCGGAATAAATTTTCCTTCACTTACAAGTCCGAACGTTTTATCCTTTCTTGCCCAGGTTGTATTTTTAAAATAATTGCCTATTTCATCATAAGCAGGCTCTACTAATTCTTTTCCTGAAGTATTAATAATCCCCCATTTTTTATTGTTTTCAACTCTGGCGAAACCATTTTCAAAAGATTTAATCTGATCGTATTTAGGTTCCAGAACAACGGTCATTTTTGGATTTATCAATCCCACTTTATTGTTTTGTCTGATAAAAGCGACCCCATCTTTAAAATCAAATAATTTTTCAGAAGCAGGTGCTTTTTGAATTTCTCCTTTTGTATCAATATAAACCCAGTCTTTACCTTTTTTGACAATGGCAATTCCGCTGTTAAAATCTTTTGCATCATCAAAAGTTGCCGGAATTGTAAAAGTTCCTTTTGTATCTATGAATCCCCATTTTCCATTTTCTTCTGCTGCAGCTAAACCTTCAGAAAAGCTTTTTGCCGATTTGTATTTTGGCTCAATTTTAAAATCTCCGTTTTTAGAAATATATCCAATTTTAGAATTTTTCTTAACTAAAGCCAGTTCTTGACTATTAACAAATTGAATACAGCATGCAAATAAAAAAATAAGTGTTTTTTTCATGATTAAAGGTTCAATATTAATAATGTGAAAATTAAATTTAACTGTTGATCAGATAATCTTTTACTTTTTGTACAAACGGATACATTACCTGATCTTCCTTAAACTCCGGAATTATATTTCGAACATCGTCGTACCATTTTTTGGTAACCGATGAAATTTTATCTTTTTGGTTTAAATAATCAATTGCCTGAACAATGGTGATCATTTCGATACTTAAAACTTCAAATGCATTTTCAATTACTTTTGATGTAATCACGGCCGCATTTGTTCCCATACTTACAATGTCCTGATTGTCATTATTGTTTGGGATACTGTGAACGTACATTGGGTTAGACAACATTTGGCTTTCTGCAGTTGTTGAGGTTGCAGTAAACTGAACACCCTGCATTCCGAAATTAAATCCTAATGTTCCTAAATTCACGAATGGAGGAAGAATTTCGTTGATTTTTGAATTCAGTAAATAATTCAATTGACGTTCTGCCAGCATCGTTAATTTGGTAATAACGATTTTTAACTTGTCCATTTCAAGCGAAATATAATCGCCATGAAAATTACCTCCGTGATAAACGTGTTTGTTTTTTACGTCGATAATTGGGTTGTCGTTTGCTGAGTTAAATTCGTCTTCTAAAATCGAAGCAACGTTATTTATTGTTTCTAAAACCGGACCTAAAATTTGAGGTACACATCTTAAAGAATAATATTCCTGAACCTTTTCTTTGAAGATTTCTTCGGTATTTTCTCCAGAATATAAATGGTCTTCTCTTTTTCGGATTAGCGTACTGTCAGAAAGATTTTTTCTCATTCTTTCCGCTACTTCCTGCTGTCCTTTATGACGTTTGGTTTGGTTTAATTCTGCAGAGAAATGATCGTCATATGCCTGAACCAATTCGTTGATGGCACAAGAGCATTTTAAAGACCAGTCTAACAATTTATTGGCATGATGCACATTGACAACGCCAATTCCGGTCATAACCGAAGTTCCGTTAATCAAAGCCAAGCCTTCTCTAATTTCTACCTGAATTGGTTTTAAACCTTCAATTTCAAAAACCTCCGGAGTTGGTCTTCTTTCTCCTTTATAAAAAACTTCACCTTCGCCAATTAAGACTAAAGCCAAGTGTGATAATTGTACTAAATCTCCGCTCGCACCAACACCACCATGTTCAAAAATAAGAGGTGTAATATCTCTGTTGATTAATTCAGCCATCAAATGGATAACAGAAGGATGAACTCCGGAATTCCCTAATGAAAGCGTATTCAAACGAGCTAAAATTGCCGCTTTTGCACAAACCGGACTTAATGGTTTTCCAGTTCCTGAAGAGTGACTTCTAATTAAATTATATTGCAGCTGGATTTGGTCTGACTCTTTAATTCTATATTGAGCCATTGGTCCAAAACCAGTATTTACACCATATATTACTTTGTTTCCTGAAAATTCTTTCAGAAAGTTAAAGCTTTCGTTTACTCGATTTAAAACTACATCGCTGATCGCAACTTTATTATTCCCAAAAATGATAGCCTCAAATTCTGCTAAACTTAAATATTCATTAATTGTATTCATCAAATCGGTTTTGATTGTGCTAATTTAATTTTATTTATCAAAATAAATGTAGTTATTTTGATGAAGGCAAATGTAAGTTAATAATCGATAACATTTTTATTATGACAAAGGAGTTTGTTGATGTTTTAGTGATTGGTGCAGGACCTTCTGGATGCGTTTCGGCATCGTATCTTCATAAAAATAATATTAAGATAAAAGTGGTGGAGAAAGCAAAATTCCCAAGGCTTGTGGTCGGCGAAAGCCTTATTCCGCGAGTGATGGATCATTTTGCCGAAGCCGAACTTTTTGAATCTCTGGATGCGATGAATTTTGAGAAAAAACTCGGCGCTCGTTTTATTAGAGGTGAAGAAATTTGTGTTTTCGATTTCAGTCAGAAATTTGGAGAAGGCTGGGATTGGACCTGGCAGGTACCGCGTGCTGATTTTGACAATACAATGGCACAGGAAATTGTTCGAAAAGGAATTGACTTAGAATTTGAATCAGAGGTTTTGGAAGTTTCTTTTGAAGGGAAAAATTCGAAAACTATTGTAAAAGACAAAGACGGAAATTTAAAAGAAATTCATGCTAAATTTATTATTGATTCCAGCGGATACGGCAGAGTATTGCCAAGACTTTTGGATTTGGATACGCCGTCAAAATTAGATCCGCACTCTTCGATATTTACACACGTAAAAGATATAAACAGACCCGAAGGCGAGGAAGGAACCCAAATTTCATTTGATATTCTGGAAACAGAAGTTTGGTTGTGGGTTATTCCGTTTTCGAATGGGAACACCAGTCTAGGTGTTGTGGGTCCGACGGATTTTATTAATTCACTTTCAGAAAATAAAGACAATACCGAGGCTTTGCGAAATGCCATTCAAAAATCGGATTATTATATCAAAAGATTTAAAGGAACCGAGTTTTTGTTTGAACCCGTAAAATTAGAAAATTATTCAAGAGCAGTAAAAAGAATGTATGGCGATGGTTTTGCCCTGACCGGAAATAGCTCAGAATTCTTAGATCCGGTATTCTCATCAGGAGTTGCTTTTGCAACTGAGTCCGGAATGCTGGCTGCAAAATTATACATCAAAGAATCGCAAGGAATTGAAGTCGATTGGGAGACCGAATTTACGGGTTATATGAAAAAAGGAATAGCTGTTTTTACCACTTATGTGAAAGAATGGTACACCGGAAACCTTCAGACCTTGTTTTTTCATCAGCCTGAAAATCCAGATGTAAAAGAAAAAATTTGTGCAGTTTTAGCCGGATACGTTTGGAATGAAGAAAATCCTTTTGTAAAAAAACATGATCATGTGATCCAGAATATGGCCTATTTACTGAATATGCAAAAAGAAGATTTAAATAAAGAATAAATGAAAGATAAGATTAGCAAATTAGTTCTTCTTGCAATGATTTGTGGTCTTATTTCTCTTTTTATAAAAGGACATTTAAATTCGCAAGAAATTCAGGAAAATAAAAAACAAACGGTTTGTAAATTCACTTTTTGCAAGACTTTTCCCAAGACTACAGAAAGTTTTTTCAAGTATAGTGTAAATGAAAAATGGTATAGAAATAGTTATGGTCGCTGTCCTGATAATTATAATGAAAAGATTAATAAGTTCTTTATAATAGATTATTCTTCTAAAGATCCTAATAAAATATGTGTTGATTTTTCGAAACAAATTATAGATACAACAATTATTTTAAAAGCTGGATTTACACGAGAGGATATAGGAAACTAAGTAAAAAAAAAGAGGATATCAATTTGATATCCTCTTTTTGTCTTCAAAAAATAATATAGTAAAAAAATAATACTACCAGAATTTAACGTACAACGCTACAATAATCAATAATGTAATTACGATTAAAACTGTAGTTTGTGGTTTTACTTTAAACATTTCAGCGTCTATTTCAAACGCTTTAGGGTTTACTTTAGGACCAGCGAAACTGATTCCAATCATCGCTAACATGGTAAAGAAGAATGATAATCCCATACAAATGTGGAAAGGAATTTCGAAAGCACCTTTTCCGTTAGGATAAGCTGTGTATAATAAAGTTTCGTTTCCGAATAACATTGGAGCATATTCATTGAATAATACTGACAATACAAATCCTAAAATTACACCCACAATTGCAGCCGTTCCAGTTGTTCTTTTCCAGAACATACCAAGGAAGAACATAGCAAATACACCAGGGCTAATGAAACCTGTATACTTTTGAATGTAAGTGAATCCACCAACACCACCAATTCCTAAAATATCATTCCATGTAAATAATACCGCTAAAAGCATTGCAGCAAAAACAGCAATTCTACCAATGTTTACTTGTTGTTTTTCACCCGCTTCTTTTTGGATGTATTTTTTATGAATATCTAAAGTATAAATAGTCGAGATACTGTTTACTTTTCCGGCTAATGAAGCTACGATTGCAGCAGTCAATGCCGCTACAGAAAGACCTTTTAAACCAGTTGGCAAGAATGTCAATACAGCAGAATAAGCTCCGTCTTTTCCTCCAACTAATTGAGGTAAATGTCCGTTTTGGTATAAAACATAAGCCGCGATACCTGGCAACATTACGATTAATGGCATTAATAATTTTAACATACCAGCAAATAAAATACCTGTACGGGCAGTTTGCAAGTCGGCACCTAATGCTCTTTGTGTGATGTATTGGTTACATCCCCAGTAGTTTAAGTTGATGATCCAGATACCGGCAACATAAGACATTAAACCTGGGAAAGTTAAATATTTGTCGATTTCAAGTTGAGATGAAGTCGCAGTTGGTTTTGGAATGATCATTTTGAAATGCTCAGGAGCTTCTCTCATTAAAACTTTAAAACCTGCAATTGCATTTTCACCAACTCCAAAATATTGTCCAACTGTTGTCAAAGCAATATATGAAGTTACTAAACCTCCGATAATTAAAACCGCAACCTGAATAACGTCAGTATAAGCCACAACTTTCATACCTCCTAAAGAGATGATCAAAGCAAAAACAGCTAATCCAACCATGATTACGTGAAGATATTCTCCACCGGCAAGACCATTAATAGCTACTGCTCCTAAATACAGGATAGATGTTAAGTTTACAAATACATATAAAAACAACCAGAAAACTGCCATAATCAAAGCAGTAGATTCGTTATAACGTGTTTTTAAGAATTGAGGCATAGTGTAAATCTTATTTTTAAGATATACAGGAATAAACCAAACTGCTACAATAATAAGTGCAACAGCTGCAAGCCATTCGTATGCTGCAACGGCAATTCCTAGGAAGAAACCTTCACCACTCATTCCGATAAATTGTTCAGCTGAAATGTTTGAGGCAATTAACGAAGCTCCAATAGCCCACCACGTTAAATTTCCTTCAGCCAAAAAGTAAGCTTTTGCATCGTGTTCGTCTTTTTTACGCTTACTGTAAACTGTGTAACCGTAGACGGAAACGACGATGAAATAAATAATAAAAACCGCATAATCTGCGAAAGCAAGGTTCTGGTTCATTGTTAGTAGTATTTTAAAAATTAGTTTTTAGGTGATTGTTTGTTTAATAAATTATAAATCAGCTTTTTTGTGGTTTTCTCTGACTAAAAATAAGATATGTGTTTTATTTATGTTATTTTTTTGTCAAAATAAGAACGAAAGCCAAAAGTATAATAAAAATCTATATTTACATCACTAACAAATGTATTTTTTACATTTATAAGTGAATTATTATGTTAAATTTTAAACAGGATCTTATTTCGCTTCGACTTTTTCGACAACTACTTCTTTACTTTTATAATGTACGTCTGGTTGTTGTCTTAAAATTTCTGCACTTTTTTCAGGTGTGATATCACGTTGCGACTCACCTAACATTTCGTAACCAACCATGAATTTTTTAACCGTAGCAGATCGTAGCAAAGGCGGATAAAAGTGCATGTGGAAATGCCATTCAGGATGTTCTAAACCATCTGTTGGTGACTGATGAATTCCTGATGAATACGGAAAAGAAGTACTAAATAAATTATCGTACTTAATGGTTAACTGCTTTAAGATTTTAGCATAAGAACTTATTTCAGCTTCTGTAAAATCAGTAATTTTTGAGATGGCTCTTTTGCTTAAAATCATCGTTTCATAAGGCCAGATTGCCCAGAAAGGAACCAATGCAACAAAATCATCGTTTTCGATTACAATACGGCTACCTGCTTTTAGTTCGGCCTGAAGATAATCTTGAAGAAGCGTTCTTTTGTTTTTATCAAAATAGGCTTTTAGGTTGTGATGCGTTTTTTCAACCTGTGTTGGCAATGATGATTGCGCCCAGATTTGTCCATGCGGATGCGGGTTACTGCATCCCATAACGCTTCCTTTGTTTTCAAAAATCTGAACGTGATTGATGTATTTTATACTTCCTAAATCGGTATATTCTTTTTGCCAGGTTCTAATAATGTTCTCAATTCCGTCAAGATCCATTTCCGGTAACGTAAGATCATGTCTTGGTGAAAAACAAACGACTCTTGAAATTCCCTGTTCTGGTTTTGCTTTAAAAAAGGTATGTTTAATGTCTTCTTCAAAAATAATTTCTTCCTGTTTCATGGCAGCAAAATCATTTTCAAAAACAAAACTACTATCATATTTAGGATTATTCACACCGTTGGCGCGAACATTCCCTGGACATAAATAACAAGTTGGATCGTATTTTGGTAAAGCTTCAGTGGCAATTGTTTCATTTTGTCCCTGCCAAGGGCGTTTTGCACGATGAGGTGAAACTAATACCCATTCGTTAAGTAAAGGATTGAAGCGTCTGTGAGGGTCTTCGTTAATGTCAAAATTTTTCATTGTATTCTGGTTGAGGTATTAAAGTAATGTTGTTCCGTTTGAGATTTTTACATCATAGAATTTTAATTCAATTCCAAATGTATCTAAATAAAGTTTTGAAAATTTACGCTTTACCTCATTTTCATCTCCTTTTTTAACTAAATTTATGGTACAACCACCAAATCCACCGCCCATTACACGTGCTCCAATAATAGAATCATCAGCTTTTGCAGTGTCTACAAGCATATCCAGCTCTTCACAGCTTACTTCATATTCCTGCGATAAACCATAATGCGTTTCAAAAAGCAATTGTCCTAAAAGTTTTATATTTCCTTCATCAAGCGCCTCACACGCTTTTACAACACGGTTAATTTCTTTAACCACAAAATGAACTCTCTTGAAAACAACCGGAGAAAATTGATCCTGAATACTTAAAAGTTGTGCTTCAGAACAATCTCTGAAACTTTTTACTTCCGGAAAATGATTCTTTATAATTGATAAACCTTCCTCACATTCTAATCTTCTTGTATTGTATTCAGAAGTAAAAAGTGAATGTTTTACATTACTATCAAATAAAATAACAGAGTAATCTTTGAAATCAGCATCGTGATATTCAAATTCTAAAGTGTTGCAATCTAATTTTATTACTTTGTTTTCAAGTCCGTGAACGCTTGAAAACTGATCCATAATTCCGCAATTGATTCCTACCCAATGTTCTGCTTTTTGCCCCATTAAGGCAATGTCCACTTTTTCAATTTTTAAATCGAAAAGTTCCTTTATACCGAAAAGTGTTCCGCACTCCAAAGCTGCCGATGAAGACAGACCAGAACCAACCGGAATATTACTGCTGAAAACACAGTTGAAACCTTCAAATGAAAATCCGTTGTCCTGAAGTTGTTTGACAACGCCCCGAATATAATTGGTCCAAACGACATCGCTTAATTGAATAGGTTCATTTAAATCAAGTTCAAATTCTTCATTTAAATCGATGGCGATTATTTTAGATTTTTTGGTGTTATTTTTTTCAAAAGCAAAGCAAATTACTTTATCAATTGCGGCCGGTAAAACGTAGCCGTCGTTATAATCAATATGTTCTCCAATAATATTGATTCTTCCTGGAGAAAGCACAATTTTTTGAGGAACAGATCCAAACGATTTCTCAAAAAAGGCTGAGGTGTTTTGTATTAAAATGTCATTCATTATTTTGTAATTGTAATAGTGTTGTCTTTAATTCGAATGAAAAATCATTAGAATCAGATAAAATATAGTTTAAGCTAATTGATGCGATCAAATTTATAAACCGTTGTTTGACGATATTCTGAACCTTTTTTCAAAACTGAATTCGGGAAATGTGCCTGATTTGGTGCGTCCGGAAAATTTTGAGTTTCAAAACAAATTCCGCTGGTTGCATGATATTTTGTGTTTTCTTTTCCCTGAAGGATATCAAAACAATTTCCGCCTACATATATATGTACACTTGGCTGATCTGTATAGACTTCCATTTTTAAATTGTTTTTCTCACTGAACAATTGAGCAGCAATCTTATCTTTTGAATCAATTACAAAAGAATTGTCAATAGAGGAAGGACAGTTTTTTGTTGTTCTGAAATCGAAATTATGATTAGAAAGATCTGTGAATTTTCCTGTTGGAATACCTTTAGCATCTGTTTCTAACATTTTATCAGCATCGATATACATTTGCTGATCTAAGACTGCAGTATCATGCCCGTCAAGATTAAAATAACTGTGATGGGTTAAGTTTATAACAGTATCTTTTGTAGTAATCGCTTTGTATTCCAGCTTTAATTCATTTTCCTCTGTTAAAGTATAAGTAAGATAAACGTGTAATTCCCCAGGGAAATTTTCGTCTGAATCTTCGCTTAAAAGCCCAAAAGTTATAGATGGATTTTCTCCTCCATTAATATCGCTTACATTCCACACTCTTCTTCCAAAACCTATATTTCCACCGTGTAAAGTATTCCCATTATTATTACCAACAAGCTGAAATGTTTCATCATTTAAAGTGAAAGTTCCTTTGCTGATTCTTCCTGCATAACGGCCAATTGTGGTTCCGAAATAAGGCGCACTTGGTAAATTATAAGAAGATAAATAAGATTCTAAAGTATCAAAACCCAAAACAACATCTACCAGTTTTCCATTTGAAGCTGGAACTTTTAAGGAAGTAACTGTTGCGCCATAATTAATAAGCTGCACTTTCATTCCTTTTTTATTATTCAATTCAAAAGAATGAATTTCTTCGTTATCAGGCATTAAACCAAATAATTTGCAATCAGACTGATCTTCAAAATGTGATATGTGTTTTATTTCCATATTATTTTTACCAAAAGTGAAATTCAAAAATAGAAACATTCTTTATGTTTGCATACCAGTACCTACCAGTTTTTTGTATATTGCGGAAAAAATCTATTTTTCATGAACATAATTTCTATCCAAAATAATCTCGGTTTACCAAAATATAAACAGATTATTCTTTCAATTGAAAAAGCGATCGAAGAAGGTAAATTGGTAAAAGGTGACCGACTTCCATCAGTCAATAAAGTTTGTCTGGCTTTTTCTTTGTCGCGCGATACGGTTTTGCTGGGATACGACGAATTGAAAAAAAGAGGAATTATTTACGCAATTCCAGGTAAAGGATATTACGTCAAAAGCACTGAAATTGCTATAAAACAGAAGATATTTTTGCTTTTTGATGAATTAAATATTTTCAAGGAAGACATCTATAATTCATTTTTAAAAAACATTGGAAAAAATGTTCAGGTGGATATTTTCTTTCATCATTTCAATTTGCAGGTATTTCAAAAACTAATAAATGACAGTAATGGAAATTATACGAAATACATTATCATGCCGACCAATTTAAACGATATAGTCAATTTGATAAAAACCCTACCAGTGAATGATGTTATTATTTTGGACCAGACCAATCCTGATTTAAAATCGTATCCGGCGATTTATCAAAATCATGAAAAAGACATTTTTGAAGGATTAGTAAAAGGAAAAGCAAGGGTAGGCAAATACAAGAAATTGATTTTAATTTTCCCGGGATTTAGAGAGCCACTTGGAATGAAAATAGGGTTTGAAGCTTTTTGCTCCGAGTATCATTTTGAGTCTGAAATTATAACCGAATTTACGGATCGTGAAATTACTTCAGGAGATTTATATATTATTCCGAATGACCGTGATCTGGTTCGTGTAATTGAAAATGCAAGAAATCAGAATTTGAGATTAGGTTCTGACTTTGGAATTATATCTTATAACGAAACACCTCTAAAAAAAGTGGTAGCTAATGGTATTAGTACCATTTCGACCCATTTTGAAATGATGGGTAAAATCCTGGCCGAGATGGTTATTAAAGGAAATAATGTGCAGATCGAAAATAAATCGGCTCTTATTATGCGCCATTCTTTGTAGTTGTTTGCTTGGTGTTTTTAGTCAAATGATCATCAAATCACAATTAAACTTATTTTTGTTTGTTAAATGTATAATTTATTAGCAAAAAAAATAAGGATCTAATTTTTTGTTTTCGTAAAACTTTTTTATTTACATTTGCAAATGTAAATTTTACACTTATTATTTGTTTTTGATTTTATTTGAAAGCTTTTTTTGTTTTCGTAATACTGCTGGACAAATTTTAAGCCGCTATTAACAACAAACCATTTAGATACTTAAAATGAACAACAAAATTGACCAATTAGCCGCAAATAATATTCGCGCTTTAGCCATTTCGATGGTCGAAAAAGCGAATTCAGGCCATCCTGGGGGCGCCATGGGAGGTGCTGATTTCATGCATATTTTATATACTGAATATTTAAAATACGATCCGAGTGATATGCACTGGATTTTTAGAGATCGTTTTTTTATGGATGCCGGTCACCTTTCGGCATTAATGTATGCTCAATATTATTTGTTGGGAAATTTCGAAAAAACAGATCTTCAAAACTTCAGACAATGGGGTTCTGTAACACCCGGACATCCTGAAGTTGATGTAAAAAGAGGAATCGAAAACACTTCCGGACCATTAGGTCAGGGACATGCGATGGGAGTTGGAGCAGCAATTGCGGCCAAATTCCTTTCAGCAAGATTTGAGAATTTATTCGATCATAAAATTTACGGATTCATTACAGACGGAGGGGTTCAGGAAGAAATTTCTCAAGGCGCCGGACGTATTGCCGGACATTTGGGACTGAACAATTTCATCATGTTTTACGATTCAAATGACGTGCAGCTTTCGTCTATGACCGATGAGGTAACGACAGAAAACACCGCTATGAAATATGAATCATGGGGTTGGAAAGTGGTTACAATTGATGGACACGATCATGCTCAGATTCGTAAAGCTTTGACTGACGCGCATAATGAAACGGAGAAACCAACCCTGATTATTGGCCGAACCATTATGGGGAAAGGTTGTGTAATGGCGGATGGAACAATGTATGAAGGTCAGTGCGAACTTCACGGAAAACCAATTGGGGGAACTAAAGCTGATTTTGCAAAAACATTATTGAACTTAGGCGCAAATCTGGAAGATTCATTTGCGATTTATAAAGAAGTTGCGGAACACTATAAGAACATTTTAAATCAAAAAATTGTTGAATCGGCTGAGAGAAAAGCAAAATATGCGACTTGGGAAGCTCAGAATCCTGAAGCCGCTCAAAAGATAAAACAGTTTTTTAATGGCGATTTACCAGCTTTAGATTTCGGTGCTATCGTTCAAAAAGCAAATGCAGCAACAAGAGATGCTTCCGCAGCTGTTTTAGGATATTTGGCTGAAAATGTAGAAAACATGATTGTTTCTTCTGCCGATTTGTCTAACAGTGATAAAACAGATGGTTTCCTTAAAAAATCATCCGTTTTAAAGAAAAATGATTTCAGTGGAGCCTTTTTACAAGCTGGAGTAGCCGAATTAACAATGGCTGCGATTGGGAACGGAATAGCACTTCACGGTGGTGTAATTCCGGTAGTGGCGACCTTTTTTGTTTTTTCTGATTATATGAAGCCGGCTATTCGTTTGGCAGCCATTCAGGAATTACCGGTAAAATATGTATGGACGCATGATTCTTTCCGCGTAGGTGAAGATGGTCCTACACACCAGCCAATTGAGCAGGAAGCACAAATTCGATTGTTAGAAAAAATTAAAAACCATTCAGGCGATCAAAGTTTATTAGCACTTCGTCCTGCTGATGCTATTGAAACATCTGTTGCCTGGCAAATGGCGCTGGAAAACAAGAAAACACCAACGGGTTTAATTCTTTCCAGACAAGAAATTACTTCTATTCCAGCAATTGGGAACTCAAGATTTGAAGATGCGTTAAATGCCAAAAAAGGAGGATATTTAGTAAAATCAAGTGAAGATCCTGCCATTACTTTAGTTGCCAATGGATCTGAAGTAGCGACACTTATTGAAGCTGCAGAAGAGTTGGAACACATCATTAAAATAAAAATAAATGTTGCTTCAATAATTTCAGAAGGCCTTTTCCGATCGCAGCCAAAAGCGTATCAGGAAAGTGTTATTCCGCATAACCAACTAGTTTTTGGACTTACGGCAGGACTTCCGGTGAACCTGGAAAATTTAGTGGGAAGCAAAGGAAAAGTTTTCGGACTAGATCATTTCGGATATTCGGCTCCGGCTTCGGTTTTGGATCAGAAATTCGGATTTACAAGTAAAAATGCCTGCGAAGAGATTATCAAATATTTAGAGCATAATAATTATAACATTTCAAAATAAAAGAAAAATGAAATTTTTTATAGATACAGCAAATTTAAAAGATATTAAAGAAGCCAATGATTTGGGAGTTTTAGATGGTGTAACCACAAACCCTTCATTGATGGCAAAAGAAGGAATTACAGGAGCACAGAATATTCTGGATCATTACATAAAAATTTGTGAATTGGTTGATGGCGATGTTAGTGCTGAAGTGATTTCAACTGATTTTGAAGGAATGATTGCCGAAGGAGAAAAACTGGCAGCCTTGCATCCGCAGATCGTCGTGAAGATCCCGATGATAAAAGACGGTGTAAAAGCAATCAGATATTTTGCAAATAAAGGAATAAAAACCAATTGTACTTTGGTGTTTTCTTCAGGTCAGGCTTTACTGGCTGCAAAAGCGGGAGCGACTTATGTTTCACCTTTTATTGGACGTCTGGATGATATTTCGACTGACGGAATGAATTTGATTGAAGAAATCAGATTGATATATAATAACTATGGTTATGAAACCCAAATATTGGCAGCATCAGTTCGACACGTAATGCATATTATCAATTGTGCCAAAACCGGAGCAGATGTTATTACGGGACCACTAAGTGCAATTGAAGGTTTATTAAAACATCCTTTGACGGATATTGGATTAGCTACCTTTTTAGCAGATTATCAAAAAGGGAATAGCTAAGATTTTTTTCACGCAGTCCCGATAGCTATCGGGAGCAGATTTAACAGATGATCAAGATTGAAATAAAATCTGCTGAATCTGCAGGATCTGCGAGAGATTATCTTTTCAAAAAAGAAAATTTGTTTAGTTTTTAATAGTAGTTTTATTGAAGTAAAAACCCTGAAAGTTTGTAGTTTTCAGGGTTTTTTATTTTGTAAAAGAAAAATAGTCACGCCCAAATCTATCGGTACAAAAGATTAAAATGATTAAATAATCTGTATAGATCTGCTTAAATCTTTTAAAATCTGCGTGAAACTTTTATCCTAAAGATTCAGCACAAAATCATTTAGTAATTTTTCTTCATATTTTTCTTTGTTGAAAGTATACAAATACGAACCTTTTCGGGAGGATTGCATGTCTTTTTCTTCTAATTTATTCAGAATTTCTAATGAATTAATTTTACTGATAAAGTTACGTTTGTCTAATTCTTTGCTTAAAATTGCCTCATACAATTCTAATAATTGACGCATGGTAAATTTCTCCGGCAATAATTCAAACCCAATTGGTTTTATTGAAGTTCTGTAACGTAATCTTTTAATGGCATAATCTACCATTTCGTTGTGGTCAAAGATCAAGTTTGGAGCATCAGTTATACTAAACCATTGTGCATGATAGTTTTGAATAAGCTCTGTATTGTGATTTTCAATATTAATTAAAGCATAATAGGATACCGAAATAGTTCTTTCGACAGGGTCACGATCAATTTCACTGTACGCATGCAACTGCTCCATATAAATATCGTGCAACCCGGTATAAGTATGCAATATTCTTATAGCCGCGTTATCGAGTACTTCATCGCGTTTTAGAAATCCTCCAATTAAAGACCATTTTCCTCTTTCCGGCTCAAAATCTCTTTTGATTAAAAGAATTTTTAGCCCTTCATGGTCAAATCCGAAAATGATACAATCTACTGCTAATAGGACTTTATCAGCAGAGCTATAACTGTTTAGCATATTAAATTTTTTATGGTAAATATATAAACTTCTTAATACGTTTCATAATTTATTAATGTGTGTTTTACACTTATATAAATAACTAATCAAAAGTAACGTTAAAAAAAAGACTTTTTAGAAAAAAATAACAGTCTTTTTTCTGTTTTTAGATTGTTTTAAGACGAAAACAGGATATTACAAGATGGTTTTTTGAAAGAATGTTATTTAAATACTCAAAAAACTAAAGTCAAAAACAGGATTTTATTTACAAAAATAACATTTTTTCTTCTCCAATTAGTTCAAAATTACATCGTTTTCGTTTTTTTTTTAAGGCGTTAAATTTTGCTTAAAAAGCTGCTTTTTGATAAAAAGTGTATATTTTACACAAATAACTTTCCAAAAACACACTTTTTTTGAAAGAAACACTAAATTTTAAATGTCCATTTGACACTTAAATTACGATATGTATTTTTTTTATCGCTTTTTTTTGGGATATTAATTTGTTTTTAAGCTTTTTTTTTATTTAAATTTACAAATGTAGAATTAACACTTATAATTAAACAACTAACCAACCTTAAAAAAACCAATATGATAACAAACCAACGATTATTTTTTTATTGCAATTTTTTATTGCCAAAAAAAGAATGGCTATTAGCATTAATGATGCTATTATTTTCCGTTAATCAAATGTCGGCCCAAGGCAAAGAGATTAGCGGAGTTGTTACCTCGGCACAAGACAAATTACCATTGCCGGGAGTGAACATTATGATAAAAGGAACAAAAACAGTTGCTGTAACTGGATTTGATGGAGAGTATACTATTAAAGCATCAGCAAATGATGTATTAGTTTTTTCATTTCTGGGTTTTCAAAATCAGGAAATAGCAGTAGGAAATCAATCTAAAATAAATGCTGCATTAGGTGAGGATACTAACAAATTAAATGAAGTAGTTGTAATAGGTTACGGTACGCAAAAGAAATCTGATTTAACAGGATCTGTAAGTGTTGTAAATATAGAATCGGCTAAAAAAACGGTAACTTATGATGCTGCAAAAATGCTTCAGGGGCAAGTTCCCGGAGTAACAGTACAATCATCTGGAGAACCTGGAGGTTTTGTAAATGTCAAAATTAGAGGTATAACTTCATTCACAAACAACAGCCCGCTTTTTGTAATTGATGGAATTATGGTTGATGCTCCTTATGATTTTGCACCGGGAGAAATTGAATCGATGCAGGTTTTGAAAGATGCTTCTTCGGCTGCAATTTACGGTGTTCGTGGAGCAAACGGAGTTGTTATTATTACAACTAAAAAAGGAAAAGCCGGCAAAATGGATGTTAAGTTTAAATCTATTGTTGGGCTTCAGGATGTGGCAAAAAAATGGGATGTAACTGATCGTGTTGGATATCAAAAAATTACTAGCGAAGCAGAAAGAAACAGAGATATCAGAGCCGGAGTTCCGGTAAGTATCGCTCCAGGAAATGATCCTATGAGCCCGTCTTATATCAATGACGTAAATACAGACTGGCAAAAAGAATCAATGCAAACGGGTGTAGTACAAAATCAGGCTTTAACTTTTACAGGTGGAGCAGAGAGTATTGCTTATAGCATGAACATTGATTATTTTAAAAATACTAGTTATTTAAAAACACCACAAGAGTACGAGAGATTGTCAACCAATATGAATTTGAATGGTAAAAAAGGAAAATTCAAATATGGAGCTAAGATTGCGTATACACAATCTGATAAAGAGATTTTCAACGAATATAATGCAGGACAAACATTTATTAGCGATATGCTTACTGCTGTGCCAACAATGCCAGTTTATGATGCTAACAGATTAGGGGGTTATGGAGGTACCGACAACCTGACGCAACGCGCAATTTCTATGAACCCAATTGGGTATAATAATCTGATTGATAATAACGGAAAAAGAAATCGCTTTATTGGTGACATTTGGGGAGAATTTGAAATTGTTAAAGGTCTTAAATATAAATTAGACGTAAGTTATGACAGAACAGACTGGGAAAACAGAAAATTTATACCGCCAAGTGATTTAGGATGGTATTATATTACTACAAATGACGAAGCTTCTTTAGATGTAGAAACTGGAAATGAGTTAAGAACTTTCGTTAATAATTTATTGACTTATGACCTTACACTTGGAAAACATAAAATTGATGCTCTTGCAGGCTGGATTCAGGAAAAGAGAGACTATCACAGATATAACTCAAGAGGGGTAGGTTATACACCTGGAGAAATTCCAATGCTTCAGTATGCTGATGCAAGAAATGCAAGCGAATATAAATTTACGATTACGGGAATATCATACATCAGCAGACTAAATTATGCTTATGATGACAGATACTTATTACAGGCTAACTTCAGACAAGACAGAACATCTCTTTTTAGTGATATTAATAATTCTGCAAACTTCTACTCTTTTTCAGGAGGTTGGAGAATTAGTAACGAAAAGTTCCTGCATTTACCAGAATGGGTAAGCAATATAAAACTTAGAGGTGGTTACGGTACGATAGGTAACAATACCATTCCACAGTACTTTTTTGCTTCCACAGTAAATAGTTTTGCAGGGTATGATTTTAACAATGAACTAGCTTCAGGAACAACTGTGGTTGCAGCACTTGACCCTAATGTGCACTGGGAAAAAACAACCAGTAAAAACATCGCATTAGAATTAGGATTTTTAGATAATGACTTACAATTTACAGCAGAGTATTTTGCGAAAAAAGTTACTGGTATGTTGGTAGGGGTTCCATTGCCTTTTTCTACAGGAGCTTTTCCGGCAAATATTACAACAAATGCTGGAGATATGGAAAATAATGGTTTTGAGTTTACAGCATCATATAGTAATCACCATCATAAATTTAAATATGATATCTCTGGTAATTTTGGAACTTTAAAAAATGAAGTAACCAGAATTGGAGCTACAGGAAACCCTATTTATGGAGCAGTTTCAAAAACAGAGGTAGGAAGATCTGTGGGAGAGCTTTTTGCCTGGGAAGCAATTGGTATTTTTCAAAATGCTGCAGAAGTAGCTTCATCACCAACTCAAACAGGAGCGGCTCCTGGAGACGTGAAATTTAAAGATGTAAATAGTGATGGAATTATTACAGATGCCGACAGAACTTTTCAAGGGGTATCTATTCCGAAATATGGTTTTGGATTGAATTTCAGTGCCTCTTATGAAAATTTTGACTTCTCAATGTTTTGGCAAGGTGCGGGAGGAAATAAAGTTTTCAATGCCATGTACCGCAATTTAATGATTGGACAATATACAAATCACAGTACAGATGAATTGAACTACTGGACGCCAACTAATACAAATACTAATGTTCCTGCACCAGTAATTGGTGATCCTAATGGAAACGGTAGAGACTCTAACAGATTTATTCAAAGTGGAGATTATGTGAGATTGCAAACTATGGAAATGGGTTTCAATATTCCGTTGAAAGATAAATTTATTCAAAAAGCAAGAGTTTATGTAAATGGTCAAAACTTGTGGACAATTACAAATTATTCTGGATATGATCCGGATTTTACAAGTGACGGATTGCTTTCAAGAGGATATGATGCGGGATCTTTTCCAAATCCAAGAACAATTTCTCTAGGAGTAGAAGTAAATTTCTAAACCGGTTTAACCAATTAAAAACGTATTAAAATGAAATATAAAATATTTAATTATATAGCTGTTTTCTTTTCACTGGCTGTTGTAACAACAAGCTGTGTTGATAATGAAGATTTGACTCAAATTGACCCTAATAATGATGCAGTTGATTCGTTCTGGAAAACAGACCAGGATGCCCTTGAAGGAGTAAATGCTACATACGGAAGTTTATTAACTGACGGGACTTACATGAGAAGTACACCATTGTTGTTAGATGCAAGATCAGATGATGCACGTACAAATAGCCCATGGGGTTCAATGTATAATGCGGGTCACTTTAATTCAAATGTAGCCGATGCTGCTATTTATGGATGGGCTTATGAAACGTATTACCAGGGAGTTTACCGCGCCAATCAGGTCTTAGCAAACGTGCCAGCTATTGAATTTCAGGATGCGGCACTTAAAAACAGAATACTGGGACAAGCTTATTTTTTAAGAGGACTGTTTCTTTTTCATGCGGTAAACATGTTTAAAAATGTGCCGTTGCCAACAGATTTGGCAGTGTATTATCCTCAGAAAACACAGGCTGAAGGATGGGCTCAGGTTATTGCAGATTTTAAAGCTGCTGCTGACTTACTTCCTACTTCCTATGATGGTATTTCAGGTATAGATGCAGATCAAAAAGGGCGTGCTACAAAAGGAGCTGCTTTAGGATACTTAGGAAAAACCTACTTGTTTATTAAAGATTTTGCCAATGCAAAAACAGCTTTCAAACAAGTGATAGATTTAGGAGTTTACTCTTTGGTTTCAAATTATCGCGACAACTTTACAACCGCTAATGAAAATAATTCGGAATCTCTTTTCGAGGTGCAATTCAGCAGAGATGCTGGTGGTGTTGATTTAGGTTGGGGAGGTGCTCCGGCTTCAGGTTGGGGTAAAACGTCTGCGCGTGCTATTACTTATGCACCAAGAGCTTTTGGATGGACAGACGTACAGCCTTCTTGGGTATTGTTTAATGAATTTCATGATGAGAAAACAAAAACAGGTGATCTTGATCCTCGTTTAGATGCTACTATTTTTTATAACAAGCCGGGAGCTAAGTTATATGGAAGAGATTTTGCTACTTTTTATGCTGCAAGTCCAGGCGATTTAAATGATATATTTTGCAGAAAATATCAAAATTCTGATGGAGAATTTGCTGATGAATACGATTGGCGTTCTGGTATCAACGAACGTTTATTAAGATATGCAGATATTCTTTTAATGTATGCAGAATGTCTTAACGAAACAGGAGATACTCCAGGGGCTTACGGATATATTCAAATGGTAAGAAACAGAGTTGGATTACCTGATTTGGCAACAGCAAAACCAGGAATGACTCAGGATCAAATGAGAGAGCAAATTGGACACGAAAGATTCCTGGAATTCCCTCTTGAAGGTCACCGTTTTGACGATATTCGTCGTTGGGGATGGTTGCAGGATGCTACAAAATTGGCATGGTTGAAATCGAGAGATGCGGAGTTTAATTCTTATACTGCAGGTAGAGAATATTATCCAATCCCACAATTAGAAATGGATAACAATCCGGGTACAATCCAAAATGAAAGTTATTAATATTTATTGAATTAGTTAGAATACCTAATATCATATGGCAGAAAGAAAAATCTGTCATATGATATTATCTTAAAAAAGAATGCGATTATAGAGTAATGAATTTTTTACAGTAACTAAATTTTATCACGAATGAAAACAATTACAAGTTTGGTTTTATTAGCAGTATTATTAGCAGGTTGCCAGAATGAAGATACTATAATCCCTTCGAATGATGAGGCAGTCTCAGTTGAGACAACTCAAAATTCTCAGGTAAAAAATATAACAGCTAAAACGGTTAGCGGCAATGTTCCGTCGCATGACCCAAGTACAATTATAAAAAGCGGTGTTAATTATTATGTGTTTACAACAGGTGATAATATCCCAATGACCTATTCAACAAATTTAACAAGCTGGACTTGGGGAACATCAGTGTTCACTTCAACTCCAAGCTGGATTACAAGTTATGTTCCGGGTTTTACCAAAACATTTTGGGCGCCAGATTTAGCATGGTTTAACAATCGCTGGAATATGTACTATTCCTGTTCGACTTTTGGATCTGCAACTTCTGCCATCGGGCTGGTAACAGCTCCTTCCATTTCACAAAGTGCCGGAACAAAATGGACAGACAGAGGTCTTGTTGTGGCTTCTTCATCTGCCTCAGATGTAAACGCCATTGACCCTTCTATTTTAGTAGACGGAAGTAATGTTTATATGGCATATGGTTCCTGGCATGCTGGTATTGGAGTTGTTCAGATTAATGTTTCAACGGGTAAACCAACAGGAACAAGAACTATTGTTGCCGGAGGAAGCAGTGCTTCATGGGAAGCTCCTTGTTTAATCAAAGAAGGAAGTTATTACTATATGTTCGTAAACAGAGGTTCTTGCTGCAATGGTGTCAACAGTACATATTATATTGTAGTGGGCCGTTCAACAAGTCCGTTTGGTCCTTTTACAGATAAAAACGGAGTCAATTTAAAAAGTGGAGGCGGAACAACAGTTTTGGCAACACAAGGAAATTATATCGGACCGGGGCATTTGTCAAGAATTACCGGAACGCAAAAAGGTGCGGTTCATTATTATGATGGAGCCGACAATGGAAATCCAAAACTAGAAATTGTATATTTTACATGGTCATCAGGATGGCCTACACTTTCTTATTAATTTTAATATTTGGAGGGAGGTTTCATAAAGCCTTCCTCTTTATAATCTTTTAAAAACACGTTATGAAAAAAGCACTTTTAATCACATTTCTTATTACTCTTTGTAATCAGGCAAGTTTTGCCCAAAACGAAACTACAGTAGTAACCATAAAAAATAATGCAGATGCACCAACAATCGACAAAAACATTTACGGGCATTTTGCAGAGCATTTAGGGCGCTGTATTTATGGAGGTTTTTTTGTGGGAGATACTTCAAAAATACCAAATACAAAAGGAGTCAGAAATGATATAGTCGCTGCTTTAAAAGATTTAAAAATTCCAAATTTAAGATGGCCTGGCGGATGTTTTGCCGATACATATCACTGGAAAGACGGAATTGGCCCTCAGGAACAAAGACCAACTATTGTAAACAAATGGTGGGGCGGTGTAACTGAAGATAACAGTTTTGGAACCCATGATTTCCTGAATATGTGCGAACTGCTTGGAGCAGAACCGTACTTGTCAGGAAATGTTGGAAGCGGAACGGTTCAGGAATTGTCTGACTGGGTTCAATATACCAATTTTAGTGGTAAAAGTCCGATGAGTGATTTGCGTAAAAAAAATGGAAGAACAGAGCCTTGGAAGGTTAAATTCTGGGGAATCGGAAATGAAGCCTGGGGATGCGGCGGAAATATGACAGCGGAATATTACGCTGGAGAATATAGAAAATTTGCAACGTTCATGTCAGATTGGGAAAACACTGGAGGAATTACCAGAATTGCATCAGGATCAAACAGTGCCGATTATAATTGGACAGAAGTTTTAATGAAAAACATTCCGCTAAATATGTTAGGCGGAGTTGGAGTGCATCACTACGCCGTAATTGATTGGGGCAAAAAAGGAGATGACAGAAATTTTACAGAAGAAGGTTATTTCAAAACCATGCAGTCAGCTTTAAAAATGGAAGAGCTAGTTACAAAACATAGTGCTATTATGGATAAATACGATCCTGAGAAAAAAGTAGCTATGATTGTTGACGAATGGGGAGGCTGGTATGAAGTAGAACAAGGAACAAATCCTGGATTTTTATACCAACAAAACACGATGAGAGATGCTGTTTTGGCCGGAGCAACTTTGAATATTTTCAATAATCACGCAGACAGAGTTCGTATGGCAAACTTAGCACAATGTGTTAACGTGTTGCAAGCAGTAATCCTTACGGATAAAGCAAAAATGATTACTACGCCAACATATAGTGTAATGAAAATGTACAGCGTTCATCAGGATGCTAAATTATTACCATTAAGTTTCCAATCGCCATTGTATACTTTTAAAGGAGAAACACTTCCTGCGGTATCAGCTTCAGCTTCAAAAGATAAAAACGGAGCAGTTCATATTTCATTGGTAAATGTTGACGCTAAAAACAAAAACAAAATAGAAATTGATGTTAAGGATCTTGGAGTAAAAAACTTTACAGGAACGATTGTAACATCAGCAAAATTACAAGATTACAATTCATTCGATACACCAAACAAAATTGTTCCAACAGCTTTTAAAGGTTTCGAAAACAAAAAAGGAAAACTTGAGATTACTATTCCTCCTTTCTCAGTTGTTGTTTTAGAAGGAAAATAAAATATAGAAAAAATGAAAAAATCCAATTCCATTTTAAAAATTGCCTACATCGGTCTGTTGTCAATTGCATTTGTCAGCTGTTCCAGTGATCCAGATACATCTGTAACCCCAGATCCGGGTCCGGTAGTTGATCCTCCGGTTGTTACACCAGCTTTTCCAGGGCCAACTTATGCTGATAATTATACTTCAATCTCAAGTTGGGGCAGCAGAAAGCAATGGAATTTGGCTAACGTGCACGATCCATCTGTAGAAAAATCGGGTGAATATTATTATATGTATCAAACCGATGCTTCTTATGGAAATGCACACGAAGGCAATGGACATTTTTTCTACAGAAGATCTAAAGATTTAATCAATTGGGAATTCATGGGATCTTCAATGACGCAGGCTCCGGCTTGGGTAAAAGATTCTTTGAACAATAAAAGAGCAAGAATGTCTCCGGCTTTGCCTCCAATAGAAAATCCAAATTATGGATATTGGGCGCCATGCGTCCGTAAAGTGGGGAACAAATTCAGAATGTATTACAGTATCGTTGTAACGAATCCAATTGTGGGAACAGATACGAATACTTCCTGGTCAGAACGTGCTTTTATTGGTCTGGCTGAAACAGATGATTTGGCATCGAATAACTGGGTTGATAAAGGAATGGTTGTTTGTTCTGAACCAGATGGCGTAAAAAGTTACGTTAGAAATGGAGGAAATGACTGGGATGCTTATTTCAAATTCAACGCTATCGATCCAAGTTTCATTCAGACTCCCGAAGGTGAACAATATTTAATTTACGGTTCCTGGCATTCCGGAATTGCAGCTCTAAAATTGAATTCGACAACTGGAAAACCAGATAAATTAAAAACAATTGATGATTACGGAGTACGAATTGCCGGTCGCGGAAATGTTAATTCAAATCGTTGGCAAGCACTTGAAGGACCGGAAATAATGTATAATCCGGAAACTCAATATTACTATTTATTTCTGGCTTATGACGAATTATCAGTAGCATATAACACCCGTGTTGCACGTTCAAAAAGCATTTTAGGACCATACCTTACCAGTACTGGGATGAGTATTACAAGCGGAGCAGAATGTTTTCCAATGTTAACGCATCCATATCAATTTAAAAATCATACAGGCTGGGTTGGTTTTGCGCACTGTGCTGTTTTTCAAAATCCGGATACAAAAAAATGGTTTTATGCTTCGCAAGCCCGTTTACCGGAAGGGGTTCCCGGAATTGCCGTTTCAAACGCCGTTATGATGGGGCATGTTCGCGGTATCGAATGGACAGAAGATGGCTGGCCGGTTGTAGAGGCAGAACGTTATGCGGGAGTGCCCACAACGACTATTTCTGAAGGAAGCTTTGTAGGTGCCTGGGAACAGATTACGATGAATTATCAATATAAAACGATGCAAAAATCAGGAACAATTTATTTAACTGCTGATAAAAAAGTAAGCGGTGATGCAACTGGAACCTGGTCGTATAATAGCGCCAAAAAAATCTTAACCGTAAATGGGGTAAAATGCAACGTAACGGATGCCTGGGATTGGGAATCAGCAACGCGAAAAGTAACCTTGAGTTATGCTGGTTTAACAGCTGCAGGATTACCAGTTTGGGGTAAGAAAGTGAATTAAAATAGTAGCAAGAGATTAAAGGATTAAAAAGATTAAAATTAAATCTGCAAAATCTGCGTGAAAAAATATTCCGTACTAATAAAAGAATGTATTAAATAGATTTTCGTTGCATTATATCGTCAAAATAAAAACATAATGAAAAACCTAATCACAAGCCTTTCACTTTTAGTTTTGATTGCATCCGGCAAAACAGCAGTTGCGCAATCAACTCAAATTGATCCTGCAAAATTCAATAATCCAATTATTAAAGATCAATATACAGGAGATCCTGCAGCATTGGTTTACAAGGATAAAGTGTATTTATACGCAGGTCATGACGAAGCGCCAAAAGATTTTCATTTTTATAAAATGAACGAATGGGTTGTGTATTCTTCTTCAGATATGAAAAAATGGGAATCACATCCGGTACCTTTAAAAACAACTGATTTTGCCTGGGCAAAAGGAGATGCCTGGGCTTCGCAGGTAATTGAAAGAAACGGAAAATTTTATTGGTATGTAACGGTTGAGCATGGTTCCGTAAATGGAAAAGCTATTGGAATTGCAGTTTCTGACAGTCCCACAGGACCATTTAAAGATGCTTTGGGAAAAGCCTTGATCACAAACGATATGACCAAATTCAGCGATATAAGCTGGGATGATATCGATCCGACAGTTTACATAGACACAGATGGACAAGCCTATTTATTCTGGGGAAATACAGCCTGCCATTATGCCAAATTAAAAAACAATATGATCGAATTAGATGGGCCGATTCATCATGTAAAAGAGTTGTTACATTTTACAGAAGCACCCTGGATTCACAAACATAAAAACTGGTATTATTTATCGTATGCTTATGAATTTCCGGAGAAAATCGCTTACGCCATGAGCAAGTCAATTACAGGCCCGTGGGAATTCAAAGGAATTCTGAATGAAATCGCAGGAAACAGTAACACCAATCATCAGTCCATAATTGATTTTAAAGGACAATCGTATTTTATTTATCACAACGGCGCAACGCAACCAGACGGAGGAAGTTTCAGAAGATCAGTCTGCGTTGATAAATTATATTATAACAAAGATGGAACTATGAAACGTGTGGTTATGACTTCTGAAGGAATTCAGTAGTTAGTGTTCAGTATTCAGTTTTTTAGTGATCAGTTCTGAACTTTATTACAAAAACTGTTTATATGACCTATTAAAGTGTTACAGTCAGAGTTCAAACTTAAATTTATTACATAACTTATATGGTTTACAAAAACATAAAATATGCACTTTCTCTTTTAATGGTGTTGATAGCTTCAGCTTCGTTTGCGCAGGAAATT
This sequence comes from Flavobacterium sp. LAR06, assembly GCF_041946075.1. Lineage (NCBI taxonomy): Bacteria > Pseudomonadati > Bacteroidota > Flavobacteriia > Flavobacteriales > Flavobacteriaceae > Flavobacterium > Flavobacterium sp. LAR06. The sequence goes on along the minus strand of NZ_JAUTYT010000001.1, from coordinate 334,905 downwards.
GTCGTGCACGATCCGGTAGTCATCAAACAAAAAGACACTTATTATTTGTATTGTACAGGCAACGGAATTAGTGTTTTTAGTTCCAAAGATTTAAAAAAATGGGATAAGCAGTCTCCCGTTTTTCCAGAAAAACCAGTTTGGGCAGATGGCGTTGCTGCCGATTTCAAAAACCATATTTGGGCACCGGATATTTCGTTTCATAACAATACTTACTATCTGTATTATTCCGTTTCGGCTTTTGCCAAAAATACATCGGCAATTGGTGTTGCGACAAATACAACATTAGATCCAAAAGATAAAAACTACAAATGGGTTGACCAGGGAATCGTTATTCAATCACAGCCCAACCGCGATATGTGGAATGCCATAGATCCGAATTTAATTTTTGACGAAAACAATATACCATGGTTATCCTTTGGTTCATTTTGGGAAGGATTAAAATTGGTAAAATTAAATCCGGATTTAAAATCGATTGCACAGCCTCAGGAATGGCACACAATTTCGAAACGCAAAAGAACTTTTGAATTGCCAGATTCTGATCCGGGAGATGGTGCATTAGAAGCTCCATTCATCTTTAAGAAAAACGGTTATTACTATCAATTTCTTTCTTGGGATTTATGCTGTCGCGGAGAAAAAAGCACTTATAAAGTTGTGGTTGGAAGATCAAAAAATGTAACCGGACCTTATGTGGATAAAGACGGAAAACCATTAAATGAAGGCGGAGGAAGTTTAGTAGTGCACGGCGACGAGAATTACTTTGGCGTAGGGCACAACAGCGCTTATACGTTTGATGGCAAAGATTATATTTTTTACCACGCTTACGAAAAGAAAACCAACGGAACACCAAGATTAGTTGTTAGAGAAATGCTTTGGGATGCCGATTTATGGCCCGTTTTAAAATAGAATATTCAATACAATGAAAAAATATAATTTTCCGATAATAGCGATTTTCATTTCACTGCTGATTTTGATTTCCTGTAAAGAAACCAAAAACAATGTTGTGCAGCCAAGTGATAAAACTTCGGTTTTAAAAGCGGGTTATCAAATTGAGCCGGTAAACATTCAAAATGTAAAATTATCGGATTCTTTCTGGCTGCCAATTATCAAAAGAGTACAGGAAATTACAATTGCTTATGCCATTCAGAAATGCAATGAAGAAGGTCGTTTTGAAAATTTTTTAATCGCAGGAAAACAAAAAACAGGAACAGTAAGAGGCGAAATGCCTTTTGATGATACAGATGTTTACAAAATTATTGAAGGCGCTTCGAATACATTGATCAGCGCGCCAAATCCAAAATTAGAACGTGTTTTAGATTCGTTGATTGCCATTGTAAAAATTGGTCAGGAAAAAGACGGATACTTAACAACCTGGAGAACCATAAATCCAGCAAAACCGCCATGTACCTGGGTTCCGGTTATTGAAGGAAAACGTTGGGAATCGTTACAAATTAGTCACGAATGTTACAATTCGGGACATTTAATAGAAGCTGCTGTCGTACATTATGAAGCTACAGGAAAAAGAAATTTCCTTGACATCGCCATCAAAAATGCCGATTTATTAGTAAAAACGTTTGGAGATGGCCCTGGTCAGGTAAAAGGTGTTCCGGGGCATCAAATTGTAGAGACAGGTTTGATCAAATTATATCAAATTACCGGAAAAGAAGATTATTTAAAACTGGCGAAATACTATTTAGACAATCGCGGTAATCCAAACAATCATAAATTATACGGAGAATATGCACAGGATCATATTCCGGTGGTACAGCAAAATGAAGTGGTAGGCCATGCCGTAAGAGCGGTTTATATGTACGCTGGAATGACCGATGTTGCTGCTATGACAAAAGACAAAGGCTATACCGACGCCATAAATAATTTATGGAATAATATGGTCAACAAGAAAATGTACATCACGGGCGGTATCGGATCAAGACATGACGGAGAAGCTTTTGGAGCGAATTACGAATTACCAAATCTGGCTGCTTACAACGAAACCTGCGCCGCAATTGGAGATGTGTATTGGAATCACAGATTGCATAATTTATCTGGAAATTCGAAATATTTTGATGTAATCGAAAGAACAATGTACAACGGATTAATCTCCGGAATTTCATTAGACGGAAAACAATTTTTCTACCCGAATGCCTTAGAGGCTGATGGTGTTTTCAAATCAAACAGAGGTTCTTGTACCCGACAGGCTTGGTTTGACTGTTCTTGCTGTCCGACGAATTTAATTCGTTTTATACCTTCAATTCCAGGATTGATTTACTCTAAATCAAATGATGTTTTGTATGTGAATTTATACGCTTCAAATAATGCTTCTTTCAAAGTTGGAAAAACCGATTTGCAGATTTCTCAGCAAACCGGATATCCTTGGAATGGAAAAGTAGTCCTTTCGGTTAACCCGAAAAAAGAAAGTCAGTTCACGATTAAACTTCGTGTTCCGGGCTGGGCAAGAAATGAAGTTTTGTCTGGCGATTTATATTCTTATAAAAAAGCATCAACTCAAAAAGCTTCTATTAATGTGAATGGCGAAACATTGGCGATTCAGCCACAAGAGGGTTATTTCGTTGTGACTAGAAATTGGAAAAAAGGAGATAAAATCAATCTTAATTTCCCAATGGAAGTTCAGGAAGTAGAAACCAATTCAAAAGTAGAAACCAACAAAAACAAAGTTTCATTAGAATATGGACCAATTGTTTACGCAGTCGAAGAAATTGACAACAAAACCAATTTCGATAAAATAAATGTAGCAGCCGGAGATATTTTCCAAGTAAAAAAAGAAACCAATTTATTGCAAGGCGTAAATGTAATTGAGAATTCAAAATTCAAAGCAATTCCATATTACAGCTGGTCAAATAGAGGTGTTGGAAAAATGAAAGTTTGGTTGGATTATAGAGAATAGAGTAAAGAAAATAGAGCCAAGAAGAAAGAATCAAGAAGAAAGAATCAAGAAAATGCCACAGATTAAAGGATTAAAAAGATTGTAGAAATCTGCTCAAATCTGCGTGAAAAAATATTCAAAAAAACAAATAAAAATCCGTTTTTATCCGCGTTTTCACTTTAGTGAATCAGTGTAATGCGCGTGCCATAAAAACACATTAATTATAAAAAAATGAAGTCCAATTTAATTACCAAAATTACCCTTTGCGGTTTATTGCTGAACGGCTTTTATGCATCGGCACAAAAAAATAATTTTCAGGTTGATGCTGCCAAAACAGTAACCAAAATTGAACCGACGATGTACGGAGTATTTTTTGAAGATATCAATTTTGCTGCTGATGGAGGTTTGTATGCCGAAATGATTAAAAACAGATCGTTCGAATTTCTGTTTCCAATGATGGGCTGGCAAGAACCCAACAGCGATCGTCATAAATTAAATCAGCAATCCGGAATTGCCACTGTAGTTCAGTATTCAAACCAAGGAACCAATCATAATTATTGCAGAGTTACGCTTAATGATGCCGGCGGTTATGAATTGATCAATGAAGGTTTTAGAGGAATGGGAATTAAAAAAGACCTCAAATACAATCTGTCTTTAAAAGCTTCAAAATTATCAGGAAACATTACCAAGATCAAGTTTCAATTTATAGATAAAGATAATAAAGTTTTAGGCGAAACTTCGATTGTTCCAACTTCAAAAGACTGGACTAATTATTCCACACAACTAACATCAATTGCTACAGAAGCTAAAGCAAAGCTGAAAATTACTTTTGAAGGAAGTGGAGTTATCGATTTGGATAATATTTCATTGTTTCCAGAAGATACTTGGAAAGGAAGAAAAAATGGCATGCGTGCTGATTTAGTACAATTATTATACGATTTGAAACCAGGATTTCTACGTTTTCCAGGCGGCTGTATTGTAGAAGGAAGAACTTTGGCAGAACGCTACCAATGGAAAAAATCAGTTGGAAAAGTCGAAGATAGAGAAACTGCTGTAAACCGTTGGAACATGGAATTTGCACATCGTCCGGCTCCAGACTATTTCCAGAGTTTTGGTTTAGGATTCTTTGAATATTTTCAACTTTCTGAGGATATTGGAGCTTCTCCATTGCCAATTTTAAGCTGTGGAATGGCTTGTCAATTCAACACAGGAGAATTGGTTCCGATGGATCAAATTGATCCTTATGTACAAGACGCTTTAGATCTAATTGAATTTGCAAACGGAGATTTAAATACCGCTTGGGGAAAAGTTAGAGCCGATATGGGCCATCCAAAACCATTTAATTTAAAATTCATTGGAGTTGGAAATGAGCAATGGGGACCAGATTATATTGAACGTTTCAAAGTATTTCAAAAAGCCATTAAAGCAAAATATCCAAACATTACGATTGTATCCGGAACAGGACCATTTCCTGACGGAGATTATTTTGATTACGGCATGAAAGAACTTAAAAAACTGAACGCAGAAATCGTTGACGAACATTATTATAAAGATCCGGCATGGTTCCGTAAAAATGTAACCCGTTACGATAATTACGACCGTAAAGGACCGAAGATTTTTGCAGGAGAATATGCAGCACAAAGTGTAGCAATCGCAAGTCCGGATAATAAAAACAACTGGGAATGTGCTTTTTCTGAAGCGGCATTTATGACCGGAATGGAGCGTAATGCTGAGGTTGTTCACCTGACTTCTTATGCGCCATTATTGGCTCACGTAGAAGGCTGGCAATGGACACCGGATATGATTTGGTTCAACAATTTACAGTCTTACGGAACGCCAAATTATTATGTTCAGAAATTGTTTTCTAACAATAAAGGAACCGATTTAATCAACATTACAAAAGACGGAAAAGCAGTTACGGGTCAAAACGATTTGTTTGCATCGGCAGTAAAAGATGTGAATTCCAAAGAAGTAATTCTGAAAATTGTGAACACTTCTGCAGCAACTCAAAATGTTTCAATTGATGTAAAAGGAGCAAAATTGGATACAAAAGGAACAGCAATAACTTTAAAAGGAGACGGAATAAATGATGAGAATTCTTTTGATGCTCCGACTAAAATTAGCCCGAAAGAAAGCGAATTTAAAGTAAGCGGAAGCAAAGTTCAATACTATTTTCCGGCTTACTCTGTTACTGTTTTGAAAATTAAGATGAAATAATCGCAACAGAATAAATGTAAAAGCTACGTTTATTTTTTGTTTTGACCTTAAATCCTTGTTTTGATGCATTATTTGTAAAAATTCAAGTGCCTGTTTTTATTAAGTGTTTATTGTACACTTATAAATGAATTATAATTATATTTGTCATTATTAAAAATGAATTTCGAATGAAAAATTACGTTATAGGATTGGACTACGGAACAGATTCTGTTCGAGCGGTGCTAATAGATACTGAAAATGGGCAGGAATTGGCATCAAATGTTTCTCATTACAAAAGATGGAAAAACAAACAATATTGTGACGCGTCGATAAATCAGTTTCGTCAGCATCCTTTAGATCATATTGAAGGTTTAGAAATTACGATTCAAACCGTTATAAAAGAAAGTAAAGTAGATCCTTCGCAAGTGCGTGGAATTTGTATTGATACAACCGGATCTTCTCCAGTGCCGGTTACAAAAGAAGGGATTCCGTTGGCTTTGACAAAAGGTTTTGAAGAAAATCCAAACGCTATGATGGTGTTGTGGAAAGACCATACTTCAATCAACGAAGCAAACGAAATCAATGAACTGGCAGTAAGCTGGGGCGGAGAAAACGTAACAAAATATGTAGGTGGAATTTATTCATCTGAATGGTTTTGGGCAAAAATTCTGCACATCGCCAGAGAAGATGAAGCGGTTCGAAATGCAGCGCATACCTGGATGGAGCACTGCGATTTAATGACGTATTTATTAATCGAAGATAAAGATTTAAAAACCTTCAAAAGAAGCCGTTGCGCTGCGGGTCACAAAGCTATGTGGCATGCAGACTGGAACGGACTTCCACCAGCTGAATTCTTAGAAAAACTACATCCGTATTTAGCGCAACTTCGTGGTAATTTATATGATGAAACCTATACCTCAGATTTAGTAGCCGGAAATTTAAGCAAAGAATGGGCAGACCGTTTAGGACTTTCTACAGACACAGTAATTGCTGTTGGAACATTCGACGCACATTCTGGAGCGGTTGGAGCAAAAATTGGAGAAAACACTTTAGTTCGTGTTATGGGAACTTCAACTTGTGATATTTTGGTGGGTTCTTATGATGAAGTGGGAACAAAAACCGTTCGCGGCATCTGCGGGCAGGTTGATGGATCTGTAATTCCAGGCTTTATTGGTCTTGAAGCAGGACAATCTGCTTTTGGAGATTTATTGGCCTGGTACAAAGAATTATTAATGTGGCCGACAGAACATTTATTGACTTCTTCAACAGTTTTAAATGAGGCTCAAAAAGAACAATTAAAAGAAGAATTCAGCGATAAATTAATCGTGGAATTAACTAAAGAAGCAGAGAAAATTCCAGTTTCAGAAAGTCTTCCAATTGCTTTAGACTGGATCAACGGAAGAAGAACGCCAGATGCTAATCAGGAAGTAAAAAGCGCGATATCCAATTTATCTTTAGGAACAAAAGCACCACATATTTTCAAAGCTTTAGTAAACGCAATTTGTTTTGGAGCGAAAAAAATCGTGGATCGTTTTGAAGAAGAGGGAGTAAAAATTGATAGCGTTATCGGAATTGGAGGCGTTGCCCGTAAATCTCCTTTTATCATGCAGACTTTGGCTAACGTTTTAAACAAGCCAATCAAAATTGCAGCATCAGATCAGACTCCTGCTTTAGGAGCAGCGATTTATGCAGCAGTTGCAGCCGGAATTTATCCAAACGTAATTGAAGCAAGCCAAAAAATCGGAAGTGATTTTGATGGAGAATATTTCCCTCAATTAGACAAAGTAGCAGCGTATAACAAATTGTTAATCGCTTACGATCAATTAAGTGCTTTTGAAGATCCAACTATAAAAACAGCAAAACATGAGTTCTCTTTATAAAGATTTAAAGCAAGAATGCTACGAAGCCAACATGCAGTTAAATGCATTGAATTTGGTAGTATACACTTTTGGAAATGTAAGTGCGGTGGACAGAAAAAACGGTGTTTTTGCCATCAAACCAAGCGGCGTTCCTTATGAAGATTTAAAACCGGAAGATATTGTTATCGTCGATTTTGACAACAACGTTATTGAAGGAACCATGCGTCCGTCATCAGATACAAAAACACACGCTTACTTATATAAAAACTGGCCAAATATTGGTGGTGTTGCGCATACACATGCGACTTATTCGGTTGCCTGGGCACAGTCGCAACAGGATATTCCAATTTTTGGAACAACACACGCAGACCATTTAACCGCCGATATTCCTTGCGCGCCTCCAATGGCAGATTCGCTAATCGAAGGTAACTACGAACACAATACCGGAATTCAGATTTTGGATTGCTTCAAAGAAAAAAATCTTTCTTACGAAGAAGTAGAAATGATTCTGATTGGAAATCACGGTCCATTCGCCTGGGGAAAAAATGCTGCAAAAGCAGTGTACAACAGTAAGGTTTTAGAAGTCGTAGCCGAAATGGCCTATTTGACTTTACAAATAAACCCGAACGCACCAAGATTAAAAGATTCTCTAATAAAGAAACATTACAACCGCAAGCACGGAAAAGATTCGTATTACGGACAATAATTTAAGATAAAAGAAGAAAGAATAAAGAGCAAAGATTTTAAGCAATTCAAAACTTGAAACCTGAAACTTGAAACAAAATAAACAAAACAAAATGATTGATATATCTCAAAAAGAAGTATGGTTTGTAGTAGGAAGCCAGGAATTATACGGTGAAGAAACTTTAAGAAAAGTAGCGGAACATTCTCAAATAATTGCAAAAGGATTAGATGGAGCGTCTAATATTCCAGTAAAAGTGGTTTATAAAGATGTGGTAAAATCGCCTTCTCAAATTTTAGATGTTTGTTTGGCTGCAAATTCGGCTAAAAACTGTATCGGAATTATTGCCTGGATGCACACTTTTTCGCCAGCTAAAATGTGGATCGGCGGATTAAGTATCTTGAAAAAACCATTATGTCATTTACATACACAATACAATGCTGAAATTCCGTGGGGAACTATTGACATGGATTTCATGAATTTGAATCAATCGGCACACGGAGATCGTGAATTTGGTTTTATCATGTCAAGAATGCGCAAAAAACGCAAAGTGGTTGTTGGACATTGGGAAGACGAAAGAGTTCAGAAAAAATTAGGTATCTGGACAAGAGTAGCTTTAGGATGGGATGAACTTCAAAACTTAAAAGTAGCTCGTATTGGAGACAATATGCGTGAAGTTGCCGTTACAGAAGGAGATAAAGTAGAAGCTCAAATTCGTTTCGGAATGTCAGTGAACGGATTCGATTCATCAGATGTAACCAAATATATTGAGAAAGTTACAGACAAAGAATTAAATGATTTATTGGCTGTTTACGAACAATCTTATACTTTGACTGATGCTTTAAAAGAAGGCGGAGCGCAAAGAAGTTCATTAGCGGAAGCTGCAAAAATTGAATTAGGGTTAAGAGCTTTCCTTGAAGAAGGAGGTTTTGGCGCTTTTACAGATACGTTTGAAAATTTAGGTGTTTGGAAACAATTGCCTGGAATTGCAACACAAAGATTAATGGCTGATGGTTATGGTTTTGGTGGAGAAGGAGACTGGAAAACAGCTGCAATGGTTCGTGCATTAAAAGTAATGAACGTGGGTCTTGAAGGAGGAACTTCTTTCATGGAAGATTACACGTACCATTTCACACCTCAAAAATCATATGTTTTAGGATCTCATATGTTGGAAATTTGTCCATCAATTGCTGACGGAAAACCTTCTTGTGAAGTGCATCCTTTAGGAATTGGAGGAAAAGAAGATCCGGCTCGTTTGGTATTTAATTCACCAGCTGGAGATGCCATCAATGTTTCTTTGGTAGATATGGGAACTCGTTTCCGTTTAATCGTGAATGAAGTTACAGCGATTAAACCAATGGCTGAGTTACCAAAATTACCGGTTGCAAGAGTTTTATGGGATTGTAAACCAAACCTTGACATTGCTGCAACGGCCTGGATTTTAGCAGGAGGAGCGCATCACACGGTTTATAGCCAATCAATCACAACTGAATACATGGAAGATTTTGCTGATATCGCCGGAATCGAATTATTAGTAATTGATGAAAAAACGACCGTAAGAGACTTTAAAGATAGAATCAATGCAAATGAAGCATATTTTCATTTGTTTCAACACGGCCTTTAAGCCAGTAAAATGTAATTTGTAAGATGTAAAATGTGAAAAAACTTAAAAAGGTAATTTTTACATTTATAAAATGATTAAATTTCACGTCTAACATTTTACTTCTAACATTTAACTTTTTACAAACCAAAAAATTATCATTTATGAATGTATTAAAACGTTGTATTTTTGGAATAAGCCTTATGAGTTTGGCCGCAATTTCAGTTCAATGCAAAAGCGATAAAAAAATGGATGCTACAACAGTTTCGTCAGACGAAAAAGCTACAGTTACAATTGAAAAATCTTCTTACGGAACAACCGCCAAAGGAGAAAAAGTGGACAGTTATAAACTGAAAAACCAAAATGGGATGGAAGTTGACATCATCACTTTTGGTGGAAGAATTACAGATTTAAAAGTACCAAATAAAGAAGGCGTTTCTGAAAATGTAGTAATCGGATTTGATAATTTGGCACAATACAAAAAAGAAAATCCATTTTTTGGAGCTTTGATCGGAAGATACGGAAACCGAATTGCTAAAGGAAAATTCACTTTAGACGAGAAAGAATATCAATTGGCTATAAACAATGCACCAAATGCATTGCACGGTGGGCCACAAGGATATTTTAATGTGGTTTGGAAAGCAGATGAAGCAAAATCCGGAGATGCGGCAACTTTAAAATTATCTTACTTAAGCAAAGATATGGAAGAAGGTTATCCCGGAAATCTGAAAGTTTTTGTGACTTATACATTGACTAATGATAATCAATTAGAAGTATTATATGAAGCTACGACAGATAAGAAAACGGTTGTGAATCTAACGCAGCATTCTTATTTCAATTTATCAGGAGATTTTACAAAAACAATCTTAGATCATGAATTGACTTTGAATGCAGATAAATTAGTTCCGGTTGATGCGACTTTAATTCCGACAGGAAAATTAGATGATGTTGCCAATACACCTTTCGATTTCAGAACTCCAAAATTAATTGGAAAAGACATCGACGTTAAAAACGAACAATTAGAAAGAGGAAAAGGATACGATCACTGCTGGGTATTGAACAATCCTGAAAAAGGAAAAACAATCATTGCAAAAGTGTATCACGCAGCAAGTGGAAGAGTTATGGAAATGACAACAGACGAACCTGGAATTCAGTTTTACTCTGGAAACTTCCTTGACGGAACTTTACCAAATCCTAAAGGCGGAACCTTCGCACACAGAACAGGTTTGTGTTTAGAAACAGAACATTATCCTGATTCTCCAAATCAGAAAAATTTCCCAACAACGGTTTTAAACCCGGGAGAAAATTATAAAACTAAAACTACTTTTAAATTCTCTGTAAAAAAATAGTTTTAGGATTTTGTTTATTAGTTTAGTAATTCTCTAAGAAACCTCGAAAGTTATGCTTTCGAGGTTTTTTATTTATAAATAATTAAGACAAATGAGTATAAAATCGATCTTGTTAATTCGTGCAATTTTTTCTTACATTTGGGTGATAACTATCAAAAACAAAACGCTTACTTATGAAAAACCCAATTAAATTATTACTTCTGTTATTAACCTATTTCCTATGTGCAATAGGAAATGCTCAGGTTCAGATGAATTTTAAATTTGACACGCCTTATGGTAAAAATACTGCTGTTGGAAAATTTGCTGAAATCAATGGAGCTAAAATCTATTATGAAGAATATGGAAAAGGGGAACCATTATTATTGATTCATGGAAATGGAGGAAATATTGAATCAATGGGAAATCAGATCGATTACTTTAAAAGTAAATACAGAGTTATCGTTGCTGATAGCAGAGGTCAAGGTAAATCGGAGTTGAAAACGGATTCGTTGACATACGTTCAGATTGCAAAAGATACAGAGGAATTAGTTAATCGATTGAAACTAGATTCGATAAATATTATTGGATGGAGTGATGGAGGAATTGTGGGTTTGCAAATGGGTATTTCAGGTAAATCAAAAATAAAGAAAATTGTGGCAATGGGGGCAAATTTAAGACCTGATTCTACGGCAATTTATTCGTGGGCTGTAAAAGATGTTCAGAACATGAAAAAAATGGTTGCTTTAAAAATTAAAGAGAAAGACACTAGTGAGAATTGGAATGTACTAAAACAGCTTGCCGGGCTTTTGGTAGATCAACCTAGTATTGCAACTAAAGATTTATCAAAAATTAAAGCAAAAGTGCTTATAATAGCTGGAGATAGAGACGTAATCAGAAATGAGCATACGGTAGAAATTTCCGAAAATATACCTAAAGCACAGTTATGTATTATGCCTGGAGAAACCCATTTTGCACCGGCTTCAAGTCCGGAAGTATTTAATGCATTAGCAAATAAGTTTTTATCAGAACCGTTTAAAAGACCAGATTCGGATTGGACTAAGTGGGGTAAATAAAAACAGACTTAAAGCTTTATTTTCCTGACAGCTTCGCGATTTTGCGAGATTAATCTGTCGCAACCTTTAAAATCTTAACTTAGCAAAATGAAACATCTTTTTAAAGCAGAAGCAAAATGGACTTCAGATCAAATTCAGGAAGATTCAACGAAGAGATTTTACAGCAAAAGCCATAAAATTATAATTGAAGGAAAACCTGTTTTAAATGTTTCGGCAGCAAAAACTTTCAAAGGTGATCCCGAATGTATAATCCGGAAGATTTATTGTTGAGCAGTTTGGTTTCGTGCCATATGATGTCCTATCTATATGTGTGCTCCCAAAACGGAATAGAAGTTTTAGAATATTCAGACAATGCCGAAGCAATGCTCGAAGTTACTGCAGATGGAAGCGGGCGTTTTGTTGCCGTTCAATTAAATCCAAAAGTAAAAATCTCAAATTCGGATCAAATTGAATTGGCAATTGAACTTCATAAGAAAGCAAACAAACTGTGTTTTATTGCTAATTCATGCAATTTTGCGGTTCTGCATAATGCGAGTTGTGAGGTTTTCAAGATGTAAATTATTTAAGTTTATGTATTACAAGACATTAAATAATTAGGTAAATTAGGTATAAAAATGTAGCTTTTTATTTGCATATCCATTCGTTTGGTTATTTTTACTCAAAAAAACCAAAACCTATTTATGAAAAAAAAAATATTAATTATTTTATTGTTTTGTTACACTTTTACTAATGCACAAGTTGAATTTGAAAAAGGATATTTTATTTCAAATGATGGAAAAAAAACGGAATGCTTTATAAGAAATTTAGATTGGATGAATACTCCAACAAATTTCAAATATAAAATACAGCTTGCCGATTCGGAGATTAAAACCGAAAGTATCGAAACCACACAAGAATTTAGCATTGATAGCGAATGCAAATACAAAAGATTTAAAGTGAAAATAGATCGTGCAAATGACGATCAAAAGGAAATTAGCGGAGACAGAAATCCAAAATGGGAGGAAGCAATAGTATTTCTAAAGGTCCTAGTAGAAGGCGACGCAACTTTATATAGTTATACTGAAGCCACTGATAATAAATTCTTTTATTCTACACAAACAATTGCAACCGAGGAATTAGTACGTGTCAGTTATCTTAAAAATGGAGAAAGCGCTGGATATATAACGCAGCTTTCAAACAATGTTAAATCATCAAATATAACAGACAAGGACAGTCAAAATCTTAATTACAAAAAGTCTGATCTTATTAAATATTTTACAAAATACAATAACATTCAGCCTGTTGCCGATAAAAATAAGGATACGAAAGCGAGCAAAAAACTATTTTTTGTTAAAGTAACACCAGGAGTAAGTCTTGTTTCGGTATCTGCAAAAAACACTAATAATTCAAATTTTAATGTTGATTTTGACAATAAAATGGTTTTCAAGATAGGAGCCGAATTAGAATATGTATTTCCTTTTAATAAAAATAAATGGAGTTTATTTGTAAATCCAACATATCAAAAATACACGAATGAAAAAGATTATGTAGCTCGTAGTCAAAGCGTTATATATCCTGAGATTCCGTATAATGTAAAAATAAATTACAGCTCCATACAATTGCCACTTGGTTTAAGGCATTATATGTTTTTAAATCAAAATTCAAAAATTTTCATAAATGCATTATATTCATTTGAAATAAGTGGCAATACTAAAATAACCTATACTAATATGACTCCGGGAAGTATTAGTAAAGCAAATTTTGAAAGCCACTCAGATACCAATCTTGCTTTTGGTTTAGGATATAGTTTTAAAAATAAATTTACAGTCGAAGCAAGATTTAATACCAAAAAAGAATTAATGGAGTACCAAATTTATTCGGTTAGGTATAATGCGATAGATTTTATATTTGGTTATACTCTTTTTTAGTATAATCAAAACGTTTTATTTTCATAGCAACTGAGGTGATTTTTTAAATACTTCAGTTGCTTTTTTATTTATCGAAACGAAAAAATTTTGAAAATGATGGTTTTCTAATTACGCAACGAATGAAGTAATCGATGTTATTGAGTTAAGTTTAAGAGGAGTTAAAACCAAAAAAACCTCTTCTTTCGAAGAGGTTTTTGTACCCGGAGCCGGAGTCGAACCGGCACGGTTTCCCACAGGTGTTTGAGACCAGCGCGTCTACCAATTCCGCCATCCGGGCTTAGCAGACGAAAAAATAACTAATAAATCAGTTATTTTAACGCAATAGAATAAGTAATTATGATGTCATAACTGTGCTTATTCCTTTAACACGGTGCAAATGTAAAAAATAAAATTAAATGTTCTACTAAAAATACTTAAATTTTTCCTTTCAGTGTCCAATAAATTTTCTAAATTTGCACCTCGTTAAAACGAAGCACACACAACTAACTACACCCGAGGCATTTATACACGTTTTGTTTTACCCAAAGAGGTTAAGCCGAATTGTACAGAGCGCAGCGAGTAAAAACAACAAATTATAATGTCGCACCTAGAACCAGAAGCTAAAATTTTTGCTTGTTCACAAAGTGTCTATCTTGCAGAAAAGATTGCCGAACAATACGGAATTCCGTTAGGCAAAGTAACGATGTCAACGTATAGTGATGGAGAATTTCAACCATCTTACGAAGAGTCAATAAGAGGATTACGCGTTTTTATCGTGTGTTCAACTTTTCCATCTGCCGATAATTTGATGGAATTGTTACTAATGATCGATGCAGCAAAACGCGCATCAGCAAGACATATTACAGCTGTTATGCCATATTTTGGTTGGGCAAGACAGGATAGAAAAGACAAACCAAGAGTTCCGATTGGAGCAAAGCTAGTAGCTAATTTACTAACTGCTGCAGGAGCAACAAGAATCATGACAATGGATTTGCACGCAGATCAAATTCAGGGATTCTTTGAAAAACCAGTAGATCATTTATTTGCATCTACAATCTTTTTGCCATACGTGCAGAGTTTAAATCTAGAAAATTTAACCATTGCATCACCAGACATGGGAGGTTCAAAAAGAGCATATGCTTACTCTAAGTTTTTAGAATCAGATGTAGTGATCTGTTACAAACAAAGAAAAGCAGCGAACGTTATTGACACCATGGAACTGATTGGTGAAGTAAAAGGTCGTAACGTAATACTAGTAGACGACATGATCGATACCGGTGGAACATTAGCGAAAGCGGCAGATTTAATGATCGAAAAAGGAGCATTAAGCGTTAGAGCAATTTGTACACACGCTATTTTATCAGGTGGCGCTTATGAAAAAATTGAAAACTCAAAATTGAGCGAATTAATAGTTACCGATTCAATCCCATTAAAGAAAGAATCAAACAAAATTAGAGTAGTGAGTTGTGCACCTCTTTTTGCTGAAGTTATGCACATGGTGCACCACAACAATTCCATTAGTGGAAAATTCATAATGTAAAAGCAATATGCTTTAGGCTTTAAGCCATAAGCTATTTCACTATTACAAAAAAAGCCTAAAGCCTACGGCCTAAGCTTAAAGCAAATTAGAATATTTATTAATAACTATATTTTTTTTACAATGAAATCGATTACAATTAAAGGATCAGAAAGAGAAAGCGTGGGCAAAGTGTCAACTAAAGCCTTACGTAATGCTGGAGCGGTTCCTTGCGTGTTATACGGAGGAAATCAGGCAGTACATTTCTCAGCGGACGCTGCGGCATTCAAAAACTTGGTTTACACTCCAAACGCACACACAGTTGTGATTGAGCTTGGAAAAGGAAAATCATTCAATGCAATTTTGCAAGACATTCAGGTTCACCCGGTATCTGATAAAATTTTACACATTGACTTCTTCCAATTATTTGATGATAAAGAAATCACTATGGAAGTTCCTGTAAAAATCGTTGGTACATCTAAAGGTGTTCTTGCAGGTGGTGTTTTACGTTTAAACACTCGTAAATTAAAAGTTAAAGCTTTACCTAAAAATCTTCCTGATTTTGTTGAAGCTGACATTACTCCACTTGAAATGGGTAACAAATTGTATGTTACTAAAGTTGGACAACCAGAATACAAAGTAATGCACCCAGACAACACTGTTGTTGCTCAGGTAAGAATTTCTCGTGCTGCTATGAAAGCTGCTCAAGAAGCTGCAAAAGCTGCAAAAGCTCCTGCAAAAGGAAAGAAAAAATAATTTTTTTTCAACTCAATACAAAAAGCATCAATCGAAAGATTGGTGCTTTTTTTTTAGATGCTAAGTTGCTAAGGTTCTGGGATGCTAAGGTTAAAAGCATGGCGAACAACTTTATGTAAAACAATAGCAAACCTTTCGGTTAAGAATAATTATCTAATTGACGCATTTCCTAATTATCTAATTTTTTAAAAGCAGACACTTTCAGGTTTTTCAAAACGTGACATTTCTGCCATCAGCTATATCTTTTCCTGGCTAAAGAAGCCAGAAAAAGGATGCCGCTGCTGTCAGGGCTAGCAAGAGCGATTCATTTCTATAAGAAAGAGGTTCAAAGTACAAAGAGACAAAGGTGCAAAGTAAATCTGTATCGATCAGTTCAAATCCCTGTCATCCGTGTTATTATTAATAGTGAACCTTGCGCAAGCCCTTGCGAACTTTGCGGTTAAGGACAATACAAATCAAATTATCTAATCAACCAATTGCCATATTCCCTAATTAAGTTTATTTTTGCATCATGATAAAATGGATGACAAAACTGTTTTCATCAACACAAAAAGAAGAGAACATAGACAATATGAAACCGGAGGTTCACGAACACCCAAAAAACAATATAAAAAGCGTGAGTAAAAAATATTTAATCGTAGGACTAGGTAATATCGGTGCCGAATACGTAAATACAAGACACAACATCGGATTTAAAGTCCTTGATTTTTTTGCCAAAAAAGAAAGCCTTTCTTTTGAAACTGTAAAGTTGGGAGCACTTGCCGAATATAAATTTAAAGGAAGAACCTTTTTTCTGCTTAAGCCAAACACCTACATGAATTTAAGCGGTAAAGCCGTAAAATACTGGATGGACAAAGAAAATATTCCTTTAGAGAACATTCTGGTTATTACAGATGATTTAAACTTGTCATTCGGAACTATCAGAATCAAACCAAAAGGGAGCGACGGCGGTCATAACGGACTAAAAAACATCAATCTTGTTTTAAATACGCAACAGTATACCCGTTTCAGATTTGGTATTAGCGATCAGTTCAAAAAAGGACAACAAGTTGACTACGTTTTAGGCGATTGGGATGAAGAAGAAAAAGCAAAGTTGCCGGAACGTTTAGAAGTCTCTTCAGAAATTATTAAGACATTCGGAACCGCCGGATTAGAAAATACCATGACTACTTTTAATGGAAAATAAAGATTTACAAGTATTTAGGTCTCAAAAAATCAGATTATCAATTAATTAAATTGAATAATAACGAAATAGTATTTTCTATTCCAAAGTTAAATGTTTAAATTTGGAATAAATTATTATAAACCATAAAATCATAATATCATGGCTTTTGAACTACCACAATTACCTTATGCATATGACGCATTAGAACCACATATTGATGCACGCACAATGGAGATTCACCATACTAAGCATCATAATGCATATACTACAAATCTTAATGCAGCTATTGCAGGAACAGATTTGGAAGGAAAAACAATCGAAAATATCTTAATCAACTTAGATAAATCAAACGCTGCAGTTCGCAACAATGGTGGAGGTTTCTACAACCACAATTTATTCTGGACTGTAATGACTCCAAACGGTGGTGGATTACCAACAGGTGATTTGTTAGCTGCAATTGAGTCTTCTTTTGGGACTTTTGAAGAGTTTAAAGCAAAATTTGCTAAAGCCGGTGCTACACAATTTGGTTCAGGATGGGCTTGGTTAACAGTGCAAAAAGGAGGTAAATTAGAAGTTGTAGGTACTCCAAATCAAGATAATCCATTAATGCCAGAAGTTGCTGGTAACGGTGGAACTCCAATCTTAGGAATGGACGTTTGGGAGCATGCGTACTACTTAAACTACCAAAACAGAAGACCAGATTATATCGAAGCTTTCTTCAGTGTAATCAACTGGACAGAAGTTGCAAGAAGATATGCTTTAGACAAATAGTCTTTTTAAGAGATAATAGAATAAAGAGTAAAGAAAAAAGACGGATGGCACAAGCTATCCGTCTTTTTTTGTTATATAGTTTTAAACTATGTTCAACAATCTTTACTCTTTGTTCTATTTTCTTTCCTCTAGAAATAAAAATAAAAAAGGCGGAATCTCTTCCGCCTTTTTTGCCCCAAATCTACCATAAACTTAACCTACTAATGTTATGGTTTAGTAAATGTATGGCAGTTGTATTTATATAGAAAATTTTTCAGACGAACGGCAAATAAATCCGATTAAGTAAGAAGAGGAATGAGAATAGAATAAAGAATATAGAATAAAGACATAGAGAAAATAAAAAAGACGGATGGCCTGATGGCTGTCCGTCTTTGTTGTTGTCTATAAAAGTATGTTCAACAATCTTTCTTCTTTTCTCTTTGTTGTCATATAGTTTGAGCTACGCGTAAAATCTTTACTCTGGAAGAAAAATAAAAAAGGTGGAATCTCTTCCACCTTTTTTGCCCCAAATCTACCATAAACTTAACCTACTAATGTTATGGTTTAGTAAATGTATGGTAGTTGTATTTATTTTAAAAACTTTATAGACGAAAGGTAAATATATCCGATTAAGTGTGTTAAAATAGCCTTAAAGTACTAGTTTTCACTTTATTCCAATAAAAAAGGTGGAATTGCTTCCACCCTTTTTGCCCCAAATCTACCATAAACTTAACCTACTAATGTTATGGTCTTCCAAAAGTAATTTAGCATTTCGGTTTTGCCAAACATATAGGATGAACGGCAAAAAAAACCGATGAAATGCACATTTTAACCTTTTGTTAATACTTTTAGTACGCTCTTGCGTCTTTTCCTTCGTAGAAATTCATAAAAGCACGGTTCACTACACGATTTCCTCCAGGGGTAGGATAATCTCCTGTAAAGTACCAGTCTCCTAAATTTTTTGGACATGCAATATGTAAATCTTCTACTTTTTGGAATATTATTTTTACTTCAGCGTTAATTTCAGGTGAACTTAACATTTCTGCAATTTTATCTGAGATTTCTTCCGGTGTAAATTGATCGTAGATTGCAGTTACATAATTGACAACATCAGTATCTAAATAGTTCTCCTGAGCTTTACATTTAGCGTAAACTTCGTCTACGATATGATATAGATTTCTTTCTTTTAATAAAGCTAAAGCTGCTCTAAAAGCAACAAGACCTTCCAGCTTTGCCATATCAATTCCGTAACAGTCAGGATAACGAATTTGTGGTGCAGATGAAACAATTACAATACGTTTTGGTTTCAAACGATCCATCATTTTAATGATACTCATTTTAAGAGTTGTACCACGAACAATACTGTCGTCAATAATAACTAAATTGTCAGTTGGTTTTATTACGCCGTAAGTAACGTCGTAAACGTGAGCCACTAAATCATCACGGCTGCTGTCTTCTGTAATAAAGGTTCTAAGCTTAGCATCTTTAATAGCCACTTTCTCCGTACGGATTTTTACCGCCAATAACTCCTGAAGTGTTTCGGCTGTAAGTGTATTTCTGTTTTCTAAGATATAATTGTTCTTTCTCTGATTTAAGAAATCCTGAGCGGCTTCAACTAAACCGTAAAAAGATGTTTCGGCTGTATTCGGGATATAAGAGAAAACAGTATTATCTGTATCGCTATCAATTGATTTAAGAACAGCAGGTAAAATTAGTTTTCCTAAATCTTTACGTTCCTGATAAATTTCAGCGTCACTTCCTCTTGAGAAATAAATTCTTTCAAAAGAACATGCTTTCTTAACAGTCGGTTCTAAAATTTGTTGCATTGAAACTTTTCCGCTTTTCTTGATAATCAAAGCATTTCCCGGATCAATTTCCTGAACACTTTCAAAAGGTACATTAAATACAGTTTGAATAACGGGTCTTTCAGAAGCAACAACAACTACTTCGTCATCCTGATAATAATAAGCGGGACGAATTCCGGCAGGATCTCTAAATACAAAAGCGTCACCATGACCTAGCAAACCTGCCATTGCATAACCTCCGTCTAAATTTTTTGCTGAACGGGCTAATATTTTTGCAATATCCAAACGATCTGCGATCACAGGAGAAGCTTCTCTTTTAGAATAACCTTCAGCTTTGCAGTCTTGGTACAATTGCATTACTTCTTTGTCTAAGAAGTGACCAATTTTCTCCATTACCGTAACAGTATCTGCCATTTCTTTTGGATGCTGTCCAAGTTCTACTAAATTTTCGAAAAGCTCCTTAACATTTGTCATGTTAAAGTTACCGGCCAAAATCAAATTACGGTGCATCCAGTTACTTTGACGTAAAAATGGGTGTACACTTTCAATGCTGTTTTTTCCGAAAGTTCCGTAACGTACATGTCCTAAAAACAATTCTCCAATATAGGGAATCTCTGATTTAAGTTTAGCTACATCGTCAGTAATTTCAGGACGGGCAGTCAATTCCTCATTGATACGATCGTTGATCTGTTTGAAAACATCCTGAATTGGTTGTGCGTGATTCGAACGAACTCTGCTGATATAACGTTGTCCTGGCTCAACATCTAATTTAATGCTTGCAAATCCGGCACCATCCTGACCACGGTTGTGCTGCTTCTCCATCATCAGATACATTTTTTGTATCCCGTAAAAAGCAGTTCCGTATTTCTCTTTGTAATATTCAAGCGGTTTAAGAAGTCTAACTAAGGCTATACCACATTCGTGTTTTAAAGCGTCGCTCATTGTGTTTTGTATTTTGTGTTGTTGTAAGTTGTGTGTATTAACGTAATAAAAAAAGCCCCGTGTTATCGAGGCTTTCGGGCATTATATTTCTATGTCAAACTGAGTTAACGACTTAAATTGCTGTAATCGAATCGCTACTTCTGCTTTGCTTAATGTTTCCATCCTTTCGGTTCCAAATTTCTCCACACAAAATGAAGCTAAATTAGAACCGTAAATAATGGCATTTTTCATATTGTTAAAAGAGATGTTTTCACTTTGTGCAATGAATCCTGAGAATCCACCTGCGAAAGTGTCTCCAGCTCCTGTTGGATCAAAAACTTCTTCTAATGGTAATGCTGGTGCAAAGAATACTTCTCTGTTATGGAATAAAAGCGCTCCGTGTTCTCCTTTTTTGATCACCACATATTTTGGTCCCATGTCCTGGATTTTAGCTGCTGCTTTTACTAATGAATATTCTCCTGAAAGTTGTCTTGCTTCTTCATCATTAATAGTAATAACGTCTACACGTTTAATTACGTCCAATAATTCTGGAAGAGCGCAGTCCATCCAAAAGTTCATAGTGTCTAAAACTACTAATTTTGGTTTTTTCTCCATTTGATCTAAAACACTGCTTTGTACTAACGGATGTAAGTTTCCTAACATCACAACATCAGCGTCTTTATAATTTTGAGGAACTTTTGGCTGAAAATCTGCCAAAACGTTTAATTCAGTTACAAGAGTATCTCTAGAGTTTAAATCGTTGTGGTATAAACCGCTCCAGAAAAAAGTTTTTCCACCTTTTACAATTTCGATACCAGAGATATCAATATTTTTTGAAGTTAAAAGATCTAAATGTTCTTGAGGAAAATCGTCGCCAACTACAGAAACGATGGCCGATTGCAAGTTAAAAAAGGATGCTGATAAACCAATGTACGTTGCAGCACCACCTAATATTTTATCTGTTTTTCCGAAAGGAGTTTCAATCGCGTCGAAAGCAACCGTTCCAACAATCAATAATTTATTCATTTTATGAATTTCGAATTAGGGTGCAAAGATACTTCATAAGTTGCAATATTGCAACGGTTTAAGTTCTCAAAATTTTCTTAAAAAAACAATATCGATTTCGGGTCTAATTATATTGTAAATGAATGAATTATATTTTGTTTTGTGGAGTGCTTAAAATATGTTTTTTGGTTTTAAATTGCAAGTTTTATTTTCGAAAAAAGCTTTGAATGTTTTTGATTAGATTTGTGTAAATATCAAATCATATTCATGAAGAAAATTTCAATCATATTAATATTGTTTTGCTTTCTAATTTCCTGTGAAAAGAAGAAACCTAATTTTTCAAAAGAAATGATTAATGTTTTGGCTGATCGTGGAGAAATTCAGGATAATGGGGTAGTAAAATTACCGCCACCTCCTGTTACATTTTTAAATATTTATATTAGGATAAATGATAACGAAATTCTTTTAAGTAGTAGTAGGGAATTGTTGTTCTTTTATAAAGATTATTATTCTACAAAATTTGATTCATATGAAGACTTTTTAGATACTGTTTTAAACCAGAATTTTGTTTTAGATAAAAAAATGTTGAAAAAGCCAACTTATTTGGAAAGCTTTAAACTAAACTCAAATACAGAAAAAGAATATGCGGATTTAGGTTTTGACAGCTTTTTGAAAAAGTATTCGAAAGAAACAGTTGCAAAAAGATTAGCTCTAAACCGGAAAATTGTAAAAGAAGGCGAATACTCAACTATAGTTTATATTTTATTTAAAAATGGTTATGACATAAGTTCAGATTGCTATTTAGGAATCGATTATATTCGAAAAAGAGAAGATTCATTCAAATAATAATTTACAACTGATACTTTTTATCAAAATACTTCTTCAATAATCTTCCGAACTAAAACAATAAAAGGAACAACTAATAAAGTTTTTGAAATATGAATTTCAAAAACAATTGCCGAAATTTTATCAGTGTAGGATTTTCCTATTTCTAAATTGCTCTGAGTTCTTTAAAAGAATAAGTGTTTCTTTTTCCGATTAAAACAGGAAGATTTTCTTGCGTATGATTCTTCAATTTATTTTATATTTTTAATCCAATTGATCGCATCTTTCATAGGTTCTTCAGAGTCTGAAAATGCTGTATTGTGTCCTAAATTTGGAAACAATTTATAGTCATAATTTTTTCCTTTAGATTTTAAGATATCAAGATATTCGATTGATAGCTTAACGGGAACCTGAATGTCTTTGCCTCCAAAAATCCAGATTCCTGGAATTGATAATTTAGAAAGAATATCATTGGGATTTGTGTCAATAAACTCATATTTGTCTGGGTCATGGAAAACATGTTTTCTTGTATCTTCCTCAGAGTGTGTATTCCAAAAATTTATATCTCCATTTGTATAAAATTGGAATCTCAATTGTTCTTTAACCGTTATAAGAGCACCACTAAATAGGGTCATAAATTTGACTTTTTTATTTTTCTCTGCAGTCAATGGAATTATCCATCCAGCTTGACTGCCCCCTATTAAACCTATGCGTATTTGATCATTTGATAAATGTTTGGATAAAGTATTTACAGCAGCACTGGCATCTAAAGACAAAAGATTTAGATTTGAGAAATCAACATTGTTAGTTCCTACTTCAGGTCCTGCATATACACCGGCTGATTCTCCGACTCCACGTTTATCATAGGTTAAAACTGCAATTCCATTGTTGGCCAGGATTGTAGCAAAGTTTGTCATTCTTTTTTCTTGTCCGGATCCATGAACAATCACAACGGCAGCCTGTACGTTGTTAGGTGTAAAAATAGTTCCGGCGAGTGAAATTCCTTCACTAACAAATTTTATTTCCTTTGTAGTAAAGTTTGGTGGGATTGCTGATGCATAACTAGTAACAAAAAACAGCAACATTAAGGCATAATATATGCCTGTTTTTTTTGCTCTTAGCATGTGTTTAAAAATGGCTGTTTTATTTTTCATTTTTAAATTTTACAGTTGATACTTCTTATCAAAATAATTTTTTAAAACACCAACCTGAATTAAAATCATAAAAGAAACTATTAAAATAGCGTACATTAAAGTTTTAGAAATATGAATTCCAGAAACGATTTCCGAAATTTTATCACTATACGATTTTCCTATTTCTAAATTGTTCGGAGTTCCGTTAAAAAACACATTATAAACAATTAAAAGAGCCAAGACAATTCCGATAAAAATCCACGTTGAGATAGAAATTAAAGGTTTGTAAGGTTTGATTTTTGCTTTTTCAGAAACAAGAATTTGTGACATTAAATTCGAAGTAAAGTCAAAAGATGGCGTTTCCAAAGTGTTTTCGGCCATCATTTTATCTATAAGATTTTCTATGTTTTTATCGCTCTCTTTCATAACACGCTACTATTTCTGGTTCTAATTGCTTTTTCAAAATTACAGCTAATTTCTGTCGGCTTCTAAATAATTTTACTTTGACATTATTAGCATTAATATTCATAATCTTCCCGATTTCCTCTAAACTCTGATCTTCAAAATAAAATAAAGTTAGCAGGAAATTTTCATCACTCGGCAACAAATTCAAACAATTCTGAATGGTCTGCTTTCGTTCTTTATCTTCCAAAGCACTCAAAGCATTGTCCATCGTCTTAATTAAATGTGCCGAAAATTCATCTATTGATATATTAAGCTCTTCTTTTTTGTTTTTCTTCAAACGATCTAAACAGGTGTTATAAGCAATCTTATAAATCCAGGTCGAAAATTTAGAATCGCCTTTAAACTTGTTCAGCGAACTATAAATTTTAATAAAAGTATCTTGTGCAACTTCTTCGGCTTCTTCCCGGTTTTTAACCATCTTTAGTGCCAAAGTAAAAATCATATCCTTATAACGATCCACCAGCACGGCAAACGCATTGGTCTCGCCATGTAGGATTTTATCGATATAATGTTGATCACTGATTACACTCATATTATATAGGACGACACGTTCTGTGTTTAGGTTACAAGAAATTTTAAAAAAAATGAAATTCCAATAAAAAAAATCCAAATTCCAACCTTTAAGTGCACGATTAAACATACTATTGTCGGCACTAACTTTATCGTTTTAAACTTTGAATGCATTTTTGTCATTCCGAACGAGGAATCTCCGTAAGAAGCTCGACAACGATTGGCGATTTACTTTACGGAGCTTCTAATGTGATCTGCTTCGTCAGTCGCTAGCGCTCGAGTCTCCTTCGTTGAGATGACAAGAATGAATGTAATAAACTTTAGTATTTTAAAGTTTTGACAAACATTATTGTTTTCAAAAGGAATTTTATAAATCAAAATTAACTGATAATCAGTGACTTTTTGGATTTTGAATTTAAAATTTTGAATTTATTTTCAATTTCTTGTAACCTGAATTTAAAACCTGTCGTCCTATGAAGTATCAATCAATTAAATAAAACAAAATTATTATGGGACCAGAAATTTTAATACCAATTAGCATGTTTTTGATGATCTTCGGGATTGTCTATCTTTTTTTCTCAACCAGAAACAGAGAGCGTATGGCGCTTATAGAAAAAGGCGTTGATGCCAGTATCTTTTTTAAAGGAGCGGGAAAAAGTTCTTCTTGGAAAGTTTTTGTTGTGAATTTGGCTTTCTTATTAATAGGAAGTGGGGTTGGAATTTTTATCGCTTTATTAATTACAACTTATACTTCTTTAAATGATGAGGCGGTTTTTCCTTCTATCATTTTCATTATGGCGGGAATTGGCTTGTTGGCTGGATTTAGAACTGCAAAAGATCTGGATAAAGAGGAATAAGATTTTTAAGTTAGTACTTTAAAAAAAAACGCATCGAGGAATATTTTTCTGATGCGTTTTTATTTTTTATTCCATTTTTGAACCGATGGTTTCGTAATATTCATCAATAGAAAGCTTTGGTTGCATTGATGCCATAACGGCCAATTGATCACAACGCTCGTTTTGAGGATGATTGTTGTGGCCTTTTATCCATTTAAAATTGACTTGGTGTTTGCGGTAAACAATTAAAAACCGTTTCCATAGATCGGCATTTTTTCTTCCAACGAATTTCTTTTTCTCCCATCCCAAAACCCATTTTTTCTCAACAGAATCGACAACATATTTAGAGTCTGAAATAACCAAAACCTTCATGTTTGGGTTTTTTAGTTTTTCCAAACCAACAATTACAGCCAAAAGTTCCATTCTATTATTAGTAGTCAGACGAAAACCTTCGTAAAATTCTTTTTTATGAGGCGTTCCAACCAATTCCATTACCACACCGTAACCGCCGTTTCCGGGATTTCCTTTTGCAGCGCCATCTGTATATATATGTACTTCGTGTTGAATCATTTTATTTTTTTTTCACCATATAAGTGATATAAGTTCAATTTAAACTTTGTCTATACTTTGTTCGTTATATATAGTAATGTAAGATTATATAAGGTTTCTTATATTTCTTTTAAGATAAAGTGAGATTTACACCTACTATTATATTTACTTATATGGTTTAATAATTTTTTAGTTAGAATTTTCTTTGGTGGAGTCTTCCAGAACAGCCTGAATAATTTCCGGAAAATACTTTTGTTCCAGTTCATGGATCTTTTCAGCTACAGTTTCTGGTGTGTCTTCCTCAGTTAGCGCCACATTTTTCTGGAAAATAATGCCGCCTTCATCATAATTTTCATTTACATAATGAATTGAAATTCCGGTTTCTTTTTCCTTATTATTGACTATAGCCCTGTGTATATGCATTCCATACATTCCTTTGCCTCCATAATTAGGTAAAAGCGCCGGATGGATGTTTATAATTTTATTAGGATATTTCTCGATTATATTTTCTGGAAATTTCAAAAGAAAACCAGCCAAAACTATTAGATCCGGGTCGATTTCTTGTATTTTTTGTAATATATTTCTCTCTAAAAGTTCGTTTTTTGAGAAGATTTCGACTGGAATTTGATGATTTTTTGCTCTTTCGATGACTTTTGCCGAAGCATTGTTGGTAAAAACAGAAACCACATTTGCAATTTGAGTTTTTGCAAAATATTTTATAATATTTTCTGCATTAGTTCCTGATCCTGAGGCAAAAACAATAATTTTTTTCATAATCGACTTTATTTTGAGAATGCAAAAAACGGAATAAAAATCGAAAATAAATAGTATTAAAAGGGCTTTCTTGAAATTAATTTTATAAATTAGTATCACATTTATAAACTAAATAGTTGTTTTAAAATAAAGTTTTTTATTTTTGCCAACAAATTAAATTCTAAAATTAAAGATTATGTCAGACATTGCATCAAGAGTAAAAGCGATTATCGTAGACAAATTAGGTGTTGACGAAAACGAAGTTGTAACAGAAGCAAGCTTCACTAATGATTTAGGAGCTGACTCATTAGACACTGTTGAGCTTATTATGGAATTCGAAAAAGAATTTGATATTCAAATTCCAGACGATCAAGCAGAAAACATTGCTACTGTTGGTCAAGCTATTTCTTATATCGAGGAAGCTAAAAAATAATAATACTGCACCCGGTTTCTAAAAATACCAATTTTTGAAATTCCAAATTCCAGTTGGAATTTGACTTTTGATTTTTGTAATTTCTAAGGATCGGGTGTTATTATTTTTTTTAAAATTTAAATTTCGATTGATTTTCAATCAATAAGATATATTTATATTGTAATGCCCATGGCTCTTAAGTAACAATACTGTTAAGAAAGCGTGGGTTTTATTTGTTTAAAGTACAAAATACATATTTATGGCATTAAGGCGAGTTGTTGTAACAGGATTAGGTGCACTTACTCCTATCGGGAATAATATCCAGGATTATTGGAATGCACTTGTGAATGGGGTTAGCGGAGCCGCTCCTATCACATACTATGATACAGAGAAGCATAAAACGAAATTTGCCTGCGAAGTAAAAAACTTCAATATTGAAGACTACATGGATCGCAAGGAATCTCGTAGATTAGATAAATTTGCTCAATATGCTATTGCTGCCAGTGACGAAGCTATTAAAGATGCTGGACTTACAAATGATAATATCGATAAAACAAGAGTTGGTGTTATCTGGGGAGCAGGAATTGGTGGTTTGGAAACTTTCCAGGAAGAAGTAATTTATTATGCTAAAGGTGACGGAACTCCAAAATTCAATCCGTTTTTTATACCTAAAATGATTGCCGATATTGCTCCTGCGCACATTTCGATGCGTAATGGTTATATGGGTCCAAATTATACTACGGTTTCTGCATGTGCATCTTCTGCAAATGCATTAATTGATGCTTTCAACTACATTCGTTTAGGAATGTGTGATGTTATCGTATCAGGTGGTTCAGAAGCTGCTATTACCATTGCCGGTATGGGAGGTTTTAACTCTATGCACGCTTTATCTACAAGAAATGAAAGCCCGGAAACGGCTTCAAGACCTTTTGATGCAACCAGAGATGGTTTTGTTTTAGGAGAAGGAGCAGGAGCTTTGGTTCTTGAAGATTACGAACATGCTAAAGCAAGAGGCGCAAAAATTTACTGTGAAATTGGTGGAGGCGGAATGTCATCTGATGCTTACCATTTAACGGCACCACATCCGGAAGGAATTGGAGTTATTGCAGTAATGAAAAATACACTAAGAGATGCTGGAATGAATCCTGAAGATGTTGATCATATCAATACACACGGAACTTCTACTCCATTAGGGGATGTAGCTGAATTAAAAGCGATTAGTGCTGTTTTTGGTGATCATGCAAAAAACATCAATATCAATTCAACAAAATCAATGACAGGTCACTTACTTGGAGCTGCTGGAGCTATCGAAGCAATTGCTTCAATTTTGGCAATGCAACATAGTCTTGTTCCTCCAACGATTAACCATACAGTTGTGGATGAAAAGATTGATCCTGCATTAAACCTTACATTAAACAAACCACAAAAAAGAGAAGTAAATGTTGCTATGAGTAACACTTTTGGTTTTGGTGGTCACAATGCTTGTGTATTGTTTAAAAAATTAGTTGACTAATTTCTGTATATGAATATTATCAAAAAAATATTTTCTAAATCCCGTTCTCTAGAAGACGGGATTTTTTTTGACACTATTCAGAAAATACTTGGTTTTCCGCCAGCGAATATTAATTTTTATAAGAAAGCATTTACGCACCGGTCTTCAAACAAACTTGATGAATCTGGAAATCCAATAAATTACGAACGACTTGAGTTTTTAGGAGATGCTATGTTGAGTGCTGTAATTGCTGCACACTTATTTAACAAAGCACCTAATGGCGACGAAGGTTATTTGACAAAAATGCGTTCTAAAATTGTAAGTCGTGAGCATTTGAATGAATTAGGCAAAGACTTGAATTTAGTTCGTTTCGTAGAAAGTAAAGTGCCTATTCAGCACTTTGGTGAAAACATTCATGGTAATATTTTCGAATCACTTATTGGAGCTATTTATCTGGATAAAGGATATGCTTTTTGCGAAAAATTTATACAAAAAAGAGTAGTTACTCCTTATGTCGACATTGCACGATTGGAAGGAAAAGTAATTAGTTATAAAAGTTTGGTTATTGAATGGTGTCAGAAAGAAAAGAGAGTCTTTCATTATGACATTTTTGAAGATAATGGTATTGACGGACAACGCCTGTTCGGTGTCAAATTAAGTATAGACGATAAAGTAATCGCAAGAGCGCGAGCAACTTCAAAAAAGAAAGCAGAAGAAAAAGCATCACAAAGAGCTTATTTTGCATTTCAGGAAAAAATAGATAAGAAATAACTACAAAAATACCGCTAGTTTCTTAAAGCTATAACGTTTTCGTTTATAAATTAACAAAAACATCCACATCTTAACTATTGATGCTCCGTTAGAAATAGTATATTTACACCTTGATTTTTCATGATATGGCTATTCATAGATTGGATTTAGACGAATTTGACGAGATTGATTATTATTTAATGGCAATTCATACTTCATTAGAAGATTATAGATTGGCCTATTTTATCAATAAAAACCTTCCGATCAACTTAAGTAAGAGCAAAAACGAGATCCATGCTCAGACTAAGGAAGGCGAGGCAAATTTTTCCAGATTTTATTATTATGATTCTGAAAAAGCCATTTCCTGGAATTTGATTCAGAATAAAAATGAAATCATTTCTGTGAGTACGAATGATTTCCAGAATTTGTTTTCCAGCGAAACAAGTGAGGTTTCGACAACAATTCATTTACTTCCTGAATTCAAAAAGGTAGATTTTTTCCTGAAAATAGACAATAGCGATGAGGCTGTCGATTTTTCAGAAATTCAGCAACAACTAAATTCAATAGAAAGTATTGCAGCAATATATGCTGTGGATACCAACAAAATAAAATCAAAAAACAATCTAATTTTTTAAAAAAAATGTTAACAAACAAGAAAACCAAAATTGTTGCTACGCTAGGGCCTGCATGTAGTACGAGAGAGATTATCAAGGATATGATCGAAGCAGGGGTTAATGTGTTTAGAATCAATTTTTCGCATGCTGATTACGAAGGAGTAAAAGATAAAATTAATATTATTAGAGGCCTTAACGAAGAGTTTGGTTATACAACTGCAATCCTTGGAGATTTGCAGGGACCAAAACTTAGAGTTGGTGTAATGGAAGAAGGAACTGTAGTAAATGATGGTGACCTAATTACTTTTACAACTGCAGAAGATATTTTAGGAACTGCTTCTAAAGTATTCATGAAATACCAAAATTTCCCAAATGATGTTAATCCGGGTGAGCGTATTTTGCTTGATGACGGAAAACTTATTTTCGAAATTATTTCTACTGATAAAAAAACAGAAGTTGTCGCTAAGGTAATTCAGGGTGGAGAATTAAAATCTAAAAAAGGGGTTAATCTTCCAAACACAAAAATTTCATTACCGGCTTTAACTGAAAAAGATATCGCTGATGCCATTTTTGCAATTGAGCAAAAAGTAGACTGGATCGCACTTTCATTCGTAAAAACACCACGCGATTTACAAGACTTACAAGAATTGATCGCTAAGCATTCTGATTATAAAATTCCAATCGTTGCTAAAATTGAGATGCCGGAAGCTCTTGAAAACATCGATAAAATTATTGCTTATTGTGATGGTCTTATGGTGGCTCGTGGAGATTTAGGAGTTGAACTTCCTGCACACGAAGTGCCATTGGTACAAAAAGACTTGATTCGCAGAGCTAAAACGGCTAGAATTCCTGTTATCGTTGCTACACAAATGATGGAAACAATGATTACAAGTTTGACACCAACAAGAGCTGAAGTAAATGACGTTGCAAACTCTGTAATGGATGGAGCTGATGCTGTAATGTTATCTGGAGAAACAGCTACAGGAAATTATCCGGTACAGGTTATCCAAAAAATGACTCAAATTTGTGAGGCAGTTGAGGATTCTCCGCTTATTCAGGTTCCACAAAACACACCACAAATTAAAACAAAACGTTTTGTTACTAAAACAGTTTGTCACCAGGCAGCTTTATTGGCAAATGAAATCAAAGCAAAAGCCATTTGTACTTTAACAAATAGTGGTTATACCGCTTTCCAGATTTCGGCTTGGAGACCCTCTTCTCATATTTTGGTGTTTACTTCAAACAAAAGAATCTTAACACAATTGAATTTATTATGGGGAGTTAAATCATACTTCTACGATAAAGACGAAAGTACAGATGATACTGTAACTGATGTTAACGAAATCGCAAAACAAAAAGGTTATGTTGTCAAAGGAGATTATTTGATCAACCTTGCAGCAATGCCAATTAAAGAAAAAGGAATGGTGAACACCATGAGAGTTTCTGAAATAGAATAGTTTAAACTTTCCAATATTCAAAGCCGTCAAATAATTTTTGACGGCTTTTTTTTGCCCAAATTTTCTCCTTTTATAGTTTAATTTATCAGCCAAATGGATCTCTGAAAATAGATATTTTCTGTACTTTAAGACAGAAGTGTTTAGCGTATTAACATAAAATAGTAAAACATTTACCATTTAAAGGTCGATTATCAAACTGAAAATGTTGTATTTCTTAATAAACGCTGCAAAAATGACTTACCAAAAAAGAATTTCATACTAAAAAGCGCATTTTTCTAAAATTAAATTTAAAATCTAACTACCTAGTTTCATGTTTTTTAGATGGTTCATTTTATAAAATGAAAAAACATGAAGAAAAATAAAACTTTTTTAACGTTTCATTTTATAAAATGAAACAATGTCAGCCCCCATAATTACTATAGTTCGTTTTTTTATTAGTTAATTTTGAGAAACTTAAAAAAAAAGTTAACAAGAAACATGTTTCAAATCCGCCCCGGAATAAAGAATTTAAAACTTGAAACATGTGCATAAACAGGAAGAAATATTCTTATTGAAAAAAATGAAATAATACGCTTTTATATTTTATACGCATATCATTTATAACAGAGAACTATTAACAAATTTTACTACCATGAAACAAGTTAGACTAAAATGTGTTTTTAAAAACGCAATAATGCTTTTAGCATTAGTATGCTCCACTAGTATGCAGGTGAACGCTCAGAGCACGAAAAAGCCCAATATTCTAATACTTTGGGGAGATGACATTGGTACCACTAATATAAGTGCTTATAGTGATGGACTAATGGGATATACTACTCCTAATATTGATCGTATTGGAAATGAGGGTTTACGTTTCTTACAATACTATGGCGAACAAAGTTGTACTGCCGGTCGTGCAGCGTTGCTAACAGGTCAGCACGGTATTCGAAGCGGATTGACTAAAGTTGGTTTCCCTGGAGCGCCAATGGGTATGAGCCAATTAGATCCTTCTATTGGTGGGATCATGAAAAACTTAGGATATGCAACAGGTCAGTTTGGTAAAAATCACGTTGGTGATCGTAATGAGAGTTTACCAACTGTAAATGGTTTTGACGAATTCTTTGGAAATTTATATCACTTAAATGCTGAAGAAGAGCCAGAATTGCCAGATTACCCAAAGGATCCCGAATATTTGAAAAAGTTCGGACCTAGAGGAGTATTAAAATGCACGGCAACAAATACAGATGATACCAGTGTTCCCGATGCCCGTTTTGGAAAAATTGGAAAACAAAGAATTGAAGATACAGGTCCTCTTACTAAAAAAAGAATGGAAACTATAGACGATGAAACATCTGCAGCAGCTATTGATTTTATCAAAAGACAAAATGCAGCAGGAAAACCATTTTTCTGCTGGTTCAACGCGACACGTATGCATTTGCGCACACACGTACGAGCAGAGCATCGTGGAAAATATACACACGGAGACAGTGAATATATCGACGGTATGATAGAGCATGATTTAACAATTGGAGATATATTAAAAGCATTAGACGATTTGGGTATTGCTGATAATACCATTGTAATCTATTCTACAGATAATGGTCCTCACATGAATACATGGCCTGATGGTGCTATGACACCATTCCGTTCAGAGAAAAATACAAACTGGGAAGGTGCGTTCCGTGTACCGTGTTTGGTGCGTTGGCCAGGCGTAATTAAACCAGGACAAGTTACTAATGAAATGATGTCTCACAATGACTGGATGCCAACATTGGCTTCAATTGCAGGAGAGCCAGATTTAGTAAAAAAATTATTATCAGGTTATTCTGCTAATGGAAAAAACTATAACGTTCATTTAGATGGATTTGATCAGTCTGCATTGTTACGTGGAACCGGAAAAAGTGTAAGAGATAAATTTTTCTATTCTGATGATGACGGATTGCTGGTAGCTTTACGACAAGGAGATTATAAATATGTTTTTGCTGAACAACGTGCACCAGGAACAATGCAGGTTTGGGCAGAACCATTTACCAAACTTCGTTTGCAAAAAATATTTAACATTATGCAGGATCCTTTTGAAAGAGCAGACATTACTTCTAATACGTATTGGGACTGGAATCTTAATCACGTTCCTGCCATGTATGGTGTAATGGAACAGGTTTTTGTTTTTGCTGAAACATTCGACAAATATCCTCCACGTTCAATACCGCCAAGTTTCAACCCTACGACGATTCTTGATCAGAAATTGATGCAAATAAAAGCGAAAGCATTTATTGAAAAAAACATGATGGCGGGTGATAAGAAAGAAAGTGTTGAAGATGCAAATGCAAAATCAACCAAAAAGAAAAAATAAAAAGGTAATAAGTAAATAATAAAGCTTGAGTCAGTAATGGCTCAAGCTTTTCGATAACTTAAAAAATCAATATTATGTATAAGAAAATATACGTATTGCCCCTGTTTTTATTATTATTTGTTTCTTGTAAAAAAACGGATACTCTTACAACAGGTACTGATTCAAAGGACAGTACGACAGTTGCAACAAGCGGTGATCCTTTACCAAGTTGGAACGATGGAACACTCAAAAGTAATATTATTGCTTATGTAACTAAAGTGACTAAAGAAGGAAGTCCTGATTTTATTCCGGTTGAAAGCAGAATTGCGACGTTTGATAATGACGGAACACTTTGGGCTGAAAAACCCTATGTTCAGGAATTATTTGCTTTTTACCGAGTTAAGAAAATGGTCGAAGCAAATCCTGCTTTAGCTCAAAGACAACCTTTTAAAGCTGTTGTAGAAAAAGACAAAACATTTTTTGAAAAAGGAGGAGATAAAGCTTTAATCGAATTGGTTGCTGCCACACATACCGGTATGACCGAAGATGAGTTTGAAGCATCAACAAAAGAGTTTTTTGCTGGTGCCCAATATCCTGGTAAAAATGTTCCCTTAAAACAAATCAGATACCAGCCACAATTAGAGCTTTTAAATTATTTGCGCGCAAATGGTTTTAAAACTTTCATTGTAACGGGTGGAACGGTTGAATTAGTACGGGCAATATCAGCTGATTTTTATGGAATACCAAAAGAACAAGTTGTGGGAACTTCTTTCAAATACACCTTTGACGATGCAACAAATTCCATTAAAAGAGAACCTGCTTTAGATCTCTTAGATGATAAAGAAGGAAAACCTGTTGGCATACAATTACACATCGGTCAAAGACCTGTTTTTGTCTGCGGAAACGAAGGCGGCGCCGGTGATCTTGCTATGTTACGATATTCTTCAGGAAGCAGATATCCATCTTTTCAAATGTTGGTAAATCATAATGATTCAATTAGAGAGTACAATTATCAGGAAAAAGACAATCTTTCGTTAAATACTGCTGCCAAATACAAATATCATGTAATTAGCATGAAGGACGATTGGAAAACTATATTTCCAACAAAATAATTTTAAAGTTGAGTAAAAATCTTTTAAGAGAAAAAAATCATGAAACTTCCAAGGTATTCGATTTCAATTCAGTCTTTTTTTATTGCATTTGTTTTTCTTTT
Source organism: Flavobacterium sp. LAR06 (assembly GCF_041946075.1). Lineage (NCBI taxonomy): Bacteria > Pseudomonadati > Bacteroidota > Flavobacteriia > Flavobacteriales > Flavobacteriaceae > Flavobacterium > Flavobacterium sp. LAR06. The sequence goes on along the minus strand of NZ_JAUTYT010000001.1, from coordinate 300,162 downwards.
AAATTTTACTGCATTTGCACAAGAAGAAAAAGCCGGAGCAAGTGCTCAGGAATTGGCAGATAAAATGGCAAATCCGGTGGCGAGCTTAATTAGTGTGCCGTTGCAAAATAATCTTACTTACGGGATTGGCCCATACAACGGATCAAAATATCAGATCAACATACAGCCAGTCGTTCCTTTTAAACTAAGTGAAAACTTAAATTTAATTACACGTTATATTCTTCCGGTGGTAGATCAACAGGATGTTACTGGTGAAAACACACATGAGTTTGGCTTAAGTGATGCTACGGTAACCGCCTTTTTTGCTCCTAAAACTAAAGGAATTATTCTGGGAGTTGGTCCCGCTTTTTTGGTTCCAACTGCTACCGAAAAATTTTTAGGAACAGAAAAATTTGGTATTGGACCGAGCGTCCTCGTTATGCATCAGGGAAAAGGACTTTCTATAGGTTTTTTAGCCAATCAAATATGGTCCGTGGCAGGTAATGCAGACCGTGCTGATTTCAATCAATTTTATACTCAAATCTTCCTGACGCATAGTTATAAAAGTGGGGCAAGTTTAGGTATTACTTCAGAAATAACGCAAAACTGGCAAGGAAATACAACCCTGATTACGGTTAGCCCGAATGTTGGAGCCATTACAAAATTAGGAGGGCAAACCATGCAATTCGCTGTTATGCCTTTAATACCAATTGTAGGCCATTCAGCTATCAGACCAGATTGGGGATTGAGAGCTGTCGTGGCTTTTATTTTTCCGCAGTAAATTCTTCATTGATCTAAAATTTATAATTGTTGCTCTATCCATTTTAAGAACAAAAACTAAAAGACATGAAATCAAAAATTTTAGCACTTGTAACAGTTTGCTTTTTAGTATCCTGTACTAAATCGACAAAAACAAATGAAACCACAGTTGTTGCTGATACTACAGGAACAGCAACTTTTAAACCTGCTGATTTTGAAGAGCAAATAGTTTACAATCGGGCAATCGAAGCGGTGATTTGGGGAATGCCTGCCGTTAATGCAGAATTGCTGCATGAAAGTCTTTTAAAAGCAAAGGGAGATTATAATCAGATTGTTTATTGGTCAGGATTAATCAGTTCCAAAAACCAGACGCTGACTCCAAACCCGGATGTAATTTATATCAATCCGCTATACGACACCAGACAAGGACCGGTGGTTTTAGAAATTCCGGCCGTAGAAGGAGTTTCGTCTTTAACCGGTAGCGTAGATGATGGCTGGCAAACCGCTATTGAAGATATTGGCCCTGCGGGACTAGATAAAGGTAAAGGTGGGAGGTACCTTATTTTACCACCCAATTATAAAGATATTCCACCGATAGGTTATATTCCGCTTCAATCTTCTACTTACACAGGTTTTGCGATACTTCGATCGAATTTAACAGACGGAAGTCCTAACGATATAAAAAGAGCAGTTGAGTACGGAAAAAAAGTAAAAATTTATCCGCTTTCTGAAGCCGATAATCCACCAGCAACAATATTTGTAGATTTGATCAATGTTGATTTTAGCAATACAATTCCATACAGTGTACATTTCTTTGAAGTCTTAAATCAGTTTGTACAAAGAGAACCTTGGCTAACAAGAGATTTGCTTATGATAGATCAGTTAAAATCTATCGGAATAGAAAAAGGAAAAACTTTTCAGGCAGATGCGAGAAGACAGGAAATCTTAAGTGCAGCAATTAAAGATGCGCACAACTGGATTGATAAAAAATATGAAAAGATATTTACACCTCCTTTTTATGATGGTACAAATTGGGCTCTGCCAGCATCTCCGGATGTAGTCAAAGCCATCATGTCAAATTATCTCGCTCCTAATCTTTATCCTGTTGACGAAAGGGCGATAAGTTATTCTATGGCTTATTTCAGTGCTAAAAAATTAGGAACCGGGCAGTTTTATCTCATGTCTATTAAAGACGATAACGATCAGTCTTTTGATGGTTCAAAATTGTATAAGCTTCATTTGCCTGCTAAAGTTCCCGTAAAATTATATTGGTCTTTTACAGCTTATGACCGTGAGACACATGCCTTGATTTTGGGGACGAAATACTCAAGTCGTGCTTCTACAAGTCCAGGACTTCAAAAAAACGCAGACGGTTCTGTGGATATTTATTTTGGTGCTACTGCTCCCGCAGGAAAAGAATCAAATTGGGTTCCGACTGATTCGAAAAGAAAATTCGAATTGCTGGGTCGTTTTTATGGACCGGAAAAAGGATTTTTTGATAAGACATGGAAGATGGGAGATGTTGAAGAGGTGAAATAAATACAAACCGGAATTCAGGAAATTTAAATTTCAGCATTTAATTATACAGTATTATGAAAAACAAATGTCTCATTATTATCGCATTTTCATCTCTTATTTTAAATTTTGGATGTAAAAAAGCGGAAACAGAAAATGTTGCTTCAACATCAGTTTTAACTTCTGGAACTGAAATAAAAATGGATGGAGAATTGCCCTCAAAAGAATCTATTCCGAAATTATTTGACGAAATGGATTTTCAACAGGCAACTCAATGTTATTTGTGGGGATTACCGATTGTGGCTTTCGCCGAATGGCAGCACATTCAATACAAAACCTTTAATGCAACGAGTAATGATCTTATTTTTTATAATAGCTATAATGATCGTCTTGGTATTTTGACAGGGAATGCCACGACTCCTTATATTATATCATTCATAGACCTTGCCGCAAACGGGCCAACGGTTATCGAAATGCCTGCGGGACATACCGCTGGAGGATTGGGAGATTTTTGGCAGCGTGAGCAGGCTGTTATTGGTGAGATGGGACCAGATAAAGGAAAGGGAGGGAAATATATTTTGGTACCGCCGACTATGAAGGACTTTAAACCAGCAGGATATTTTGTAGTTCCTTGTACGACGGTAAATATGTTTTTTGGTTTTAGAGCTTTAGATCCTGATCCAAAAACAACAGAAACATTGGTAAAACAGGTAAAAATATATCCGTATGATAAACGCGCCAATCCTGTGCCAACTAAAGTAATTAGTCCGCCAGCCGGTAAAAAATGGTACGGAATTCAGCCAACCGGAATTGCTTATTGGGAACGGCTTCATGCCATTTTACAAAACGAACCTGTAGAAGAACGTGATCGTTTTTTTATGGCGTGGCTTAGAAATTTGGGTATTGAAAAAGGAAAACCTTTTAATCCGGATGAGCGTCAAAAGAAAATTTTAATTGCTGCTGCAGAGAAAGGACAGCAAATGGCAATGGCAAATTCATTCGAAAAACGTTTTAAAGACGTGAAACACTGGCCGGACAAAAAATGGGATTACGTTATGATTATCAAAGATCCGTCACAACATGCGGATAATTATGATGAGTTTTTTGAAAGAACTTCCTATTTCTATGAAGCCGTTACGTATTCAAAAGCTATGATTACCAAAATTCCAAATGTGGGTCAGGCCTATTTAGGTTCTTATTTTGATAATACAGGAAACTGGCTCGATGGAGGAAAAAATTATACATTGAATGTGCCGGCAAACCCTCCGGCAGTAAATTTCTGGTCGATTACGATTTACGATGTAGCGACACGCTGTCTGATTGATAATCCTCAAAAAAATGCCGATTTATCTTCCCGTAAGGATTTAATAAAAAATGCTGATGGTTCTGTCGATTTGTATTTCGGACCAAAAGCGCCAGCCGGAAAAGAGAAAAACTGGGTTCAGACTTTACCGGGAAAACACTGGTTTACATACATGCGTTTTTATGGGCCAACTCAGGCTTATTTTGATAAAAGCTGGAAAATGGATGATATTAAAGAAGTAAAATAAAACTTTTTTCATAAAAATGCTCGAAGCAATTAAAGAAGGCAGGTTGCTGATTTCGCAAAATAACTATTGAAATAAGTTACATAGCGTTAGAAAACGGAGAAATTGTATTAGAATAAAGTGCGGAGAATAAGTAAGAATTTTATCCACTCTGTTATGTTAATTAAATAAAATGATTTATCTTTGAGAGTATAGTAAGGAATTGTTATATAAGGAGTTGTGTTTTATTATTAACTATTTAACATGATTTACCTTTCATGCTAGATTTGATCATGATTTTAATAATGTCGCATGAAACGAATTTAATCATTAATCTAAATACCACAAAATGAATATCAAAAGAAAGAATCTTCGAATTATCCCATTTTTTGTATTGGGATTGCTTATCAGTTGTTCTCCAACTGTTAAAGTAACTACTGATTATGACCATTCAGCTAATTTTGGCGAATACAGAACTTTCACTGTTTATGATTTGAAAGCTCAGGAAGGTCAGGTAAATCAACTTAATGTTGATCGTGTTGCAAAAGCAATTCGTGCCGAAATGACTGCAAAAGGCTTTACAGAATCCTCTTCTAATGCGGACTTAAAAGTAAATGCGGTATCCATCCTAAAAAATAAAACACAAGTTACAGCCGATACTAATTTCTATGGTTATGGCGGTATGTACCGTCCGTATGGATATTGGGGAGGTGGTGCCATGATGGGCGGTGGCTCAACAACATTTAATACTTACGATTATGTTGATGGTTCATTGATAATTGATATCGTATCTACCAAAACAGGTAAACTGGTTTGGCAGGGAATTGGGAATGCTCAAATTGACAGCAAACCTGATAATCCGGAAGAATTTATCAATGGTGCAATTAAAAAAATATTGGAAGGTTTTCCTCCGGGATTAGCCAAAAAATAGTTGACTAGTTTATAGCTTATAAATTTAATGTATAAGGGCCTTTATACTTATTTGTTTCGGCAAATAAGTATAGCCTTTTCAATGACCCCAAGTCAGTTCTTTTAAATAACATTAAAAGAATACCTTTTAAAATTTAAGCCGGAAAATATGCTCGATATAGTACTCTCTCTTTTCTTTTTTGTAGCCACAATAGTTGGATTTGCAACATCATTTATGGTTCTTTTTTCAAAGAAAAACTATTCAAAAAGTTTCTTTTTAGGGCTATTTCTGTTCAGTCTTGCAATTGTGAGCGTTTATAATTTTTACATGTCGGCCAATACTTTTAAGACCTTTCCTGATCTGTTTATGATCACAAAATCTTTTCTGTTTTTAGTAGCACCTTCTGCTTTCTTATATGTAAGAAGTGTTTTGTTTTCAGACAGGATATTTAGAAAGTACGACTGGATGCATTTCCTGCCTTTTATCTTCTACTTTAGTTTAACACTAATTGTATGGGTGGACAGCTATTTTGATCTTCCCATCATTAATAATTTGGCAGTTAGAATAGAGAGCCCGTTTTCGATGCTAAGTCTAACAATTTGGCTGATGTATGCTTTTTGCCAGACTATGATGATTTTGAACTACGATTTGAAAAAATTCAAAGCAGATCACTTTAACAGAATAAAGGTTTTAAGCTGGATCCGACTTTATAATTTGATGATCTTGTTTTTATTTTCGACGCTTTTTGTACATTATTTTTTAGTAAACCGTGTTGATAGTATCGACTTTTCATGTTATATCCTGATTTCTTCGGTGCTTGTTTTTACAGTTGGATGGCTTTATTTTAAGCCGCAAATTTTCTATGATGCAAATCAAATAGAAGAGGTAAATGATAGTAATGAAGTAAATGAGAATTTTGACTTTGACCAGCAAGAAAGTCACCTGGTGATCATTAAAACAAATGAGACAAAAAATAGTCTGCCGGTAGTGAAAGAATTAACGACAGAAAAAAAACAATTATATCTCGCCCAATTAGAAAACATATTTGCTGTAAAAGAGCTTTTTCTGAAGAAAGATTTAGTGATTCGGGATATTGCTGAAGAAACCGGAATATCGGTACATCATCTTTCAAACTTAATTAATTCAGAGTTCAATCTTCATTTTCAGGATTACGTAAACCTGAAAAGAATTGAATATTTCAAAGAAAAAATAAACGATCCGGACTGGAAAGATTTATCTCTTGAAGGAATGGCATGGGGTTCTGGTTTTAAATCAAGAACGACCTGTTTTAGAGCATTCATCAAACATACCGGAAAATCGCCTTCAGAATATTTTAAAGTAATTAGAATAAATCCTGAAAAAGCAACTACTTATTATTTAAAACAATCTATAAACTAGAAAAAATAAAGTTTGTAGAGTGTTTCGTTTTGTCGGATCTTATTAATTTTTAACGCAGAAATGATGAAAACGATTAAAGAAAGACAAACAATATAGTGGTCAGGAAATGTTCTTGAACGCATTCTCTGTCGTCGGTTTAAATATAATAGTAACGAGATTCTAATATGAAAAATACAAAACTCTTCCAGAAAATAGTTCTCGTAAATGTTTTTTTTCTTTTATCATTGAATGTAATTATAGGGCAAGAACGTCATATTAGTTTAAGGGATTCGTTAGATCACGCGATTGATTTAAGTGACTACATCATTTATGCACACGGTTTTATTGTAATTCCATCAATCATAACTGAGCCTGCTTTGGGTGGAATTGGTGTTGCTGTTGCTCCTGTTTTTCTTAAAAAACATGCGCCCGTAGTTGATGAAAACGGTAAAAAACGTTTTATAAATCCTGATATTACCGGAGGACTTGGGATGTATACCGGAAATAAAAGCTGGATGGCAGGAGCATTTCGTTCCAGTACTTTAATAAAACCAAAAATCTTATATCGTGTATTTGCTGCATATGGCGATTTGAATCTGTCTTTTTATGAAAACCTGCCAAATGGAGACGATAAGGAATTTAAACTTAATTTTAGGTCCACTATGTTTTATACGCAGTGGTTAAAACAATTTAGGAATGCAAAATGGAGTGCCGGGCCGCAATATTTATTGCTAAATTCAGATATAACTTTACCTGATTTAAACCTGAATCTCCCGCCTTCTTTTGTTAAGCCAAAAGACATAAATAGTTTGGTCAGTCAGTTAGGAGGTGCGCTTCAGTTTGATGGACGCGATAATATTTTTACTCCCGATAAGGGAATTCGAGTACAATCTGATTTTTTCTGGTCAGATAAAGCCATTGGCTCTGATTATAATGCCTGGCGTGTTAATTTATCGGCGATTGGTTATTATCCACTTGCAGAAAAATTAATCGGAGGTCTTAGGATTGAAGGTAAACAGGCCTTTGGAAGTCCACCATTTTATCTCTTGCCGGGAATCAATTTAAGAGGAATTCCTGCTGGCAGATACATGGGAAGAACAAGTATAGTTACAGAAGGTGAATTTAGATGGGATTTATACAGAAGATGGAGCCTTATGGCTTACGGTGGTCTGGCAAGCGCTTTTAACGATTGGGACCAGGCTTACGCAAAACCAGTTGTATACAGTTACGGAACTGGTTTTCGGTATTTACTGGCCCGAAAATTCAAATTACGTATGGGAGTCGATGTTGCAAAAGGGCCTGAACAATGGGCCTATTACATAGTTTTTGGAAGCAATTGGATGCGATAGAAAATTATACGCAACAAGCTATTTGCGCCAATACCAGGCTTCATAAAATTTATCTCTGTACTCCCTCTCAACAACAGCAACAAAAATTATCTGATTATTTAATTGACACATTATCTAATTTGACACATTTTCCAGTTGATTTCTCTTTTGCGTATTTTGTAAGTTTTTATAGATTAATAAAAACATTGTGTAAAAATTAACGGCAAAGCGTTAGTTTTATTAGCTAATATTTAATTGTTTTGTAACAAAAATTAATTAAAGGTTACTAATAAGTTAACTATTTAAATCATTGATTATGTATAAAATTACGATGAAATCAGTTTTCGTAGCATCAGCATTTTTGGTTGGTGTGAGCAGCTGTTTTGCACAAGACGTTTTAGTGAATTCACTAAAAATGAATGCGAGTGAAAAAAGTAAAGAGAACTTTAAATTCACAGAGCAAATTAACCTGGGGACAACTTCGGTAAAAACACAAGGTTCTTCAGGAACGTGCTGGAGTTATTCTACAAACTCCTTTTTAGAATCAGAAATGATTCGTTTAGGAAAACAACCTGTAGAATTGTCTCAGATTTATTCCGCTAGAAATGTGTATGTCGAAAAAGGGATTAATTATGTGCGTATGCATGGTGCTGTAACTCTTGGTGACGGAGGTGCATTGCATGACGTAATCAACATGTACAAAAAGTACGGAACCGTTCCGAGAGAAGTTTATACAGGATTAAACTACGGAACGGATAAAAATAAATTTGGTGAAATGGCAGCGCTTATCGAAGGTGTTTTGGCTGCTGTAGTTAAAAATCCAAATGGAGAATTAACGCCAAACTGGCAAAAAGCATATGCTGCAGTAATCGATTCTTATTTAGGAAAAGTGCCGGATAACTTTACATACAAAGGAAAAAATTATACGCCACAATCTTTTGCGAAAGAAGTGGTTGGAATTAATCCTGATGAATATGTAGAAATGTCTTCTTTTACAACTGCTCCATATTACCAAAAAACAACTATGATGGTGCCGGACAACTGGTCATTTGATCAGGTTTATAACGTAAAGGTAAATGATATGACCGATGTTATTGACAACGCTTTGAAAAAAGGGTATACGGTAGCATGGGCAACTGATGTAAGTGAGAAAAGCTTTAGCTGGAAAAATGGTGTAGCCTATGTTCCGACTAAGAAAGTTGATGATATGACTGCTGAAGAAAAAGCAGACATGTTTAACGGACCAAAACCAGAGCCGGAAATTACTCCGGAGATGCGTCAGGCTGCATTCGACAATTACGCTACAACAGACGACCACGGAATGCATATTATCGGTCTTGCAAAAGATCAGACTGGAAGGGAATATTATATTGTAAAAAATTCATGGGGAGAAACAAACGACTACAAAGGTTTCTTGTTTGTAACCAAAAATTTTGTGAAATATAAAACAACTGCCTTAATGGTAAACAAAGGCGGAATTCCAACCGACCTTGCTAAGAAATTAGGGGTTTAGTTTTAAGACTTATTTTAAAATAGAAAAAGCGCTGCAAGTAAAATTGCGACGCTTTTTGTTTTAAGTTGAAATAGTTAAAAAATAGCAGGACATGCTTTTCGCATTATTTTAATTCCAAGCTATTTGATGTGTTTTGTTGTTGAAAAACAGTATTTTAACGGTTTTTAAGGTTGTTCATGGGTATAATAAAATAAAAAAAGGAACTATAAGTACCTTTAAATAATATTTTAGTATTCAGAATAAATTAATCTAATCAACATGAAAACTTATGCAGTTAAAATTACAACAATTGCATGTGTTTTTTCTTTGAGCTGTTTTGCACAGCGTGCTACTTCAAACGCTCCTGTCATTGCGCCGATAGCAAATGCACATTCACAAACTGACAACAAAGCTGGTGATGATCTTGTATTGGATTACTATCATGTAGTGGAAACCATTAATATGTCCTTTGGAAGAAGGGTGACCAAGTACGATGTTTCAAAACTTGATATGGTAAATACATACGATCTTGGGCCAAACAATACAAGAACCGTAACACCAGTATATAGAAAAGCAAAAGTAAAACCAACGGAAATTGGAATGCTCTCCAAAAACATTAAGGACACCGTTATAACCATAAAACCCGTGAAAGTTGAGGTGATCCCACCAGCCCAAAAAGCAAAATACCTTACTGTAGACCTTACCAAAACGTATATGAAAGTGGTAGACAAAGGTTATGCTTCACCAGATATGCTCAAAAAGGTAGCAGATAAACATTATTTTAATGGCGAAATGACAGAGGCTGCCAAATTTTATGCACAGTTATTGGAGATGGCTCCAAATTCAGAAGCGTCTTATTATTATAGATATGCACAGTCATTGAAAGAGACAGGCCAAATAGAAAAAGCCAATGAGATGATGGTGTTATTTGAAAGTAAAAACACAAATAATAGAATTGCGAAAGAATAGTTCCACGTGTTCTCTGAGCAAGAAAAAAGACTATCATGGAAGTGATAGTCTTTTTTATATTCCATTTAACTAAATAAGAAATTATTTATTGATCAGTTTTTCAAGCCTTGCCATCATTTCATCTTTCTCTTTCAACATACGCTCATATAACACGATTTTTTCTTCGTGTAGTTTTAAAACCTCTTTTATTGGGTTAAATGTCGGATGAAGATTAATTGCAGACGCTCCATCTTTAAAATCTGAAAATGTATTAGATATAATATTTACCGCCTGCTCCTCATCAAAATTCTGAAAAGCTTCAACAGGAATTCTCAATGAATTTGAGATTTGTTTTAGTAGAGCATCTTCAATTACATCTTTTTGCTCCAGCATAGAAATTTTCTTCTGATTCCATTCTTCTCCTAGATCATAAGCCAATGCCTCCTGTTTGATACCAAGCATTTCTCTGAAGCGTTTTACGTTTCTTCCCTGATGTATTTTCTGTTCCATAATGAAATTTTCTGAAGGCTCAAAGGTAAAGCCATTTGGATTAAAAATTTTGACCTTCAAAGATAGAAAAAATATCTTGTAAAATATCCCTTTTGTCAGATAATATATCCGCTTTTGGAATAGATTATCCTTTTGAAAGAGTGGAACTTCGCTTTTCAATTTTAAATCCTCCATTATGAAAAAGAATAAAATATCCTTCGAAACAAGGTTTTGGGCAGGGTTTGTGGCAAGAGATCCATTTGAGGCATTTGACGCCATTTTTGACTTCGCTCATCTTGATTATTATAAACAGAATTTAAGTGAAGCTGTACTTCACTCCTTTAAAAGAAAAGTCTACCATCAGGACAAGCCTTGCAATGTTTTTGTTTTTTATACTGCTATTTGGTCATTTCTCAAAGTGTGTTACTGCCTAAAAGAAAAAGGTAATAAATGGAAAGTGAAAGAGTCATCCCGCTGTGAAACAGTATTTCATCTTTCTTCTTTAACCAAGGAAGAATTCGATAATCCTTTTTTGGTGCTTCAAAATGCATTTGAAAAGAGGACGTTGCAACAGTTTGAATTTTTCTTATGTGAAATCACTGAGCTTTCATTGTCTCCTTTTGCTGGAGATCCTGACTCCGACCTGACTACACCTTATATTCATTTAATCAAAATGCTCGATGCAGGGGAGCTTATAAGAGAAAGAGGCGTTGAGAAAATCAAGAAAGCTGATCAGATTGATTCTGTAACGCAATAAAATATCCTTAGCTAAACTTGATTTGCATTTTTATTGTAAGGCTACCAAAGATATTGCCTTGCAATTTTTTGCCATAGCTAGTAATACTAGGGGAAACTATCAAGGGTTAGAATATTTTTTTGCAATATTTTTCATGTCCTTTTGTAGAACATACATTTTCATAAAAAACTATTACATTCCAAATTATGTTTCTAATCAAACTTTATGGCAATTATGTATCTATGTTGATTCGGACTTGCGTAAGTATAATTATTTAATAGAGCAGTTTTGGACAGATTTCTTTCCTTATTTAGACAAGCATATGACTCTTCATCATAAGTTGTCAAAGATCGGTAGAGAAGAGGCTTCTCAGATGAATGTTATAGTTGAGAAACTAATGTGTGAATTACAAAACCTGGTTATTGAAGATGGAGTAGTATTAAGCTTGAAGCAAGTTTGATACATTGTTATTTGATAAAATTAATCAATTTAAAAATAAAGATTATGCAAACTGATGAAATTAAAATCCTGGAGACTATTAAGAGATTAACTTCTAGCTGTCTCAGTACTTTGAAGGCAACAGAGGACAAACGCAATATTCACACTGCTGAAATAAAAGTATACGATTACTACGAACTTGCCTCGGTTATTAGAAACTTATTGAAATTATGTATTGTTGCTTTGGATCATGACGGGGCTGAAATTCCCATTACAATTGAAAACCGTTCAATTGATGTGGGGCTTATACTTGGAATTGCCTTGCAATTATTTCCAATTGATGAATTTGAACTGTTAAATGAAATCAGCATATTATTTGCTGTAGATCATGATTTAAAAAACGAAATATAGAGCTTTTCTTGTCAGATTATTTAATATTTTGCCTAATCTCCAACTTTTGCGTATGATCCAGATCTACGTTTTGATCCATGCTTTATTGAATTAATCTATTGCGAAAGCTTATTGTGCTTGACTTTAGCGCAAAAAAAATACCACTTACATTTCGTAAGTGGTATTTAATAAGCTCCCCCTCTTGGGCTCGAACCAAGGACCCTCTGATTAACAGTCAGATGCTCTAACCAACTGAGCTAAGGAGGAATCACCTTAAAGGTAAATATGTTTGCTAAAAAAAGTTGCTCCCCCTCTTGGGCTCGAACCAAGGACCCTCTGATTAACAGTCAGATGCTCTAACCAACTGAGCTAAGGAGGAAGTTGTTGCTCTTTTTAGCGAGTGCAAATATAGTCGATTTTTTAATTTACCAAAAATATTTTAACTCTTTTTTTAATTATTTTTTTTACTTGACAATCGCTTTGTAAATATCGTTTCCGTTAGCAAATAAAAGCAGTGCTATAAGTAGAACGAAACCAACCATTTGGGCGTTTTCAAGGAATTTATCGCTTGGTTTTTTACCACTAATTATTTCGTACAATAAAAACATCACATGACCACCATCAAGGGCCGGAATTGGCAATAAATTCATAACTCCAAGCATAATTGACAATAAAGCGGTGATTGACCAGAATGCTTCCCAGCTCCAGGTGTTTGGAAAAATGTTGAAAATAGCCGCAAATCCACCCACTTCTTTATAAGCTTCTGTTTTTGGATTGAAGATTGTTTTAAGCTGATTTCCGTACTCAACTAATCCGTTGGCACCAGTTTTAATTCCAATCGGAATTGACTCCGCAAAACTAAATTTTTGACGGTTGATCTTGTAAAGATTCAATTTCTCCAGATTAGAATACGGTAATCTTTGAGCATAATATACTCCGGATTTTGATTTGTTATTGAATTTTAGCGTACTCTGAACAACCTTATCTCCTCTTTTTACTGTTACAGCAATAGTTTTTCCACTAAAATTTTTAAACTGAGAAGCCACTTCATCAGCATATTTTACCGGAACTCCATTGATGTGCGTTAGTATGTCTCCAGTTTTTACAGCTTTAGCATTTGGATAGTTTTCCTCAAATCCTGCAACTACAAAAGGAATTCTCATCTCTACTAAAGAACGCTTAACTCCGGAGTTACTAATCTTATTAATAATGTTAATAGGAAACTTAATTGTCTTGATTTCGTTGTTTCTCTCTACAGTAACTTCGCTAGCCATGAACAGGTTTTTAGCGATATCATCGTAACGATCCATTTTTTTACCGTTAATAGCAATGATTTTATCACCTGTTTTAATCCCCGCATTTTCAATTGCAGGATTGGTTACCCAAACACCATCTTTCAAATCGGCATTAGCTACATAAGTATCACCGTAAACAAAAGCCATTCCTATATATATAATAAAAGCCAATATAAAGTTTACTGTAACACCACCTAACATAATGATCAGACGTTGCCAGGCCGGTTTAGAACGGAATTCCCACGGTTGAGGTGGAAGCGCCATTTGTTCTTTGTCCATACTTTCGTCGATCATTCCTGAGATTTTTACATAACCTCCCAATGGCAACCAACCAATTCCGTATTCTGTTTCGCCAATTTTCTTTTTTAGAAGCGAATATTTAACATCAAAAAACAAGTAAAATTTTTCGACTCTGGTTTTAAATAATTTAGCGGGAATAAAATGCCCTAATTCGTGAAGAATAATAAGTAAAGATAAACTCAATAGAAATTGAGAGAGTTTGATAACTATATCCATTTTGTATTTTTAGTTCGTAATTTAACGCACAAAAGTAACGTTTCTATTTTAATTTGATAGCGCAATATAAGACATAAGGTTTTAAATGTTTGTTAATTAATAAACATTTAGATTTCTCCTTTTATTAAGATGCTGTAACTTTACTTTTTTATATGCTATCGTACCTAATTGGTAGCCTAAAACCATTAAAAGTTACACTATATGGCTTCATTATTATTTTCTCCACTTACTATAAAAAAAATTACATTAAAAAATAGAATCGTTATTTCGCCAATGTGTCAATATTCAGCAGTTGACGGATTCGCAAACGACTGGCATTTGGTTCATTTAGGAAGCCGTGCCAGCGGAGGCGTGGGTTTGATAATTCAGGAAGCCACAGCTGTTTCTCCCGAAGCCAGAATTTCTCCTGCGGATTTGGGAATCTGGAAAGACGAACACATTCAGAAATTAAAAACAATCAATCAATTTATAGTTTCTCAAAATTCAATTCCGGGAATTCAGTTGGCGCATGCCGGCCGAAAAGCAAGTGTTTCTGCTCCTTGGGAAGGCAATAAAAAATTAGATTTCGCTCAGGGCGGATGGCAGACGGTTTCTTCAAGCGCTATTCCGTATCATGATGACGAACCGTTTCTTCCGGAAGCTTTAGATAAGGACGGAATACAAAAAGTGATTTCTGATTTCAAATCAGCAACCAAAAGAGCAGTTGAAGCGGGTTATCAGGTTGTAGAAATTCATGGCGCGCATGGTTATTTGCTGCATCAGTTTCTTTCTCCTTTAACTAATAACAGAACCGATGCCTACGGAGGAAGTTTTGAAAACAGAATCCGTTTTACTTTAGAAATTGCAGAAGCTGTTCAATCCGAATGGCCTTCGGATTTACCTTTATTTGTTAGAATCTCAGCAACAGACTGGGCAGAAGGTGGATGGAGTCCGGAAGAATCAGTAAAACTTTCTGAAATCTTAAAAGAAAAAGGAGTAGATTTAATAGATGTTTCGTCTGGTGGATTGGTTTCACAGCAGCAAATTCCGTTACATCCCAACTATCAGGTTCCGTTTGCAGAAAAAATCAAAAAAGAAGCCAATATTTTAACAGGAGCGGTTGGTTTAATAACACATGCAGTGCAAGCCGAAGAAATTCTAAATAACAATCAAGCGGATTTAGTTTTATTCGCCCGAGAATCACTTAGAAATCCTAACTTGCCGTTAGATTTCGCGAGAGATTTAAACGACGATATTCAATGGCCAAAGCAATACGAACGCGCTAAAATAAAATAATTATTAGCCACGAATTCACGAATTATTTTTTAGTGAATATATAATTCGTGGCGGAAAAAAAACACAAAATGCAAAAAATAAGAACAGCACTATTATCATACGGAATGTCGGGGAAAGTTTTTCACGCTCCATTTTTAGACATTCATCCAGGATTTGAATTATTAGGTTCCTGGGAAAGAAGCAAAAACCTGATTCAGGAAGATTATCCCTATGTAAAAAGTTATCCTTCAATTGATGATTTATTAGTAGATGATGTCGATTTGGTAATCGTAAACACACCTGTTGGAACCCATTATGAATATGCTAAAAAAGTGCTTTTAGCCGGAAAACATGCTGTGGTCGAAAAAGCTTTTACAACTACAGTTGCCGAAGCCGAAGAATTAGCATCAATTGCCAAAGATAAAGGATTAAAACTAGCCGTGTTCCAAAACAGAAGATGGGACAGTGATTTTAAAACAATCCAGAAAGTAATTAAAGATGGTGTCTTGGGAGATTTGGTCGAAGCCGAATTCCATTTTGACCGATACAATCCAATATTAAGCCCAAAAGCGCATAAAGAAACAGCCAATGACGGAGCAGGAATCCTGAAAGATTTGGGGCCGCATTTAATCGATCAGGCAGTTTGTTTGTTTGGTTCGCCAAAATCGGTTTTTGGAGACATTCGCTATACCAGAGAAAATTCTTTAGTAGACGACTGGATCGATTTGGTGTTGATTTATGACAATTTGAGGGTGAGGCTAAAAGCCGGGTTTTTTGTGAGAGAAGCCAATCCTGCCTATACGATTCACGGTAAAAAAGGTTCTTTCTTAAAACCGCGCGGTGATGTTCAGGAAGATGAATTAAAACTCGGTAAAAAACCAAATTTAGAATCTTGGGGAACGGAATCGGAAGCTTTACAAGGGCTTTTACATACAGAAATCAATGGAGAAGTAGTCCATGAAAAAATACCAACCCTTCAGGGAAATTATTTTTCCTTTTTTGATGGCGTTTATGATTCCATCGCAAACAACAAAACAGAACCCGTTACCGCACAAGATGGTGTAAAAGTAATGCAGATTATTGAAGCTGCTATTGCAAGTAACGCACAGCAGAAAGTAATTAATTTGTAAATAAAATTAGCCCACGAATTTGACAGGTCAAACAGATTAACGCAGATTTTTGTTTGCCACGAATTACACTAATTTTCTCATTTTGAGGGTAAGATAATTCGTGGAAATTCGTGGCAATTTTTTTTATTGCCAAAGACTATATGTAATCTGCGTTAATCTGTTTGACCTGTCAAATCCGGGGACAATCACAAAGAATTTATAAACATATAACGTTATAAATTTAGGAACTGGTAGTCTTCGCTACTGTGTAAAGTACATTTTTTGTATTTTTATAGTAGCAAATAAAAAATCCATCATTTTGATCAACTTCAATCCATTATCACTTTTCCAAACTAAGGGGAAAATCAAGAAAGTCTATAGAGAAGCTAAAGCTTCTTATTTAAACCGAATTCGTTTTGCTGTGGGAATGTTTTATTTCGGAATGGGGTTAAGTTTTGCAACCTGGGCAAGCCGAATTCCGGACATAAAAACCGCTTTGCATTTAACCGAAGGTGATTTGGGTTCTATACTTTTTGCCTTGCCAATGGGACAATTGGTCATTATGCCTTTTTCTGGGAAAATGGTAACCAAATTCGGGAGTCATCGCATTTTAGTTTTCTCCTTAATAATGTATGTTTTGTGTCTGGCCAATTTAGGTCTGGCAACCACAGCCTTTCAATTGTCTGTAGGTTTATTTTTGTTTGGATTGTTTGGAAATTTAGCCAACATTGCTGTAAACACACAAGGCGTTTATACCGAAGTACTTTTTAAAAAAACAATCATGTCCTCTTTTCACGGCATGTGGAGTTTCGCCGGATTCACGGGCGCGTTGGTCGGCTTGGGAATGTTAGCTTTAAATCTATCGCCATTGCACCATTTTATGATTGTTGGTGCTATTGTAATGGTGATGGTTGCTTTTAATTTTAAATTTTTGGTCAGAGCCAAAGAGAAAATCAAACATAAAACCTCCGAAGGGAAAAAGTTATTTGTAAAACCCGACAGCACTTTAATCTGGCTTGGCGTAATTGGTTTTTGCAGTATGGCCAGCGAAGGCGTAATGTTTGACTGGAGTGGGGTTTACTTTAAAGATATTGTACAAGCTCCCGGGCCATTGGTGATTTTAGGATATACTTCGTTTATGATCATGATGGCCAGCGGACGATTTTTAGGAGATGGCTTGATCAATAAATTTGGGCGCGAACGTGTCATGCAAATTAGTGGTGTAATGATTTCTGCCGGACTTTTTACAGCTGTTTTTCTTCCTTATATTATTCCGTGTACGATTGCTTTTATGGCTGTTGGTCTTGGTGTTGCCACTATTGTTCCGACAGTTTACAGTATGGCCGGAAAAAACCCAACTGTTCCACCAGGAGAAGCTTTAACGATAGTTTCAAGTGTTAGTTTCCTCGGATTCTTAATGGGACCTCCAGTAATTGGACATATTGCTCAAAATTTCGGACTTCAATTTTCGTTTGCCTTTATCGGAATTTTTGGGGTTTTGATTGCTTTTATGGTTTCTAAAATTAGAGTTGCCCAATAAAAATTCTTTCAATTCTTTTTAAAAACAGATATTGATTTACAAGAAATAACCTATAAATATAATTTTTTGTTAATATTTGAATTTTAAAAATTTTGTCTCAACAGGTTTTAAATTAACCAAAACCAGTTTATTCTTTGAATTAGAATTAAATATTTTGTTAGCTCAAATTGTTTTAATTTAAAAATTAGTATTCAAAAAGTAAATTGTCTTTATGAGAAAAAATTACCTGCTGTTTTTTATTTTTCTGCCTTTTATTCAAAATTTTGCTCAAGAAGTAACAACTTTTTTCGGGTTTGTCATCAATGCCAACATGATTTGAAAACGGATTTGCCCTTAAATTCTTTAGAAGTTTTGTTTTAAAAAATTTTGACGGCTCAAATAGTGCCAAAGCGAAATGGACAAAACTGACTGCAAAACTCCCTTCTTTGTCCACACCGGTAAGCACATTTATAAGTTCAGGCGCAATTGATTTAACTGCTTATTCAGGAAACATTTATATTGCATTTAAATACATTGCTTCAGGAAAAGATAAAACATTAAACGGCGCTTTTATGGTTGATGACATTAAAAATTTTGGCAAAAAGCAGGTTTTATTTTTTTTGATAGTAATTTAAAGTATTGGTTTTTTGGAGAATAATTTAATAGTGTATTTTTTTTTGAGATTTAAACTGTTAAAATTTGATGGAATTTTGTATTTTGGTCATCCCAAATACAAATTAAAATTATGAGAACCTACTTGATCGCCATCCTGATGATGGTACTTCCATGCTTAGTGCATAGCCAGGACAACACTGCACCTGTCCGTTTAAAGCAAATCAATATTGTAAAAACAAACTATCAGAACTCTACAGATGGTGAGATTATCAATAAAACTGTAGTGTTTAAAGATGGTAAAATACAAACCATTACCACTTCAGATGTTGTACAGCATTTCTTCTACAACAAAGCAGGATTGTTGGATATGACTGTAAAAGACAAAGTGGGAAGCGACTGGAAAGAGGTTGTAAACTACACTTATGATGCAGACAACAACATTACGAAATTTGTAAAAAAATATCAGGAAGGCCCTGATTATATTACAAAAGTGGTGTCTTTTGGATATGAAGGAGCAAGGATAAAAGTGACAACTAAAAAAAGTACGAACCATCAAAATTTAGTTGATGACATTGAATATATTGTTGAAAACGGTATTATTGTAAGACGTACTTCACGTGACAGAAACAAAGCTATTATTGGTAAAATTGAATATGTTTATACTAATGATAATGTAATAAAACACAGAGGTTTGGTAGGAGATAAAATCTCTAAAACTTATACTTTTGACGATAAAAAATCAGTAGATCAACTTATTGTTCAGAGTTTGTTTGGGGATAACTACAAAGTAATTGTGCCGATGATCTCGTATCATGAAGAGGAGTTTAGCTTTGAAGCAATATCTTATAATAACGAATTGAATTTTAGTCCGTCATCTAGTGCTTTGGTTGCTGTAAGCAGAAAGTATAAATACAACAAATTGAACTTTCCAATTTTCTGTACTCAGATCGAGGAGAACGGAATTGTAAAAACGGAAAAAACATTTATTTACGAATAAAAAACTGTATCTTCAGTGGGATGAAACCATTTAGAGTAATTTCTAAATGGTTTTGTTTTTTAAAAAAAGCAACAATCTCTTAAATAGAACTTAAAAAGAATATTCTATAAGGGTTAGTGTGCTACAAATCATTAAATTTGCACCTTATTCAAAGCTATGTTAGAAAAAGAAGTTATAAATTTTGAGAGAACAGCCATTGTTGGTATTGTGACTCAAAATCAAAGTGAGGAAAAACTTAACGAATATCTTGACGAATTAGAGTTTTTGACTTTTACCGCTGGTGGTGAAGTGATCAAACGTTTTTCGCAAAAAATGGAACGCCCGAATCCGAAGACTTTTATGGGAACGGGGAAAATTGAAGAAATCAATCTTTTTGTAAAAGAAAACGACATATCGACTTTAATTTTTGATGATGAATTGTCGCCTTCACAGCAAAAAAATATCTCTAAAATTATTGATTGTAAAATCTTAGACAGAACCAATTTGATTCTGGATATTTTTGCGCAAAGAGCCGAAAGCTCTTATGCAAGAACTCAGGTTGAATTGGCGCAGTGTATTTATTTATTACCTCGACTATCTGGTTTATGGACACACCTTGAGCGTCAGAAAGGGGGTATTGGTATGCGTGGACCGGGGGAGACGGAGATTGAAACGGATAGACGTATTGTTCGTGACCGAATTTCGTTACTGAAAGAAAAAATCAAAACCATTGATAAACAAATGGGTGTTCAGCGTAGTAATCGTGGTGCGATGGTACGTGTGGCGCTGGTAGGGTATACCAATGTTGGAAAATCGACTTTGATGAATGCGGTTGGTAAAAGTGACGTTTTTGTTGAGAATAAATTGTTTGCAACGCTGGATACAACAGTTAGAAAAGTGGTGATCAAAAACTTACCATTTTTGCTTTCTGACACCGTAGGTTTTATTAGAAAACTGCCAACGCAATTGGTAGATTCTTTTAAAAGTACGCTTGATGAGGTTCGCGAAGCTGATTTGTTATTGCATATTGTAGATATTTCGCATCCTGATTTTGAAGATCATATTGCATCTGTAAATCAGACGTTACAGGATATTAAGGCACATGAAAAACCAGTAATCATGGTTTTCAATAAAATTGATGCCTACAAACATCTAACGATTGATGAAGATGATTTAATGACGGAGAAAACGCCAAGGCATTATACGCTTGACGAATGGAAATCAACCTGGATGCATCGTTTGGGAGAAGAAAATGCATTGTTCATTTCGGCTACCAATAAACAAAACTTTGAGGAATTTAGAGAAAGGGTTTACGAAGCAGTTCGTCAAATTCATATTACCAGATTTCCTTATAATAAATTCTTGTATCCGGATTATAAAGATGCAATCGAGAAGGAAGAAGAACAGGATGAGGAATAATAAAAACTTTTACCACAAAGGGCACAAAGATTTTTATATTCAGGTATCATAACACAAAGTTCGCAAAGCTAAATCAACATGTAGCTTTGCGAACTTTTTTATTTAGTAAGTTTTTCAAAAAAAACTTTACGCTCTTTGCTGTAAAATGGACAGATTAGAATCCGAAATTAACACCTAAACCAAAAACTTCTCTGGTTTGAAAACCCTGATAAGCATTGTCATCATAAATAGCCTGGAAAGAAAAATTGGCTGATAAATATTTGTTTACTTTCATGATGATATTCAACGAGTAATCAATATCTACATTTTGAGGATCTTCCAGATAATTAGAGTAAAGATTTAAAGTGTTTTCTGCCGTTACGTTGGTCATAATCGCTAGCTTGTAGTAAACCGAAGCGTAGAAACCTAATTCGTAACGCATACTTTTGCCTTCGTCGACACCAAAATAGGTTCCGTCAACATAAGGTAAACCAGTATTTTGGTCGATTCCTGAAGTATAGGCATTGTCTACAAAAGTAAATTTTGAAGTTAAGGGTGCGAAGTTAATTTTAAGATTGGCATCTTTAGTCCAATAAATACCAGGACCTGTAGTTAGATAGCCCGGAGACATAAATTTGGTGTTTTCTGTTCTGATTTCTTTTCCGTTTGCATCCTGGCCATAAACATAACCAGTTGTAAATTGGGTTCTGAAATTTAGAAAGTAAGAGTAATACCACTGACCAAAAGCTTTTTTACCAACAATTGAATTCAGTTCAAAGCGGTCATCTGTCTTTTTTTCGAAATCGGCGTTTTTAGTTTGCAATAATCCGTAGGAAGCTAATACTTTGTTATCCCAGGTTATGTCATCTTTTTTGTAATTGAAATCATAGTTGATTCCCAAAGTTCCGGAAAAGCTATCTTCTCCACCTGCAATCCAGTTATTAAAACTCGATTGATTTAATAAAAGTGAAACCGTCCCTTTTGTCTTCCAACCTTCTCCTTCAATAGTGTCGTTAATTTTTTTTACTGCTTTTTCAGTATTCTGAATTAACTCTTTTTCGGTATTTTGGGCTTGTACAAAAGTGAAATTTACTAAAACGAAAAGTAATAACGCTAGCTTTCTCATAGTTTTTAGTTTAGAAGTGTATTAACAAATATACTAAAAACCGTCAAAAGGTTTAGGGTTTATTGCTTGTAAAAGAAAGTTATTTCTTAGTTTCTTTGTACAGCGGAACTGCTGAACAAGCCTCTCCGTACATAATACTTCTGGCAAAAGGCTGCAGATATGTAGTAGCTAAAATATACGCACGCATTGGAACTGGCTTTTTTGAACAGCCCTTTACGATGACAGGTTTGTTTTTGTATGCTGAATAATCAATGTTTTTTAAGATTTCCTCATATAAACTGCCATCTAAATCTTCGATAGTTCCATTCACAACTTTCTTGGCATAAGGAGCCAGATGAACACTTACTAAAATTAATGCCCAAGCCGGAACAATTGCATCTGTACTGCAATTTACAGCAACATATTGATCTTGATATTGCGACCAATCGTGATTTTTTAAGTGCTCTCTAAAGTCTTTTTCGCGCAACAAAAAACCTTCTAAAAGCCATTGCGAAATGTCAATTTGCACACGTATTCCCTTTGGATAATAATCTTCCAAATCAAATACTTCCAGTACACTATTAGCAACTTTATTGATGATTTCTTCCATAATTTTATAGTAAACAGTGATCAGTTTTTAGTGATCAGCCTGTAACTGAACACTTTTTTTAAAGCATTCCTAATTCTAATTTTGCTTCCTCGCTCATTAAATCTTTACTCCAGGGCGGATCAAAAGTAATTTCAACGTCGACATCTTTAATGTATTCGATTGTTTTTACTTTCTCTTCCACTTCTCTTGGTAAACTTTCTGCCACCGGGCAGTTTGGAGACGTTAATGTCATTAAGATTTTTACTTCGTAATCTGTATTTACCATTACGTCATAAATCAATCCTAATTCGTAAATATCTACAGGAATCTCCGGATCGTAAATGCCTTTTAAAACTTTTACGATTGATTCTCCTAATTCGTTTGTGTCAATTTCTTGTTCCATTTTTTATTTGCTATGTGATTTTAAATCAATAGTATATTCTACATTGATTATTTTTTGAACTCCAAGGTCTGTATTTGAGAATAAAATGTAAGGTGTTATTTTACTATTATATTCGTCATTTAATTCTACGGAATCTGTGTAAATTCTATTATTTGTTTTATAAATATATTTCCCGTTTAAAGAATTGTTTGCCGTAAACTTGATTTCTTTCACGCTTTCATCAAATGTTTCTTCATATGCCGAAGCAGAAGACAGATATTTAATTTTCTTCTTGTTATAATCTATTTTTAAAGAGTAACTGTGTTTTTTAAATTTGGTATTTAAAATTTCTGCGAATGAGTTGTTTAAATAGTCTATATCTAACTTGATTACAAATTTTGTATAGTTTTTGACCGGATCGTATGATCCTTCAATACTATGTGATGTATGTGATAGTAAAACCGTAAGTTTCTTTAAATCATTTCTAGAGAACTCTTTTAAGGCAATAAATCCTATTGATGGTTGATTATTCTCAATAAGTTCATATTTTAAATTAGGAAAATTTGCTTCTAAATATTGTTTGCTGGCATATAATCCTTTTTTATCCAGAACACAGTTTGGTCTTTGTTCATATTTAAAATTAATTGCCGGTGTTGCTTTTTCTTTATTTTGAGAAAAAACAAAGTTGACTGCTATTAAAAATAATAAACAAAGATTAATTTTCATATTTAGTTATTCTTAGCATTAAAAGCCAAAGCGTACATTTTGATGTTTTTAATCATCGAAACCAAACCGTTTGCGCGGGTTGCTGATAAATGTTCTTTTAAGCCAATTTCGTCAATAAATTGCGTGTCGGCATTTATGATGTCTTCTGCTTTTTGATTCGAGAATGCGCGGATTAAAATTGCGATTATTCCCTTCGTTAAAATCGCATCACTATCTGCAGTAAAGACAATTTTGTCATCTTTTTGTTCACCATGTAACCAAACCTTAGATTGACATCCTTTGATTAAATTCTCGTCAGTTTTATACTCTTCATTAATTATCGGAAGACTTTTCCCTAATTCGATGATATACTCGTAACGTTGCATCCAATCATCGAACATTGAGAATTCGTCTATTATTTCGTTTTGTATCTCTTTAATTGTCATAATTATTCTTTAGCAAAATCAACTAGCAAATTTACCAATTTTTCTATTTCCTGTGGAGGAAAACCATTGTCAAAACCTGTAGTTTCGTA
Source organism: Flavobacterium sp. LAR06 (assembly GCF_041946075.1). Taxonomy (NCBI): domain Bacteria; kingdom Pseudomonadati; phylum Bacteroidota; class Flavobacteriia; order Flavobacteriales; family Flavobacteriaceae; genus Flavobacterium; species Flavobacterium sp. LAR06. The sequence goes on along the minus strand of NZ_JAUTYT010000001.1, from coordinate 276,277 downwards.
GGTCTTTTGATTTTGAGTTATTTTTAAATTTCCAATTGCGGCGCCATCATAAAATCGTTTTTCAGTTGGTGCTTTTAAGGTTGGAATGCTTTCTAATTTAATTTTTGAAAACTCTGTTACAATCTGTTTCCATTTTGTATCGGTGATTTTCTTTTCTATCGGTTGTGTATCTCTGCCATTGGTAATCGAAACTGTTTTATTCTGCACAACGATCTTTTTGTAGACTCCTCTCGAAACCGCAGAATATTCCATTTGTGTTGTTGTCATATCAGCAAGTTTTTGGCTTGAACAGCCTGTTCCGAAGAAAATTGTCAGGAGTAATAAAGATAGTATTCTCATAAAATGTGTTTTTTAGCTTAACATGGTTTTTGCTTTTTTTACCGCTTCAACCATCGCATCAATTTCTTCTTTAGTATTGTAAAAAGAGAAAGAAGCACGAATAGTTCCCGGAATACAGAAGAAATTCATGATGGGTTGTGCGCAATGGTGACCAGTACGAACAGCAATTCCTAATTTATCGATAATTGAACCAACATCATAAGGATGGATTCCATCAATATTAAACGAAACCACAGAAGCTTTATTTTTTCCGGTTCCGTAAATTTTCAGGCCTTCAATTTCTAATAAGCGTTTTGTAGCATGGTCTAATAATTCGTTTTCGTATTGTTGAATATTCTCAAAACCAATATTGTTTAAATAATCAATTGCAGTTCCTAAAACAATTCCGCCAGCAATATTTGGAGTTCCGGCTTCGAATTTATGAGGAAGATCAGCATAAGTCGTTTTCTCGAAAGTAACCTCTTTGATCATCTCGCCACCACCCTGGTAAGGAGGAAGCTTGTTTAACCACTCTTCTTTTCCGTATAGAATTCCGGTTCCGGTTGGGCCACACATTTTATGACCTGAAAAAGCATAAAAATCGCAATCTAATTCCTGAACGTTCGGTTTTAAATGCGGAACCGCTTGTGCGCCATCAATCATAACGGCCGCTCCAACAGCATGTGCCTTATCAATAATATATTTAATAGGATTGATGATTCCCAATGCGTTCGAAATATGATTTACGGTAACGACTTTGGTTTTTTCTGATAACAAAGCATCAAAAGCTTCCATAATCAATTCGCCGTCTTCGTTCATCGGAATCACTTTTAAAGTTGCTCCCGTTTTTTCGCATAACATTTGCCAGGGCACAATATTACTGTGGTGCTCTAAAGAAGAAACAATTACTTCGTCGCCAGGCTTTAGAACCGCAGCAAAACCGTTAGTTACTAAATTGATTCCGTGTGTTGTTCCTGAAGTAAAAAGTACTTCGTGAGCAAATTTTGCATTAATATGTTGTTGCACTTTGCCACGAGAAACCTCGTAAGCATCAGTAGCTAATTGACTTAATGTGTGAACACCTCTATGAATATTGGCGTTTATTTCCTGATAGTATTTCACTTCAGCATCTATCACAATTTGCGGTTTTTGTGAAGTTGCACCGTTGTCGAAATATACCAATGGTTTTCCGTTTACTTTTTGTGAAAGTATCGGAAATTCAGCTCTTATTTTTTGGATATCTAGCATGTCTTATTTAGAAAAATTCTATCTACAAAAGTACTAAAACTAAATTTGTTTCTACGGCAATTCGATAATTTCCTTTTATAGTGCCATCAATTGCAGGCTTAAATGTTGAATCTGTAAAATTAGATTTGATTTTCTAAATTATATGAAATGGAAATCTAAATTCGATCATAATATCGTGATCATAAATTAATTATATTGCATTAAAAATAGCTGACATCATTATGAAAAAATTTCTCAAAGCGCTTCTTCTTGTTTTAGTTCTGGCATTTTTGTATTTCGGATTTACAACTTATCCCAAACTTGATCTGATTTCCGGTTTCTCGGCCAAAAGTGTCGCTTCTGGCCATTTTATGGATAATCGACCGTTAGACCTGATCCAGAAAACGGACAATGATATCGATATGATTGATTTGGCTAAAAATTCTATAGATGAAGCAGGTAAGTTTGCAACGGCTTCGGTTTATGGTTTAAAAGAAAGAAAAGCTATTTATCGCGAAGGTTTAGGAGCAACTTTGATCAATGAAGATTTTGATGTTTCGAAACCGTATTTGCTTCCAAAAAGAACAAAATTAGTCAACAATCTTCCTTTTCCTTATGGGAATAATGAACCAAAAGATACTACGTTTTCAAATGTTGATTATGCAAAATTGAAAGGTGCTGTTGATAATTCATTTGATAAAAATGGAGGAAAGAAAAAGAGAACCCGTGCCGTTGTGGTTTTGTATAAAGATAAATTGATAGCCGAAGAATACGATACTGGCTTTAATAAAGATAGCAAAATTTTAGGCTGGTCGATGACAAAAAGTATCACAAGTTCTGCTTTTGGTGTTTTGGCCAAACAAGGAAAAATTGATATTTATAAACCAGCTCCAATTGCCCAATGGCAAAATGATGATCGTAAGATTATCACGATTAATGATTTGCTTCATATGAATTCTGGTTTAGAATGGGAAGAGAATTACAGTAGGATTTGCGATGCAACCAAAATGCTTTTTCAGGCAGAAGATATGGGGAAAGTGCAAATGGATAAACCAGCACAGTTTAAACCCAACACGCATTGGAATTACTCGTCCGGAACAACCAATTTATTATCCCGAATTTTAAGAAGCCAATTCAAAACACAACAAGAATATCTTGATTTTTGGTACAGCGCCGTAATTGACAAAATCGGAATGAATTCGATGATAGTCGAACAAGATATGTCAGGAACTTTTGTGGGCTCCTCTTACGGATGGGCAACGCCAAGAGACTGGTCAAAATTTGGATTATTATACCTTCATAAAGGAAATTGGAACGGAGAACAAATCTTAGAGGAAAGCTGGGTAAAATATACTGCAACCCCAACAAATACTTCTGAAGGAAAATATGGAGCACAGTTTTGGTTAAACGCCGGAGGAAAATTCCCGGATGTGCCGCGCGATATGTTTTATTGCAGTGGTTACCAAGGACAAATGGTAGCGATTATTCCGTCTTTAGATATGGTAATTGTGAGAATGGGAGTGAAGGAAGAAGAACCTGGATTTGATTTTAATGTGTTTCTGAAAGGGATAATTGAGAGTGTGAAGAAATAGAGTGATATTTTTCTAATTGTATAGATTGCTATAATAATTTATATATTAGCGTTTTAAAAAGCTATTTTTTATACTTCTGGATTAGAAAATAATATATCAAAATTTGAAAATATAAATAGAATGCAGGAGTTGAAAATTATAAGTATTGATGGGGTTCTCGAAGGAGGAAGTTCTAAACCATTATTAATAACAGCGATTGACGAAGATAAGGTTGTATCACAGTATGTAATGAAGGTTTTTAAAAAAGACTACATCGAGCAAAATTATACTGTTGCAAAAGAAATTTTTATAAGTGAATTATGTAAAGAGTTTAATTTAGAATCTCCAGAATATGCTTTAATTAAAATTGATCATTCTTTGTTGGTTGATTTTTATGATAAAGATTTTTTAGATAAAATTGATGATGGGTACAAATTTTGCGGTAAATATCATGGACAGTATTTAATTTTTAATCCTTTAGTATCTTTGTCATTTATAAAAGATTATGATATTGAAAATCTGTTTGCATTTGATAATATAATTATTAATACTGATAGAGGTGGATATCGAGATAAGCCTAACTTGTTAATTAATGACTCTAACATTTTGCTTATTGATCATGAATTAACAATTCCGTTTATAAATAATTCAAGTGAAGACCCTAATTTTTTTAATTACCTAAGAAATTATCAGTATCAAAGGCATATTTTGACAAGACACCTGAAGGAACTAAAAAATAAAAATAATCTATTTGCTGAGTTTTTTGAATTGTTAAAAGCAGTAAATGTTAATAGATTTAATTTTATCTTTGATGAATTAGACCGTTTTGATGTGAAATATGGTGAAAAAGATAAAATATTTGCGTATCTTAATTGGATAAAAAATAATAGTACATTCATTAGCAACCATTTAATAGGGATAATAAAATGAAAAATGATTTCTATAAATACTGCATACTTAAATATAAACATAATGTTTTTCTCGAGGAAAGCATAAATATTGGTATTCTTGTGTTTTTTAGTAATAATTCGAAATTTTCGTTTACTTACTCTAAAAATTTAAGCAGAATAAAATATATTTATGATAATGTGCCTGAAAAAACTATTAAAGAATATTTAAAACGGATAGAACTCCAAATTAAAAGATTTTCTCATATTGAGAATGATATTTTTCATTCATTAGAAGTAAATGATTTAAGAAATTTTATTTCTAAAAATTTGTTGGCAATAGATTCAAGTTCTCTTCAATTCTCAGAATGCAAACATAATTTGCAATATGATTTTCACAATGAATTTATAGAAGAAGTTCTCATAAAGAAATTTTTAATAGATGACATCAAACATTTTAGTAATCAACCTAAAGAGCCTAAATTATTACAAAAGTATTTTTCTAATTTAAAAGGTTTAGATTTTGAAAGAATTAATCGAAATGAGAAAAAATTTTATATCGATTATCAATTAAAAAATGAAACAGGTAGTGTTTTTACTTTTGATTATGCCTGGCAGAATGGAAGTTTAAATCTTGTAAAGCCAATAAGTTTTGATCTAAAAGAACCTAAAAGTATTGCGGAGAAAGCGTATAAAAATCTGGGACAATTTATAGATTTAGAGGAAAATGCAAAAAATCAAAATTTGAGGTTTGATCTTATATTAGGAAAACCAAGTTCAAAATCATTATTTAAAGAATATGATCATGCAGTTAAGCTTTTGGAAAAAATTAAATTTTCGAAACTAATTGAAGAAGATGAAATTGTTGAATATGCAACTAAAACGTCATATGAAATTACTAAAGACTTATAGAAGTTTATTAGAAGAAATAATTCAGTAAATAAAAACCCCGATCAAATTTGATCGGGGTTTTTATTTATTGAATTTTCTACAAATCAAATCCTAAATTCACGCCCAATTTCATGGCAATGATTTTAGTAATACGTTGTTTTAATTCTGGTATTTTGATGCTTTCGATAACGGCATTTGAGAATGCGTACATCAATAAAGCTTTTGCTTCTTTTTTAGGAATACCACGAGATTGCATGTAGAACATTGCTGTTTCATCTAATTGTCCAACAGTACAACCGTGAGAACATTTTACGTCATCAGCAAAAATTTCTAATTGTGGTTTTGCGTTGATAGTTGCTTTGTCACTCAATAAAATATTGTTGCTTTTTTGAAAAGCGTTTGTTTTTTGAGCTTCTTTTTCTACCAAAACTTTTCCGTTGAAAACTCCAGTTGAGCGATCAGAGAAAATTCCTTTATAATCCTGGAAACTCTCGCAATTTGGCGTTGCGTGGTTTACCAAAGTATAATGATCAACGTGTTGTTTTTCTCCAATAATGGTAATTCCGTTTAGTGTACTTGTCAATCTTTCTCCAAAATGATAAAAGTTCAAATTGTTACGAGTCAGATTTCCTCCAAACGAGAACGTATGTACATAAACATGACTTTCTTGTTGTTGCGAAACGTAAGTGTTGTCAATTAAATTCGCTTCAAGATTGTCATTTTGAATTTTGTAGTGATCTACAATGGCACGTTTTTGCGCGAAAATCTCTGTAACCGAATTAGTTAAAACCGGATTTTCATTCAAACTTTGGTGACGCTCGATAATTTGAACATGTGAATTTTCACCCACAATAATCAAATTTCTTGGCTGAACCAATAAAGCAGATTCATTTCCTGTTGAGAAATACATGATTTCAATAGGTTTGTCAGCCACTTTCTTTTGTGGAATATTGATAAAAGCGCCTTCACTTGCAAAAGCAGTATTCAACGAAGTTAAACTTTCGTCTTTGCTTGCTACCTTGTTGAAGTAGGTATCAATAATCATTTTATATTTTGGTTTGGTCAATGCCGAAGACATCAAACAAACATCGATTCCGTCATGCGTAGTAGAAGACAAATGAGAACTAAAAACGCCATCAATAAATACTAATTTATAAGTATCAATTTCATGTAAAAAGTATTTTTTTACCTGATTAAATTCGATTGCATTTTCTTCTTTTGGAAAAACCGTAAAGTCATTTTTTAAGATGGCGTTTAACGATGTATATTTCCAAGCTTCTTCTTTTTTGGTTGGGAAACCTTTATTTTCGAAGTTTTTTAAGGCATTTGTGCGAATGTCATGCAAATCTGAATGTACATCAACACGCTCTTCAAAAGCCATAAAAGACGATACTAATTTTTCTTTTAAATCCATTTTCGTAGTTGTAAGTTATAAGTTATGAGTTATGAGTTTTTGCAAACTGTAAACTGTAACTGTAAACTAGTTTTCTGCTTTAATCCAGTCGTATCCTTTTTCTTCCAATTCGTAAGCCAATTCTTTTCCGCCTGATTTCACGATTCTTCCGTTGTACAAAACGTGAACGAAATCTGGCACGATATAATCTAGCAAACGTTGGTAGTGTGTGATCACGATAATTGCGTTTTTCTCGCTTTTCAATTTGTTAACTCCGTTAGCCACAATTCTTAAAGCATCGATGTCAAGACCAGAATCGGTTTCGTCAAGGATTGCTAATTTTGGTTCTAACATTGCCATTTGAAAAATCTCGTTTCTTTTTTTCTCTCCTCCTGAAAAACCTTCGTTTAAAGAGCGAGATAAAAATTTACGATCGATTTCTAATAATTCCGATTTCTCACGAATTACTTTTAGCATTTCGTTAGCCGACATTTCTTCCTGACCGTTTGCTTTACGAGTTTCGTTGATGGCAGTTTTCATGAAGTTCGTTACACTTACTCCAGGAATTTCTACAGGATATTGAAACGAAAGGAAAACTCCTTTGTGTGCTCTTTCTTCAGGAGCAAGATCAGCAAGATCTTCTCCGTCAAGGAAAACTTCTCCGTCAGTCACTTCGTAGTTTTCGTTTCCGGCAATAACAGCCGAAAGTGTACTTTTCCCGGAACCGTTTGGTCCCATGATAGCGTGTACTTCGCCAGCTTTAACTTCTATATTAATTCCTTTAAGGATTTCTTTATCACCAATTCCGGCGTGAAGGTTTTTTATTGATAACATTGTTTTTTTATTTTTATATAAATGTCAATTCTATTTTTGTTGTTTGGTTTAGGATATTGGCATTAAAATGCGCGTGTCCTAAATATTCCATGCCTAAATAATCGGCTGTTTTTTTGAACGGAATGTAAAAACTCTCTTCAATTTCGTTGTCGTGTGAATTTGATATCACACCAATTTTCTTCCCTCTAAGCTTTCGTCCGGTTTCTTTTTCAATTCGGATTAAATCCGAAAAACGATCAAAGAAAACCTTCATAATTCCGCTCATATTATACCAATATATAGGCGTTGCAAAAATTAAAGTGTCGTACTCTTCGAGTATTCTTCTTATTAAAGGCAGAAAATCATCTTCTCTGTTTTTGCTTTCGTAATCATAATGAGAAATATTATAATCACTTAAGTCAATCACATCAATTCCCGATTCTTTTGCAATTTCATCGACAATTTTTGTTGTGTTTCCGTTTTTTCTGGCTGAACCTAAAATGATGACTTTTTTGCTTTCCATCTTTCAATTATCCAACAGATCCTTCTAAAGAAATCTCTAATAATTTTTGAGCTTCAACAGCAAATTCCATTGGTAACTTGTTCAATACATCTTTACTGAAACCGTTTACTATTAAGGCAATCGCTTTTTCAGTCGGAATACCTCTTTGGTTACAATAAAATACCTGATCTTCTCCAATTTTACTTGTAGTTGCTTCGTGCTCGATTTTAGCCGATGGATTTTTACTTTCGATGTAAGGGAAAGTATGCGCTCCACAATTGTTACCCATTAAAAGAGAATCACATTGTGAAAAGTTTCTTGCATTCTCAGCTCTTGGGCTAATTTGCACTAATCCACGGTAACTGTTTTGTGATTTACCAGCCGAAATACCTTTAGAAATAATAGTCGATTTAGTGTTTTTACCTAAATGGATCATTTTAGTTCCGGTATCTGCCTGTTGGTAATTATTGGTAACGGCAATAGAATAAAATTCTCCTACCGAATTATCTCCTTTTAATACACAAGAAGGATATTTCCAGGTTACAGCAGAACCTGTTTCAACTTGTGTCCATGAAATTTTAGCGTTTGTTTCGCATAAACCTCTTTTGGTTACGAAGTTGTAAACCCCACCTTTTCCTTCTTTGTTTCCTGGGAACCAGTTTTGAACGGTAGAATATTTAATTTCTGCATCATCCAAAGCGATTAATTCAACCACCGCAGCGTGCAATTGATTTTCGTCACGACTTGGAGCAGTACAGCCTTCAAGGTAGGATACGTAACTTCCTTCATCGGCAATAACAAGGGTTCTTTCGAATTGTCCTGTTCCTGCCTGATTGATTCTGAAATATGTTGAAAGTTCCATTGGGCAACGAACGCCTTTTGGAATATAACAGAAACTTCCGTCAGAGAAAACTGCTGAGTTTAATGCTGCGTAGAAGTTGTCTTTTTGAGGTACAACAGTTCCCAGGTATTTTTTTACCAATTCAGGATGTTCTTTGATAGCTTCAGAAATCGGGCAGAAAATAATTCCTTTTTCTCCTAGTGTTTTTTTGAAAGTAGTTGCAACAGAAACAGAATCGACCACAATATCCATAGCGACATTGTTCATCATTTTTTGTTCGTCAACAGAGATTCCTAACTTTTTGTACATTTCTAAAAGTTCCGGATCTACATCATCCAAAGTTTTGTTTGGATCAACTTGTTTTGGAGCTGAATAATAAGAAATGGCTTGGAAATCTGGTTTTTGATAATGAACATTTGCCCATTCCGGCTCAATCATTTCTTTCCAGGCACGAAAAGCCTCGATGCGCCATTCGGTCATCCATTCTGGCTCTTCTTTTTTAAGAGAAATAGCTCTTACGATATCTTCGTTTAAGCCAATAGGGAACGTTTCCGATTCGATATCGGTGTAAAACCCGTATTCGTATTCTTTAGTTTCGAGTTCGATTTTTAAATCGTCTTCTGTGTATTTGCTCATTTTTGATGTAAAGATTTAAAGAGGTAATTTTCAAAAATTTCAAAGAATTACTCTTTATTAGTCTTGTTATTCTTTATTAATTTATAGTGAGAATGATTCTCCACAACCACAAGTTCTGCTTGCATTTGGATTATTGAATACAAATCCTTTTCCGTTTAGCCCTCCAGAAAATTCTAAAGTTGTTCCTGCTAAATATAGAAATGATTTTTTCTCCACTGCAATTGTTATGTCGTTGTCTACAAATATTTTATCGTCTTCGCCTTTGGTTTTGTCAAATTTTAAATCGTATGACAAACCAGAGCATCCGCCACTTTTCACACCTACACGTACGTAGTCATGTGCGGCATCAAAACCATCATCACTCATCAAATCGATGATTTTCTTTTTGGCTGTATCTGAAACTTTTATCATTGTATATGGTATTTGTTTTTTCTTTCATTTTTAATCTGCAATTAAAATAGTAATGAAATTATTACATTTTTAAAGTGCTGTGTTTCAATGTTCAAATGAAATTGTCTGCAAAGATACGACTTAAAAACCTTTTTCCATAACGGTTCACATTATTATAACAAATGTTAAAATAGATAGAAGTTATTTTGTTTTAGAAAAATCTGTTTTACGATAAACAAAATTCACTTTTTTTAGAATTTCAATTGAAAGTTTTTTAATTTGATAATAATTTGGGATATAAGTTAAAAATACCGTATTTATACTTGTTTTAACTAATCGAATTGTGGTATTTTTGCACAAAATTATGGGTAATTATGAAAAAACATTACAAAAATGGGTGGATAAAAGCACTTTTTGCAGTATTATTTGTTTTTGGATTAGGTGCTACATTTTATATTTTTAGCAATGAATCTAATCCTGAATCATCTTTAATTATAAAGAAGGAAAAACAGGACATTAGCAAATTTAGCGAACAAGAACTTGCACAAAAGGACATATTAGATTCTTTAAATATTTTAAAATTGGCGTACGATGTCGCTATTTTAGAAAAAACAGCTTTGTCGCAACAATTAGAATTAGAAAGAAAGAATATCCAAAATTTGATGGAAATAATACAGGCATCAAAAAATCCTTCAACAGATCAAATTATACTTTATCGTAAACAATTCGCTGACTTACGACAGTCATTAAATTCAAGTGTTTTAGAAGTTAAAAAATTAAAATCCCAGAATAAAAATCTATTGTCTGAAATTGAGGATCAGAATGTGGTAATGTACCAACAAAAGGCTGAAAATGACACTTTAATTTCTAAACAAAAAAAGTTAGAATCGACCTTAAAAGACGCCTCAAAATTAGCAATGAATAATTTTAAGGTAGTTGCACTTCGGGAGAAAAAGTCTGGAGTAGAACTGGAAACTGATAAAGCTAAGAATGCTCAAAAACTTAAAGTGAGTTTTACCATCAATGGAAATTCGATTGCAAAAACCGGAAAAAGAATTTTTTACATTCAGGTTCTGGATCAAAAGAACAAGGTTTTGGGGGAAGATAAATTAATCGAATTCGGAAACGACAAAGCTTTGGTTTATAGTTTTATTGTAGCTGTAGATTTTCAGGGAAAACCTGCCAATGTTTATGGGGTTTTGAATTCTGATGATGGTCATTTTCCAAAAGGAACTTATTTTGTCAACTTCTTCGACAAACAGGAAATTTTTGGAAGTACTTCTATTACGCTGGAATAAGCCCTGTTTTTTTGAGGGAAGTTTTAAGTAGAAATTTCTAGTATAAGGAAATTGGATTTCCTAGATTTGTTCTATCAGAAATTTACTCTCATGAAACTTTACCCAATAGAATCCGGAAATTTTAAATTAGATGGCGGTGCTATGTTTGGTGTTGTTCCTAAAACAATCTGGAACAAAACCAATCCCGCAGACGCAAACAATTTAATTGATATTGCAGCGCGCTGTTTGCTTATTGAAGATCAAAATCGCCTGATTTTGATTGATACCGGAATGGGCGACAAACAATCAGAGAAATTTTTTGGTTATTATTCCCTTTGGGGATCACATTCGATTGATAAATCATTGGCAAAATACGGTTTTCACCGAGATGATATTACCGATGTTTTTATGACGCATTTGCACTTTGACCATTGCGGAGGAAGTGTACAATGGAACGCTGATAAAACCGGATATGAACCGGCATTTAAAAATGCGAAATATTGGACGAATGAAAATCATTGGGAATGGGCAACCAAACCAAACCCTAGAGAAAAAGCTTCTTTTCTATCAGAGAATATTTTACCAATGCAGGAAAGCGGGCAACTTAATTTTATAAAACGACCTGAGGCTGATTTTGGTTTTTCTGAAGAAATGAATTTTGGAATTTACTACGTTGACGGTCATACTGAAAAGCAAATGATTCCTCATATTCAATATAAGGATAAAACAATTGTTTTTTGTGCTGATTTATTGGCTACAGCAGGACATATTCCGCTACCTTATGTAATGGGTTATGATACAAGACCTTTATTGACCATGCCTGAAAAAGCAAAACTATTGAATGCAGCAGCAGATCAGAATTATTATTTATTTCTGGAGCACGATGCTCATAACCAAATCATAACAGTCGAACATACTGAAAAAGGAGTTCGATTAAAAGAGGTATTAACCTGCGAAGATATTTTTTAATCTAATTTCCATCCAAACGTTGTCTGGAACACATAATCGTCTTTAGGAGCATCGTTTTTTGGCTTGTTATCATAATTATAAACAAACGAAAGTTTAATAAAGAAATCGAGAGGTAGATCGTATTTGGTATCCAGATTAAAATCAGTACGCACCCTTTTATTTTCTGTTAGACTTGGAAAAACGGTTACCTTTGATTGAATGCTGAAATCACCAAGATCATAGAGATTAAAATCGGTTCCTAGAAAAAGTTCCAAACTTTTATTGGCATCGCTTACACCTGTATAACGCTCATGATTGAAGGACAATCCGGAGGCAACTCCCCAGTATTTTTTATTGTCATGCAGGATGTATTTTCCGTAACCAGCTTTTGAAATAATACGTAGGGCAATATCTTGTTCTGTGTTAGATAAAGTGGTTATGGATAACGGAATAAAATAATCTTTTGCCAGAAGGTGTACATAACTTAAATCAGTATCAATCCTCCGTATAGGATCGCTATTATCCTGAACCGATTGAATTTGTTTATAGGTTCCGGTGGCAAACCATCTTTTTGCTGTGTAACCCAGGTTTGCGTTTATTGTTAATTGCTGTAAGTTTTCGGCTTTTGTCAATTTTATTCCCACATCAAAACTGGCATCGAGTCGGTCCCAGAAACTATCATTAACGGGTTTTATATATACAATATCGGTTAGACTAACTTCGGTTCTATTTTGGGTTTCGATATCTTTAATTTCACATTTATTAGGAGTTTTGCTTTTTGAAATAGTTCCGTTTAGCAAAGCACCTGAGGACAAGGTTATGATATGAGTCCTTGTTGAAGAAATGTTTTTCACATGTTTCCATTCCAGTTTAAAATCATCTTTGCTGTAATCCGTTTCTATCTGCAATATTCCTTTATTCATTGATTTTATTTCGCCTATTATAACATCATTGTTTTTCAGGACCAAAGTATCTGACTTTTGCGCATAGATTGAAGAGAAGAATTGGATAAAAAACAAGAAGATAATTTTATTCATAAACCGAATTTATTGTATTGGTTATCAGCTGTAAAATTAAAGTTAGGAATAAAAATGCAATGTAAAACAGATTCAAAAAAAAATCCCATTTTCAGTAGCACTGAAAATGAGATTTTAGATTAGAGTATAGTGTTATTTTAAAGAATACTAGTTTGTTTTAAATTTCCAAACCTGACCAACAGTTTCTCCTCCTTTGTTGTCTTTTACCACTACTTTCCAGTAATATTGTTTAGCAGGTTCTATTGTGACAGTGGTAGAAATTGCAGCCGCATTTTCACTTACTTTTTCAGTTGGCGGATTGGATGTTCCAAAATAAACATCATACGTAAGAGCGTCAGAAGTGTCAACATCAGAAGCACTCCATTTTAATAAAGTGGTTGTTCCGTCTAAAGCTATATTTAATACAGGCGCAACTAATTCAGGCGAAAAAGGCAAATGATTAACCACAGCCTCTCCGGTAGTATAAAGTTTAAAAGTCGCTGAATAAGCGCTTGCCAAACCTTTGCTGTCTGTTGCTTTTATTCTCCAATAATAAGCAGTATTTTTTTCTAAAGCTACAGAAGTACTGTTGGTTTTAATTTCAGCTGTTTTTACAATTTGAGAGAAAACATTGTCTTTTGCCACCTCAATTTTGTAGGTAATAATATCCTTGTTTGCATCTGTAGATACATTCCATTGAAAAGCAACAGTATTGTCTACACATAATTTATTGTCAACCGGAAGTGTTAAAGTTGGTGTGCTAGGAGCAACATTTACTTCTTCAACAGGCGGTGAATCTTCTCCTCCGCCACATGAAATTAGTGAAAGTCCAATAATTGAGAGGTATATAAAATTCTTCATCTTTATTTTTTTATGATTTTAATATATTCTGGCTTTTCTAAATAGATTTTGGCTGCATAAATCCCTGAAGGCTGATTTTCAAGAGTTAATTTTGCTGTTCCGTTTTCGATAACATAATTTTTGCTCGAAATTAATTGCCCGCCAAAATTGTAAAGTTCTATTACAACTTCATTTTTATTAGTTGGAACTTCGATTTCAAAAAATCCAGTAGTTGGATTTGGGTGTGCAGAAAGAATTGTTCCTAAAATCTCTGCCGTTTGAACCTTCTTAGAATAAATTCCTTCACAGGCTTTTGCTGTTGCTACTTCAATTAATCCACCTTCTTTAAGTTCTATTGAGAAATTAGAGTTGCTAGTTTGAAACTGTTCTGTTCCGTCAATAGAAACTGTAAATGGCGCTGTGCCTTCAGTAATTTCGATATCTACTTTTTTAGAAGTTATGCTAGACTTTCCAGTAGTAGTGGCAGCTTTTACAATTGTAAAATTGAAGTTTTGCTCAAAGTTTTCATCAGGAATAGTAACTGAAATAGTATAATTTCCCGGAGCTAAGCTTGCAACTTTTAAACTGTTGTTAGTGAAAGGATATGTTTTTCCACTAATAATGGCCTCATAAACATAGGTTGCTTGTGCTGTTATATTAATTTCTCCATTGTTTTCCCCTAAACATGATTCTCCCTTTGTCTCTACAGTAAAATTATCGTTAGGTAATACAAGAGTAGATCCACAATTGGTATTATAAGTGGCCGTGGCATCTTTTTTACTGGCCATTTTTTCGTTAGCAAAAGTGATATCATCAACCTGGATGCAAGTTAAATTAGGATTGTTTCTAAAGTCTATAGAATAATCATTGTCTAATCCTTCGAAATTAACATTATTTCCATTCTTAATGTTTAGACTTACTAGATTGTTTGAACTGCAATTGATGTATTCTAATTTTTTATTTTTTGAAACATTTAGAGTTGTTAATTTGTTTTCCTTACAATATAATGTCCATAAATTTGAATTACTTGACAGATCTAAAACGGTCAATTGATTTCCGCTACATGAAAAGTGAGACATATAGGTGTTTTTAGACACATTAATTGAAGTTAGTAAATTGTTGTCACAACCAAATTGTGATAATGAGGTTTGGTTTGAAACGTCTAAAGTTTTAAATTGATTGCCTTCGCAAAAAAGATACATTATAGATTTATTGTTTGACAGATCTAAATTTTCAAGCAAGCTATTAGCGCAATTTAAGTAGTTTAAATTTGGATTTGCTTTTAAATTTAAGCTGGTTAGTTTGTTGGTATGAGCATATAAATAATTAAATTTTGGATTTTTAGAAAAATCTAATGATGTCAATTTATTTTCCTGGCAATTAACAGTTAAAAGCTCTGTATTTTTAGAAAAATCTATTTGTGTAAAATAATTGTTTGAACAGTCTATTTTCGTTAGTAAAATGTTTTTAGATAAATTAATCTTACTTAAACGATTATAACCACAACTTAATTCTGTTAAAGCAACATTGCCAGAAAGATCGAGTTCGGTTAATTGATTGTTCGAAACATATAGTTTTTCTAAAGCTTTAAAATCTTGTATTCCTGTTAAATCCTGAATGGTAGATTCATTTGAGCCTTGAGGTAAATAAAGATTTACTTCTTTTAAAGAAGAAATACTTGATGTCAAAACACCCCCATTAGCACCATCTTTGTCTATTCCAAGTTGAATTAATTTGCTTTCAAAAATAGCATCCGGAATTAATGTAAAACTATTATCGTCACAAACTAAAGCATAAGAAATGGTTGTTTCTTTTAAATTTGGCCAGTTCGTGTCTGAAAAATCTTTGTCATCAACCTGAATACAAGTTAGTTTAGGGTTGTTTTTAAAGTTACCGCCAGTGAAATTTAGATTATTTCCATTTTTCAAATTCAAACTAAATAAGTTATTTGTTGAACAGTCTACCTGCACTAATGCCGTATTTTTTGAAAGATCTAAGTTTAGTAACTGATTTGACGTAGCATTCAATGACGTTAGTGCAACATTTTTAGTCAAATCAACAGCTTTTAAATTATTTGAAGAAAAATCCAATTGTTTTAATGCAACAAATCCTTCGATTCCGGTTAAGTTTGAGATCGAACTTGAAGATATATCTAAAGTTGTTACTGTAGCAATGCTTGAGGTTAATACTTTTCCGTTTTTGCCATCAACATCAATTCCTAAATCAATTAATTTATTTTCAAAATTGGAGTCGGGAATTGCTACAAAAGCATTACAAATTGTATTATAATTTGCAGTAGCATCTTTTAAACCTGACCAGTTTGTATTCGAATAATCTTCATTATCTACCTGAATACATTTTAAATTTGTGTTGTTTGTAAATAAAGAAGTGTTTTTGTTTAGTAAAGTATTTTTACCATTTTTTAAATCTAAACTTACTAGTTTATTGTTCGAAGTATTTACAGAAGTTAAGGCACTATTTTTAGAAAGATCTAAAAATAATAATTGATTGTCTTTACAGTTTAAAGTTTGCAGACTTGCAAAATCCTGAATTCCTGTTAGATCAGCAATAGTACTATTTGAAACATCTAGTGTTTTTATTGTGGCAATGCTCGAAGTTAAAACCTGACCATTTTTACCATCAATATCAATTTTTAAAGCGATTAATTTATCTTCAAAATTGGAATCGGGGATAACAGTGTAAGGCCTGCAATCTTCAGAAAATTTTGTCCAGATTTCTTTCTTATCGCTCCATTTTGTGTCTGCATTGACTTTATTGTCTACTAAAACACAAGCTAAACTTAGATCGTTTAGTAAGTTAATATCTAATGCACTATTGTTCCCGTTTTTTAAGTTAAGATCATATAATAACTTGTTAGAGGCAAGTTTTGCATAAGTTAATTTTGTATTAAATGACAAATCTAAACTTTCGATTTTAGTTCCTTCCAAATACAAATAAATTAAAGCTGCATTTTTAGATAGGTCAAGATTTTTTAAAGGGTTATTACTCCCATCAAATGATTCTAATTTTAAATTATGGGATAAATCTATATCGGCTAATTCATTGTACTCTAGAGATAGTCGGTTAAGTAATACGTTATTAGATACGTCTATTTTAGTTAAATCATTAAAATGTGCAGTCAGTATAACTAATTTTGTGTTTTGAGTAACGTCTAAGTTTTTTAATCTGTTAGAAAGACAGTCTATTGTTAGAAGTTCTTTGTTGTTAGAAACGTCCAGTTGTGTCAACTCATTGTTATAACATGCCAGACCGGTCAATAAAGTATTCTTAGATATGTTTAAATTGTTTATTTTATTTCCATAACACTCAAGTGTTTTTAAGTTTGGCTGTTGGCTCAAATCCAGCGTAACTAAACTATTATTGGCAGTTCTTACTATTTCTAGTTTGTTGTTTTTAGAAAGATTTAATTCTGTTAATTTATTATTATTACAGATTAAATTTTTTAATAAAACGTTATTAGAAATGTCTATTGAAGTTAGTTGATTAATTCCGAAATTTAAATCTGTTAATAATACGTTGTCGGAGACATCTAGGCTAGTTATTTTGTTATTATAACAATTAAATTCAACCAATTCCTTATTGTCTGCTATAGAAATAGAAGTTATTTGGTTACCATCAAAGTTTAATGTTTTAAGTTTTAAATTTTTAGAAACATCTAAAGTAGTAAGTTTATTACTTCTGCAAATTAAGCTTTCTAGCTCCAGATTATTAGAAACGTCCAGAGTTGTCAATGTGTTTAAACTACAATCTAGTTTTTTAAGCATTAAATTTTTGGAAACATTTAAAGATGTAAGACTACCTGTATTCCCTCTAAAAGTCAAGTTTTCAAGTGCAGTAAAGCCTTCAATTCCGGTTAAATCATTAATGTTCCATTGATAGTATGAAAGATCAAATGATTTTACTGTCGAAATCGCGCTTGTAAGCACTTTTCCGTTAATACCGTCTTTGTCATAACCCAGATAACCCAGATAGCTTTCAAACTCTGCATCCGGAATACTTGTATATTGCTCAGGTACTTCTGCAATATCTACAACAGAAACATTGTCAACTAAAATTTCAGAGTTTAGAGCTCCGTTTGCTGTAACATCAATTTCTATATTTTCAGATACGGTTGATGTATATTCGAATTCAATTTTTCTCCACTCTGATGTTGAAAAAGTAACATCTGATTTTTTAGCAATTTCTTCTTTAAAAGTACCAGGTTTATGATAAACACTCAAGTCAAGTGAGGAAAATGTTCCTAAGACAGCTTTGTGATATAAAGTTACACGATAGGTTTTATTTGCCTCAACAGCAAAATATTCACTATTAATGTAAGTAAATGTACCAGTGGCAATCATCATATTTGTACTCGATGATCCGTTTTGGGCAGTTGTACTTTGTGAAATATAACCACTAAAAAAACCATACCAATTGTCTGGCTGTGATGATGAAGTCCAGTTTTCAAAATTACCATTTGGCACCAAATTAGTCTGGGCCATTGTAGTTAAAGAAAGCAGCAATAAAAAAGAAAGTAGTTTTGTTTTCATAGATAAGGTTTATGATTCGGTCGCGCAAGTGTACGAATTTTGTGTTAACTTTCCTTACGGGAAGACGTAAAGGAGCTGTTTTTTATTAATTATTTAATTTTGAGGAAGTGATAAAGAAAAAAAACTATTGATATTTCGTAAGAAATGACTTAATTCTTTGTAGTAAAGAGTTTTATGCTTAGTTTGTATTTCTTAAATCATAACTAAAAAATCATAACACAGTGTTAATCGTTAGTATTATGTAACAAAAAATCATAATTTAGGCCCATATTTTAACTTTTATCATAATTACATATGAGTCATATAAAACCAAATAGCTTATCTGCTTTTGCATTACTTGTTTTAGCAGGTTGTAGTGTAACCCTACAAGCACAAGTTTCAACTCCTAAAGCAGCGATTAGCGCTCCTTTGGCTATTGTAAAAAAAGCTCCGGTTACCGAAAATGAATTAAAGAGATGGAGTCATCTTGATCTGGCAAAAGATACCATTGCGGGAATGAGTGTTGATAAGGCTTATGCCGAATTACTACAAGGAAAAACAGGTGTAAAAGTAATCGTTGGTATTGTTGATTCAGGTGTTGATATAGAACACGAAGATTTGAAAGGAATGATCTGGACCAATACTAAAGAAATCCCAGGAAACGGAATCGATGATGATAAAAATGGATTTATTGATGATGTTCACGGATGGAATTTCCTTGGTAATGCAGTTCATGAAAATCTTGAAATGACACGTGTTGTTAAAAAGGGAGATGATGGTTCTGCACAATATAAAAATGCTTTGGCGCAATATACGGAGCGATATGAGAAAGCTTTAAAAGATAAAAAACAAGTAGACTTTTTGTTAGACGTTCACAATACTATAAAAAAGGAATTAAATAAAACGACTTACAAACTGGAAGATTTAAGTACGATCACTTCTACTAACCAAAAAGTTTTGCAAAGTAAAGATATTATGACTCAAATTTTTACAAATGCAGGCCCAACTTTTGATCCGGAAGCAGAATTGGAAGACTATAGAAAACAAGTTTACGATGAATTAGATTATAATTTAAATAAAGAATTTGACGGAAGAAAAATCGTAGGCGATAATCCGGAAGATATTAAAGACAATCATTACGGAAATAATGTTGTTTTTGGCCCGGATAAAGAAGAAGCACTTCACGGAACGCACGTAGCCGGAATTATTGCGCAAGTTCGTGGTAATAATTTAGGTGGAGACGGAATTATTAATAACGTTGAAATTTTGACGGTAAGAGCGGTGCCTGATGGAGATGAATACGATAAAGATATCGCATTGGCAATTCGTTATGCAGTAGATAATGGGGCAAAAGTGATTAACGGAAGTTTCGGAAAAAGTTTTTCTCCGCACAAACAATGGGTTTATGATGCATTAAAATACGCCAAGAAAAAAGATGTCTTAATTGTACATGCGGCCGGAAATGACGGATACAATATTGATGAGACAAAAAACATTAATTATCCAAATGATTCTGAAGACAACGTAAAAGAGTTTACAGATAACGTGATTACAATTGGTGCGATTAATAAAGCATATGGAGAAACTGTAATTGCTCCATTTTCAAACTTCGGAAAAATTAACGTAGACGTTTTTGCTCCTGGTGAAGAAATTTATGCAACGGTTCCAAATAATAAATACAAGTATTTGCAAGGAACATCAATGGCATCACCAAATGCTGCGGGAGTTGCGGCCTTAATTCGTTCTTATTATCCAAAATTGAAAGCTTCTCAGGTAAAACAAATTTTGATGGACTCCGGAGTTGCACTTCCTGCAAAAGTAGTTTTGGGCGAAAATCCTAATCCAGATGCAGCGCCAGTAGCAGTTTCATCAGTTGAATCATCAAAAACAGCTAAAATGGTAAACGCTTATAATGCGCTGTTAATGGCTGAAAAAATGGCGAAGAAATAAAAATATAAAATACTAATCACGATGGAAGAGTGGCAACTCTTCCATTTTTATTAAAATAATGATGCGAAAAATTATACTATTATCCTTTCTGAGTTTTGGTTTAAACTCTGCATTTGCACAAAATACTCCCTATTGGCAACAACATGTCGATTACAAAATGGAGGTATCTATGGATGTCAAAAACTATCTGTACAAAGGGAAACAAGAATTGGTTTATACCAATAATTCTCCTGATACTCTAAGAAAGGTATTTTATCATTTATATCCAAATGCCTTTCAGCCAGGAAGTGAAATGGATGCACGTCTGCATTCTATAAAAGATCCGGATGGAAGAATGGTAACTAAAGTAAAAGGTGCCGATGGAAAAGAGGTAAAACAAAGTAGAATAGAAACGCTGAAACCAAATGAAATTGGATTTTTAAAAATTACAAATTTCAAACAAGACGGTGCAACAGCTCAAACCAGGACTTCGGGAACTATTCTTGAAGTGACTTTGGCTAAGCCAATTTTGCCAAACTCTAAAACGACTTTTACCTTAGATTTTGATGGACAAGTGCCAGTTCAAATTCGTCGTTCTGGACGAAATAATACTGAAGGAGTTGCCCTTTCAATGTCACAATGGTATCCAAAATTAGCCGAATTTGATTTCGAAGGATGGCACGCAGATCCTTACATCGCAAGAGAGTTTCACGGTGTTTGGGGGAATTTTGATGTAAAAATTACAATTGATAAAGACTATACAATTGGAGGTTCTGGATATTTACAAGATAAAAACCAAATTGGTCACGGGTATCAGGACGCTGGTGTAACAGTTGTTTATCCAAAAAAAGCAAAAACATTAACATGGCATTTTATCGCACCAAATGTTCATGATTTTACTTGGGCTGCTGATAAAGCCTATACACACGATATTGTAAAAGGACCAAACGATGTTGATTTACACTTCTTCTACAAAAATGATCCAAAAACAACTGAAAATTGGAAACAGTTAGAGCCTTTGATGGTAAAAGTAATGGATTATTACAACCATAAAGTTGGACCATATCCATACAAACAATATTCATTTATTCAGGGTGGAGATGGTGGAATGGAGTACGCAATGTGTACTTTGATGTTAGGAAGCGGAAAATTGGAAGGAATTTTAGGTACAGCAACGCATGAACTAGGACACTCTTGGTTCCAGCATATTTTGGCTTCAAATGAATCAAAGCACCCATGGATGGACGAGGGTTTTACAACTTACATCGAAGACAGTGCTTTGAATGAATTAAAAGGAGATAAAAAAGAAGTAAATCCGTTTAAAGGAGCTTATGGAGCTTATTATCAGTTAGTAAATTCTGGAAAAGAACAACCACAAACCACTCATGGTGATCGTTACGACGAAAACAGACCTTATAGTATTTCATCTTATGTAAAAGGATGTATCTTTTTATCACAATTGAGTTATGTAATTGGACAAGAGAATTTAGATGCAACTTTAAAAAGATATTATAATGATTTCAAATTCAAACATCCTACGCCAAATGATATCAAAAGATCTGCTGAAAGAGTTTCCGGAGCTGAATTGGATTGGTATTTAATTGACTGGGCTGAAACAGCAAATACAATTGATTATGGAATCAAAGACGTAGCAGATAACGCAGGAAAAACAACTGTAACACTAGAAAGAATTGGAAGAATGCCAATGCCAATCGATTTAACTATTGAGTATACAGATGGGACTACTGAAAGTTTCTACATTCCGTTAAGAATGATGAATTTCATTAAACCAAATCCAAATCCAAATGTAAAAAGAACTGTTTTGGAGGATTGGGCGTGGGCGCAATCCAACTACAGTTTTACAATCGATAAAAACAAAACTGCAATCAAAAAGATCACGGTTGATCCAAGCGGGTTAATGGCTGATATAAAAGCTGCAAACAATGTTTTTGAAGTGAAATAAATCAAAAATCTATTTTATAAAAAAAGCCCTTAAAAATTATTTTAAGGGCTTTTTCTTTTTTCAAATTTTATCTAAAATTGATGTTATACTGTTTTTATTTCAGTAACTGCCTGCGGTTGCGTTTTCTTAAAAGGAAATAACTTTAGGTAACTGGCAGATCTCCACAGCCATTCGACAGGACCGTAATTGTATTTTGAGAGCCACCATTTACTGATGAATAATTGGATGATAAAAACAAAAACAGCCAATGAAAAGTAAAACCAGTATGGCATTGTATCGGCTATTCCTAAACCAATTCCCGAGAAAATAAAAGCAGCCAGAATATTTTGAGTAATATAATTCGTAAGCGTCATTTTCCCTCCGGCACTAAAATAACTGAAAACTGTTTTTAGTTTTCCATTGATGTAGAGTAAGCAGATTCCCGTTGCAATAAAAATCATCGTACTTAAAACTAACCAGTACAATGGATGAAATATTTTAAGAGGAGCCAGCTTATATAAAATCATTAAATTGAAACCAACACCAATAAAAATGGCCGTACCTAAACTAATCCAAAGCGTCTTTTCTAGTAACTTTTTCTGTTCGTTTAAATGGTTAAAGAAATCTAATTTTTGAAGCAGAAATCCAAAAAGCATACAAGCAAACATTACAATATGTGCCGTAATAGCATAGCCCGGAATAATGATTTGTTCGTAAAAAGAAGCCAGTAAATTGAATTTAAAAAAGTCCAGCCAGTTTCCGGAATGGTATAATTTTAAATATTCCGGATTTGTGGTAATTTCAGGATGTTCGACGGTAAAGCCATTCACAAATGCCATAATAAAAGGAGTCGTAACAACAAGAACGGCACAAATAATGCTTAATGTTTTTGCTGAACTCTTGTAAAATAACAGCATCACAAGTCCTAGAAAGGCATAGTCTTTTAGAATGTCGCCCAGCCAAAAGGAAGAATTTATAAAAGCCAAAAGGAAAAGTAAAATCATTCGCCAGGCAAAAAAAGTAACAGGATTTTTTCCTTTAGCCGCTACATTATTAATTAAAATGGCGAAACCATAGCCAAATAAAAGCGTTAGTAAAGTCCAGGATTTTGCTGCGAAAAAATAACGGTTGAAATAAAATAGTATATCTGATATGATACTATTGTTGATTTTGTGCTCTACACCTATGTGTAAAAAATCAGAATAATTGCCAATGGCAACACCTAAAATGGCCCAGCCGCGAAGAATGTCGACAATAGCAGTTCGTTTGCTTTGCTCGACAGGATGATAAGAATTTGTCATTTGATTAACATTTTGTTTGTGATTGATTGATGATTTTAGATAAAATTTGAAATTATTCTAACGCAACCAAAAGTATGAAAATTATGTAACCAATACCTTTTGTCTAAAAATATATTCGTAAAAGAAAAGCGTGTTAATCAAAAAGAATTTCTTTCAGATTAGCACGCTTTAAATTATTTAGAATTTTAGCTTAACTCAAATGCTCCAGCATATCTTTAGTCATGGTTTCAAGATCAAAAGTATGTTTCCAGTCCCAATCTTTTCTAGCCTCAGCATCATCGATACTTGCCGGCCAGCTGTCTGCAATTTTTTGACGGAAATCTGGATTGTAAGTAATCTCAAATTCCGGAATATGTTTTTTGATTTCAGCAGCAATTTCCGTTGGCGTAAAGCTCATTGCAGCTAAATTATAGGATGAATGTATTTTGATTTTTTCTGCTGGCGCTTTCATAATGCTGATGGTGGCATCAATGGCATCATCCATATACATCATTGGCATTTTGGTTTCAGATGATAAAAAGCATTCGTATTTTTTATCGGCTATAGCCTTATAAAAAATATCAACGGCATAATCTGTAGTTCCACCACCCGGAGGCGTCGACCAGCTAATTAAGCCTGGATAACGGATGCTTCGAACATCAACTCCATAAATATTATGGTAGTATTCGCACCATCTTTCACCTGCTTGTTTACTAATTCCGTAAACTGTTGAAGGCTCCATAACAGTATATTGTGGAGTGTTTTCTTTTGGAGTTGTTGGTCCAAAAACAGCAATACTCGATGGCCAGAAGATCTTTTTTATTTTTTTTGCTTTCGCCAAATTTAAAACGTGAAATAAGGAGTTCATATTCAAATCCCAGGCAAATGCAGGATTTTTTTCGGCTGTAGCCGATAAAAGTGCCGCCATCAAATAAATATCAGTAATTTGATGTACTTCTACAAGATGCTCAATTTGGTTAAAATCTAAAGCATTGACCACTTCAAAAGGTCCTGAATTAACAACATCAGTATTTAATTTTCGGATATCAGAAGCAATTACATTTTCTGTTCCGTATAACTTACGTAATTTCTGGGTTAATTCTGTCCCAATTTGACCGCAAGCGCCAATAATCAAGATTTTTGGATTCATTTTTTTGTAGTTTTTTTAGTTAAGCAAATATAACGTTTTCGCAATTACGCAAGCTTTTTAGAATCATAAATTATAGATTCAATAATGAAAAAGTTTGTTTGTTGGATAATTCTCTTTTCCAAGGGTGTGCCTTTGTGCCGGCACGGATGTGTCTGTGTGCCTTTAAAAAGGTTTTGTTAAAAATCATTTTCATGGAAAATAAAAGGTAAAAAGAAACCTTTTAAATGGTTATGGAGAGCGCTGTCGAAAGGGACAAAAAAATAAGCTTGTTTTATAGATTCTTTAGCAAAAAACAGAATTCGTAATTGTAAATTTACTTTGTAACTTTGTAGCTTAATGTTTTACCAAATGAAATATAAAATATCTCTTTTTTTGCTTTTGATTTTTGTGCTGAATTCATGTCAAAATGAAAATGAAAAACGCCTTGCTGAAAATCTAAAAGTGGCAAAAAAGAACGAAAAAATATTTAACAATATTAATAAGGCCTGGGTTTTTATAGACGAACCAATCAATGAAGTTTCAGAGAAAAATGTAAACTCCTGGAACGAATGGCGTGAGTTTCTAAAAGAACTGGGCGAAAAACCAAGAAAAACAATCGGCGCATTTCAGAAAAAGTCAACTGCTATTTCAAAAAAAGCAATGGCACTGAACAATAATATTCCTGCAGAATTCAATCTTCCTCAAATAAAAAGCCGAATTTCTATTTTGATTACCAAAGTCAAAATGCTGGATCTATTCATTCATTTGAGTGCGATTCCAGACGAGAAAGTAACTTTTCTAATAGGAGAAATCAACAAAGAATTGGTTTCATTAGAAAGACAAATGGATAAAATCGTTGAGAAAGCTAAAATTCCGAAAGAAGAAGGTGAAGAAGATTTCTTGAGAATGTTAGATACAACACGCGCAATTCCGAATTTACAACCTGCGCCGTTTATAGACAAAAATACGCCTAAAGTTGAGTAAAAACGCCCTATATACTACCTACGATAATCTGCCAAAAACAGAGCAGATTGCCAACCAATTACTAGAGCAAAATCAGGTAAAAATGCATCTTAGCGGTTTGTTGGGATCAGCAGTTTCATTTATTATTCGCGCTGTTTTCAAAAAAACTGAATTACCTTTTTTAATTATTTTAGACAATAAAGAAGAAGCTGCTTATTATTTGAACGATCTCGAACAAATGATCGGTGAGCAGGATGTTTTGTTTTATCCGGCTTCATTTCGTCGTCCGTATCAGGTTGATGAAACTGATAATGCCAATGTTTTGCTTCGTGCTGAGGTTTTAAACCGAATCAATTCCCGTAAAAAACCTGCCATAATTGTTACGTATCCGGAAGCACTTTTTGAGAAAGTGGTGACACGTCAACAATTAGATAAAAACACTTTAAAAGTTTCTTTGAACGATAAAATTTCGATCGATTTTATCAACGAAGTTTTATTTGAATACGAATTCAAAAGAGTTGATTTTATTACTGAACCGGGAGAGTTTTCTGTTCGTGGAGGAATTGTCGATGTGTTCTCTTTTTCGAACGATCATCCGTATAGAATTGAATTCTTCGGCAATGAAGTGGACAGTATCCGAAGTTTTGATGTTGAAACCCAATTATCGGTGGAAACGCATAAAAAAATCACGATTATCCCGAATGTCGAAAACAAGATATTTCAGGAAAACCGTGAAAGTTTCTTAGATTATATTGCAGAGAAAACCGTTCTTTTTATTCAAAATACCGACGGACTTTTTAGTCAGTTAGACAAACAATTCGCAAGAGCCGAAGAAACTTTTGAGAAACTTTCAGGCGAAATAAAACACGCCACTCCCGAACAATTATTCTTAAATCAGAGTTCGTTTATCAAACGTGCCTTAGATTTTTCGATAGTAGAATTGGCTTCAAAACCCATTTTCAAAACTACTAAAAAGGTTGAATTTCATTTTCAGCCACAGCCTTCTTTCAACAAACAATTTGATTTGCTGTTGAATAATCTGAGCGAAAATCATTTTAACGGATATAAAAATTATCTGTTTTGTTCAAATGAAACGCAGGCAAAACGTTTTCATGATATCTTCGAATCTTTGGATGAAGCGAATTCAGAGAATATCCGCAAGCAGTATCATACTATTGTATTGCCTTTGTACCAGGGTTTTATTGACGAAGAAAATCAAATTACGGCCTATACCGATCACCAGATTTTTGAGCGTTATCACAAATTCAACATCAAAAACGGTTATTCTAAAAAGCAGAATATTACGCTAAAAGAATTAACAGCGCTTTCTGTTGGCGATTATGTAACCCACATCGATCACGGAATCGGGAAGTTTGGTGGCTTGCAGAAAATTCAGGTGGAAGGCAAAACGCAGGAAGCCATAAAACTGGTTTATGCTGATAATGACATCGTTTATGTAAGCATTCACTCGCTTCATAAAATCTCCAAATACAACGGAAAAGACGGAACGCCTCCGAAAATCTATAAACTAGGATCGAACGCCTGGAAAATTTTAAAACAAAAAACCAAAGCGCGTGTCAAACATATTGCGTTCAACTTAATTCAGTTGTATGCCAAACGTCGATTGGAGAAAGGTTTTCAGTTTGCACCGGACAGTTATTTGCAAAACGAATTAGAAAGTTCGTTTATATATGAAGATACACCGGATCAAACCAAATCAACACAAGAAGTAAAAGCCGACATGGAAAGCGATCGCCCTATGGATCGTCTGGTCTGCGGTGATGTTGGTTTCGGTAAAACCGAGGTTGCCATTCGTGCTGCGTTTAAAGCAGTTGATAACAGCAAACAAGTTGCCGTTTTAGTGCCAACAACGATTTTAGCCTACCAGCATTACAGAACTTTTACAGAAAGATTAAAAGATATGCCCGTTTCTGTAGGTTACTTAAACCGATTCAGAACCGCAAAACAAAAAGCACAAACTTTAAAAGACTTAGCCGATGGAAAACTGGATATTGTCATCGGAACGCATCAATTAGTAAACAAAAATGTGGTTTTTAAAGACCTTGGTTTATTGATTGTCGATGAAGAACAAAAGTTTGGCGTAAACGTAAAAGACAAATTAAAAACGATTGCCGCGAATGTTGATACGCTAACATTAACCGCAACGCCAATTCCGAGAACGCTTCAGTTTTCATTAATGGCAGCGCGCGATTTATCTGTAATTACCACACCTCCGCCAAATCGTTATCCGATAGAAACCAATGTTGTTGGTTTTAATGAAGAGATTATTCGTGACGCCATTTCGTATGAAATTCAGCGAAACGGACAGGTTTTCTTCATCAATAACCGAATCGAAAATATAAAAGAAGTGGCCGGAATGATTCAGCGTTTGGTGCCAAACGCCAGAGTCGGAATTGGTCACGGTCAAATGGAAGGTGCCAAACTCGAAGAATTGATGTTAGGCTTCATGAACGGAGATTTTGATGTTTTGGTGGCAACCACAATCATCGAAAGTGGTTTGGATGTACCCAATGCCAACACGATTTTCATTAATAACGCCAATAATTTCGGATTGTCAGATCTGCACCAAATGCGAGGTAGAGTAGGGAGAAGCAACAAAAAAGCATTCTGTTATTTCATCTGTCCGCCGTATTCTTCTATGACCGAAGATGCCAGAAAACGTATTCAGGCTTTGGAGCAATTCAGTGAACTTGGAAGCGGTTTCAACATCGCCATGAAGGATCTTGAAATTCGTGGTGCCGGAGATTTATTGGGAGGAGAACAAAGTGGTTTCATCAACGAAATTGGTTTTGATACGTACCAAAAAATCATGAACGAAGCCATCGAAGAATTGAAGGAAAACGAGTTCAAAGATTTATATCCGGAAGAGAACGATATTGAAACGAAAGAATATGTAAAAGATTTACAAATCGATACCGATTTTGAGTTGTTGTTTTCTGATGAATATATTAATAATGTTACCGAGCGTTTGAGTTTATATAACGAATTGGGTTCTGTAAAAAATGAAGAAGAACTTGTTATTTTTCAGAACAAATTAATTGACCGTTTCGGACCAATGCCTCCACGCGCAAACGCCTTGATGAATAGCATTCGCATTAAATGGATTGCAACCAACATTGGAATCGAAAAACTCGTGATGAAAAAAGGTAAAATGATTGGTTATTTTGTCTCCGATCAACAGTCTGACTATTACCAGTCCTCAAAATTTAGAAAGGTTTTACAATTTGTGCAAAAATACAGTTCACTTTGTCAAATGAAAGAAAAACAAACGCCTAATGGTTTACGACTTTTATTGACTTTTGAGAATGTAAAATCGACTAAAAGAGCATTGGAATTGATGGAATTATTAGGGGAGTAATTTTATTTAGAAGCAGAAAGATTCTTTTTCAAAAGAAGATCAGTACCGCTATCCCTTTCAAACGAAGTTCACTGAACTCCAGTAAGAATAAGAATTAAGTGAAGTGATCTTTTGTGCTGAACCCCAGCATAAAAGGATTTCCAGTCCTATCGGGGCTAGATTAGACGTTTTGTAATTCTATTTACCTTTTTTTAACCTTGTGTAGAAAAGTAAACATAAAAAAATGCCGGATGAAATTTTCATCCGGCATTTACTTTTTAAAAAATATTAATTCGTGCTAATTCGTTGCAATAAACATTATTTAACAATCAGTTTCTTCGTCACATTAAATTCATTCGAATTAATATTTACAATATAAATCCCCGAAGCTAAACTGTGATTAATTTGTCCTGAAGTCGAAAGTCTTTCTGTTAAAACCGTTCTTCCATTCATGTCTGAAACCGTGATCGAAGCCACATCTCCAGCTTGTAATTCAGGCATTAAAACATGAAATTCACTATCAGTTGCCGGATTCGGATAAATGCCGATTACAGCCTCAGTTTCTGTAACAGTATCAATTTTTAAAGCCGATTTTCCTGTTCCAACTGTTGTTGGTTCTAATTGCCATTGTGCGCTATACCAGCCATCCTGAGAATTTCCGTATTGTGCCGATCCTGTTTGGTTTTCAACATGAATAATATTTCCAGATTGCCATCTGTTTCTCAATCTTGTCCATGTTCCGTCGATATAATCGCTAGACCATTGTGCGCTCCAGAAAGTAGTATCTGTAATATTACATTGAACACTACCAGTCTGGCCTTCAATATTAATTAATTCACCAGTTGATACATTTTTCAGCACAAAATAAGTCGCATCTATAGCAATTTTTTGCCATTTGTAACTGTTGCCCGAAACGGTAGTTCCGTAACCAACATTTGCTCCGGCATCAGATAAATAAGCGCCAGTCCATCTGTTTTTGATCGTGTAATAATTTCCTGTTGCAGTTGAAACTGTTACTGCACAACTACTTGTTTTGCTTCCGTCAACAGTTGTAACCGT
The DNA here is from genome assembly GCF_041946075.1 of Flavobacterium sp. LAR06. Lineage (NCBI taxonomy): Bacteria > Pseudomonadati > Bacteroidota > Flavobacteriia > Flavobacteriales > Flavobacteriaceae > Flavobacterium > Flavobacterium sp. LAR06. The sequence goes on along the minus strand of NZ_JAUTYT010000001.1, from coordinate 246,538 downwards.
AATTGTTGCGCTTCCATTTGCTGCAGCTGTAATTAACCCTGATGCATTTACCGTTGCTACAGCTGTATTGCTAGAACTATAAGTAACCGATTTATTTGTTGCATTAGCAGGAAGAATTGTCGGCGTCAATTGTTGCGTTCCGCCAACAGCTAATGAAGCTGTAGTTGGACTCAAACTTACACTCGTTACTGCAACATTTGTTGCGTTTACCGTTACCGCACAAGTCGCTGTTTTTGCTCCATCCTGAGTGGTTACAGTAATAGTTGCAGAACCTGCTGCGATTGCAGTTATTAATCCAGTTGCGTTTACAGTTGCGATAGCCGTATTGCTTGAACTATAAGAAACCGTTTTGTTCGTTGCCGTTGCAGGGGCAACTGTTGGTGTTACTTGTTGTGTGGCACCAACCAATAAAGTGGCCGTTGTTGGCGATAAAGTAACTCCAGTAACCGCAACAACAGTCCCTGGATTCGAATCATACCAAGTGTTGTTCATGTACCAGCCTGTTTTGTTTCGGCTTAAATCAGCAGTTTGACTGGTTCCGTCATTGAAAATTAAATTGGTTGACGTTACGTTGGTGAACGTATAACTGTACCAACCATTTCCGACATCGGTCATATTAACTCCCGGCCAGGTGGCGTTTGCTAAAACTCCTGTTGGCAAAGCACTCCAATAATAAATTTTAATTCCAGTTCCCCAATTAGATGGTTTATAGAAGTAAACCGTAAAATTAGTATTCGGATTTACTGTAATTGCAGCAACTGCAGTTTTGTTTCCGTCTTGTGTTGTAGTTGTAATATTGGCTGTTCCTGCTGAAACCGCTGTTACAAGTCCACTGGAATTTACAGTTGCAATAGTCGTGTTACTTGAGCTATAAGTTACGTTTTTATTAGTGGCATTTGCTGGTAAAACGGTTGCCGTAAGTTGTTGTGTATTTCCTGTATATAAACTTGCAGTAGTTGGTGTAACACTTACAGAAGCCACTGGAATTGCCGCAACAGTAACTGCCGAAGTTGCTGTTTTGTTGCCATCAACAGTTGTAGCTGTGATTGTAGTTGTTCCTGCTGCTACAGCGGTTACTAACCCGTAAGCGTTAACTGTTGCTACAGAAGTATTACTGGATGTCCAGTTTAAATTTTGATTTGTTGCATTTGCCGGAGCGATCGTTGCGCTTAATTGTTGTGTAGAACCCAAACCAACTGTTACTGTGGATGGACTAACAGAAACACCTGTCACCGCAACAACCGGAGCATTGGTATTGGTTAAAACCAAATACTCATAAGCAGCAAATGATCTTGTAGCACCTGCAGTTAAAGTTACAGGAGCATTACCATTGTATGGATTTACATAAGTTCCCGCCAAAGCAGCCGGAATAACATAAGATTTAGAAGCATTTCTTAAATTCGACATTACAATTACTTTTTCAGTACCTAATGTTTTGGTAAAAATGCTAATATCATCATTCGCATACATCGTTAAATCTCCACGTCTGATCGCTGCGCTCGAAGTTCTGAAATTTAAAATCTTAGCAAAATCGGCAGCAGCAGTTGGATTTTGAGACCAATTGAATTTAAAGCCTTGCCAAGGCCAGTCGGTTTTGGGTTCGTAGTCGATTTCCTGTCCGCTCATTAAAAAAGGAACTCCTTTCATATAAGCCGAAACTAAAAAGTTTGCTACAATTCCGTTGTGATTATTGAAGATTACGAATGGTCTTTGCACGCCATTATCATTGGTATACGTATCATGATTTCCGGTATAACGAACAGCCTGATTTGAACCCGTTGCATTGGCATATTCGTAATCATTGATCGTTTGAAAGCGAGTCGAAACCGGACCACCGGCAGCAACATCCTTTAAGGCATTCCAAAACCATCTGTCACCAAAATTCATGTCAAAACCTGCCGTAAAATTGGCTTGTCTGTCTCCTTCGGCTAACATTAATAATTTATGAGAAGAAATTCCACGGATGTTTCCGATAACTTCAGACCAGAAATCTAATGGAGGGTTATTAGCATAATCGCAACGGTATCCGTCAACGTTTGCTGCTAAAATCCAGTAACGCATCGCATCTTTTATAGCGGCGCGTGTGCCCGTATTATTAAGGTCAAGAGCTGCGATATCGGAGAAGTTTCCTAATTGCTGAATAGTTGTGCCGCTTCTCATATAATACTCAGGATGCGTGGTCGTCCAGGCATTATCCCAAGAAGTTCCGTTGATGGCGATGTCTAAAATAACGGCCATTCCACGGCTATGAGCTCCATCTACTAAAGTTCTTAAATCGGAAAGCGAACCATATTCTGATCCCACCGCTTTAAAATCTTTAATACAATAAGGCGACGGCGAGCTGCGAGAATCGGTACCATGAGGATAAATGGGCATTAAATAAATAACGTTGGTACCGAGTGCTTTTATATTATCTAAACGGGCGGTTACTCCGGCTAAATTTCCGTTGGCACTAAACGGACGAATATGTACCTGATACATGTTTACATCCCGGGTATCGGGAACACCGGCAAAAGGCGTACCATACTGAGGCGGATCTTGTGCATAAACGGAACTTGCAAATAATAATAGAAAACAGATTATTGTTTTCGTGAAATGAAATAATCTAGTGGTAATTTTGATTTTCATAATTTCGGTTTTTTGCATGCTTGTCAGCATCTCTAACTAAAATTCATTCTCACTCGCATTGGTTTTAAATTTGACAAACATGTTGTGGTTAATAGTTTTCAAGTAGTAAAATTTTTAATTTTTGTCCATAAAAGTGGACGATATTTTTTTGCCACGAATTGCACTAATTTGCACTAATTTTTAGGCAATAGTAATTCTTGCCAATTCGTGAAATTCGTGGCAAAACTTTTAATTACATGTGATAAGTATGTAATCTTATAACTTTTTCAATCCCTTTAATTCAGTTGCATTTCCTTCTTTGATGCTGATGGCAACACCTCCGCCTGGAGCTAAATACTGCTTTAAAATTGTTTTTGCGGTTATAACAACTTTTGTGACAGTATATTTCTGTGGATTTTTATCCCAGTTTGCTTCTTTAGCATCAGCATAAATTGTGGCGATGAATTTTTTGCCTGCAGGTAAATAGTCAAATGTGATGTTTGCAGTTCTCGCATTTTCGTCTGTGATTCCTCCCACAAACCAAGTGTCTTTTCCTTTAGCTTTACGTGCAATTGTGATGTAATCTCCTGGTTCAGCTTCTAAAATATAACTGTTGTCCCAATCGACTGCAACATCTTTAATGAACTGAAAAGCATCTGGAAAACGCTCGTAATTCCCTGGAATATCAGCCGCCATCTGTAATGGACTGTACATCGTAACATAATACGCCAATTGTTTTACCAAAGTTGTGTTGACACGTTGTGTACTTCCAGTTCCGTAATACGAAAGATCAGTTTGGAAAATTCCTGGCGTATAATCCATTGGTCCACCCATCAAACGGGTAAAAGGCAAAATAGTAGTATGATCCGGTGCTAGACCTCCCATTGATTCAAACTCTGTTCCTCTTGCAGATTCCTGCGCAATCCAGTTCGGGAAAGTTCTGTTCAAACCTGTTGGTCGAACCGCTTCGTGACTGTCAATCATAATTTTATAATCAGCAGCACGTTTGGCTACATTGATATAATGATTCACCATCCATTGCCCGTCATGATGTTCGCCACGCGGAATAATTTTACCTACATATCCTGTTTTTACAGCATCGTATCCGTTGTCATTCATAAATTGAAAAGCACGATCTAAACGACGCTCGTAATTCGTTGCAGATCCTGAAGTTTCGTGATGCATGATAATTTTAACTCCTTTTGAAGCTGCATATGCATGAACTGCTTTTACATCAAAATCCGGGTAAGCGGTTACGTAATCAAAAACTTCTTCTTTCCAGTTGTTGATCCAGTCTTCCCAACCGATATTCCATCCTTCGATAAGAATCGCATCAAAACCATTCTTCGAAGCAAAATCAATATATTCTTTTGCTCTTTCAGTTGTAGCTCCATGTTTTCCATTTGGCGTAAGCTTCGTGAAATCATCTGTAAGTTTTACGTTGTTTTCTTTTCCGAAAGCCCAGGTACTTCTTCCTGCTACAAAATATTCCCACCAGATTCCGATGAATTTTACTGGTTTGATCCAGGATACATCTTTGTAACTTGTAGGTTCGTTGAGGTTCAGAATTAATTTTGAAGCCAAAATATCCGTTGCTTTATCACTAACGACAATAGTTCTCCAAGGCGATTGTGCATCCGTCTGCATATACCCTTTTGCCCCCACTGCATCTGGTGCTAAATGACTGCGCATTTTATTATTTACGGCATCAACTTCCAGATACATTGCCGGATAATTGATTAATCCCGCTTCGTGAATATTGATGTATAAACCATCATCAGATTTCATCATAGATGGCGTTTGAACAGCAAGTTCTTTTATCGGCCACTGCGAATTAATTTCGATCGTGGCTTTTTTCATCAACGAAGGAATCTCAGAAATTTTCGAAGTCGTGTACGCATATTCATTGGTATCATAATCGCCCGGAATCCAGAAAATTTTATGATTTCCAGCCAGATTAAATTCAGAACGCTCTTCTTTAATCACAAAATAACTCAGGTCATTTTGCTTCGGAAATTCATATCTAAAACCTAATCCGTCATTGAATAAACGGAAACGAATGCGAATATATCTGTTGTTGTTTTTCGCTTGCGCTAAAGTGACAACCAATTCGTTATAATGATTACGAATGGTTTTTTCTTCCCCTAAAACCGGATTCCAATTTTCATCAACAGAAGATTGTGCTGTATTTGTTACGGTAAAACCATCCAAAAACGAAGGCAAATTTTGAAGCTCTAAACCCAAAGAACTTGGTTTTATAACTGCTTTTTGGTTATATGATAATTGGTAAGACGGAATTCCGCCTTCTTTTAATTCAAATTTTAAGGAAAGATTTTTGTCTGGCGAATTGATTTCCTGTGCCTGAATCCATAAGGAGTTCGCACACACGAAAAGTAAAAGCGCTAGTTTTTTGCTCAAACGAATTTGAAGCCTTTTTTGGGATTGAAAATTCATGTTATTTAATTTTTTGCAAAGCTAATTTTTAAAATTGCTTTAGTATTAGTTTTTCAATACTAAATATTGAAAAGGTTGTAGTGTCACTTCGGCACCAACAGTTACGGCATTTCCGCTAAAAGCATCTTTCCATGTTCCTTTTAATGTAGGAGCAACCAAATAGTTAACAGCTGAATTTGTTAAATTAGAAAGAACCAGCACTTTTTCAGTATCGTTTACCATTGTAAAAGCACTTACAGCATTAGTACTGTATCCTGTATAAGCTCCTTTTTTTATAGCATTACTAGCATTTCTGAAAGCGATTATTTTTTTGTATTCTGCCAAAACAGCTGCATCAGCAGTAGACCAGTCGATTGGCGTTCTTGAAAAATAATTGATTCTTTGATTGTATCCTACTTCTTGTCCGTTGTAAATCATTGGAACAGATTTCAAATAGGCAGCAACAACAAATGTAGCTATAGAACCTTCTTTTCCTCCAAAAAGTTCATAAGGAGTTCCTTCAGAAAGGTTCACATCATGATTGCTTGTATATCTTACAATTCTATTTTCAGGTTTGTAATTGTTTGCATATTCGGCAGCGTTTGAATCCTGAATAGTAGTGGCAGATTTATTTTCTTTGAAAAGTTTTTCTAAAGTCGAGAAAAAGTTAAATCCAAATGTATAATCGAAACCAGAAGCAAAATGATTCACTTTTGTACCCTCAGCAAGCATTAATATATTTTGATTTTTTTTGATGTTTCTTAATTTCGTAATTGCATCTGTCCAAAAGTTTTGAGGAACGAAATCAGCATAATCGCATCTGAAACCGTCAATGTTTGCATTGTAAACCCAATATGACATTGCATCAATCATGGCGTCTTTCATTTCTGTATTATTGAAATCCAATTGCGCAACATCATTATAATTTGTTCCAGGAGGAATGATGATTTCTCCTTTGTCATTTTTTTGATACCAATTTGGATGTTGTGTAATCCAGGCATTATCCCAAGCTGTATGGTTGGCAACCCAGTCTAAAATAACAGCCATGTTTTTTTTGTGTGCTTCTTCAACCAAAACCTGCAGATCTTGTAGCGTACCAAAATCAGGGTTTACTGCTTTGTAATCTTGCACAGCATAAGGTGAACCCAATTCTCCTGAAGCTTTTATTTTTCCAACAGGATAAACAGGCATTAGGTAAATCACATTTACGCCTAATTCCTGAATTTGGGCAAGTCGGTCCTGAACACCTTTTAAAGTTCCTGCCTGACTAAAAGCACGAATGTTTACCTGATAAATGATAGCGTCTTCCTTATTTGGCATTTTTTCAAAAGAAGCGCCATATTGGGTATAAGGGGAAGGGGCAATAGGGGTGGAATTGTCATCAGAAGAACTGCACGAAATAAAAGCCAATGCAATTAGCAGCGTGTAGATGATGTTTATATTTGATTTCATATTTTTTAAATTTGATTAAATAAGTACAAAGTTTAAAGATATCCTGCCTTTCGCTCAAAAAGGCAGGTATCACTCAAACTAATCTAGCTTATTTTAATGTTAGATTATTTTTTAACGATAGTACAAGTTGCAGTTGCAGGGTAACCATTTGATACCGGATCTACTTCGTTTATTGTAAAGGTTACTTCATAAGTTCCTTCTAGTCCAATGCTATAAGCAGCTGTATTACCAAGGTTAATTGTATTGGTTGAAGCATCTGCAGGACCATAATTTACGTCCCAGGAATTATTTAATCTAAACTTTAAGGCTCCTGGCAGTAGGGTGGTAGTAATTTTCCATGTTTTGTTTTGATGATCATAGCTCATTGGAGTACTTGCATCCCAACTTCCTGCTGTTGCTGTTCCAACAATTCCCCATGAATAAGGTGTGCCGCTCCATTTTAAAGTATTTAAATTTACTTTTATTTGATATGAACCTGCTCCTGGAAGTGTTAAATCCGTATCACTCATGTTTTTTAAATCAGCATTTGTTGCACCTGCACCGTAGAATTGAGCCCAGTTTCTTGCTTTATTTAATTTAAACCCAGGACCTGAACCATCAGGCACAGTCATATACCCCTGATAAATTCCTACTTGTATTTCAGTTAATGCAGCTGCTGTTTCTATACCCCATCCCTGATAACTTCCCGGCATATATATTTCGCCGAACACCACTACTTTTTCGTAAGGGGTGACCGTTATTGTAACAGGATTGGAATAAATTCTATGATCCATCGAAGACTCTACGCGTATTACTAATTCTCCGGCAACATTCGGTTTTAGCCCTAATTCTGTAGCGATTTTGTTCAATTCGAAGACGGTAAAAGATTTACTTAAAACATCTTCACCAACTTCAACTCGTTTAGCTTTTCCCCAAGCCTCGCTTCCTTTGATGTCAGTCGTTAAGTCAAATTGTAGCGCATAGGTAACAGGCGCAGCGATCGGATAAGTCACTTTTGGCCATGAAACAAGTAACGCTTGCTGATCAGACACATCTTCTTTAAGTACAATTGTTTTCGATGAAACTTCAATCGCAGCAGGGAAACTTACTTTTGCTAAAGTTGTTAGTTGTCCATCAGTTTCGCAGGAAGCAGCTAAAAAAAGCAAACTGCCTAGTACGAATAATTTATTTATATATTTTTTCATAATAGTTTTTTGTTTTTAGTAACCAGGATTTTGTTTAAGTCCGGGATTAGCATCCAAAGCAGATGTTGGAATTGGGAACAATTTTCTAAAAGCAGGAGATGCTGCTCTAAACTCGTTTGCTAATAAAAATTTGTCAAAACGAATCATGTCTTGTCTTCTGTGACCTTCCCAGTTTAATTCGAATCCTCTTTCGTTATAAATATCATCTAGGGTTGGATTTCCTTCCAAAGGATCTAATCCCGCACGTTGTCTGATTTGATCTACAAAAGGTTTTGCCGCAGCAGGATTTCCTAAACGAGCATTACACTCTGCCATCATTAAAATTACATCAGCATATCTGTAAATCGGGAAGTCATTTGAAGCTCCTCCACCAGTTTGTGCTCCTGCTGGATAAAATTTAATGTTGCGAACGCCAGCCTGAGGATCAGCTCCCGGATCATCTAATGAAGCAACATCAAGAGTATAATTAAATCCGCCTTTTTGTTCTCCAACTAAAAACTGTTTTCTTCTAATATCCTTTAAATCGTATTTCAGGAAGAAATCTTTAGGAACTATAGTTCCGTTCCAGGTATCAAAACCAAATAGAGCTTTTCCATGTGGTCCATACAGACTGCGATTGGTGTAAATATTACGTGATACAACATCAAGAGTAGCATAGATAGGTAAAATAGTTTCATCGTCCGGCAGTACATCTCCAAATAATTCGTAGTATTTATTTCCCAGAGGACTATTAGTATTTTCTTCACCTGAATGTAATGTAAAACCACCTTCGCTTACTTTGTTACAAGCAGCAAGACACTCGTTCCATTTCTCTTCTCCTGTATATACCTTCGCATTTAGATATACTTTTGCTAATAAGGTATATCCGGCCCATTTATTAAATCTTCCGTAATAATTTCCGCCTTTAGTTATTGAAAGTAATTCTACATTTTCGGTTAATTCCTTTACAATAAAATCAAATACTACTTTGCGGCTTGCCTGAGGAATCTTGTCTACCGTAATATTATTATCAGTATAAAAAGGAACATCTCCAAAATCATCAATCAATAAATAGTAAAAAAAAGCACGTACTACTTTTGCTTCCGCTATTTTTGAAGGATCAGCATTTCCTTTTTCTAATAGCTCAACTGCTAAGTTGGCTTTGAAAATACCATTGTATAACCATCTCCAGGTATTATTAATAATACCCTCGCTTGGAAGCCATACATGTTTGTGCAAACGGGCAAAATCCTGTTGCCAGTTACCGTCATTTCTATGCGGAATAACCTGCTCATCCGATGACATACAGTTCATATCATACCAGCCGTTATCAGCTCCTGCATAACCTACTCCAGGGACACCTTTGCGTTCAAAATCACCCGGAATTTCAGCATAAACACTTGCCAATGCAATATTGGCTCCCTCAGGAGTTCCGTAAAAGCTGTCAGGTTGATATTTATCGTATACATTTTCGTTTAAATCTGTACAGCTAAAAAGGCTTAGGAAGCATACACTTCCTGCTATTACTATATTTTTAATTTTCATTTCTTTTTACTATTTAAATTTTACAGTCAAACCAAATGCAATGCTTCTGGTACGAGGATAAATACCTTTATCTCCTCCAAAAGTTTCTTCATTATTTGCGCTTACGTTCAATTCCGGGTCCAAACCTGTGTAATCTGTGATAAGAAGCAAATTGTTTCCTGTAAGAGAAAGTCTAATATTGTCTACATATTTGTCAGTAAAACGGAAAGTATATCCTGCTGTAACATTATCCAAGCGTATGTATGAACCATCTTCTAACCATATATCAGATCCGTATGGAGAAGAACGAATTCCTTTCTCAACACCGCTTTCTAAAATATTTGAACTACCCGTATTCTCCAGCATGCTCAACCTTTGGTTAAGAGTGTTGTAGATTTTATTCCCACCGGAACCTCTCCATAACATAGAAGCATCAAAATTCTTGTATCTGTAAGTCGGATTAAATGCAAATGTATAAGTTGGTAATGCTGATCCTGCATTATAGCGATCTGCGCTTCTGGCACCTTGATCTATAAGTCCGCTTCCATCACGATCCTTTACAGTTTCGACACCATTCCCATTAACTCCCGTATGCTCTAAAATATAAAATGAACCAATTGGTTGTCCTTGTACTAAATAGGAGTTTGGTGCGCCCCAGCCCACATAATTAGTATTTAAAGGAATACCATTAATGCTGCCGCTTAAATTAAGCACTTCGTTTTTCATGAAGGATACGTTTCCTGCTAAGGTAAGTGTGCTGTTTTCTGATTTAATAACATCATACGCCAAAGCAACTTCTAAACCTTTGTTTGAAATACTTCCTACGTTTGCTTTAATTTGATCGTATGGATAAGGTGGTTGCGGTACAGTGTAGTTGAACAATAAATTATCTGTTGTGGAATCATAAACATCTACACTACCTCTCAACCTATTGTCTAAAAGAGCAAAATCAAGTCCAATATTGGTTTGTTTTTTGGTTTCCCATTTCAAATCAGCATTTGCATTTTGAGAAATACCAAAATTGGTAATAAGCGATCCTCCAAAATAAATAGTTCCGGCACTATCCACTAACGGCAGTGAAGTTTGTGGCACAAGACCTTGCTGATTACCAGTTTCCCCATAACCTACGCGTAATTTTAATTCAGAAAATAAATTCTGATTGGTCATGAATGATTCTTTGTTAATTTGCCATGCCACAGATGCAGACGGGAAATTTCCCCATTTGTTGTTAGTACCAAAAACAGATGAACCATCTCGTCTGATACTTGCTGTAAGTAAATAACGATCTAATAAAGAGTAGTTTAATCTTCCTAGATAAGAAACTAAAGACCTGTCATTTTTATAAGATCTGATATCTGCGGCTCTCACTTTAGATAAATCACCGAACTGAAGTGCATTGTAACTAGCTTCATCACTGATAAAACCTCTTGCCTGAGTGAAATTACCCTGATAAGTTTGACTTTGCCATTCGTATAAAGCCAATGCATTAAAGCTATGGATTCCGAAAGACTTTTTGTAGTTAAGACTTAGATTGGTTAATTTTTCATTTTGTCTGTTATTTTCAATATTACCAAAACCGTTCTGCTCAACTGCATCTGCAAAAGTAGATTTTGCCGGCATATAATATCCTGCAGTTCTATTCGTTTTTCTCCAGCTTCCAAACCAGTTTGCTGCAAAGCCTTTGCCTAAATCTAACTCTGCCTTTAAACTTCCAAATAAATTGTCATTTTGAGTTTCATTGGTAACTTCTTGTGCAGCTGCATAAGGATTTAAGTAATGAAATACGGTCGGATCTGTAAAGTAGCTTTCATCAGTATTAAAAACAGGATCTGTTGGTCTGGCTAATAATGCATTTGTAATTAGGTTAGATGAATAACCTACAGTTCCAATATTCCCAATACTGCTTGTTACATTATTTACTCCTGTATTTAAATTAAAAGTCAATTTTAATTTGTCATTAAGCGCCAATTGCGTTGCTTGTAAACGACCAATATATTTTTGATTGCTTGAATTAATTACTACACCATCTTGCAGAATAGCCGTGATAGATGCTCTGTAATTAAATTTATCAGTTCCTCCACCAAATGATAGTGTATGCGTTTGTGTGATTCCGGTTTGCGTTAAAAGACCGTACCAATCTGTATTCGAACCATGATTTGAAGAGGCGGGAACGCCAACATTTTGAGCAGTTTCCCACCACTGATTTGCATCCAGCATATCCAATTTTTCTGGAATAAAATCTATAGAAGTGTATCCTATATATTCCATCGTAGTTTTGCCTGCTTTATTTTTTTTTGTGCTTACAATGATAACCCCAGGTGCTCCTCTTGAACCGTAAACCGCAGTAGCTGAAGCATCTTTTAAAATATCTATACTTTCAATCTCACTTGGCGGAACCTGATTTAACAAATCCATGTTTCCCTGAATTCCATCAACAACTACAAGCGGATCATTTCCTCCAATTAAAGAAGAAATACCACGAATACGAACACTTGGTGTTGAACCTGGTTCACTTCCAACCTGAGTAATATTTACACCCGCAGCTTTTCCTGAAATCAAGGACAATGGATTTACAATTGCACCCTGATTCATGTCTTTTGCTGCTACGGAGGAAACAGCTCCCGTAACATCTCTTCTGGAAGCAGTACCATAACCCACTACTACAATTTCTTGTAAATCAGTTGCATCCGGAATAAGCTGAATATTTATAATGCTTTGATTAGCAGTTACTTTTTTTTCTTTATATCCAATAAAGCTTACTATGATTACAGATGAAGTGCTTTCAACCGTAATCTTGTATTTTCCGTCAAAATCGGTTACCATTCCATTTCTGGTTCCTTCTTCAAGAACAGAAGCTCCAGGTAATGGCAAACCATTTTCATCAGTAATAACACCAGAAACTGTTTGTTTTTGATATTTAACGACCTCCGTTTTTAGCCCGGGCTTTTTTAAAATGATCTGAGTATCTCTAACTTTAAATTCAGTTGGAGTTCCTTTAAAAAGTTTATCTAAAACAATATTTATGGGTTGATCTTTTACAGAAATTGAAATTGTTCGATCTAAATCGATATCACTCAATTTGTAAATAAACCTGAAATCTGTTTTTTGCTCTATGGTCTCAATAACCTTTTCGATAGTTGAATTGTTTAATTCCAGGGTTACTTTTGTCTTTTGGGCATAAGTATTCCCTCTAATATTAAACATGGCGACCAAAATAAGTAGTGTAGTTAGTTTCAATTTTAGGTCATTTTGGAACACTCGGTATAAAAACCCAGTATTCTTTGATTTTTTTTTCATAATTTTGTTAATTGATTGTAGTTAATTCGTTATATTCAATCACTTAGTTAATCGGAAATTGTTCGCAGCTCTTTCCGATTTTTTTATTCTAGTATTTTCTCTTCATTTATTTTCATTGGTTTTAGTGGTTATTTAATTAGTATTTGATTGTCTTTTATGGTGTAATTAATGCCATGAATGTCATTAAAATAGCTCATCACATTTTCGATAGATTCTTCTTTGAAACTTGCATTGAATTTCTCGTTTGCCAGTTTTTCATTTTTATTTACAATAGTGACATTGTAACGTCTTTCTAGTTTTGTAATAATATTTTTGAAAGTCATATTTCTAAAAGTAAGTCCGCCATTAATCCATGAAGTATAAATGTCTGTGATAACAGGTTTTGTAAAAATCTGGCTATTTCCCTTATTGAAGCTTCCTTTATAACCCGGTTTAAGAATAGTGTTTTTATTAGCATCAAATTCTTCTTTTACATTATACATTCCAACAGAACCTTCAACTAAAACGATATCTGTTACAGCATCTTCAGGATAGTTTGAAACATTAAAATGTGTTCCTAAAACACGAACATTCAAATTGTCAGCATTTACGATAAAGGGATGTTTTTTATCCTTGGCGACCTCAAAGAAAGCTTCTCCATCTAAAAAGACCTGTCTGTTTTCGCCGGCAATAAATTTCACAGGATATTTTAAAGTAGTTCCGGAGTTTAAATGAACAAGAGTTCCGTCAGACAACTGCAATTGAAATCTTTTCCCGTATGGAATCTTGATGGTGTTATAAGCGATTTTTTCTAAATCAGAATTATTGTCGTAAGTAATTTTATCTCCGTCCTGATTTCCAACTATATTTCCGTCAGCATCTCTTACTTCAACTTTATTATTCTCAGAAATAATCTGAATATTTCCATTTTCTAATTGTAATACAATGTCAGTACTTTTAAAATCGAATTTTGGTTCTGATTTAGTATTGAAAGCTCCCTTTTGATAAGCAAACCCAATTCCTAATAAAACAACTACCGAAGCAGCTATCGAAATGTATTTTCTGAAATTTGATTTTTTAGGCGCGATAGAAATTGTAGTTTCATTTTCTTTAGCAGCACCCAAAATGTTTAAGAAAATATCATCAGCAGTTTTCTCATTCATTTTTGGCATTTCGCCCAAAAGATTTTGAATGTCTTCTACAGTCGGAAAATCGTCTGTAAGTTGATTTTTTTTGTAATAGGCAATTACTTCATTTGTTTCCTCAGGGGTACATTGGTTTAAAACAAACTTTTGTAAAAGGTTTTTTATTTCAGAATTTGAATTCATTACGAATTGTTTTTAGGTCCGGTTTTTATATAATACAGTTGAAAGGAAGTTGAGTACTACTCAAACGTTATAAATTTTTTAATTTTAACATTTTGATATTGAATAAACCTTTGTTAAGTGTTGATTTTGCTGAATTCTATCATGAAGAATAATTTTTATGCTAGAAATCATGTTTTTGTCATTTAAACTGTTGATTTAACCGAAAAGTTCGCAAAGGTTTATGCAGAGAACGCAATGAATAAACCTTTGCGAACCTTGCGTAGATCCTCACGTTCCTTGCGGTTAAACAAAAAAAATCATCCGAAAAGGATGATTTTAATGGTTTGTGGTTTTTTGGTTTAGATAATTTCATCATGAACGTGAAAAAAGACTCGCATCGATTCTAATGCTTTACTCATTTGGTTCCTGACTGTATTTATAGAGATGCCGAGTTCCTGACTAATTTCTTCGTAACTCATGCCTTTCTTTCGTGACATTTTAAATATTTGCTTTCGTTTGGGAGGAAGCTGTTTCATGGCCTGCTTTCGAAGTTTCTTACAGTCCGCTTCCCGTATGGAATAATCTCCATATTCATGAGATTTTTGACTTTCGTAAAAAACAGCTTCTTTAAGAGCCAGATCGTTTGCAGCTTTATTTAGGGTATTAAAAGCCTGATTTCTTGCAATGGTAAAAATGTAGGCTTTAAAAGACTGATCTGGATTTAAGTTTTCGCGATGCAGCCAGACTTTCATAAACACATCCTGCACATTTTCTTCGGCTGCTTCTTTCGATTTTAAAAGACTAATGCTGTAACCATAGATATCCTGATAGTATAAATCAAAAAGTTGGCGAAAGGCTTTTTCGTTCCCATTTTTGAGTTCACTAACTAATAATTGTTCGCTATGGTTTTTTGTTTCCAGCAATTTAATTAGTCTTTATTTAATTCTAATTATACCAAACTGTCAAACGGAAGATTCTTGTTTGACTCGTAGCAAATATATAAAAATATTATTCGCAGCAAATTATATGTAAAAAAACTTAATTCTTATTTTTATAACGTTTTTTGAATGAATGAGACAAAAACAGTCTAAAAGTACCCTTTTTTCAAGTAAGTGTGTTTTTGACGCTTTAGTAAATTGTTATTTAATTTAGAATTTATCTTTTGAGAATATTCTTATTTGTGAAAATGAAAATTTAAAGAGAATGACAAAAAACAATTCAAAAAAAAATCCTTTTGTCTTCAATTGAAGGACAAAAGGATTCTATGAAAATTAAAATATAACTTAGTTTTTAAGATCTTTAATTACTTTGAATGCAACATCAACCTGATCTTCTCCCACTAAAATGGTGAATTCATTTGAAGTAGAAATTACCTCATTGATGATAATTCCTTCCCAGGCCAAACGCTGGAAAATGAAGTAATAAATACCCGGAACCACAATGTTTTCTTTTGGTAATTTTACTGTAATCGAAGCTAAATTATCTAATTTTTGAATTAATTTTTCACGCATAAAGTGCTTTTCAACTAAATGATTTACACTGCTGCTGACAACAATATTCGTCTCATTTACACCACGAGATGAGGTGTAGAAAATATCAGACAACGCATTAATATCAGAAATTAAATCGGCTTGTTTATTTAATACAGTTTCTGAAGCTGCAAAAGTGTAATCCGTCAACTCAGAACGAACCGTAATTTCACCAATATTCTTGATTACTTTATTGATTTTATGGTTCAATTTAAAATCTAATTCTTCAGTAAGTCTTTTAAGTGACATTACTACAGCGCCTTGTTTTACTTCTTTGCCAAATTCGCTTTCTAATTCGGTCATAATGTTCCGAGAAAGAGAGGTTAAATTAATTATTCCGAGAGATAATGCATTTAATAAAAACGGCTTTGTTTTGATGTAATTTTCGACGATTGAAGAAACGGTTTTCATAATTTTTTTTCTTTTTTTTTGTAACGTAATTGTGTTGGTTTGGTTTAATAGTGATGTTATAAATCTTGACAAAGATAAATAAAAAAACAATTTGTTACAATTATAACAATAAAAAAATATGTTAAAAATGATAAAATGCGTCGGTAAGATGTTCAATTGCAAATGTTTCACCGTCTTTATGGATCGCAATGATGTCAAAACGAACCTCCATCGCATCATCAAAATCCATTTCCCTATCGTTTATGTAGGCATTTACTGATTTTATGAGTAACTGAATTTTTTTGGGTTTCACAAAATCCTGCGGATCTCCAAAATCTAAACTCGATCTTGTCTTAACTTCGACTATGGCCAAATAGTTGTCTTTTTGTGCAATGATATCAATTTCAGCCTTTTGAAAATTCCAGTTTCGGTCTCTTATTTCCTAACCATTTTCTTGAAGAAAGTTTAAAGCCAATTCTTCTCCTTTTTTTCCTAGTTCATTGTGTTCAGCCATTTTTTTAAGTTTTCAGTCTCAAGCACTGTGCGGTTAGTAATTTCACGCAAAGACGCAAAGTCGCAAAGAATTAAATTAAAACTTTGCGTCTTTGCGTGATTTTATGTGGTATTTAGATTTCCCTAATTAAAGATTATTGGGTAGAAATATTACTTTTGAAAAGTAAGCGTACTTCCAGATGCATTTACATCAATAGTTACGGTATTTCCCATAATCAAAGCTCTATTGTCCTGAATATGACCGGCTGGGAAATTGAAGATTACAGGAATATTATATTTTTTGGTTACATCGTCTATAATTTCGACTGCATTTTTACCCCAGGGAACTTCGTTATCTTTCATTTTTGTCATTCCTCCAACAACAATTCCCTTCAGGCTCTCGATGCAGCCATTGCGACGAAGGTTCATCATCATACGATCAATATGATATAGATATTCATCTAAATCTTCTATAAATAGAATTTTATCTTTACAATCTATTGCCGATGGAGATCCTAACAAACTGTACAAAATAGATAAATTTCCACCCACTAATTCGCCGGTTGCTTTTCCGAAACGATTCATTTTGTCCGGACCAACGGAGTAAGATACTGGCTCTCCAAACAAACTCGATTTCATAGAACTGATGGCCGCCGGAGTTGCTCTCGGAATCGTTACAGGCATTACGCCATGAATCGATTTATAGCCCATTGTATTTAAATGGTTATGTAAAACCGTAACATCACTAAAACCAATAATCCATTTAGGATGTTGTTTGAATTTGGTAAAATCTAATAAATCAAGCATTCTCACAGTTCCATATCCACCACGAACACACCAAATTGCCTTAATATTCGGGTTATCCAATTGCTTCTGAAAATCAGCTGCACGTTGCTCATCTGTTCCAGCTAATTGGTTAAAATCAAGTCCAATTGTACTTCCAACAACAGCTTCTAAACCCCAGCTATGCAATAAATCTATAGTAGGTTTAAGGTTGTCGTCGATGTTTTTTCTGGCAGTTGCTAAAAGTGCTATAGTATCTCCTTTTTGTAAATAAGGTGGTGTGATCATGTTTTGTTGAGATTGACAGGTGAGTGATTGTAAAGCAAAAATAAGAAATACGAATTTATAGCGTGTAAAGTGCTTCTTTAAATTTTTATATATAGGGTTGATCATAAGTTGTAATTGGAATAGAATAACAAATATAGGGATTTTAAAAATTTAAATTATTAGAAATTTCCTACAAAACAGTATTTTCGTAATTTTATATTTTTAAATACTCAGCAATTATGCGCAACTTTCAAGCCAGAATTTATTTTATTTTTCTTCTATCAATTGCAAATTTACAAGCACAATCCAAAAAATATATCATTCACACGGTTGCATTTTACAATTTCGAAGACCTCTTTGATACCAATAATGATCTCAATACCAATGATGACGAATGGACGCCAACAGGAGCACAGCATTATCGACTCCTTGCAGCAAATTAATCCAAAGGCCAAAGTTTTTACAATGGGAGTTTTAAATGATGGTCCGTTTAATAGAAGCATAAAAATAGCTTTAGGAGCAAAGGCGAAAAAGAAAGAAGTTTCGGAGTTTGGTGTTTTCAATCCCTTTGAAGAAATGGCCAACAAAGGAATGGGAACTATTGCTTTTCGGGATTCCTGGGATATTTTCGATCATGATGACAGAATCTGTTATAAAACCCGATCATTCCGCTTTTACGTTTTGGAAAGCAGGTATTTTTAATCGCCCTTTTTTAGTTCAGACTTCCGGTCAATACAAAGGATATCCGCTTCGGCATAGTCAGACAGAAGTTGGTTTTAGCGATCACTTTCCTGTTTATATTTATTTGATAAAAGAAAAAATATAAAGCCGCAGTTTACGGTCTCAGTTTATAGGTTTGATCTGAAAACGGAGACTGTGACTGAAAACTTTTCCTTAACTTAGCTACTCAGAAACTTAGTATCTTAAAACATGTCAATAGCAAAACCTTTCAATCTTACTAAATGGATTGACGAAAACCGTCATTTATTAAAACCACCAGTTGGAAATAAAAATCTCTATGTTGATTCCGGTGATTATATTGTAATGGTTGTGGCGGGCCCAAATGCCCGAAAAGACTATCATTACAATGAAACCGAGGAGCTTTTTTATCAGCTTGAGGGAAGCATAAAAGTTGTGATTCAGGAAGATGGTGAACGCAAAGAAATGGAATTGAATGCCGGCGATATGTACCTGCATCCTGCAAAGATTCCGCATTCTCCGGTTCGTTCAGCTGGCTCAATTGGATTGGTAATAGAGCGCAAACGCGCCGGAAAAGGTTATACCGACGGATTGCTTTGGCATTGCGATAACTGCAACCATAAATTATACGAAGTGTATTTTGAGTTACACAATATCGAGAAAGATTTCTTGCCTCATTTTGAACATTTCTATAATTCAGAAGAGTTAAGAACTTGTGATAATTGTGGAAGTGTAATGGAATCTGATCCGAGTTTTGTGGCGAAGAAGTAGTTTAATTAGGAGCTAATCCCGCTATCGTTCCAATCTTTGCTTTTTAATGGAAAAAGCAAAAGGATTTCCACTTCTATCGGCGCTAGGGCACTCATTTTCAAAAGAAAATTAATTTTTGTAATCATGAATCTTTGTCAAAGTTTTAAACTTTGACAAAGATCAATACCAAAAGAAAAATCTTTTTAATCTAATAATCTGCGGCTAAAGAAAAACTACAATTCAAAACGTTTCCCTTGATCAGGATAAATAATTTGTACTCCTAAATCATTCTGATTTTTGATCTGTTCTTTAAGCGTTACAATATTTTTTGTTGGCGGTTTTAAATGCGTCACAATAATTTTAAAACCTTTCAAAGTTCCTTTTCCAGCTAACTCTTCTAAAACGTGAAGTTCTTTCATCAAATAATTTGGAGTCAGATGGCCAAATAAAAATTGGTCCGGCTGTTCGTTTGGAAAGGATACTTCAATAAAAATTCCTTTTAGTTGTTTGTTTTTTACAAGTGGAGCAATTGCTGTCCATAAATCTTTCAAATCGTTACTTTTCTCTACTGCATCAGGTCCCGTATCTCCTAAATATAAAGCGTAAGCATCTCCATTTTTAATCAAAAAAGCTGTACTCTCAAAAGGATTGACATGGCTTAACGGAAAAGCTTTTACTGTCATTGTAGTATTGGTAATTGGAATTTCTTCGCCAATATTTAAAGTTTGGAAATGATACTTTTTCAAGGGTTTTCCGGGGCCTATATCTCCAAAATTAGCCCAGCTCTGATCATTAAAATAATGATTTTTCATCATTTCCATACATTTAGTAGTAGCATAAACGGTCTTAGCTGAATCGGCAGGAGAATTAATTATTAAACCTGAAACATGATCGAGATGCGCATGCGAAATGAAATACCCTTTTATATACTTTCTCAAAACTTCGCTCGTTGAAACTTTGAAACTTTTATTTTCGATTGCTTTTTCAATTCCGGCATTTATAGTTCCTGCATCCAAACTGATATAATCGTTCGTATTGATTGGTGCCAATAAATAAGCCGATAGATTTTTTTCGTCAATACCGCCTTTTACTCCCAAAGGAACAACCTGAAAAGAAGGTTTCTCTGTTTTTTGCGAAAAAGCATTCAATGAGATTAAAAAGAAGCACAGCAGAATACGATTGAAAATGGTCATATTTAAGTAATTTTGTTAAGGCAAATTTCATGAATTAAAGCGAATAAAACGATCCATATTTCCGAAATTCATCATAAATAGCCCTAAATTTACTTTGTTTTTAATGATGGAATTGGATCAGAATTCAGCTCGAAATAATATCTTTACAAAAAAAATATAACAATTTTAACTAAAAAAGTTACAATGACAACAATAGCATCGCAATTTGGAATGAATGAGGCTCTGGATAAATTGGGCATCAAATTGATAAATGACGGAACATCAACAGGATTACAATACTTTTCATCAGGAGAAATTCTGGATAGTTTTTCACCAGTTGATGGAAAATTAATTGCTTCGGTAAAAATGTCAACACAGGAAGATTACGAAAAAGTAATGCGTTCAGCGACGGAAGCATTCAAAACATTTCGTTTGATTCCTGCGCCACAACGTGGTGAAATTGTACGTCAGTTTGGAGAAAAATTACGTCAGAATAAAGAAGCGCTGGGTAAGTTGGTTTCTTATGAAATGGGAAAATCATTGCAGGAAGGATATGGAGAAGTTCAGGAAATGATCGATATCTGTGATTTTGCAGTAGGATTGTCTCGTCAATTGCACGGATTAACAATGCACTCTGAAAGACCAGGGCACCGTATGTATGAGCAATATCATTCATTGGGCGTTGTCGGAATCATTTCGGCATTCAATTTTCCGGTAGCAGTTTGGTCTTGGAATACGGCTTTAGCATGGATTTCCGGAGATGTTTGTGTTTGGAAACCTTCTGAAAAAACACCTTTATGCGGAATTGCATGCCAAAATATTATCGCTCAGGTTATCAAAGAAAACAATCTTCCGGAAGGAATTTCATGTTTGATTAATGGCGATTACAAAATAGGGGAGTTAATGACAAAAGATACTCGTATACCTTTAATTTCTGCAACAGGGTCAACCCGAATGGGGAAAATTGTTGCACAGGCTGTAGCCGGACGTTTAGGAAAATCATTGTTGGAGTTAGGTGGGAATAATGCCATTATTGTAACTCCGGATGCTGATATTAAAATGACTGTTATTGGGGCTGTTTTTGGAGCCGTAGGAACTGCTGGACAGCGTTGTACATCAACTCGTCGTTTAATTATTCACGAAAGTATTTACGATAAAGTGAAAGATGCTTTAGTGGCAGCCTATAAACAATTACGTATCGGAAATCCGCTTGACGAAAACAATCATGTTGGACCACTTATTGACACATATGCAGTTGAAATGTATGCAATCGCTTTAAATAAGGTTGTTGCTGAAGGTGGTAAAATTTTAGTAGAAGGTGGAGTGCTTTCAGGTGATGGTTACGAAAGTGGCTGTTATGTAAAACCTGCAATTGCTGAGGCTGAAAACTCTTTCGCAATTGTGCAGCATGAAACATTTGCTCCGGTTTTATACTTAATTAAATATTCTGGTGAAGTGGATAATGCAATCGAAATTCAGAATGGAGTAGGACAAGGATTGTCTTCTGCAATTATGACCAATAATTTGCGTGAAGCCGAAAGATTTTTATCTGTGGTTGGATCAGATTGCGGAATTGCAAATGTAAATATTGGAACTTCAGGTGCTGAAATTGGTGGTGCTTTTGGAGGAGAAAAAGAAACCGGAGGAGGTAGAGAATCTGGTTCTGATGCCTGGAAGATCTATATGCGACGTCAAACGAATACAATCAATTATACTACAAGTTTGCCTTTGGCACAAGGGATTAAATTTGATTTGTAGCAAGTTCTAAAACTTAAATAATGTAAAAAGGCTTCCAAATTTGGAAGCCTTTTATTTTTGAAACCTGTTTTATGAGTTTTATTTTTTAAGAATGGTCTGATTGAATGAACCATCATTCGTATACACTTTTACTAAATAAGTTCCTGCAATTAAACTGCTGAAATCGATACTTTCAGCATCCTTTTCAGCACTCTTAACTAATGTACCAGACATATTATAAACCTGAACTTTTTCTATTGTCTGAGTTGATTTAGTAAGATATAAAACATCAGCAACCGGATTTGGATATAAAATTATTTTCGCAGTTTCCGGTTCTGCAACAACTTCTGTTGTTTGTGCCATACGAGCTGTACCGCCAGTATAATGTGTACTGATGTAGAACAAGTTTGCAACAGATCCTTTAGTAATTGTGTTTGAACCTGCAGGAATTGAAGCCGTAACGATTCCGGCTGATGCGGTGTAAGAAACGTTGTTTACTTTAATTGTTCCTGTAAAATTAGAATCAAAAACTAAAGTTAAGGTTGAAGCACTTGTAGTTGTATAAGTAATTGAAGTACTTGATTCAATTTTTAAACGTGCTGTTAAAGTCAATCCGTCATAAGTTACAGATCCAGGAGTAGAATTCATATTTCCTGTAATAGCATAAAAGGAACTTGTTTTTCCAGAAGTTGTAAAGTTGTGAATTTGATCTCCACTTGGCGTTCCGGTGGTAACGGTAATTGTTCCTGAACCTGTCGCAGGTGTTCCGCTTCCTGTTGTAGCAATTGAGTAAGATAAGGTTGCTGTTGGCGTTCCGGTAATCGTGATTGTTTTTGCCGTTGTATTCTTTACAAAGCTAATTCCTGAAGCTGGTAATCCAGTAACAGTTGCATCAGTTGCAGTTCCTCCCCAAGTGAAAACAATTGAACTAATAGCCGCACCACTCACAACTGTTTGATTGTTGTTGCTAGTTGAAGTTAGTGTTTGAGTTCCTGCCGGATTAACCGTAATTGTTCCAGATCCAGTTGCAGGTGTTCCAGTACCAGTTGTGGCAATTGAGTATGATAATGTTGCCGTTGGAGTTCCTGTAATAGTGATTGTTTTAGCTGTAGTATTTTTTACAAAGCTAATTCCTGAAGCTGGTAATCCAGTAACAGTAGCATCTGTTGCATCTCCGCCCCATGTAAATACAATTGTTGCAATGGCAGTTCCGCTTGTTACGGTTTGATTGTTATTACCTGTAGAAGTTAAGGTTTGAGAACTTGCCGGAGGGTTTCCTTCTCCTTGTACTGCAACAAGAGTTCCCGAATAATTAGTCAATGCCGATTTAAGAGCGGTAATTACAAGTGAAGATTTGTCATCTACATTATTGTCAAAAGTCCATTTTAAGTCTCCTCCGGAAATACGTCCCGCGTATTGCGTTGTTTTTGTTTTGGCAGTTGCAGGTTGGTCTACAACTAAGTTTTTCACATAAAATGCAGCATCGGTATCAAAGTTATTATATGTATTTGCGCCAGACTTAGATTTAACGGCGCTGCTTACCGTTTCGCCTCTTGTTGTTGCAACATAAGCATCAAAATCAGTTGTTGAACTAATTTTACCAGCAATATTGTACAAAGGATTTGGATCATTATAAGCGACAAAACGCATATCATTTGTTCCGATTGAGGCATCAAAAGTATTATTGAACGCTTTGATTGATCCACCAGCTTCACCTGAAAAAGTTCCCATTGTTCCGGCATTATTTACCTGATTGGCTTCGTCCCAGATATCTGTTCCTTGTAAAGACGTTAGCATTGGATTTTTAGTATTACGGAAATAGTTTCCCTCAATAAATAGAGAAGAACCTAATGTTGATCCTGAACCATATTTAGAAACACCATCAAAATAGTTGTTATAAATATGGGCTGAATAATAACGTACACGAGGGTGACGAGAATCAGAGTGGTCAAACCAGTTATGGTGATATGTGATGTACAAACCACTTGTTGTTCCTTCGCTTAAACCAAGCAGACTTGCTTTTCCACTATCCCAAAAGTGATTGTAAGATAAAGTAATGTAAGTTGATGTTTTATTGTCAAGAGCTCCATCTCCTTTGATTTGGTCTGCATCGCTTCCTGCATTTCCATAAAACAAGTCGCAGTTATGAACCCAAATATGATCATTAGCTTGTTGCATTCCAATATTGTCTCCTGCAGTACTATTGCAATTCATAACGCCAATATTACTAATTTCTACGTTAGAAGCTGATTTAAGTCGGATTCCCCAGCCATTTGCAACAGCATCTGTTCCTACACCTTCTAAAGTAATATAGCTTGATGCATTATTGGCGTTTTCGATAACAATATCTCCGCCTTCCATTACCGTTAAATCAGTAACATTTCCTATCAATCGGAAAATAAACGGGCGTGTGTCTTGTCCTTTTTTGATAGCGTACAAAATATTTTGTAAACCAACACAAGGATTTGAGCTCGCACCAGTGATGTTCATTGAAATGGTGTTTTTGGTATTTGGAGTAATGTAGGCAATTACTGCATTGTCTTTTGGAGTTCCATCTGCTTTGTATCCGCCGGGAACGCGACCGTCGGCAAAAGCAAAGCCATTACGGTCCTGTGCGGCAACAGTTAAATTACCGGTCGTTGTTCCGGTTCCTTCAGCACCAGAAATTACAGGTTTTACTTTTACAGTGTAGGTTCCGGCCTGTAATCCTGGAATATCAGCTCTAAAGTAACTTCCATAACTACGAATAAGCTGATCATCAATTTTTTTGTCTGTCACCCCTTGCCCGGTGTAGTAGACGTTGTACGTTTGTGCGCCACTAACGGGCTGCCATTTTACAAAAGCCGATTCCAGCCAGCCGGATGCTTCGTTGATTTGAACTTGTTGGGCCCAAATTTGGACGGTAAGAAAAAACACAGTCAGAAAAAGTAGGTTTTTTTTCATAATTGTTTGGTTTAAGTGGTTAAATAGTTAATGTGGATTCTTAATTTTTTACTTTAATTTTTTTTGTAATCGATTACACAAAAATATATGATTTTTTCAAATTCTTAGTATTTTTGTAATAAAAAATAATATTGTGTAAAAAATTACGCCTTGTATTTGTAATAATGTAATAAATTGCATAAATTGTAATTTATTACATACAAAAATAAACCGTAAAAAGTCTTGATTTTATTAGCTTTCCTGAAGTTGAAGATTGGAACTTTATTTTTGAAAAGGCCTTTTTTAATTTTAAATCAAATATTGGGGCACTACTATATTTTTGAATGAAAAAGATTACTTTTTAGTTTTTTAAAGCAGTAAATTTTCATTAAAAAAGAATTTATTCGATTACTTTTTTAGTGGCTTAGCTTAAAAAACACTCTTCTTTTTTTTTACGGAAGAGGATAAAACGAAGGTAAAATTAGCGCATAAAAAAAGCCTTTTTGAAAACTCAAAAAGGCTTTTAAAATATGTTGAAGAGTGTAAATTTAGTCTTTACTTGATAATTTAGATAGTAATCTTAAAAATTCAACGTATAACCAAACCAGGGTGATCATTAATCCCATAGCGCCAAACCATTCCATGAATTTTGGCATTCTTTGTTGAACCCCTTTTTCGATTTGATCAAAATCTAAGAAAAGATTTAATGCTGCAATGATAATTACAAAAACGCTAATTCCAATACTCATCATACCGTTTCCGTAATGTACTGGTGTGAAATTGAAAATTAGAGAAGCTAACCATGAAAATAAATAGTATGTTGCTATTGCCAGTGTAGAAGCAATAACTACAGACTTAAATTGCTCTGTAACTTTTACAATTTTAAATTTATATAAACCTAAGCAAACTAGAAAAGTTACTAAGGTTGCGCTTACAGCGTTGACAACAATTCCGGGATATTTTATTTCAAAAATAGCAGAGATTCCTCCAATAAATAAACCTTCAAATAAGGCATAACCTGGGGCTAAATAAGGAGAAAGATGCGGTTTGAAAGAAGACACAACAACTAGAATTAGACCAATAATTGCACCTCCAAAAGCGGGTACAATAGGATTCATTCCGTTAAATGCCATCCACCATGTTACCATAGCAGCAGCTGTTAAAATTAAAAATAAAATAGCTGTTTTATTGATAGTACCTGACAAAGTCATTTCCTGATTGTAATCAATAATCTTTGCTTCGTGCACTTCTTCAGCTTTTGAAACAGCATTTGATGAAAAACGCTTGTCGCTTAAAAATGGATTTTTTGAATTGAAGTTCATATTTCTAATACATTTAATTGTATTCAAATATATGGAGTTTTTTTGAAGTGCACTTGTTTGCGTTAAATTTTTAACATGAAATTTTCGTTACTTAAAAAGGCTTTAAAATAAAAAGTCCATCAAAAAAACTCTTGATGGACCTGTATTTATTTTGATGAAATATTTAGTTCAATAAATCTAAAACTAAAGATGGAAATAAACCTAAAACAATATTTAATACCATTGAAACGATTGCAACAGCATAGATAAGGAATGGTTTTCCGGTACGCTCCTGATTCGGTTCTTTAGAGTACATTGCCAGAATTAGTTTGAAATAATATCCAACACTGATGATTGAGTTGACAACAGCTACAATAACTAAAGCGATATAACCAGATTCAATTGTTTGGTTAAATAAAAATAATTTAGCAAAGAATCCAGAGAAAATCGGAATACCAGCCATCGATAATAAGGATCCGGTTAAGATTGCAGCCAATAACGGATTCGTTTTTCCTAGACCATGGAAATTCGTAATATCTTCGTTATCCTGATTTTTGCAAATGTATAAAATAACACTAAATGCAGCGATTCCTGCTAATGCATAAGCAGCTGTATAATATAATAATACTCCGGCTGAAGTTGCAATTGTCAATAAAGTCATCAACATAAAACCTGCATGTGAGATTCCTGAGAATGCCAACATACGTTTTACATTTACCTGACGCAATGCCATAATATTTCCAACAGTCATCGAAGCTATAGAAATGATTACTACAATTGTTTCAAAAGTTGGTAATAAATCCTGATTCTCAAGTGATGGGATTAAATTTAACGCTGAGATTAATTTATATAATGTGGCAATAGCTACAACTTTTGCCAAAGTACTCATTAAAGCAGTGGTCAATGCAGGTGATCCTTCATAAACATCCGGAGCCCAAAAGTGAAATGGAACTGCAGCTACTTTAAACAACATTCCGATAACCATCAAAACCATCCCAATAGGAAACCATATTGGCAATTCAGCTGATAAAGAATTTTCGCTGATTTCAACTACATCAAAACTTCCCATCGCACCGTAAATCAAACAGATACCAAATAGGATAATTCCTGATGCAAATGATCCCATCAAGAAGTATTTCATACCAGCTTCGTTACTTTTCAAATTCAAACGCTCACTTGCAGCAAGTACATACAATGCAATTGATAAAATTTCGATTCCTAAGAAAAACATTGCTAAGTTTCCAAAAGATACCATTGCAACTCCTCCAGCCAATAAAAATATTTTTATAGCAACAAAATCTGAAATTTTGGTTGGATGGTTTTCATAGAAATTATGACTTAATGCCACTAGGAAAATGGTCAGGATGATGAACAATGATGAGAATGCAGTAGAGAATTTACTCACTGTGATCATATTGTTGTAGTAACTTTCTGTTGATCCAAATTCAGAAAAATTAATTGCCAAAACGCCCAATAAACCCAGAATGGTAATTGGAACAATGGCTTTTCTTAAATTAAGAATTTCAAATAATAGGCAGAAAATACCCAATCCTGTTATAGCTATTAATGTATTCATTTTTGCTTTTTTGATTTAGGAAATCCAAACTACAGATGTCCTAATTTATTTTTATTTAAAATATTAATTTTTATTGATAACGCTTAAAATCGTTTCTAAACTTGGTGTAATCAAATCTGTAATTGGTTTTGGATAAAATCCGAAGAAAATTAAAACAGCGATAATTACTACTAATGAGATTCCTTCATTAACAGTTACATCTGCAAAAGTTTTCGAATTCGTTTCTCCTAACATTACACCCTGAAACATCTTAAGCATATAATAAGCTCCTAAAATAATAGTTGTTCCACCTAAAACAGCGAACCAAATATTGATTTGAGAAAGACTATACAAAACAGTAAATTCTCCAACGAAGTTAAAAGTACCTGGCAAAGCTACAGAAGCCAATACCAATATTAAAAACATAGAAGTGAATTTTGGCGATTGTGTACGGATGCCACCCATTTCTGAAATATTTCTCGTTTCGTATCTTCTGTAAATAATTTCAGCTGCGTAGAATAATCCAACAACAACAAAACCGTGAGCAATCATTTGTAAAACGGCTCCACGTAAACCATCAACTGTTAATGTATAAGTTCCTGCAGCAATTAATCCAACGTGAGCAAGAGAAGAATAAGCTAATAATTTCTTTAAATCTTTTTGTCTCAAAGCAACGATTGATCCGTAGATTACACCAGCAACTCCTAAAGCAATGAAAATAGGCATGTATTCTTTTGCAGCAAGAGGTGCAATTGGCAATTGCCAACGAATAACACTATATAATCCCATTTTTAGCATGATACCTGATAAAAGCATAGTTCCAACGGTTGGTGCTTTTTGGTACACATTTGCCTGCCAGGTGTGGAAAGGAATAATTGGAATTTTAATAGCATAAGCTAAGAAGAAAGCTAAGAATATCCATAACTGCTCATCAGCAGATAAGCTTACTTTGTATAGATCCTCGATTAAGAAACTTCCAGCTTTTTGGTACAAGTAAATGAAAGCAACCAACATGAATAATGAACCGGCAAGTGTGTAAATAAAGAATTTAACTACTGCTTTTCTGCGTTCTTCAGCATCTCCGTTACCCCAAATAAGTGCGATAAAGTAAATCGGAATTAAAGCTAATTCCCAGAAAATATAATACAAAAGACCATCTGCAGCCAGGAAAGTTCCTGTCATTGCAAAAGCCATAAATAAAATTAAAGCATAAAAACCTTTTGCATTTTTATATTCATTTCCAAAAGAAGAGAATATAATAATAGGAGTCAAAGCTACCGTTAATAAAAGCATAGCAATTGCCAATCCATCAGCATTTAAAGCAAATGAAATTTTAGGTTGTGTAATCCACGCATTAATTACACTGATGTTATCGCCAGCACAAAAATGATTTAACAATACAACCGAACAGCCCAGAGCTGCCAAACTAAAGAACAAAGCTACTTTTGATGCTAGTTTATCACCAACAAAATAAGTGGCAAATGCACCAATTAAAAGAATAATTAATATAAGAGAAACGTTCATAGTTATAAAATTATTGAGCTAAAAATATATAGGAAATAATGGCACAAAGACCCAAAACAAAAGCAAACAGATATAATCCGATACTTCCGTTTTGTAATTTTTTACCTTGAAAAGCCAGTTCATTAGTCA
Organism: Flavobacterium sp. LAR06; assembly: GCF_041946075.1. NCBI lineage: Bacteria > Pseudomonadati > Bacteroidota > Flavobacteriia > Flavobacteriales > Flavobacteriaceae > Flavobacterium > Flavobacterium sp. LAR06. The sequence continues at coordinate 217,526 of NZ_JAUTYT010000001.1, read as the reverse complement.
CTTTACCTAATCCGAAAACAACTGCTGATAAGCCAGTTTCAACATAGTCTCTAAAGAATTTTGACAATCCGTTGATAGAGCGTACAAATACGGCATCGTAAATTTCATCTACATAATATTTGTTGTATAAAACTTTGGTTAAACCAGTGATGTTTTCATCTGCTTCAGGAACATTAGCTTGTTTGAAATATTTGATATAAGCAATTAAAATACCGATCAATCCACCTAAAACAGCAACACCCATAAGTGTATATTCAGTTGCACCTAAATGGTGCTCTTCTCCGGCCACTTTAGTGAAAAGCGGAGCCATATATTCATTTAACCAGCTATTTCCAGGAAGACTGATAAGACCTCCAAAAGTTGCCAAAAGGGCTAAAATCATTAATGGGAAAGTAATTAATCCGTCACTTTCATGTAGATGGTGTTTTTGCTCTTCAGTCCCTCTAAACTCTTTAAAGAAAGTAAGGAACATCAATCTGAACATATAAAATGCCGTCATGATTGAAGCAACAGATCCAATAATGTAAAGCGGAATACTGTGGTGAAAAGCAGTCATTAAGATTTCATCTTTAGAGAAGAAACCGGAAAACAAAGGAACACCTGAAATCGCTAATGAGGAAACTAACATGGTCCAGAATGTGATTGGCATTGCTTTACGCAAACCACCCATTTTGCGCATATCTTGTTCTCCGTGCAATCCGTGAATTACAGATCCTGATCCTAAGAACAAACAAGCTTTGAAGAAAGCGTGAGTGATTACGTGAAAAACAGCTACTTCATAAGCACCGAATCCTAAAGCTAAAAACATTAAGCCTAATTGAGAAACGGTAGAGTAGGCCAATACTTTTTTAATGTCAGTCTGAACCAAACCAATTGTTGCAGCAACTAATGAAGTTACAGCTCCAACAATAGCTATTACAGTCTGAACGTCTGGCGCTAAATCAAAAACAAAGTTTAATCTCGTTACCATAAAGATACCAGCAGTAACCATTGTCGCTGCGTGAATCAATGCCGATACCGGAGTTGGTCCAGCCATCGCATCAGGTAACCAGGTGTATAATGGAATCTGTGCCGATTTACCACAAGCTCCAATAAACAAACATAAAGCTGCTAACGAAAGCAAAGGTATGTTTAGATTTGTCGCTCCGGCAATCGCCGTTTTTAAAGTTGCATAATCTAAGGTGGAGAACATTGCACCCAAAATGAACATTCCGATTAATAAACCTAAATCTCCAATTCTGTTCATGATGAAAGCTTTTTTCGCAGCATCATTGTAATCCTGATTTTTATGCCAGAATCCGATTAATAAGTACGAACAAAGTCCAACACCTTCCCAACCAATAAACAATACTAATAAGTTACTTCCAGTTACCAATGTAATCATGAAGAATATAAACAGATTCAAATAAGCAAAAAACTTATGCATATTCTCATCATCGTGCATGTAACTGATAGAGTATAAGTGAATCAATGATCCAATTCCGGTAACAAAAAGCAACCAAAGAACTGATAATTGATCTAATAAAAATCCTAGATTAATATGAAGATTACTGATCTGGATCCAATCAAATAAAGTTACCTGAATGGCTTTTCCAGTTGAAGTAATTTGATTAAAAAGTATAAGAGTAACCACAAAAGAAATTGCTACGGCAAGGGTTCCGATAATACCCGAAACTGTTTTTCCTAAGCTTTTCCCGAAAAAAACATTGATTAAAAATCCTAAAAAAGGAGATAAAACTAAGACTAAAGCTAAATTGGTATCCATTTCCATTTATCCTTTTAAATTTTTTAAATTATCGATACTAATTGAGCCTAAATTTCTAAAAATAGAAACTAAAATGGCCAATCCTACCGCAACTTCTGCTGCAGCAACTGCCATCGAAAAGAACACAAAAACTTGTCCTTGTGCATCTTGATGATACGTTGAAAAAGCAACAAATAAAAGGTTAACTGCATTCAACATGATTTCGATAGACATGAAAACGATAATAGCATTTCGTCTGTACAATACACCAAAAACACCAATACAAAAAAGTACAACACTTAAAAAGATGTAGTTTTCAATACCTATTTGATTTAATATATTACCCATTATTTATTTAATTTTTCTTTTTTAGACAATAATACTGTTCCAATCATGGCTACTAAAAGCAAAATCGAAGCAAATTCAAACGGAACCATATATTCGTTCAATAATATTTTACCTAATACTTTTATAGATTGAAAATCTTCTCCGGTTGAATCATATTCGCCAACAATTGGTTTAGAATTGATGAAAATTGTAATCAATACAATAACAATTAAACAAAAAGAAACAATAGCGCCCAAACGAGTAATTCTTGGTCTGTGAACCTGATGACGCTCATTTAGATTCATTAACATGATCGTAAACAGGAATAAAATCATAATCGCTCCCGAGTAGACTATAATATGTACAATAGCCAAAAATTGAGAGTTTAATAATAAATAGTGACCAGCAATTGAAAAAAAACAAATCACTAGATAAATAGCGCTGTGAATAGGATTTCTACTAAAAATGGTCAAAAATGCGGTAATTACCGTAATAAACGCTAAGAAACAAAATATAATTTGTACAGTTGTTGCGTGTGCAAAATCAGGAATATGTATCATTTAGTTAGCATTATTAAGTTGAGCATTTTTGATAGCCACATCAAGAGGCATCACTAATCTGTCTTTTCCAAAAATGAAATCTTCTCTTTCATAACTAGAAGGAACCAAAACTTTTGAAGTTGTCAAATAAATGGCATCTTTCGGACAAGCTTCTTCGCAAAGACCACAGAAAATACATCTTAACATGTTGATTTCATAAATCGAAGCATATTTTTCTTCTCTGTACAAATGTTTTTCGTCCGCTTTACGCTCAGCAGCTTTCATAGTGATTGCTTCTGCAGGACAAGATAAAGCGCACAATCCGCAAGCCGTACAGTTTTCACGACCTTGTTCATCACGTTTCAACTGGTGTTGACCACGATAAACCGGACTCATTTCACGTACTTGTTCCGGATAATGAATGGTTACTTTTTTTCTGAAAAGGTGCTTAAGTGTAATAAGCAATCCTTTCACAATCGCCACAAGATACAATCGCTCCCAAAAAGTCATCTCTTTGTTCGAGACCATCTTTTTTCTACCCGATAATGATATAGTTTCTATTGACATTTTTTAATGTATGATTTATGATTTATAATTTGATGTTTAAATCAAATCCACAATCTATTTTATTTTTAATTTGAATCCCGATAACTATCGGGACTGCTATCCGCTTGTATCTTTTATTGTTCCCGAGGCTTCGGGACCACCATAAAAGGATACCACTTCTGTCAGGACTAGGGCACTCAGGTATTAAAACCCTAAGTAAGCAGCAATATCATGTCTTAAAATTACAACCCCTGTAATTATGATATTAAGGATCGAAAGCGGAATCAAAATTTTCCATCCTAAGTTCATTAACTGGTCATATCTAAATCTTGGAATGGTCCAACGAACCCACATATAGAAAAAGATCCAGAAACAGATTTTGGCAAATAATACCGCGATTCCTAAAATATTAGCTGTATTTACACCTACATTTTCTACCATCCACTGCATTCCAGGATAATTGTAACCTCCAAAAAACAATACTGATATAATAGTTGCTGATATAAACATATTCGCATATTCAGCAAATAAATAGAATCCCATTTTCATGGATGAATATTCAGTATGATAACCACCAATCAACTCAGATTCACATTCTGCTAAATCGAAAGGCGTTCTGTTTGTTTCTGCGAAAGCACAAATTAGGAAAATCAAGAAAGATAAAGGCTGGTAAAAAACATTCCAGTTCATTCCAGCTTGTTGCTCAGAAATTTCTTTTAAGCTTAAAGTTCCGGTCATCATCAATAATGCAATCATTGATAATCCCATGGCAACTTCATAAGAAACCATTTGAGAAGCCGCACGAACAGCTCCCATCAAAGAGAATTTATTGTTTGAAGCCCATCCACCAATCATGATTCCGTAAACTCCGACAGAAATTACTCCGAAAACATATAATAAAGCAATATTTACATCTGTAGCCTGTAATAAAACATCACGTCCAAAAACATGAAGTCTGTCTCCCCATGGAATTACAGCGCTGGTCATCAAAGCCGTACTCATGGCAATTGCCGGACCAACAACGAATAAAAATTTATTAGGCGTGTTTGGTTCAAATTCTTCTTTTGAGAATAATTTCATACCATCAGCAAGTGGTTGTAATAATCCACCCCAACCAGCACGGTTTGGTCCTACACGATCCTGAAGAAAAGCCGCAACTTTACGTTCCGCCCATGTAGAATACATTGCCATGATCATTGTTATAGCAAAAACCACAACGATTACAACACTTTTCTCTATAATAAACGTACCATCTACCATCATTAAGAAATTTTGTTGTTAGTGTTCAATGGAATTTCAGCCATACTAATTTTTTTACGGTCAATATCTCTACCCATAAGGATAGTTTTTTCTGTGTCGATTTCTACTTTCTCTAATTTTTGAGTGTAGTTATTTTGATTGATAACAGAATCTTTTTCAAATTCTCTTGGTCCTTCAATAACCCAGTCATTTACGTTTTTGTGATCAAAACGACAAGAATTACAGATGAATTCTTCCACTTCATGATACTCATCTTTACGACCTGTTACACGTTGAATTTCTCCTCCAAACATCCAAACGGTTGTTTTTCCACAACATCCCGGAGTTGTACATTCTCTGTGTGCATTGTAAGGTTTGTTGAACCAAACTCTTGATTTGAAACGGAAAGTTTTATCTGTTAGTGCTCCAACCGGGCAAACGTCAATCATATTTCCAGAGAATTCATTATCAATAGCTTTTGAGATTCCTGTTGAAATATTAGCGTGATCTCCACGATCTAATACTCCGTGAACTCTGTTGTCTGTTAATTGATCTGCAACTTGTACGCATCTTTGGCATAGAATACAACGGTTCATATGTAGTTGAATATTTGGACCAATATCTTCTGGTTCAAATGTTCTTTTTTCTTCAATAAAACGTGATTTTGGATTTCCGTGTTCAAAACTTAAATTTTGAAGATCACATTCTCCGGCCTGATCACAAACCGGGCAGTCAAGCGGGTGATTGATCAATAAAAATTCTGTTACAGATTTACGGGCTTCCGTTACTCTGTCAGAAGATTTACTGTTTACTTCCATTCCGTCCATACATCCTGTTACACAAGATGCCATTAATTTTGGCATTGGTCTAGGGTCAGCTTCACTACCTTTAGAAACTTCAACTAAACAACAACGACATTTTCCTCCGCTGCCTTTTAATTTTGAGTAATAGCACATGGCTGGCGGTACCAAATCTCCACCAATCATACGTGCAGCCTGCAGGATCGTTGTTCCTGGCTCTACGTCTATACTTTGACCGTCTATGGTTACTTTCATCTCTTATTGATTTGAATGTTGAAAGTCGGAATATTTAAAAAGATTTGCTGTCCTTTTTATATTATTAACTTTATAACTTTCTGCTTTATATGTTTCTTTATACGATTACTTTACCGCCTACCAAATGTTTCACTTGCGAGAAAGGTTCAGCAACAAAATGATCTCTATGTTTAATTTTTTCAGGGAAACGAACGTGATATTCAAATTCATCTCTAAAGTGACGGATCGCTGCTGCTACTGGCCAAGAAGCTGCGTCGCCAAGTGGGCAAATGGTGTTACCTTCGATTTTACTTTGAATACTCCACAATAATTCGATATCTTCTTCACGGCCCTGACCGTTTTCAATTCTCCACAAGATTTTTTCTAACCAACCAGTTCCTTCACGACAAGGTGTACATTGCCCACAAGATTCGTGGTGGTAAAAACGTGCAAAATTCCAAGTGTTTCTTACTACACAAGCAGTATCATTATAAACGATAAATCCTCCAGAACCTAACATCGATCCGGTAGCAAAACCACCATCACTTAAAGATTCGTAAGTCATTAAGCGGTCTTCACCGTTTGCTGTTTTGAAAATCAATTCAGCAGGTAAAATTGGCACTGAAGATCCTCCGGGAACAAACGCTTTCAAAGGTCTGCTAGAAGACATTCCGCCTAAATACTCATCAGAATTCATGAATTCGTCAACACTTAAGCCTAATTCAATTTCGTAAACTCCTGGATTTTTAATATGTCCCGAAGCAGAAATTAATTTAGTTCCGGTTGAACGACCAATTCCAATTTTTGCATAATCATCTCCAGAGTTGTTAATGATCCAAGGCACAGTCGCAATAGTCTCTACATTGTTTACTACTGTTGGATTAGCCCAAAGTCCAGAAACCGCTGGAAATGGTGGTTTGATACGAGGGTTTCCTCTTTTACCTTCCAAAGATTCAATAAGTGCAGTTTCTTCACCACAGATATAAGCTCCGGCTCCACAGTGAACATGTAATTCTAAATCGTAACCTGTTCCTAATATATTTTTTCCTAACCAACCGGCAGCTTTTGCTTCGGCGATTGCTCTTTCTAAAATTTTGAAAACCCACATATATTCTCCACGAATGTAGATATACGAAAGGTTAGCGCCTAAAGCAAAACTTGAGGTAATCATTCCTTCAATCAATAAGTGAGGAATAAATTCCATCAAATAACGATCTTTGAAAGTTCCCGGTTCAGACTCGTCGGCATTGCAAACTAAGTGTCTTGGTTTACCTGATTTTTTATCAATAAAACTCCATTTCATTCCGGCAGGGAAACCTGCTCCACCACGACCACGAAGTCCTGATTTTTTTACTTCTTCAACAACTTCGTCTGGCGTAAGTGTTTTCAAAGCTTTTTCTACAGAAGCATAACCACCATTTTGGCGATATACTTCGTAGGTTTTAATACCTGGAACATTGATTTTATCTAATAATATTTTCTGTGACATCTTATTTATCGTGTAATATTATTTTATCATCTCTACAATCAGCGATTAACTGATCGATTTTTTCTTCTGTCAATTTCTCTTTGTAGAAATCGCCTAACTGCATCATCGGAGCATATCCGCAAGCACCTAAACATTCTACTCCGGCAATAGTAAACATTCCGTCTGGAGTTGTTTCTCCCATTTTAATGCCTAATTTTTCAGAAGTATAATCCATTAAATTTTCAGCACCATTTAAACAACAACAAGAAGTCTGGCAGAATTCGAACATGTATTTTCCAATTGGTTTTTGGTTGTACATGGTATAAAAAGTAACCACTTCGTAAACCTCAATTGGTTTGATGTGCAAAATTTCAGCAACTTTATCCTGCAACTCAGTGCTCAACCAGTTATCATGCGCATCCTGCACTTCATGCAAAACAGGCAACAAAGCTGATTTTCTTTTGTCTTCAGGATAATGACTGATCAATTCATTGATGCGAGTCATCAATGCTTCAGTCATGTTTATTTCTTGTTTGTAATGTTTTCTTTCCATTCTTATTTTGGATTTTAGATTTTAGATTTTAGATTTTTCAATCTGTATCTAGAATCAGCATTCTGCAATCTTTTTTAATTTTAGATTTCTGATTTTAAATTTTAGATTTTTCAATCTGCAATCTAAACTCTAAAATCTGCAATTCTTTACGCGTCTAATTCTCCTGCAATAACATTTAAACTTGAAAGGATAACAATTGCATCTGATAATAAAGCGCCTTTAATCATTTCAGGATATGCTTGATAATAAATAAAACAAGGTCTTCTGAAATGTAATCTATATGGAGTTCTGCTTCCGTCAGTAACTAAGTAAAATCCTAATTCTCCATTTCCTCCTTCAACCGGGTGGTAGATTTCTGCAACTGGTACAGGAACCTCTCCCATTACAATCTTAAAGTGATAAATTAAAGATTCCATTGAAGTGTAAACATCTTCTTTTGGAGGAAGGTAATAATCCGGAACTTCTGCGTGGTATTCGTTTCCGGCTGGCATTTTGTCTAAAGCCTGGCGAATGATGCTTAAACTTTCGCGAACTTCAGCATTACGAACACAGAAACGATCGTAGGTATCACCTGATTTTCCAACAGGAACAATAAAATCGAAATCTTCGTAAGATGAATAAGGATGTGCAACACGAACGTCATAATCAACTCCGGCAGCACGTAAATTTGGACCTGTAAATCCGTAAGCCATTGCTTGCTCTGCTGAGATTGCTCCAACATTTACAGTTCTGTCAAGGAAAATTCTGTTTCTTTCGAATAAGTTTTCAAATTCTTGCCAAGCGACAGGGAAATCTCTTAAAAACACTTCTAATTTGCGGAAAGCTTCTGGTGACCAATCTCTTTCGAAACCACCAATTCTTCCCATATTTGTTGTTAAACGAGCACCACAAATTTCTTCGTAGATCTCGTAAACTTTTTCTCTAAATTGAAAAACGTATAAGAAACCAGTATAGGCACCAGTATCTACACCCAAAATCGAGTTACAGATTAAGTGGTCTGTAATACGAGCCAATTCCATTACGATAACTCTTAAATATTGCGCTCTTTTAGGAACTTCAATATTCAACAATTTTTCTAAAGTCATCCACCATCCCATATTATTAATAGGAGAGGAGCAATAGTTCATACGGTCTGTAAGAGGCGTAATTTGGTAGAAAGGGCGATTTTCGGCAATTTTTTCGAATGCCCTGTGGATATAACCAATAGTTGGTTCAGCCTCAAGAATTCTTTCACCATCCATCAATAAGATATTCTGAAAAATACCGTGAGTTGCAGGGTGAGTTGGACCTAAATTCAATACTGAAAGCTCGCTTCCGTCTTCGTTTAGTTTCTCCTTTATTATTTTAGCATATCGATGCTCTGGTGGTAATAATAGTTCTGACATTTTATAATGTTGAATTATTTATTTTTTAGCAATTTGTTGTTGTTCTTCCAAAGAATCTGTCGTCTTTATCCGTTCTTCCGCTGTCTTCCATTGGGAATTCTTTTCGCATTGGGAAAGAGATCATTTCGTCCATATTCAAAATACGTTTCAATTGCGGATGTCCAATAAAGTTAATCCCGAAGAAATCGTATGTTTCTCTTTCCATCCAGTTGGAGCTTAAGAAAATATTTGAAATGGTTTTTATCTCTGGTTTTTCACCATTAAGATATACTTTGATTCTAATACGTTTATTTTCGTACCAGTTGTGTAAGTGATATACTATCGCGAACTGACGATCTGCTTCGTTGTCCGGATAGTGAATTCCACATAAATCAGTTAAAAAGTGAAAACGTAAATCAGAATCGTTTTTCAAAAAAAGAATTAAAGCAGTGATTTTATCCGCTGTTGTTTCTATTGAAAAAATATCTCTTTCTTGTTGAAAGTTAAAAACACTTGAATCAAATGTTTCTGTAAGTTTGTCTTGAATCAGGGTATTTTCTAAGGCCATCTTATGAAATATTATATGAAGCTAGTAATTCTTGGTATTCTGGAGAGCTTCTGCGTCTAACAGATTCGCTTCTTACCAATTCCTGAAGTTTCATTACTCCATCAACAATTTGTTCTGGTCTTGGAGGGCATCCCGGAACGTAAACGTCAACCGGAATTACTTTGTCGATTCCTTGTAAAACAGAATAAGTATCGAAGATTCCACCTGATGAAGCACAAGCTCCAACTGCAATTACCCAGCGAGGCTCAGACATTTGTTCGTAAACCTGTCTTAAAATAGGCGCCATTTTTTTAGAAATAGTTCCCATTACCATTAACATATCTGCCTGACGAGGAGAGAAACTCACACGCTCAGAACCAAATCGTGCTAAATCGTAGTGTGAAGCCATTGTAGCCATGAATTCGATACCACAGCATGAAGTTGCAAAAGGTAATGGCCACAAGGAATTGGCTCTTGCTAAACCTACAACGTCATTTAGTTTTGTAGCGAAGAAACCTTCTCCTACAACTCCTTCCGGCGGCGCAACCATATTTACATTTGAATCGCTCATTTTATTTTAGATTTTAGATTTCTGATTTTAGATTTTGTAAATCTTGTATATCGAAATCAATATTTTAAAAGTCAATATTATATTTTGAGAAACTGTCTTTCAAATCTAAAATTCTAAATCAATCTAAAATCTAAAGATCTGAAATCTAAAATTTCTTATTCCCAGTCTAAAGCTTTCTTTTTGATGATATAGAAAAAACCAACTAAAAGCAGTGACATGAAAACAATCATTTTTAGCATTCCTTCCATTCCTAATTCCTTGAAGTTTACTGCCCAAGGGTAAAGGAAAATTACCTCTACATCAAATAATACGAACAAAATAGCTACCAGGAAGTATTTTACTGAAAACGGAATACGGGCATTACCAACAGATTCGATACCGCACTCAAAGTTTTTGTCTTTAACTTCTGAGGTTCTTTTTGGTCCTAATTTTCCAGAAATTATGATTGTTCCTACCACAAAACCAACAGCTAAAATTAACTGCATTAGAATAGGAATGTAACTGTATTGATCAGATTGCATAAACTTAGGGTTTTTACTTAAAGAATAAGCCACAAAGATAACTTTCAACTATGTAAATCACAAGATAAAAAATGATTTAAGTATGTTGAGAAACGGTGTTTGTGTCTAATTTTTATTGATTATAAATAACAATCTCAAATTTTAATATTTTTTTAAGATTTGAGCAAAAAAAAACGTTTCGAAATAAATCGAAACGTTTTAAAACCATTCAGAGGCAAAAAAAATAAATTGCTATATTTTTCTTAGATTACTGCTACTTTAGCAGCAACTTTCCCTTTTCTTCCTTCTTCTTCTTCATAGCTTACACGGTCACCTTCGCGTAATTCTTCCGCGTTAATTCCTGAAGCGTGAACGAAGATATCTTTTCCTGTTTCTTCGTCTGTAATGAATCCATAACCTTTAGATTCATTGAAAAATTTTACTGTACCTGTACGCATTGTAATTGTAATAATAATTTATAATGAAGCAAATGTAAGATATAAATTCATACAAAAGACAATAAGGTGTTAATTTTTTGTAAAAATTATTGATTCACAGTCTTTTCGCTATTTATATTGCATCAAATCCCATACAGATGTGCTTTATTTGAGAATCATTAATTGTAGGAAACGAACTAAGAAAAATTAGCCTGACTTTAAGGTCATTTTGACAATTATTGTAATTGTTGAATAATTTAGAAAGTAATTGTGATAAAGGTTGCCTTTTGTTATGTTTTTGAGAATTAGGAAATGAAACAAAAAAACTGCAACTAAAAAGATAATTGCAGTTTTGTATTATGAAATTCTTTAGAATTTTATTGAATATCAACTTTAATATGTAATTCTTTTAGTTGCGCATCATCAATTGTTGCAGGCGCATCAATCATTACGTCACGTCCTGAATTGTTTTTTGGGAAAGCAATGAAATCTCTAATAGTTTCCTGGCCTCCTAAAATAGCAACAAGTCTGTCCAATCCAAATGCTAATCCTCCGTGTGGCGGTGCTCCAAATTGGAAAGCATCCATTAAGAAACCGAATTGTGCTTTTGCTTCTTCTTCGGTAAATCCTAAATATTTGAACATTAATTGTTGGGTAGCTTTATCGTGAATACGAATTGATCCTCCTCCAATTTCATTTCCGTTTAATACCATATCATACGCATTGGCACGAACTTTTCCTGGTTCAGTTTCCAATAATTGCATGTCTTCTGGTTTTGGAGAGGTGAACGGGTGGTGCATTGCATGGTAACGTCCACTTTCTTCGTCAAGTTCCAATAATGGGAAATCTACAACCCATAACGGAGCAAATTCTTCAGGATTACGTAATCCTAAACGAGTTGCCAATTCCATACGAAGTGCTGAAAGTTGTGCACGTGTTTTGTTTGCCGGTCCGGAAAGTACAAAAATCATGTCACCAGGTTTTGCACCTGTAATTTTTGCCCATTGTCCTAAATCGTCCTGATTATAAAATTTATCTACAGATGATTTGAAAGTTCCATCGTCATTGCATTTTGCATAAACCATTCCTGATGCTCCAACTTGTGGACGCTTAACCCAGTCAATTAACCCGTCAATTTCTTTACGTGTATAATTTCCTGCTCCCGGAACGGCGATCCCTACTACCAATTCTGCAGCATTGAATACTGGAAAATCTTTGTGTTGTGCATACTCGTTTAACTCACCAAACTCCATTCCGAAACGGATGTCCGGTTTGTCATTTCCGTATGTTTTCATAGCATATTCGTAGGTAATTCTTGGGAATTTGTCTACTTCAATACCTTTAATCTCTTTGAGTAAATGTCTTGTCAATCCTTCAAAAACATTCAAAATATCTTCTTGTTCCACAAATGCCATTTCGCAATCGATTTGTGTAAACTCAGGCTGACGGTCTGCACGTAAATCTTCATCACGGAAACATTTCACAATTTGGAAATATTTATCCATTCCACCCACCATCAATAATTGTTTGAAAGTTTGCGGAGATTGTGGCAATGCATAAAATTGTCCTTCGTTCATACGGCTTGGTACAACGAAATCTCTTGCTCCTTCAGGAGTAGATTTAATTAAGTAAGGCGTTTCAACTTCACAGAAATCTAAATCAGATAGATATTTACGAACTTCCATTGCTACTTTATGACGGAATAATAAACTGTTTTTTACAGGATTTCTTCTAATATCTAAATAGCGGTATTTCATTCTGATATCTTCTCCACCATCCGTTTCATCTTCAATTGTAAATGGAGGTGTTAAAGCTGCATTTAAAATGTTTAATTCAGAAACTAAAATTTCGATTTCACCAGTCGGAATGTTTTTGTTTTTGGCTTCACGCTCAATCACAGTTCCTTTTACTTGAATTACAAATTCTCTACCAAGTGTTTTAGCTAATTCAAAAACCGTTTTATCAGTACGGCTTTCGTCGAAAATAAGTTGTGTAATTCCGTAACGGTCGCGTAAATCAACCCAATTCATAAATCCTTTATCGCGTGATTTTTGAACCCAACCCGCTAGTGTAACTTCCGTATTAATATTTGAGGCGTTTAACTCGCCACAATTATGACTTCTATACATGATCAAAATTTTAGACTGCAAAAGTAAACACAAAATTCAAATTAAAATAGTAAAGTGATAATCTGATGTGCATTAATTTTAAATATTTTGTTAATTGTTAAAATTTGCACTTTTAATTTCTTTAGATTTGAAATACTAAAAACAAACTTTAATTACCTATGAAGAAACTTTTTATTGCCGGTCTGGTGCTTGTCAGCACATTAAATGTAGTTGGACAATCTAAAAAATATGTCACTTTTGAAGCAAATATTGCGAACAGAAATGGAGATGTCATTAAGATTGTTAATAATGGAAAAATTGTAAAAACAATTAATGTTAATGCAAAAGGCATTTTTAAAGATACTTTGATGGTTGATGGAGGAAGAAGCCGATTATCAGATGGAGTAGAATCTACCGAATTATTTCTGAAAAATGGTTATGATATCAAATTGAAAATGGATGCCAAACAATTTGATGAGTCTATTGTATATACTGGTAAGGGAAGTTTAGAAAACAATATTTTGGCACAGCGTATTTTAGCTGATGAAAAATTATATAGTGACTCAGTTTTAACATTAGATGATGCTGCTTTTAATAAATTGGTTGAAGAAAAAAAGACTGCCGATTTGGTTCGATTAAATAATAAAAAATTAGATCCTGAATTTGTAAAAATTGAAACTGAAAATGGTGTTCGTGCGGTAGCTGAAATTGCAGAATATCGCAAGCAGGCGCAGGAAATGGCAAAAATGAACAATTCACCATCACCAGATTTTGATTATGAGAACCATAAAGGCGGAAAAACCAAACTTTCAGATTTAAAAGGAAAATATGTTTATATTGATCTGTGGGCAACGTGGTGTGGACCTTGTAGAGCAGAGATTCCTTTTCTTCAGAAAATTGAAGAAAAATATCATGGAAAAAATATTGAATTTGTAAGTGTTTCTGTTGATACTCCAAAAGATCATGATAAATGGCAAAAATTTGTAACGGACAAGCAACTTGGAGGTATTCAGCTTTTTTCAGATAATGAATGGAAATCTGCGTTTGTGACGAGTTACAATGTAACGGGAATTCCCAGATTTATTTTGATAGATCCAAAAGGTAACATCGTGGACGCTAACGCAGCAAGACCTTCTTCTCCAGAACTTCAAACGCAATTAGACACATTATTGAACTAATTTTTGTATGAAATTATAACGATATAGTAATTTTATAATTTTTATAAAATCACAGTAAAACCAATGCTTCGGCGTTGGTTTTTTTGTTTTTAGAAAATCTCCAATGTTAAGTTTTTATTCAATGTTACCAAATTGTTAAGTAAAAGTTTGTTTAATGTAAACTATTAACTATATTTGATAACGATTTGATAACATTAATACCTAAAGATATGAAAAAATGTGTGATTTTAGTTGCAATGATGTTCTCTGGAATTTTAGTTGCACAAGAGGTAAAACCAGAATTAGAAGCTGTTGGAAATAAAGTAAAAGCTACTTATTACCATGAAAATGGTAAAGTACAACAAGAAGGTTTCTTTAAGGACGGTAAACTGGATGGCGTTTGGGTATCTTATGATAATAAAGGTAATAAAGTTGCCGTGGGAGAATACACAGACGGATTGAAAACTGGAAAATGGATTTTCTTTAATGAAAATAGCCTATGCGAAGTTGCTTACGAAAATAGCAAAGTGAGCTCAGTTAAAAACTTACAGAAAAATTCTTTAGCTGATAGAAACTAAAGTAATTTCTAAAATACATTTAAAGAACCGCTTTTTATAAGCGGTTTTTTTATGCCTTTAATTTTTTGCAGCTTTTTTTTCTTCTTCCATACCAGATTATAAAACCGGATACAGGAAGAGCTGCCGCAATTAAACTTACTATAAAAGCAATAATTTTTCCGGGTAAATTCAGAATTTGCCCTGTATGGATTCCATAATTCATTTCGACAACCTGGAGTCCTAAACTTTTTTGATCATAAGGATCACTCTGAAGCAGTTTTCCGTCAAGCGGATGAAAATAGTAATTGCTTTGGTGATCGTATCTTAAAGTATGAGGATAAGCCCCAGTACTAATTATGTCACCTTTTTTCTGCGAGAGCAAGACAAAAAACATTTCGGATTTTGGTTGCAATTTTGCAGTTTCAATAAATGCGCGATCAACCGCAGTTATACTATTTGTTTTAAACTTTGTTGTGTCAATTACGGGTGCTTTGGTTTCTACAGCTTTATCTCCGCCAAAATTGAAAGTTTTGTAAATACCATCACCAACCCATTCGTAAGTAAAGGTTAAGCCTGTTATGGCAAGAATAAGTACAATAAGCGAAATGTAAAAGCCAGAAGTATTGTGCCAGTCATAGTTTACACGACGCCATTTGGCTGACCATTTTACTGTAAAACTTCTTTTGATATCATATTTTCGTTTTGGCCACCATTGAATAATTCCGGAAATTAGTAATAAAATGAAAATTATGGTTGCACAGCCAATAATATGTTTTCCAATATAATCGGGCAGGAGTAAACACAAATGAATGTATTCAACAATAATAAAAAAATCAGTTTTTGGATTTTCGGTTTTTAAATATTTTCCTGTGTACGGGTTAAAATACAAATACAAATTTTCAGTATCAGAATAGGTGTAGACAATTGCTGATCGATTTCTTCCGTAATACGAAACCATACTTGCTGTGTTTTTTGGAAGTATTTCTTTTGCTTTTTGCTGTAAAACGGAAGGCATCAAAAAAGATTTGTTCTGAGGTTCAACAAATCGCCATTCTTTTCTTGTAATATCTTTTATTTCGTCATGAAAACAAAAGATGCAACCGGTGATGCTTATTATAAAAACAATAAGCCCGGAAATTAATCCGAGCCATTTATGTAGAAAACGTATTTGTTTTTTGAAACCCATTTTTTGAATAAAAGCGTAAAAGTATGCGCTAAATCAATTAGGGGCAAATTATTTCAATTATTTTTCAATAAGTACTTCTTTTTTTGGTTTTAAATGATAAGCCACGTAAAGCGATATTGAAGCCAGAACAACCCAGAAAACATCAATAAAGAAAACCTGAATTTTGTTTTCCATAAAAGAAGTCCAAAACCAATTACCTGAAACGATTCCGTTTGTAATCGGGATTAAGAAGCCTAAGATACTTCCAGAAATCAGACATACTTTATTGGTAAAGGCATCATTCTTTTTAAGTATAAAAAAGACTGTCAGTATTAACCATCCCAGAAAATAAGCGGTATAAAGATTATTCTGAGTTAATGGGTAGAATATTTTGGTAATTATAAAAGCAAGCGCAGTGATTGGATACATACTCAAACAAATCGCCAAATAAATACGAACAACAGCTGCATTGAAACGTCTTTTCTTTTCAGGCATATTGTTTTTTTGTCTTGCCACTAACCAGATCATAACACCTGAAATGATCACAAAACAAGTAATAATTCCTAAAATGAAGCTGACTATTTTCAGCGCATAACCACCGTAATCGCCAAAATGAATTTTGTACAAAACATTTTTGACAACATCCAGATAATTGTTATCAGTTACAGGGTTTTTCTTTGCAATTTCTTTTCCGTCAGCAATTCGGTAAACTACTTTTCCAATTCCGGTGAATTTTTTGTGGTTTGGCATTTCACCTTCAACTAAAACGTGCATGTTAGTATCGCCGTAATTTTGGATGAAAACGCGTGTGATTTCAAAATCAGACCAATTACTTTTTGCTTTTGCAACCAGTTGATCAATGTTAAAAGGATTGGCTAATTTTTTATTTTCAAATTTGTAATCAGGATCGTTGTATTCTAATTCTTTGTATAATTTATCCTGATCTCCTTTATATAATGTCATTACAGCGGGAGCAACGATTAAAAGTTTAATCATAAAAAAAGCTCCGGTGACAGCATAAACAAACTGAAAAGGTAATCCAATCATTCCGAGAGCTGTGTGTGCATCTGTCCACAACGTTTTTAATTTTTCCTTTGGACGGAACACGTAAAAGTTAGAAACAATTTTTTTCCAGTGTAATAAAACACCAGTTACAATTGCAAACAAGAAAAATAAAGCTACAAAACCAGAAAGGTAATAGCCAACAGGATATGGAACTTGTGCCAGGAAATGCAATCGGTACAAAAACTCTCCTAAGGAATAAGATTCTTCATAGGTAAAGGTTTTAAAGTTTTTAGTATCAAGATAAAAAAACGATCCTTTTTTTTGTTTGGCTGGAGCCAAAGTATCTTTGGTGCCTTCCATATAAATGGCAACTCTCCTTTCATTACTTGGTTTAGAAATGGTAATGTTTCTTCCGTGTAGAATATATTTTTTGTCAAGCGTATTTAATGCCGCGTTGTAGTCTAATTGAATTTCTTTTGTGATAGCAGTAGATTCACTTCTTTCCCAATTGATTATTTCATCCCTAAAAAAAGAAAAAGATCCTGCAAAGAAAATGACAAACAGGACCACACTAATAACGATACCGCTAACGGTATGTGTATGAAAGTAGATATTATAATTGCGATTGCTCATGCTTATTGTGCCGTTGGATTGCAGGTTTGACCCAGATAAATGAAAAGAGAAAAAACTAGTGTTAGAAGAATATAGAGACCCCAAATTTTCCAGCCGCTTTTTGCCAGAAAAGCAATTACCATAAGTGCAACCCAAAGGATAAAACCACTAAAAGCCATTGTCATCAATATGTTTGCACGGTTAAACCAGGAAGCGAGTGCCAAGTGAAAGGTAACAGAAACAAAGTAGCCGCCTAGAATGGCAGCAGTAATTTTGGCAAAACGCTGCCATTTGGACTGGGTTAAATATTTTGGATTTGCTGGCATAGAGAGCTTAAGAATGATTTAGTAATAGTAAAATTCTAATAAGGCAACAATTATGAATAACAATAAAAGAGCGATGCTATTTACTTTTTTCAGAGGCTTCAATATGATAATCAAACTGCCAATAGTCATTAGCTGAATGAAAAACATGAAAGTACCGCAACACAATGATTGCGAAAAGAGCCATACAGAATAAGCAGATAAAAGAAGCAAGAGTCCTGTGATTTTAGTTTGCTTTGGATTCTTCTGCATCCATTTTTCAAAACCTAAATCATATGATAAAGCTGCTCTTTTTGAGGTGTAATACAAAGTGTAAAAAGCTAAAAAAACGATAAGACTTGCAATTGTTATCATGATTAAAAATTTAAAACGCGCAACTATTATTTAGAATAAATTTTAATAGTGCAAATCTAAGTTAAGAATCTAAACAAAACAAGTTATTTTTATTTATTCTAAGTAAGTTTTCAGGTAGAGTTTGGGCAATAAAAAAAACCTGCTCAAGTATTGAGCAGGTTTTATATAAAAATTGAAAATTATTTGAAAACTACAATTCTAAAGCACGTTTAGCATCGCCGTTCATCAATAATTCTACTGGATTTTCTAAAGCTTCTTTTACAGCAACCAAGAAACCAACAGACTCACGTCCGTCGATAATTCTGTGATCGTAAGAAAGTGCAACATACATCATTGGGTGAATTTCAACTTTACCGTTTACAGCGATTGGACGCTCGATAATGTTGTGCATTCCTAAAATTCCTGATTGAGGAGGG
This sequence comes from Flavobacterium sp. LAR06, assembly GCF_041946075.1. Taxonomy (NCBI): domain Bacteria; kingdom Pseudomonadati; phylum Bacteroidota; class Flavobacteriia; order Flavobacteriales; family Flavobacteriaceae; genus Flavobacterium; species Flavobacterium sp. LAR06. The sequence continues at coordinate 198,960 of NZ_JAUTYT010000001.1, read as the reverse complement.
TTGATGATTGGAGTACTTAACATACTTCCAAAAACGCCACCGTTAGTAATAGTGAAAGTTCCACCAGTCATATCGTCAACAGTAATTTGACCGTCACGAGCTCTTAAAGCTAATCTTTTGATTTCAGCTTCAATTCCACGGAAAGTTAAAAGTTCTGCATTACGAACAACAGGAACCATTAAACCTTTTGGTCCAGAAACTGCGATAGAGATATCAGCAAAATCGTAAGCGATTTTGTAGTCACCATCCATCATTGAGTTAACATCTGGATATAATTGTAAAGCTCTTGTAACTGCTTTTGTAAAGAAAGACATAAAACCTAAACCTAAACCACCATGTTTTGCTTTGAATGCATCTTTGTATTCATTACGAATTTGGTTGATTGGTGTCATGTTAACCTCATTGAAAGTAGTTAACATTGCTGTTTCGTTTTTAGCAGAAACTAATCTCTCAGCTACTTTACGACGCAACATTGATAGTTTTGTACGCTCAGTTCCACGGCTTCCTCCAGTTGGAGTTCCCATAGAAGGTACTGCATTTACAGCATCATCTTTAGTAATTCTTCCACCTTTACCAGTTCCTGAAACTGTTGCTGGTGCTATATTTTTTTCGTCTAATATTTTTCTTGCTGCAGGAGATGGAGTTCCGGCTGCATAACTTGTTGCTGCTGGTGCCGGAGCTGCTTTTGGAGCTTCAGCTTTTACTTCTGCCTTTGGAGCCTCAGCTTTTGGTGCTTCAGCCGCTGGAGCTGCTGGTGCATCACCTGCAGGTTTTGCTGCATCTGTATCAATTAAACAAACGACAGCTCCTACTGCAACTGTATCACCTTCTTCAGCTTTAAGCGTAATGATACCGCTCATTTCAGCAGGCAATTCAAGAGTAGCTTTATCTGAATCAACTTCAGCAATAGCCTGATCTTTCTCTACATAATCTCCGTCTTTTACTAACCAAGTTGCAATTTCAACTTCTTTTATTGATTCCCCTGGTGATGGGACTTTCATTTCTAAAATCATCTTATTTTTTGTTTAAGGTTTTTATGGTTTCAGGTTTCATGTTGTTACACTTAAAACCTGAAACTTGAAACATTTTTTTATCTGAATAAATTTTTATCGAAAACCATTCTAATCGCATCTGCATGACGACGTTTAGCTCTTGTGTAACTTCCTGATGCCGGAGCAGCATAAGCTTTTAATGAAGCTAATCTCCATTTTACAAGATCGAAGTTCATTAACATAAAGCTGTAAGCTCCCATGTTTTTAGGCTCTTCTTGTGCCCAAACATAATCATCAGCATTTGGGTATTTAGCAATAATTTCTTTTAATTGCTCCACTGGTAATGGGAATAATTGCTCAACACGAACAACTGCAACATCATTTCTTCCGTTGTTTTCTCTTTCAGCAACGATGTCATAGTAGAATTTACCAGTAACAAAAACTAACGTTTTTACTGCTTTTTTATCTACTGTATTATCGTCAATCGTTTCCTGGAAACTTCCGTTTGCTAATTCTTCAACTGTAGAAACGCATCTTGGGTCACGCAATAAACTTTTTGGAGAGAAAACTACCAAAGGTTTACGGAAATTTGTTTTCATTTGTCTTCTCAACAAGTGGAAGAAGTTAGCTGGCGTTGTACAATCTGCAACGTACATATTTTGTCTCGCACAAAGCTGTAAGTAACGTTCCATTCTTGCAGAAGAGTGTTCTGCACCTTGTCCTTCATATCCGTGAGGTAACAATAAAACAATACCATTTTGGTTGTTCCATTTGTCTTCACCACATGAAATATATTGGTCAATCATAATTTGAGCTCCATTAGAGAAATCTCCAAATTGTGCTTCCCAAATAGTTAATGCTTTTGGATTAGCTAATGCATATCCATAGTCAAAACCAAGAACACCATACTCAGATAAAAGAGAGTTGAAGGCACCGAATTTTCCTTTTTTGTTTTCGATAGCATCTAACAGAATTACTTCTTCTTCAGAATCTTCAACCTTAACTACAGCGTGACGGTGAGAGAATGTACCACGCTCTACGTCCTGACCTGAAATACGAACATCAAATCCTTCTGTCAAAAGAGAACCGTAAGCTAATGCTTCAGCTGTTCCCCAGTCAATAGTGTTATTGTCGTATCCAGATTTTCTATCTGTAACAATTTTTGTTATTTTGTTGATGAACTTCTTGTCAGATGGTAAAGTTGAGATTGTATTGATGATAGAATCTAATCCTTTTTTATCAAAAGTAGTATCAACTTTTTGAAGCATTTGCGTATCAGTTACCTGAACAAATCCATCCCATTCGTTTTTCATGAATGGTGTTATAATTGTCAAATCTTTTTTACGGGAAGCTTCTAAATTCTCCTCCATATTAGATTTGTATTCTTTTTCTAAAGCGTTTACATAAGAAGCATCGATTACGCCGTCAGACAATAATTTCTCAGCATAAATATCTCTTGGATTTTTATGTTTAGCGATGATTTTATATAAAACAGGCTGAGTGAAACGAGGTTCGTCACCTTCGTTATGACCGTATTTTCTGTATCCTAATAAATCGATAAATACGTCACGTCCAAATTGCATTCTGTAGTCTAATGCAAAAGATACTGCGTGTACAACAGCTTCAGCATCATCAGCATTTACGTGTAATACCGGAGATAACGTTACTTTGGCAACGTCTGTACAATAAGTAGAAGAACGAGCGTCTAAATAGTTCGTTGTAAAACCAACCTGGTTGTTAATTACAATATGGATTGTTCCTCCAGTTTTGTAACCGTCAAGCTGAGCCATCTGAATGATTTCATATAAGATACCCTGTCCTGCAATTGCAGCATCTCCGTGAACGGCGATAGGCAATACTTTAGAGAAATCGTCAGCATAATATTTATCTTGTTTTGCTCTTGTGATTCCTTCAATTACAGCTCCAACCGTTTCTAAGTGTGAAGGATTTGGTGCTAAATTGATATTGATGCTTTTTCCTGATCTTGTTTTTTTGTCAGCGGTAAGACCTAAGTGGTATTTTACGTCACCATCAAAATATTCCTGATCGTAATCTTTACCGTCAAACTCACCAAAAATATCCTGAGTAGATTTTCCGAAGATGTTTGCCAAAACGTTCAAACGACCACGGTGTGCCATTCCCATTACGAATTGTTCAACACCTTTTTCAGCAGCTTGCTCTATCAAAGCATCTAAAGCTGGAATAATAGATTCTCCACCTTCCAGTGAAAAACGTTTTTGTCCAACATATTTAGTGTGTAAGAAGTTCTCGAAAGAAACTGCTTCGTTTAATTTATTTAAGATTGTTTTCTTTTCTTCTGTAGAAAAATTAGGCTGATTAACATTAACCGCTAATTTATCCTGAATCCATTGTACAACACCAGGATTTCTGATGTACATATATTCAATTCCAATATGCTGGCAGTAAATAGATTTAAGACGCGTTACAATATCCTGTAAAGTAGATGGTCCAACTCCGATAGTCTTAGCTGCATCAAAAACTGTTGAAAGATCAGCTGTTGTTAATCCAAAATTCTCAATGTCTAAAGTAGGAGATGAAGTTCTACGATCACGAACCGGATTTGTTTTTGTAAACAAATGCCCGCGCGTACGGTAACCATCGATTAATTTTAGTACGTTGAATTCCTTTTGTAGTTTTTCTGAAACTTTGCTGTAATCTGTGTTGTCGCTAGTCACATATTCAACAATCTGTTGAACCGGATTTTCGTCATTATAAGTCGTCATTCCAAAGTCGAAACCCTGAAAAAAACTTCTCCAGCTAGGCTCAACGCTGTCTGGGTTAACTAAATATTGATCGTATAATTGTGCGAAAAACTCTGTATGCGCTGCATTTAAAAATGAAAACCTATCCATAATATTAGTGAATATACTTTTTGTTAAATAGAATGGCAAAAGTACAACAATCACATTTATTTAAATCTTTTTTTTACGTACTTTTACGTAAAAATTTGTTAAAAATAGATCTAACTATGAAGAAAAATCAAATTTCAATCGTTTTCAAATCTTTTTTTGTGATTATGACAGTCTTTTTTTCTAGTTATGCAACCGCTCAGCAAAACTATGTTATTGATAACAGCAATCACTTTTGGGATAAAGTTCAGTTTGGTGGCGGATTAGGATTAGGTTTTGGATCCGGGTACACTAATATTTCAGTGATGCCAAGTGCTATTTATAATATTAATGAAGTAGTAGCTATGGGAGTTGGATTGCAGTTTGGCTATTTATATCAAAAAAACTATTACGAATCTTTTGTTTACGGAGGAAGCTTTATTACACTGGTTAGCCCCATTCCTCAATTACAGTTATCTGCAGAATTAGAACAGGTAAGGGTAGATACAGACTATGAAGAAAATTATTATCACCCTGGTTATTCAGATGCTTATTGGAACACAGCCTTATATCTGGGAGCAGGTTACAGAACTGGAAATGTAACGATTGGTGCACGCTACGATGTTTTGTATGATCCAAATAAAAGCCTTTACGGATCTGGATTTATGCCTTTTGTGAGAGCGTATTTTTAAAAGTATTATATAAAAAAAGACCGATTTAACTTCTCAATTTAAATCGGTCTTTTTATTTTGGAAAATCATATTCTACAACTACTCTTGTGCCAAATAAATAGAATATAAACTTCTGGGGTCTGTAATTTCACCTGGCGTACTACCTCCAACAATTAATCTTGCTTGATTTGAGTTAAGTTCCATAATATTTGTTTTATTAAATACCATTTTTTTTAATGTAGTTTTTTTTAATTTAATCTTTTTCATAATGTTTTTGGTTTTAAAATTGGGTTTAATACTGTGAATTGTTTGGTGAAATTATTCTAAAAATAGTATTAAAAAAAACCTGACAACCTTATTTTTATAAAAATAGTCTCCCTTTTTATAAAAATAATCTATCTTCGATATTAAATTAATGATTCCTGCTTTTTTGAAAAAAAACCAAAATGAAGACACTGTCTAAGTTGTACTGTTTGCTTTTATTATTTTCTATAAATTTATGTTTTTCTCAGAATAAAATAGAGATCTACAAAGACTCTGTGAAAAGTCTTTTATATTCTGATCCTGTTAAGGCAAAATACTATTGCCATAAAATACTAAAATATGCTAAGCCTAATAATTTAGTCGAAGAAGAAGCCAAGGCTTATTGTATTTTAGCTGACTTAAGCGGTGCCTTAACGCAAAAAGATAGTGCTTATTATTATTTTGATAAAGCAATCCAAAAGACGATTCAAACCGATAATCAAAAACTTGAAATGGTTTTCAAAATCAATAAAGCGAATTTTTTATTCAATGAATTTGATTTTGAGGAAGCTTTAACTCTTTATGAGGAATGTTCGGACTTGTCTAAACAGCTGAAAGACATTGATGCTTATGATTATATTTCGATAAAAAAAGGAAGTATTGCTTATGAGTTAGAGCGATATCAGGAAGCTTTAAACATTTACAAAGAAAACTTAAATAAAAAAGGTATTAGTATTGTAGGTCAATTAAATCTCAAGTTGGGATTAGTAAAAACGTATATTAATTTAAATAAGCCAGATTCCGCCTATATCTTTATAAAAAATGGGATTAAAGAATCAAAAAAAAACAAATTTAAAGAACACGAAGTTCAATTTTTGATTCAGTTGGGGCTAATTTATATAGATAAAAAAAAATATTCAGAAGCCAGATCAACTTTTGATAAGGCATTGCTAATTGCACAAAATATTCAAAGTAAAAATTCAGTAATTGAGGTTAATATCAAGATATCTAAATTGTATTCTATTCAAAAAGAGTACGATAAATCAATTTTGATTTTGAATTCATTAATAAAAAAAGAGGCTTTATCAAATATTTCGGTAGAGACCTTATCAGAAATTTATTATCTATTAGCTGAAAATTATAAATCAATCAATAAATTTTCTGAATCAAACTATTACTATAGTCAATTTATCGAAAAATCGGAGAAAATTGGACAAAAAAGAATTGAAGCCATTGATCATTTGCATAAAATTGATATCAATGAAATTAAAGACCGAGAAACGGAACAAAAACAGCAAAATTGGATTTTACTTGGTCTAATTGCCTTTTTGACTCTTGTATTTATTGGAGTTTTACTCAAAAGAAGGAAAGAAAGCATACAAAATCAAGTGAAATTTGAGGAACTAATACTTAAGATTAAAAACTTTGAGAATCAAGCCCATAAAAAAATAGAGGAGCAGGAACAAAATACAACATTTTTAGAAGAAACAATAGATCAGACCATAGAAGATAAATTTGAATTAGAACTGATTCAAAACCCAATTATACCAATTATAACTGATCTAGAGGATGAAATATTTATTGAAAATAATAGTCTTGAAGATAATGGTATTGAAGATAATAGTCTTGAAACCGAAGAATCTACAAATCCTCAATTTGTTATAAAAGATACGACAAGAATAGAAATACTGGATAAGCTTATTAAACTGGAAGAAAAAAGGTTGTTTTTAAGACAAGACTTCACATTGCATAATGTTGCAAAGAGATTAAAAACAAATACGGCCTATTTATCTAAAATCGTGAACAATGAATTAGGTAAGAATTTTAGTACATACATAACCGAATTAAGAATTAATTACATAATCATTGAATTAAAGAATAATGCGAAGTTAAGATCCTATTCAATTAATGCCATAGCAGAAGAAATCGGATATAAAAGCCCCGAATCATTTACCAAATATTTTAAGATTGCAACCGGTATTAGTCCTTCTGTTTACATAAAAAAGATAAATCAAATGAAGGAAGACGAAAAGATGTAATTTGGTTGTAAATAATTGATAAACAGATGGTTATTTGTTTATTTAACCCCCCTTATTTTATAAATATGGGGGGTTTTTGTTTTTTTTGCAGAAAAAAAAGATTTTACTTTGTCTCAGAAATAATTCGAATATCAGAATGTTTCAATTGGGTTTTAAAAAAGTGGTGAAAATAAGTAGCCACTTTTAAAACTAAAAAATAAAACAGAGTGTGGAGACTCTGTTTTATAAGGTAATTTAACAAAACGTAATATCTAACAAGATTGCCAGAAATTACTTCTGCAAAAGTAAAAAAAAATGTGTTCACAAAACATTTTTTTTACAAATTCTAAAGTACTTCTACAATGCATTACTTGTTAGCTTTTAAAAACAAAGGTTATGAGAACGGGTAATCAATCCAGTCCTAAAAGACTAAGCAAAAATTCAATTTTTAAAATTAATGACAATCAGGATTTAAAACAACCTAAATCATTGTTTTACATACTAACAAAAAAGATTAGGGGTTTTTTTAAATAAACCAGTCAGGATGTTTTCCTGAAGCACTATGCATACGATATCACGGTTTATTTAAAAAATATCTGATCATCTGAGAACACTTGATTTTAATTGAGCCTGGCTGAAATTATTTTAGTCACACGTGATATTATTTAAATCATTAATACAGAAAAAACAACATTAATTAAATAAAAAATGAAAAGCTAAACCCAAACAAATTGGCTTTTAGAAAAGCTATTGTTGCTGAATTAAATCTTCAACAATTAAAAACTATATGGAAACAGGAATTAAAGGATTTGATGATACAAACTCTTTTCCGAGCTGTATATATGATCTATTATCTATAAAAATAACCGTTAAACAATTAAATTAAAAACAAATGAGAAAAACAATTATCACTAACAAACTGGCTTTTAAAAAAGCAGACGTTACAGAATTAAATGACAATTCAATGAACGAAATTAATGGCGGATCCACTATTTTGGGAGGAGACAACTGCACAGGATGCTGTTGTTTACAAATAAGCATTATAATAATGCAAGATATGTAATCGCGGCATCTCAAAATGAAAAAATCAACCCAAAACAACAAATTAGTTTTCAATAAGGCTATTGTTACAGAATTAAATGAAGATGAATTGAACGATATCAACGGCGGTACAAATGATTTAATCATAAGTTTTATTATCACTGCCGGATACGGTACTTGGTTAATGGTTGTGTAAAAAAGCAACTGAATGATGAGCATTGCTATTGGTTTATTAATAACCAGGTATTTGCACAAAATAAAACAGAGTGTGGAGACTCTTTTTTATAAGGAAATTTAACAAAACGTAATACTTTCAAGTTTGCTGGAAATTGCTTCTGCATAAGTAAAAAACATTTCATTCGTTTTTTACACTTTCAAAAGCACTTCTTCTACGCATTACTTGAACACACAAAATAGAGTGTATGGCCGGGGATGCTATTGCCCCAAAGGTTAATACTGTCTATATGTCAAACCGATGACGCTTTATTAAAAGATTTTTAAACAAAGGTTTATACTATAAACAGTTGCTATTCTTTTTAGTAAGTATCGTCATGTTCTAAACCCGCTAAAATTTGGCTGATTTTTCAGCTGAGGTTTTCAGCACATGGAATTGGTATGTTCAAAAGTAAATGAGACGTATTAAAATTTGGTGAATATTTTTAGTGATTTTGAATCTATTGTGTGCAATAATTCAAAATAAAAGTAAATCATTTCAAAACAAATCAACATGAAAAAAACAGAAACAAGCAACAAACTTGCTTTTAATAAAATGGCGATTACGGAGCTTAATGACAGTCAAATACAAGAAATAAATGGAGGTACTGATTATCTAAAAAGCATTTCTATTACTATTTATATTCTGACTTTAATTTAAAATTAATAACAGCCTAAATTAGAAAATGAAAAAACAGAACTCAAACAACAAGCTGATTTTTAACAAAGTCGCTGTTGCAGAATTAAACGATAACCAGCTTCAAGATGTAAAAGGGGGAAGCTTCCTGTTAACATCTATTATTGTAGTCGTAACGATTGGAGCTGGTATCCTGGTTAGTCAAGCAGAATAACTAATAAATAAAAAACTAATAAACAGAATCATGAAAAAACAATATGCAAACCACAAGTTGGCTTTCAACAAAGTCGCTGTAACTGAATTAAATGAAAACCAATTGAACGACATTAACGGCGGAACATCAATAGATGGCGGCGGAGATACCTGCACAGGATGTTGCTGTGTTCAAACTTTACTTGTAATGGCCTAAAATTTAAAAAAAAAATGAAAAAACAAAATCCACACAACAAGCTTGTTTTTAATAAAGCAGCTGTTACAGAATTGAATGAAAACCAACTACAGGAGATTAACGGGGGAACGTCAATAGTTGGCGGCGAAGAAACCTGTACAGGATGCTGCTGTGTTCGAACTTTACTTATAATGATTTAATAAATTTCTTAAAAATGAAAAAACAAAATGCAACAAACAAGCTTGCTTTTAATAAAGCAGCTGTTATCGAATTAAACGATACTCAAATGTATGAAATTGACGGAGGAACTGGGGGCTATTGCAGTGTAGCTGTAATTGTCAGTATTACCTATCTAATCTACGAGGCTCTGTAAATTCATAGTAAAACAAAACTAGGAGTAACCCAAAAATCCTTAAAAAGAGTAGGGAATAAAATTAAATTATAAAATTATGAAAAAGCAAAATGCAAACAACAAGTTAGCTTTCAATAAAGTTAGTGTTATCGAATTAAATGACAACCAAATGTATTCTGTAGAAGGTGGAACTTCTCCAGCAACAGTTTCTTCAACGTGGTGTGCAGCAGCTATTGGCGCTGCCGTTGGTGGAGCTATCGCTTGGGCAATGGCTGAATAATAGAAATAATGAGTTATAAAAGCAATCAGATAGTTTTGACTTTTTTATTAGCCCTTTTGACAAGTTATATTATTGTTAGAGATTTTAAGAAGAAGCAATATTCTAAAAAAATTGAAATCGAAAATAAAATTGCAAAGCAAAAGTAATCTGAAAAGTCAAAAAAAAAGAGTAAGAATAAATTGTTGCTAAAAACAACCAAATAGATAAAAAAATGCCAGAACTATTTTACAGTACTAATAGCATTTTCATACTATATTATATTGTTTTAGGCAACAATTTCTTGAGCTCTTTAAATTCATAGCGAAACAAACAAGGAGTAACCCAAAAAACCTTAAAAGAGTTGGGAATAAAATTAATTATAAAAATTATGAAAAAGCAAAACCAAAACAACAAGTTACTTTTTAACAAATCTGTAATTACAGAATTAAATGATGATGTATTGAAGGATCTAAACGGAGGCGGTGGTGATAGTGCTGCATCTTTCATTGCTTCAGTAGCACTAAGTTATGCCATCACTAAAGATTTATTTGCTGATCATTAATAAATCAGAATCCACACAACAAGCTTGTGCTTTTAATAAAGTAATTGTGAAAGAATTGAATGACTGTCAAATGTATGAAATAGGCGGAGGAACTGGACTTATTGCAGCATAGCTGTAGTGGTGAGTATTACTTATCTAATTCTATGAGGCTCTTTAAAATTCATAACAAAATAAACGAGGAGTAACCCAAAAAACCTTAAAAGAGTAGGGAATAAAATAAATTATAAAATTATGAAAAAGCAAAATGCAAACAACAAATTAGCTTTCAATAAAGTTAGTGTTAGCGAATTAAATGACAACCAAATGTATTCTGTAGAAGGCGGAACTTCTCCAGCAACAGTTTCTTCAACATGGTGTGCAGCAGCCATTGGTGCTGCCGTAGGTGGAGCTATCGCTTGGGCAATGGCTGACTAATAGAAACAATGAGTTATAACAGGAGTAACTCGAAAATCCTTAAAGAGTAAGGACTCAATTTAAAATTTAAAAAATTATGAAAAAGCAAAACCAAAACAGCAAGTTAGTTTTTAACAAATCTGTAATTACAGAATTAAATGATGATTTATTGAAGGATGTAAACGGAGGCGGTGGTGAAAGTGCCGCATCTTTCGTAGCTTCAGTAATGCTAAGCTATGTAATCACTAGAGATTTGTTTGCTGCCGAGTAATAAATCTAAAACAAAACATAAACAACAAACTGATTTTTAATAAGTCTGAACTTGCAGCATTAAATCATTAAAAACTATTACTAATAAACCGAGATAGTTTACGTGTTGTTTTTGTAAAGTTATTAGAGATTCAATTAAGGATAGCACATTTGATTTTCTTAAAAAAAACTACCTGCATTAATTTGCAGGTAGTTTTTTTATTAAGATAAGTAAACTATAAATAACATCTTAATTGTTCCAAAAATACTGGTTTTACTACAACGTTATTAGCCCTATAAAATATAAAAAAAGACTTTTACAGATAGCGTTATTGATTTTAAAAATCAACAATTCTTTTCTTTTATGATCAAAAAAACATGAAAACTAATCTGAAAGCAAAAGACTCGTAAAAGTCTAAATAATATTTTTATTTCGCTTAAAATCAGTAAAATAAGTCCTAATTTCATATGCTTTTTTTATAAAAATAGGTATTCTTCATTTTTTTCTTCTTTAAATATTAGGTTCATTTGTCAAACAATTTAATACTAAAGAAATGAGCGATAGTGAAATTTTTCCAGAAGAGATTTTAAACAGTACAGTTGAAAGTCATATTATTAAGCACAATAAAAAAACGTCGCTTTTATTTGTGATTACTTTCCTGGCACTTTTAATTGCCATTATTTCTCTTCCTTTTATAGATATCGATATTTATACTACAAGTAGAGGAAACATAATTCCGCAAGAAAAAAAACTTACACTATACTCCCCAATAAGTGGTAAAATATCTTTTTTTAATGTTGATGAAAATCAAAAGATAAAAAAAGGTGATACTCTACTAATAATAGATCACAATATATTAAAAGAAAGAGAAAATCTGAACACTGTTCAAAGTTCTGAAAACTCACTTTACTTAAATGATTTGAAGAATTTGATCCATCGAAATTACAATCAAATAAAATCCGATCAATATAAAAGAGAGCTTTTAAAACATCAGCAGGAACTATATAATCTGGATGTTATTATTAAAAACACACAATCCGAGTTTAATAGAAAAGAATACTTGTATCGAAAAGAAGTCATTTCTAAATCAGAATTTGAAAAGGCACAACTGGATCTGGATAAGATTAAAAACGACCGAATCAATTTAATCAAACAAACCGAATTATCCTGGCAAAAAGAATATACACAGTTAAGTCAGAATAATAAAAGTATTCATTCGAATCAAAAACAGTTAAAAGAAGAAGAAAACAATTACATCATAATTGCGCCCATAGATGGCGAATTAATAAACATGCAGGGTTTTCATAAAGGCAGCGGAATTGCAGCAGGAAACCCAATTGTTGAGATTTCTCCCGATAAAGATATCATAGTAGAAACCTACGTTAATCCATCAGAAATAGGTTTTTTAAGAGAAGGTGGAGAGGCTATATATCAGGTTGATGCCTTTAATTCCAATCAATGGGGTTTTGGAAGGGGCAAAATTTTCGAAATAAGTAAAGATATTTTGGTCATCAATAATGCTCCTTATTACAAAATTAAGAGCAGCCTGGAAAAAGACACACTCTCCTTAAAAAATGGAGCCACAGGAAATTTGAAAAAAGGGATGAGTTTAACAAGCCGTTTTTTTCTAACTAAAAGAACCGCGTTCCAGTTATTATTTGATAAAGTAGACGATTGGTTTAATCCTTATAACAACAAAAATGAATAAAATTGCCATAAAACAACATGACTCTTCAGATTGCGGTGCTGCTTGTTTAGCGTCAGTTTCAGAGCATTACAATATAAGCCTGCCTATTTCGAGAATCCGACAATATGCAAATACCAATCAAAAAGGAACAACATTATTAGGGTTAAGAGAAGCTTCGGTAAAATTAGGATTTCTGGCCAAAGGGGTAAAAGTTGAATTTGAAGGATTAAAAGATATTCCGTTACCCGCCATATTGCATGTACTAATTATAAAAGACGGACATGAGTTTCCTCATTATATAGTAGCTTATAAAGTTACCAGCAAATATGTCCTTACAATGGATCCTGCGGTAGGCAAATTAGAAAAAAAGTCATTTGCTGAATTAGAAAAAATATTTACCGGGTACGCTTTAATTTTAGTTCCGGATGATGATATTTTTAAAGAGAAAAACGAAAAAGTATCAAATTTCAAAAGAATCTTATTTTTATTAAAGCCTCATAAATACATTTTACTGCAAGCTATTATTGGAGCAGTTTTATATACCCTTTTAGGTTTCTCAGTTTCAATTTATGTAGGTAAGATTACTGATTTTGTACTAGTCAGCGGGAACAAAAGCTTGCTGAATTTAATGAGTATAATTGTAATAGGCTGTTTGTTGCTTCAAATTGTATACAGTGTTTTAAAAGATGTATTTATTTTAAAAACAAGCCAGCAAATTGATTCAAGGCTGATATTAGGGTATTACAAACATCTTTTTACAATGCCTCAAAAGTTTTTTGATACCATGCGAATTGGTGAAATTATGTCAAGAATTGGAGATGCCGTAAAAATTCGGGCTTTAATAAATGAAACAGCTTTAAGCATTTCGGTAAACCTTTTAATTGTTATTTTTTCTTTCATTTTCATGTTTACTTTCTATTGGAAATTGGCTTTAATCATTTCATTGATAATTCCGTTTTATGTTACTATTTATTTAATAACAAATAAGTTAAATAAAAAAGTAGAACGCGAAATAATGGAGAAAAACGCGCTTTTGGAATCTCAATTGGTAGAGTCTATAAAAAACATCGGTACGGTTAAAAGATTATCGTTAGAAGATTTCTCTAAAACAAAAACAGAATTAAAATTTATTGATTTGCTTCAAAGCATTTATAAATCCGGATTGAACGGAATTTTTGCCAGAACATCTACTGATTTTATTTCCAGATTATTCACCATTATACTTTTATGGGTTGGAACCTATTATACCATTGATGGCGAAATTACACCAGGAGAATTGTTTTCGTTCTACTCTATTATTGGATATTTTACAGGTCCTGCAGCACAATTAATAGGAACCAATCAGGCCATTCAGAATGCAATGATTGCTTCAGATCGTTTATTCGGAATCATGGATCTGGATCGTGAAGAAATGGAATCTAAAGTAAACCTGACCAAACATAATTTTAATGACATCAAATTTAAAAACATCGATTTCTCTTATGAATTGGGAAGATACATTTTTAAAGATTTGAATTTAACAATCAAAAAAGGCCAATTTACAGCTTTAGTGGGAGAAAGCGGAAGCGGAAAAAGTACAATCGCATCATTAATTCAAAATATTTATGCTCCAAAAGAAGGCAAAATATTAATTGGTGAATATGACCTGAATTACATCTCTAAACAAAGTATCAATTCATTAATTACCACAGTGCCTCAAAATGTAGAGCTTTTTGATGGAACGATTGCTTTTAACATTGCAATTGGACAGTCAAATCCAGACATGGAAAAGATAATTAATGTGAGTAAAAAAGTAGGAGCTTATGATTTTATTGAAGCTTTACCAAACGGATTTAATACTTATTTAGGTGAGTTTGGAGCCAATTTGTCAGGAGGAGAAAGACAGCGAATTGCTTTTGCAAGAGCACTCTATAAAGATCCGGAAGTGCTTATTCTTGATGAAGCTACGTCAGCTCTTGATTCGGAATCAGAGTTGGTGATAAAAAATCTGGTTGAAGATTTAAGAGCCCAGGGAAAAACAATAATTGTAATTGCACACAAGCTGCAATCGATAAAAAAAGCAGATGTTATCTATGCCTTCAAAAAAGGCGAAATTGTTGAGTCAGGCTCTCATGAAGAGCTTCTAAATAAAAAAGAATACTATTATAAAATGTGGAATAATATAATTGTTCAATAAGGAAAATTTAACAAAAATGAAAAATTACTCTTTTACAAAAACAGCTATCGTAAGAACTCCAATTGCAGAAAAACAAGTGGATATTACGTGGGAGAAGATTCAGGAAATCTTCTCCAAAAAAGAAAACAGAGAAGCACTATTTATTGGCTCACCAAACATCTACAAGGCACTTTTATCTTGGGAAAAAGGAGAAGCTTTTCAGAACGAAGATGACTTAAAAAACCTAAAAGGATCTTTATACAAATATGTTTCCCGTTTGTCAAACAGAAGTACGCCTTTTGGAATGTTTGCCGCTGTGTCAGCAGTAGATATGAAGCCGGAAACAGATTTGAATATTGCGGAGAGTGCTTTTGGCCGGTTTACTAAATTTGACATGTATTTCTTAGGAAGCTTTTTACCTGTCATTTTGCAAAATGATGCTATACAAGGAGTTTTAAAATACTATAGCAACAACTCAATTTATACCGTTTTTGATAAATACAGATATGTAGAGTACTATTTCAAAGATAATGTTAGGTTTCATAAAATCTCTGAAGTAGAAATCAGCGAATATCTGGAACAACTATTCGAGAAAGCTAAAAACGGGGTTTTGTTAAACGAATTGGTAAATCATTTAATTTCAGATGAAATTACAGAAAAAGAGGCCAAAGAATTTATCAATACTCTTATTCAAAGTCAATTTATTGTAAGCGAACTTGAGTTTACAATAACCGGCGAAGATTATCTGGATAAATTAGTAAAAATATTTTCGGAAAAACGATTTGATTTTTATGAAGCTCAGGTCATCAAAGAACTAATTACGAATCTAAAAACAAAAATCAATACCCTTGATAAAAATAATAATAACGATCCTGCTTTATATACTGAAATTCATGAATTAGTAAACGAAGAATTAAATCACGTTGATGTTTCAAAATTATTTCAGGTTGATAGTTTCAGAAAGATAGAAAATGGTTCCATCAGCTTTAAAACCTTGAAAAATTTACGTCCTGCGTTAACTGTTTTAAATAAATTGCAGTCAAAATACAACAATACCAGCTTAAATGAATTTAAGAAAAAATTCCAGGAACGTTTTGAAGAGTATGAGCAGCCATTAGTAAGTGTTCTGGATCCGGACATTGGTATTGGCTACGGAAGACAGTCTGGAGCAAAATCACCTTTGGTTGATGAATTGCAAATCAATGGCGAACAGTCTGAGGTAAATCAGATTTCAATGGATGCAAAAAAAATATTCATATTCCAAAAATTGATTCAGGCTACAAAAAATAATCTTCAGTCTATCGAAATTACCGATGAAGAAGTCAATAAATTTGAAGAAAATGAATCTTTATATCCTGATACTTTTTCAGCATTTGTAAATGTTTTTCATGAAAATGGAGTTGAAAAAATCAATTTAAAAACGGCTAGTGGTCCATCTGCAAACGGGTTAATTGGAAGATTTAGCCATTTAGATACCAGAATTTTAGATTTATGCAATGAAGTAACTACAATTGAGAACCAACTACAGCCGGATAAAATTATTGCTGAAATAGTGCATTTGCCTCAGGCAAGAACAGGGAACATTTTGTACAGAAATTTCCAAAGAGAATATGAAATTCCATATTTAGGAAATGCATCTGTAGACAAAGAGAATCAAATTATGATTGATGATCTGTATGTTTCAGTAAAAGGAGGAAAAATCGTTTTGCGCTCTAAAAGACTCAATAAAGAAATTATTCCAAGACTTAGTAATGCACATAACTTTAGTACAAATGCATTGCCGATCTATCATTTTCTTTGTGATCTTCAAAATCAAAGCTCTTTTGGATTTGGATTTAATTGGGGTGCACTTCAAAATCAGTTTGATTTTTTACCACGAGTAACGTACAAAGATGCAGTTTTAAGCAGAGCTACCTGGAATATCAATAAAACAGAAATTGAAAGTATTTTGGCTGTTAGCGAATCAAAAAACGTTGAATTTATTCAAAATTTTATAGCAAAAAGAAAGATTCCGGATCTTGTCTATTTCACTCAGGGAGATAATGAAGTCCTTATTAATTTCAACAATAATTTAAGCTGTAATGTTTTTTACTATATGCTTAAAGGAGAAAAATTCGTTCAGTTAAAAGAATTTTTATTCACTGAAGACACTATAACAGGTACATATTGTAATGAAATAATCTTTACAGCACATAAAAATATCGATCAAAAACAAGTAGCTGCCGATGCTATTCAGTTTGTATCGAAAGAGTCTAAAGCAAATGTAATTTCTTCATTTTCGATAGGAGAAAAGTGGCTTTATTATAAATTTTATTGCGGAGAGAGAGCAGGCGAAGAGGTACTGAACAGAGCAATAAATCCAATTGTTCAGGAATTAGAATCAAATGATTTAATCGATAAATGGTTTTTTATTCGCTATCACGACGCTCAGGGTCACCATGTCAGATTCCGTGTTTTGCTAAAAAAGATCGATTCTTTTACAGAGTGTATTCAAATTGTTAAAACGCATATCGAACCTCTTGAAAAAATGAAAATCATCTGGAAAACACAAACAGATAATTATCTTAGAGAGTTGCAAAGATATGGATACGAGGCTATTGAGGAAACCGAAACCTTGTTTCACAATGACAGCGAATGTACTTTGCAGTTTATTGATATGATTGAAGGAGATTCCGGAGAAAAAATAAGATGGCTGTTTGCTCTATTGTCTATGGATCACTTTTTAGACGATTTCAATATCAGTCTTGAAGCAAGAATCAAATTGTTTAATTTGGCTAAAACCAGTTTTGGAAAAGAATTTAATCGTTCAGGAAAACTTAACAAACAAATCAATGAGATGTTTGTTAATCATGAATCTGAAATTGAAGCTTTCTTAGATAGAAACAATATTGAGGAGATGTATGAGCCTTTAACTGAAATTCTTAAAGAACGTTCAGCAAAAAGTGCCAATGCTGTTGCCGCAATAAAAAGAATCAGTAATGAAGATCGTCTTCCAACACCACTTTATAATATCATGTTAAGTTATGTACACATGATTTGTAACCGAATTTTTATAACCAAACAAAGAGCACACGAAATGGTTGTTTATGATTATTTGTATAAATATTACAGTAAACAACTGCATACAAACAAACCGCTTAAAGAAAAAGCAGAACTAATAAACTAACATTATGAGAGCATTAGCAGTAGTAACGTCTTCTCTATTTGATAAAATCGAAGACAGCCAAAAACATTTAATAGAAATTGATAACTTAAAAATTCCTATTGCTTTCATTGAAGGAAATCCTCCTAATTTTGAAGCTGATTCTGCTCAATACGCGAATCTTGTTTTAGTAAAAAAATCAAGTTTTTCTTTAAATTATAGAGATTTAGGTGTTATTGAAGGTGCATGGCAACAATTAAACGCTGAAAAAAACGATACTTTTTATCCCATCGGATCGGATTTTTCAGGACATGTGGCAGCTATTGGTAAAAATGTAACCGCATTCGCAGTGGGTGATTTGGTGATAGGAAATTGCTTCTATCCTGAATCTGAAAATGGAGCTGTAGCGGGAATTCCCTCTAATCATTCCAGCAAAGAATATGAAATATATCATTGGGGGAAATTAATCAAGGTACCGGCTTATATTTCCAGTGTCGAAGCCGGAGCACTTAGTATAGGAACGCAAACTGCCAATGCAATGATAAGAAAAGCCAATATCAAAAAAGGAGATAACGTATTGGTAACCTCAATTACGTCCAACACTTCTTTCTTTTTACTGAATGCGCTTTGGAACCTGGATTGCAATGTTTATGGATTATCTTATTCAGGAAAAAACACTGAAATAGTGCGTGATCACTTTCCTTTTATTAAAGATGTTTTTTCAATAAAAGACAATAAAATATCCGGAAAATTACTTTTTGATGTAGTTTTTGATGCCTTTTCAGATACTTATTTGAGTATTTTGTCTTCAAAATTAAATTTGAATGCGCGGTACCTGACTTGTGGTATTTTTAATCAGTCATCAGATAAAATAAAAAATATAAAACCGACAAATTTACCTTTGTTAATTGCTAATCTAATGATTCGTAATGTTAGCTTTATTGGTAATTGTTTAGGAACAACTGAGGATTTGGTGACAGGTATGGAAACGTATAAAACAAATAAGCTCAAGATCGATTCTGTTTTTACGGATAGTGATTCTTTATCTGATTTTATCACTAAAACCTATAATCTGGGATCTGATAAATTTGGAAAGGTGGTTTATCAATATACTTAACCCGGGAAGCAAAGTCTATTTATAGTAATTCCGAAACCAAACCTTCTGCCATTCTCGTTTTAAAACTAAAAAGGAAACCTGTTCAGCCAGAATAACTAAATCAGAACCGTCTAGTTTTTTAATTTCACTTTCTGACACATCAATAATATAAAGAAGATTCAAATATTCAGCGAATTTGTACTGAATCATTCGGTAGATTTTTTCGTGAAGCTGAATCTTTAATTCGTCTGGAGAAATGCTTAACGGAAAATCGATTCCTTCATTAGCTAAATTAAAATCCTTGTTGATTTGTTCGATCAGGTTGAGATATAGGTTTTCTTTTTCGGCATCAGCCAATAAAAAATCGGTATTTTCTGGAATTGGAAACATTGATGCTTTTTAAGATTGACGCAAAGTTAAAACTAAAAAATCATTTAACTGTCGATTCTCTTTCAATGATTCTTGTAGGGAGTTCAATAATTTGATGTGTTACCGGACGATGCTCTTTTATGTCTACTATTTCATCAATTAAAAGAGAAACTGCCTGATGCCCCATTTCAAATCCGGGCTGATCAATGGTCGTTAATTTTGGTGAAATAACGGTGCTCATAAACCAGTTACTAAATCCGAAAACGGCAACTTGCTCCGGTGTTTTTATTCCCGCTTCATTAAAATATTTAATAATCCCGATGGCTACCAAATCTGTAATGGCAAAAATGGCATCAATATCCGGATGTTCGGTCATTATTTTTTGAGCATTTTCGTAACCATCCTCAAAATCGGTATTGTTGTCACAAACATAAACCAGTTTTGAATCGTACTCGATTCCATGAGCTTCAAGCGCTCTTTTGTATCCTAAAAAACGATCAATAGAATTTTGAGGAACATACGAACCTCTAAAGTGTGCAATTTTTTTATATCCTTTATTGATAAGATAGGTAACAGCATCATAAGCGGCTTTGGCATCATTGATTACTACTTTGGAGCAATCTACTCTTTTTGCTATTTTATCAAATAAAACAACCGGGGTGTTTTTTCGAATGGCTTCATTAATGTGAGTAAAATCATCAGTTTCATTCGAAAGCGACATTAAAACGCCATCAACGCGCTTCTGAATCAATAAAGCAAGCTGTTTTTTCTCAAGTTCATATTTTTCGTTTGATTGTAGTATAATGACCAAATAACCTCTTTTTTCTGCTTCTTCTAAAATACCATTCAATACACTGGAAAAGAAATGATGAACCGTCGCCGGAATAATGACACCAATGGTTTTTGTTTCATTGGTTCTTAAGTTTACCGCAACAGAATTGGGCATATAGTTCATTGTCTCCGCCATTTCGATAACGCGGGCACGGGTGGCTTTACTAATATCTGTATAGCCTTTTAGTGCCTTTGAAACCGTTGTAACCGAAATTCCGAGTGCCGAGGCTATATCTATTAATTTAGTATCATTCATGAAATAAAAGTACTAAAAATAAACTGCATTGATAAAATTTTTAGTTTCGAAAACGTTTTAGGTCGTTTCGAAAACGTTTTCGATTTCTAATTCTTAAATTGGTGGTAATTAGTGATTAAGTTTACAATCATAAAAAGAAAACTTTACCAACTAAACCAAAAAAAAATGAAATCAAAACAATCTTATTTAGGTATATTATTTTTAATAATGTGCCTAATCTCTGTTCCCAATAACCTGTTTGCGCAGGTAAAAAACACTGTTTCAGGAAAAGTATTCGATGACAGTGGAGCAACGATTCCCGGTGCTAATGTATCTATTAAAGAAACAGGAAAAGGCACTATTACGGATGAAAACGGAGGATATTCATTCTCAAATATCGAAGCTGGAACTTACACCATTATTGCAACAAATGTGGGTTATAAAACTTTCGAGAAAAAAATTGCAATAAAAGAAGGAGAATCTTTGGAAGTAAATTTACTTCTTGAAGGCGAATCACAAAGTTTAAAAGAAGTTGTAGTTACCGGATCATCAAGTCCGAGATCAAAGCTTGAATCGAGTGTTGCTATTACGACAATGGGGGCGAAGGCAATCGAAGACAGAGCGCCATCAAGTACAGCAGCTTTGTTGCAGACAATTCCCGGATTTGTGGTTGAAGCATCTGGAGGAGAAATTGGAAATAACCTTTTTGCAAGAGGAATTCCATCAGCAGGAGCTTACGAATATGTGCAGATTCAGGAAGATGGTTTACCGGTTTTTGAAGATGGAGCTTTGCAATTTGCAAATGCCGATACATTTTACAGATTAGACGAAACGGTAAGTAAAATGGAAGCTGTTCGTGGAGGTTCTGCATCAATTTTCGCAAATAATGCTCCGGGTGGAATTATCAACTTTATTTCAAAAACAGGTCAGAATGAATTTATGGGAAGAGCCAAATTCACAACTTCAGATTACGGAATGTTCAGAACAGACCTTAACCTGTCTGGTGCTCTAATTCAGGATAAATTATTCTTTAATGTAGGAGGTTTTTACAGAGCCGATAATGGAGTAAGAAATACTGGTTTTACAGCCAATAAAGGAGGACAAATCAAAGGAAATCTTACATATAAATTTGATGATAGCGATTATTTAAGAGTAAACTTCAAACATCTTGATGACAGAAATACATTCTATTTGCCAATTCCTTTAAAAAGCAACAATGGAAAAATTGAAGGTATTGATGGATTTAATCCGAATTACGGAACTTTGACTTCAGTAAATTTCAGTCATTTAAATGTACCTCAATATGGCGGCGGAACTTTTACTGCTGATTTAGAAGATGGCTCTCATCCAATTATAAACTCAATTGGAGCTGAATTTAAAAAGAAAATATCGGAGAAAGTAACCTTCAAGAATGCCTTCAAACAAACCAATATTGATTTAAATTATAATGCCATTTTCCCTAATGGAGGTCCTTGGACACAAGACGCTTATGCAACAGGAGTTCAAAATACAACAGCCAGTAATTTAACGTATTCTTATGTAGACAATGGGCAAACTCTTGATCCAAATGCATTAATTATGAGAGCAGATCTTTGGCATATCGAGAAAAAGATGAACAATTTTGCGAATAATTTCTCTTTTTCTTTTGATTTAGATCCTGTACAATTGACTGCCGGTTACTATTATTCTAACTGGAAATCGAATCAATACTGGAACTGGAATTCGTATTTAGTGGGCGTTTCAGATAATCCGAGATTGTTAAACGTAAAAGACAACACAACCGGAGTTGATCATACCTGGAATGGTGTAGAAAGAATTACCTGGTTGGAAAGAGATGCTCAGACTAAAGGACTTTTGAATGATATTTATGCTGATGCAGAAATTAAAGCTACTGATAATCTAACCTTCAACGCTGGTTTGAGATACAATAAAGACAAGTATTCAGGATACAGAGATAACGCCAGATTTTTTGCTGAAGATTTAGGAATTTTAGATAACAATACAGCCGACGATGCGGTGACAACGGTAAAAGGAAATCCTTATACTTACTGGAGATATGATGTGAGCGAATGGTCTTATACTGCTGCAGGAAACTACAAATTCAACGACAACATGGCTTCTTATGTTCGTTACAGCCACGGTTTCAGATCTCCAATTGAAGAGTCATTTTATGATAATGCAGCCGATTTAAGCAAGTTAGAAAACACAGAAGTAAATCAGTTCGAATTGGGTTATAAATATTCTAATTCATTCTTCAATGTGAATGCGAATTTGTTTCACATGAACTTGAAAAATGTGGCTTTTACTGATATTTTATCTGACGGAAGTTCTGAGAATAAATTTGCAGACGTAAACAATATTGGTCTTGAAGTTGAAACCAATGCAAGATATGAAATGGTTAAACTGAACTTTACATTTACTGTTCAAAAACCGGAATATGATAATTTTACAGGAACAAATGCTGACGGTTCTACTTTTGATTTCAACGGGAATACAGCGAGAAGAATCCCTAAATTTTTCTGTAACCTAAGGCCGGAAGTAGACATCACAAAAGATTTTACAGCATATGTTCAGTTTTCTTATTACGATAAAAAATTCACAAATCAGGATAACAGACAAGTTTTACCGGCATATAAAGAAGTTGGTGCAGGGTTGAATTATACTTATAATAATCTTCGTTTTGCAGTCGATGCTTCGAACTTATTTAATGAAATTGGTTTAACCGAAGGAGATCCAAGACAAACAACATCTGCCGCAAGCGATGTGTTTATGGCAAGACCAATTTTAGGACGTGCTTTTAGATTTTCTGTAGCGATTAATTTCTAAATTCATATAAAATCAAAGGGTATGCGGTATTGTAGAGGCGCACAGCAGTGCGTCTCTCACACCGTAACCACAAAGCATAGACAAACAAGTAAAAAATGAAAAACATAGGAATCAAAATATCGCTTTACCTTAATTATTTTGTCTTTGCTATTTTATTAAATAGTGTAGGTATTGTGATTTTAAAGTCGCAGAAAAATTACGGAGTCGATGAAGTTCAGGCTAGTATTTTAGAAGCTTTTAAAGACATGCCAATTGCCATTGTATCTTTTTTTATAGCTTCTTTTTTACCAAGAATTGGCTATAGAAAATCGATGCTTATTGGGTTAGGTTTGGTTACTTTGGCTTGTATTTCTATGTATTTTGGGAACTCTTTTGACAATGCCAAAATTCTTTTTGCGACAGTTGGAGTATCCTTTGCTTTGATCAAAGTTTCGGTTTATTCGTTAATAGGAACTGTGACCGAAACCAAGAAAGAACACAATGCTTTAATGAGCAGTATCGAAGGGTTTTTTATGGTCGGAATTGCATTGGCTTATTTCTTATTTCCGGCTTTTAATAACGAAAATGATCCTAATTCCTGGCTAAATGTTTATTGGTTTTTGGCAGGATTATCACTGCTTTCGTTCTTGTTTTTATTCTTTGTAAAATTTGAAGAGCCTGAAGTTTCGGCAGGAGCAAATCTCAAAGACGATTTCATGCAAATGTTCAAATTAATGGCAAAATTGCTTACCGTTATTTTTGTAATAAGTGTCTTTTTGTTCGTAATGATAGAGCAGGGAATTTTGTCGTGGCTGCCAACATTCAATACCAAAGTGCTTCATCTGCCGGAAAATATCAGCATTATGATGGCTAGTATTTTGGCTATTTCTTTAGCAATAGGAAGATTGATTGCCGGGATTGTGACCAAAAAAGTAAATTGGATTTGGGTTTTAAGTTTTTGTATCCTTTCTGCCATGCTGATTGTCATTTTTGTACTTCCAAAAACAGTAGGTTTAGAAGTAAAAAGCATCAATACACTTTCGGATATTCCCTTAATTGGCTTTGCATTTCCTTTAATCGGATTGTTTATTGCGCCTATTTATCCGCTGTTAAATTCGATTGTTTTGAGTGCTCTGCCTAAAAATCTGCAAAGTTCAATGACCGGATTAATTGTAATTTTTTCGGCTCTTGGCGGAACATTAGGTTCCAGAATAACGGGTTGGCTGTTTAAAAATGAAGGACCGGAAAAAGCTTTTTATTTTACCTTAATTCCAATGTCATTATTACTGATATCCTTTTTTATTCTTAAAAAAATAACTGCAAAAGATGAAATTTAAATTACATATAACCCAAACGATCGAAAAATTATTGACTCAGGAAGATACTGATGGCGATAAAAAAATAACGATTGATGATAATGGTCCAAAAAGATTTTTGCTGTATGATGTAGATGGAAATCCGGCTATTATTGAAGGGACTTATCAGCTTTCAAATTTATTGCAGGAATTGGCGCTGGCGAAAAAAAACAATATAGATTTCGCCGAAATCAATCTAAACGAAATTACCGAAGATCCTGTAAAAAGGATTTCTAGAAAAATAAAAAATCTCTATTGGAAAGGTTTAACGAGAACAATTGATGCAAATGGTGTAAAGAAAATTCTGGAAGATAATAAGATTGAAAATGAAATAGCTTATTTATATGTTCCTTTTGGAGATGAAATTGTTTTTGATTATTTCAAAAAATTGGAAGCCACAACACCAAAGTTAAAAGTGGTTCAAATGCCTAAAAGTATTTCACCTGAGTATGTTTTATCACTTAATAAACAACCCGGAATTCTGGCATTGGCTCTTCAAATTAAGAACAATGAAATTTCAGGAGTTCCGTTTGTTGTTCCGGGTGGAAGATTTAATGAAATGTATGGCTGGGACAGTTATTTTATTGCAAAAGGACTTTTAATCGATGACAAAATTGATCTTGCATTGGGTATTGCAGAAAACTTTAAATATCAGATTGATCATTATGGAAAAATTCTAAATGCCAACCGAAGTTATTATTTGACACGTACACAACCGCCTTTATATACATCCCTAATTATGGATGTTTTAGAAAGTTCGAATCCGGATATTTTTTGGATTGAAAGACATTTAAAAACCGCCATAAAAGAATATCAAACCGTTTGGATGGAAGAAGGAAAACGACTTACCGCAAATGGATTGAATCGTTATAAAGCAGAAGGAATCGGGCTTCCGTTTGAGGTAGAAGAAGGGCATTTTGATGATATTCTGGAGCAATATGCGCCAAGATATAATTTGTCTACGCGTGAATTTGAAAAGAAATATCTCGAAAGAGAAGTGGTAGACGCAGAACTTGATAAGTATTTTATTCATGATCGAAGCATGCGAGAAAGTGGTCACGATACAACAAATAGGTTGGTCGGAATTTGCGCTAATTTAAATACGGTTGCGATCAATAGCTTGCTTTATAAATATGAAACAGATATAGCTTTTTTAATCAAAAAATATTTTAAAAACGAATTTCAATATTTTGAAGATAAGTCTTATTCGAGTGAATATTGGATTTCAAAAGCCGTTTCCAGAAAAGAAAAGATCAATAAAATGTGCTGGAATCCTGAAAACGGAATCTATTTTGATTATAATTTTGTAACGGAGGAGCAGCATTTCTTTGAAGCTGCGACAACATTTTATCCACTTTGGGCGAAAATAAGTACGCCTGAACAAGCAGAAATCTTGGTAAAAAAGGCACTCCCAAGATTTAAAATGAAAGGTGGAATTGCCGGAAGCACAAAAGAATCTATTGCCAATCTGGATGAGAATTCACCAATACGACAATGGGATTATCCTTTTGGCTGGGCGCCGCATCAAATGCTTTTGTGGAAAGGTTTGCTAAATTATAATTTTAACGAAGAAGCACAAGAAATGGTGTATCGCTGGCTTTGGCTGATTGCCAGAAATGCGGTCGATTATAACGGAACTATTCCGGAGAAGTTTGATTTATCGATCAGTTCTCACAAGATTTTTGCCGAATATGGAAACGTAGGAACCGAGTTTGATTATATAACGGAAGAAGGTTTTGGATGGATGAATGCTTCTTTTCAATACGGTTTAACAATTTTAGAAGAGGATTTAAAGCAAAAATTATCAGCTTTAGTTGATCCGGATGATTTGTTTTAATTTCTAAAATGACAAACCCGACAGGTTTTTTTAAAACCTGTCGGGTTTGCTATATGTGTAATTCGTGGCAAAAAAAACTAAACTTTTCTTCCCATTAAATTTTCACCGAAAGTTCTCAGAATATTTTTCTTTTCGACATTAATATCCATTTTTTCTAAAGTTTCAAAAGCTTTAAAAGTATACATTTCTATCGCTTCCTGTGTCGCTTTTGAAGCTCCTGATTCATTAAAAATAGCTTTCGCAGTTTCTATTTTTTCTAAATTGTCTTCTAATTGCAATCCAAATAACTGTCGTAATTCTGCTGCTTTTTCATCAGATGAAAACTCAAGAGCTTTTAGATATAAGTACGTTTTTTTGTTTTCGATAATATCTCCTCCAACTTGTTTTCCGAAGGTTTCAGGATCTCCAAAAGCATCTAAATAATCATCTTGTAACTGAAATGCCAATCCAAGATTAAGTCCGAAATCGTAAATCAAATCTGCCTCTTTTTCAGAAGTTTTCGATACAATAGCACCCATTTTCATGGCCGCAGCGACTAAAACAGCTGTTTTGTATTCGATCATTTTCAGGTATTCGGGAATAGTAACATTACTTCTTTCTTCAAAATCAACATCCCATTGTTGTCCTTCACAAACTTCAAGAGCCGTTTTGCTGAATAATTTCGCTAAATCCCTAAAAACCGTTGGTTCGTATTGTTCAAAATACTGGTAAGCCAGAATTAACATCGCATCACCAGAGAGAATTCCGGTGTTGATATTCCATTTTTCATGAACGGTAACTTGCCCTCTTCGCAAAGGCGCATCATCCATAATGTCATCATGAACTAACGAAAAATTATGAAAAACTTCAACCGCCATTGCAGCTGGAAGCGCTATTTTATAATCGGCATCAAAAACTTCTGAAGCCATTAAGGTAAGTACGGGACGCATTCGTTTTCCGCCAAGCCCTAAAATATAGGTAATAGGTTCATAAAGATTCTTGGGTTCTTTGTCTATGCTTTGGTTTTCTAAATAATTAATGAAAAATTCCTGGTACTGACTAATATCGTGCATAAAATGAAATTCTGATTTACGAGGCTCAAAGATACAATTCAAATATGAAATATGTTGTGCTAAAATTTAAATGCTAACTAAGATTAAAAATCAGTTAAAATTGACCTCGTTTTTAATCTGTTAAATTATTTTAAAAAAAACTTGGAAACTTATTTGGTGTTTAGAGTTTCCTGTTTATATTTGCACTCTTAATCGGAAACTCAGAACACTATAAAAGTTTCCGTATGAAGTTTAGACAGATTATAAACTAAACAAAACCAAAAAGTTATGAAAACAACATGGACCTTAGATTCTAGCCAATCAGATGTTTTGATTAAAATGAGACATTCGATTATTGCCTATTTAGGAGGAACTACAAATAAATTTGACGGTTACGTTAATATTGAAGACAATGAAATCGAAGATGCTTCGGTCGAATTCTCATTAGATATTAATAATAAAAATGATAGTTTTCAACACATCGATTCTCATATGCAGTTGAATGATTTGTTCAATGTAAATGAGCATCCTATTATCAGTTTTAAATCGACATCCTTTCAGAAAATTAATGATAACATCAATTTTTTCAAGGGAGATTTAACTATAAAAGATGTAACAAAAGTAGTTGAGCTTGATGCAGAATTTATTGGTATCAATTCTTATAACGGACAGAAAAAAGTTGCTTTTGAAATTAAGGGAGATATTAAACGTCAGGACTTTGGTTTAGACTATAATGCATTTAATTTCAACGGGGGATTAGCATTAGGAAAAGATATCAAACTTATTGCAAATCTTGAATTTAGCATATAAATCTTACATATTGAATAAATTAATGTAAAATTATTACAAATATAACGGAAACTATTTTTTAAGTTTTAGTTTCCTAATTATATTTGTAATGCAATTTGAATTAAAATGAAAGAGAAAATCATATCAAAAGCGAGTGAGTTGTTTTTAAAACTCGGTTTTAAAAGTGTTACGATGGATGATATTGCAGGAGAAATGTGTATTTCGAAAAAAACGATTTACAAATATTTCTGTAATAAAGAAGTTCTGATTGAAGAAAGTACTTCGATGGTTCACAGACAGGTGCATGAAATAATCGATACCATAGTAGCTAAAGATTACAATTCCATTCATGAAAATTTTGAAATAAGAGAGATGTTTCGGGATATGTTTAAAAATAATATGGATACTTCACCCATTTATCAGCTGAAAAAGCATTATCCGGAAATTTATCAAAATGTTTTATCGCATGAAATTGAACAATGCACCCAATATTTTAGAGTAAACATAGAAAAGGGAATTAGTGAAGGATTGTATCGTGAAGATTTAAATATTGATATCTATGTGAAGTTTTATTATACGTTAATTTTTCACATTAATGAAACTACAATCTCTGAAAGGGAAGCGCAAGAAATAGAATTAGAAGCGTTGGAGTATCATACCAGAGCTATGGCGACCGAAAAGGGAATAATCGAATTAGAAAAACAACTTAAAAAAATTAGTACTTAATTAATCAATCTATATGAAACGAATAATTCTTATATTTTTGTGTTCAATTGGCTTGACTGCCAACGCACAAGTCAAAACCCTAACCTTAAAAGAGGCTCTTACATACGCGTTGCAAAACAAAGCGGATGCTAAAAAATCGAAACTACAGGTTGAAAATAGTGAGTATCAAATTCAGGAAATTCGCTCAAGAGCTTTACCACAAATTTCTGGTAACGCAAGTTTAACTTATAATCCTATTCTGCAAACCAGTGTAATCGATGGAGGATCTTTTGGTCAGCCGGGAACTTCTATTCAGGCTACTTTTGGTCAAAAATGGACTTCCGGAGCAGGAATCTCTTTAAGTCAGGCATTGTTTGACCAATCTGTTTTTACAGGTTTGAGAGCTGCTAAATCTACACGTGAATTTTATCAAATAAACGATCAGTTAACAGAGGAGCAGGTTATTGAAAGAGTTGCAAATAACTACTATGGAGTATATGTACAGCGTGAAAGATTAATTTTATTAGATAGTAACTACGTTAATACGACTAAAGTTCGCAATATCGTACAAGGTCAGTTTGACAATGGTTTGGCTAAAAAAATTGATTTAGACCGTATTATTGTTAAAATGTCAAACATTGATACTGAGCGTCAGCAAATTAAAAATCAAATTACTTTACAGGAAAATGCTTTGAAGTTTTATATGGGAATGCCTATTGAAGCTCAAATCGAGATTCCAAAAGAAGAATTTGAAGTGGTTCCTGCTGCCTTAACTGAAGTTCCTAATGTTGAAAACAGAACAGAATATTTGCTTTTGAAAAAACAAGAAGAATTATTAGTGTTTAATAAGAAAGCTACTGAAGCATTGTATTACCCAACATTAAATTTGGTTGCTGGTTATAATTATATAGGGCAAGGTCCTGATATGCCTCTTTTCGCTAAACCAAAAGATGGTGTTTATTGGTCTGATTACTCTGCAATTGGATTGAATTTACATGTGCCAATCTTTACAGGTTTCGGTACTCGTGCTAAAGTAAGACAGGCAGATGTTGAAATTAGATCACTTCAAGAAGATATTAAAGACACCAAACTTTCACTTGATTTGGATTACAGAAATGCAATGGCTCAAATTGAGAACAACCTTATCACGATTAACAATCAAAGGGAAAACATGCGTTTAGCTAAAGAAATTTTAAGCGATACAAAAAACAATTACCTTCAGGGATTAGCATCATTAACCGATTTATTAGATGCTGAAAATGAATCTCTTGAGGCTCAAAATAATTTTACAAGAGCAGTTTTAAATTACAAAATTGCTGAGATAACACTAATCAAATCAAAAGGCGAACTAAAAACTCTTATTAAATAACTAATTACAATGAAGAAAACTATTATAACAATCGTAATCATAATCGCAGCCTTAGGGGTGATTGGATATATCTTAAATAATAATAAGAAGGAGAATAAAGAGAAAACAGATATTGTTGCTGAGAAAAATGCTGCGGTTTCAGTAAAAATTTCTCCTGTTAAGACAGAAGAAGTTTCATTAGACTTCGTTGCAAACGGAAACTTTCAACCAATCCAACAGTTGACATTTTCTGCTGAGAAATCAGGAAAAGTAATCAGCGTTTTGGCAAAAGAAGGAGATTACGTAAAAGTTGGTCAAACTTTATTGACAATGAGAGGTGATGTAATCAATGTAAATGCACAACAAGCACAGGCTGTTTATGCAAATGCAAAATCAGATTATGCGAGATATGAAAATGCTTTTAAAACAGGTGGTGTTACAAAACAACAATTAGATCAGGCAAAATTGGCTTTAACAAATGCTCAGTCTAACTTAACCCAAGCTAATATTAATGTTGGAGACACAAGAGTAAAAGCACCAATCAGCGGATTTATCAATAAAAAATACATTGAGCCGGGATCTATCTTAACAGGAATGCCGGCGACTGCATTGTTTGATATCGTAAATGTTTCTAAATTAAAATTGGTAGTTACAGTAAACGAAAATCAGGTAGCAAGTTTAAAAGTTGGAAATACTATCAATGTAACTGCTAGTGTTTATCCTGATAAAAATTTCTCAGGAAAAATCACTTTTATTGCAGCAAAAGCTGACGAAAGTTTAAACTTTCCTGTTGAAATCGAAATTGCAAATAATACAAACAATGACCTGAAAGCAGGTATGTACGGAACTGCAAATTTTGCTTCAAATCAACAAAAACAACAGTTAATGGTTGTACCTAGAAATGCATTCGTAGGAAGTGTAAGTAGCAACGAGATTTTTGTGGCTGAGAATGGTATTGCAAAATTGAGAAAAGTAACTGCGGGAAGAATTTTAGGAGATCAGGTAGAAATCATCAATGGATTATCTGATGGCGAAAAAGTAATTACTACCGGTCAAATTAACTTACAAGACGGTAATAAAGTAGAAATTATTAAATAATTTAAAGCAATAAGCTATACGCCATAAGCATTAAGCTTATTGCCTAAAGCCTACAGCCTAAAGCAAAATATATGAAATTAGCCGAAATATCCATAAAACGTCCGTCGTTAGTAATTGTATTGTTTACAATTCTGACTCTTGGTGGATTGTTCAGTTATAGCCAGTTAGGCTATGAGCTGATCCCTAAATTTGAGCAAAACGTTATTACAATTTCTACAATTTATCCTGGAGCTTCTCCAAGTGAGGTAGAAAACACTGTAACCAAGAAAATTGAGGATGCGATTGCATCTTTAGAAAATGTCAAGAAAATTGACTCGAAATCATACGAAAGTTTATCTATTGTTTCGATTACACTGACATCAAATGCAAAAGTCGATTTCTCATTAAATGATGCGCAACGAAAAATCAATGCGATTATTAGTGATTTACCAGATGATGCTGAAACACCTTCGTTAACCAAATTCTCGCTAAGTGATTTACCAATCATGACGCTTGGTGCCAACGGAAAAATGGACGAGGCGGAGTTTTATGATTTGATTGATAAAAAAATAGCCCCAATTTTGTCTCGTGTACAAGGTGTGGCACAGGTAAATATTATTGGTGGTGAGGAACGTGAGATTCAGGTAAATCTTGATGCATTAAAAATGCAGGGTTACGGATTATCTATTCCTCAGGTGCAACAAAATATTTTGAGTTCGAATCTAGATTTCCCAACAGGAAATATCCAAACCAGAAATCAAAAAATATTAATTCGTTTAGCGGGTAAATATAAAAGTGTTGAAGAATTAAGAAACTTAGTAGTTTCTTCTCAAAACGGAATTCAGGTTCGTTTAAGTGATATTGCTGATGTTCAGGATACTCAAAAAGTAGCAGAGAAAATATCTCGTGTAGATCAAAAAAGTGCGATTGTTTTACAAATCGTTAAACAATCTGATGCAAATGCAGTTGCAGTAAGTGAGCAATTATTGAAAACAATTGCAACTCTTGAAAAAGATTATGAAAAAAATCATTTAAAATTAGAAGTTGCAAAAGACAGTACAATTTTTACTCTTGAAGCAGCAGATTCTGTTGTTCACGATTTATTAATCGCGGTAATTCTGGTAGCATTTGTAATGTTGTTCTTCCTGCACAGTATTAGAAACTCGTTGATTGTAATGGTTTCTATTCCTGCCTCTTTGATTGCAACATTTATTGGTATTTATTTAATGGGATATACATTAAACTTAATGAGTTTATTAGGACTATCTCTGGTGGTTGGTATTCTTGTGGATGATGCGATTGTGGTATTGGAAAATATCTACAGGCACATGGAAATGGGTAAAAGCCGAATTCGTGCATCATACGATGGTACTGCAGAAATTGGTGGAACCGTAACTTCGATTACCTTAGTAATTGTGGTGGTATTCTTGCCTATCGCGATGAGTTCTGGTTTGGTTTCTAATATTATTACACAATTCTGTGTTACGGTAATTATATCAACTTTACTATCACTTTTAGCTTCGTTTACTATTATTCCATGGTTATCATCTCGTTTTGGTAAATTAGAGCATATCGAAGGAAAGAATTTATTTGGAAGAATTATTCTTGGTTTCGAAAGTTATTTAACACGTTTCACTAACTGGGTTTCTGAATTGTTAACCTGGTGTTTGGATCATTATATTAAAACATTTATTGTTGTATTAGTATTGTTCTTTGGTTCAACAATTGGATTAATGGGTGGAGGTTTTATTGGAGGAGAGTTTTTCGCTTCTTCTGATAGTGGAGAGTTCTTAGTTCAAATCGAAATGCCAAAAGATGCATCGTTGGAACAAACGAACTTCATGACACAAAAAGCAGAAGCTTATTTGAAAGCTCAGGAATATGTTCACAGTCAAATTACAACAGTAGGACAAACTTCTGAAGGATTTGGTGCGTCGCAAGCTACAGCTTACAAAGCAGAGATTGACGTAAAAATGATCGAGCAAAAAGATCGTACAGATGATGCAAACGTATACGCTGCAAAAATCAAACGTAAATTAGAAAAAGTATTAGTTGGAGCAAAAGTAAAAACAGTTCCGGTTGGTATTTTAGGTACTGCGGAAGATGCAACTTTAGGATTAATTGTAACAGGTCCTTCAACAGAAGCGGCTATGGCATTTGCTAAAAAAGCAGAAGCTGAATTACGTACTATTCCTGGAACAACAGAGATCAAATTAACAGTTGAAGATGGTAACCCTGAGATTAACGTTAAGGTAGATCGTGATAAAATGGCTGCCTTAGGATTGACATTACAAACAGTTGGTTTAACCATGCAAACTGCTTTTAGTGGAAATACTGACGGAAAATACAGAGCTGGTGAATATGAATATGATATCAACATCAGATACAATGCATTCGACAGAAAAAGTATTACGGATGTTAGTAATTTGATTTTCATCAATGCAGCTGGTCAACAAATTAAATTATCTCAATTTGCTACAATTACAGAAGGTTCAGGACCTAGCCAGTTGGAGCGTAGAGATAAATCAGCGTCGGTAACTGTAAAAGGACAAAACGTTGGGGTTCCTTCAGGAACAATTGTTACACAATGGCAAGCGAAGTTAGACAAGCTTCAAAAACCAGCTGGTGTAAACTATATCTGGGGTGGTGACCAGGAGAACCAATCTGAAGGATTTGGTACTTTAGGAATCGCTTTATTAGCCGCTATTATCTTGGTTTACTTAGTAATGGTGAGTTTGTATGACAGTTTCGTTCACCCATTCGTAGTATTATTTGCGATCCCGCTTTCGTTTATTGGTGCGATGTTGGCATTGGCTTTGACTAATAACTCATTAAACATCTTTACCATTTTAGGTATCATCATGTTGATTGGTCTGGTGTGTAAGAATGCGATCATGCTGGTCGATTATACGAACCAAAGAAGAGCAGCTGGAGAATCAATCAGAACGGCATTAATTCAGGCGAATCACGCTCGTTTACGTCCGATTTTGATGACTACAATTGCGATGGTATTTGGTATGTTCCCAATTGCATTAGCATCTGGAGCTGGAGCGGAATGGAAAAATGGATTGGCTTGGGTAATCATCGGAGGATTAATTTCTTCTTTATTCCTAACCCTGATTGTAGTTCCGGTTATTTATAACATCATGGAGAAAATAATTGCTAAAGTTAGCAAAGGAGAAAAAATCGATTACGAAGCTGAAATGGTTGCCGATTATGAGCATACAGAATTAAGTGAAGATGGTTTTAATCCTAAACATACCCATTAATTGATTTAATTTTAGATTGAAAAAATCCCAAATTCCGAAAGGAGTTTGGGATTTTTTATTTTTATTAAGCTCTCAGATTTGGAATTTGAGATTTTCTATCTTGGAATTTAATTAGGTTTATTTCTTCACAATCTTAATTGTTTTGGTCTTACCTTCTGAAGTTACTTTTAAGAAATAAAATCCTGAAGGAACATTCGATAAATCAATTTCTGAATGCGTGTTATTGATTTTTTTCTCTAAAATAGATTTACCGGAAATAGAAATTATTTCGATTTTATCAATGTTTGAAGTATTGTCAACACTCAGAACATGTTGAATAGGATTTGGATAAGACTTAAAATTAGGCAAAACAAAATCCGGAGTCGAAAGATTGCCATTTAATTTTGCTGTTACAGCAAGTCGTTCCTTACTTTCAATTCCGTTGATTGTTTGCGAAGCATAATAAGTTGTTCCGTCTACAAGTACTGTTGTTAAAGGTAAAGGAGTTTCAGCAGCTAATTTTCCTGCTTTATTATCCAAAGGATTATGACTGCTATACCATTTTATGTTGTCGCCTTCAACAACAAGATCTGCTAAAGTTTGTCCCGGTTTAAATTCAAGTGTTAATTCGTCTTTTCCGTCTATCAATGGTGGTGGTGGGTCTACAGTTACATCAATTACATACACACCACAGCCATTTGTATCCCTTACAGTTATTTTATAATTTCCAAAATTAGGGACTTTAAAAACAGGATTAGACTGAAAATTAATTCCTTCTAAGGAATATTCATATTGGCCACTTCCTCCAATTGCTGTAATGGTTATTGTTAGATTTTCTACAAGAACATCTGCAATTAAAGGTGTAGGTTCCGTTATATAGGTCTGAAGTAATACTTTGCATCCAGTGGCATCGGTAATTTCGACAGTATAATTTCCCGCCTCTAAATTTGCGAAAACCATTGTCGATTGCTCACTTACTATCGGTGTTCCGGAAAGATCTTTAAGAGAATAAGTAAAAGGTAAATTTCCGCCAGATATATTTACTGTAATAGATCCATCTTTCATTCCAGAACAAGTTACATCTTTTTTTAATACGTCTGCAATGATTGGTTGATAAGCAACAAGGGCAACCATCAGTGAATAGACACAGCCTAAAGCATCTTTTGTATTTATCATGTACATTCCCGGTTCTAAATTGGTAAATACATTAGCAGAGCTATAAGAGCCTCCATTAAAGGCATATTGATAAGGAGATTTTCCTCCACTTCCCATAATAGTAAGAGTTCCTTTGGGGTTTATACAAGAAATTCCTTCTGTAGTTATAAGAGAAATCAAATAAGAGTTTAAAATTAAATTAAAATAATTGGTTGTAATAGTCCCAAGATTATCAATTCGGGCATAAATAGTTTTAGAATTTTCAGTACTGATATAGCTCGAAGGATTTGCAATTGCATTTGTATTGTTGTTTGCTTCTGCAAGACTTAAATGATAACTAATCGAGGTTTCAGCAGGATTTAGATTGCCCAATAATTCTGTTTTTCGAATTGTTAAGTCAAAATTAGTATCACCAGCACAATGTTCAATATTGGTAACCTGGGCATAAAAAACAGTAGTAAACAAGAAAAGAAAACAAAGTAGAGTTTTTTTCATAGTATTAGATTTGTTAAAATGGACTTAACAAATATATACAAAAAGTGATTCTACAATTGTATAAAGAATGATTTTCTCACAAAAACAACTTCAAATTAAATTTTCTTTAAACATGAAATCTTGAATTATAAAGTCTTGGAGTTATAAATTTCAAAAACTTAAATTTATAATTTTAGGTACAAATAATGATTGTAGTAATCAATAATTGCTTTACCTTCAAGCAAGACATCAGCACCAATAATACCATCAACCGCCTTTGATTTATAAGCTTCCAATGCTTCATTAACATGCGAAAGATCAAAAATGACCAAACTGAAATCTGCATTTTTCCAGCTTCCGATTTGTAAAAGATTGCTGGCCGAAATTTGCGTTCGCATACCGGTTCCACCAGCTCCTGAAGCTTTTGTTTTTGATTTTTTTGCTGTAACACTAAAAAGTTCAATACTTTCAAAACTTATACAAGTATTGGAAGCTCCGGTATCAAGAATAAAATTCCCCAAAATACCATTAATTTTAGCTTTTATCAAAAGATGCTGTGTTCTGGTTACTTTGAATTTTATTTTTTTGTAATTTTTTTTCCTAAGAGTCTCGTGAAGATTTTCCATTTTCGATAGTGATTGAGTATCAAAAATAAACCAATTACAGTCAATAAACTAATGATGTAATAGATATAATTTGATACTTTTTCTTCCTGTGATATTGAACCGTAATACACAAACGAGCTCCAGTAATACGGAGATTTCTTTGCATTCGAAATCGATTTGTCGTTTAAAAATGCAATTTTAGCATTGGCATTGGCTTCAAAATAAGGAACATCATTTTTGACATTTTTATAGAAATCAGTCATAAAAACCGATGTGGTATAATCGTTTACTTTCCATAAAGAAAATAGTAAATTTTGTGCGCCGGCAAACTGAAAACCTCGCGCCACACTCATCGCGCCTTCGGCTTTGTAGAGTTTACCAATTCCGGTTTCGCAAGCACTTAAAACCACTAAATCTGGATTGATGTTGAGGTTATACAATTCAGAATATAATATTTCCTGATCAGAGAATTTAATACTTGCCGGAGTTTCAACATCGCCGGAAGAAGCATGTGTACTTAAATGTAAAATGGAATAATTGGAAGCATTGTTTTTGAAATTTGAAAAACTCGCTCCTGAATTTTCTAAATATTTTCCTTTGAAATTACTTCGGATGGATTCTAATTCTTTCTTTGAATAAGTCAATTCAAAAGCCGTTTTTTCGAATATGGGAAAAATGCCCAAAACTGTTTTGTCTGAATTGGAAACCGGTTTTGAATTCAAATAAAAACTAGCCGAAGTATTGTACGCTATCTTGAAATCATTTAGCAAATAATGCATTTTGGCAAAATTTGTTGTAGAAGATTCCTGCGTTATCAAAGCTTCAAAAGGAAGAAAATTTAAAATTCCGTCGGGAATAATAATAAGGTTTTTGTATATTGTGTTTTGAGGTAATTTCAACATGTTGTAAAGCACTTTTCCGTATTTATTATATCCGGAAATATCGTTTGTAATAGCATCTGCTGAATTGAAATAATCTATAAATTGTGCAATTTTAGGAATTGCAGTATCTGTAATATTAATTTGCAGGAGATTAATTTTCTGATTTTGTAAAGTGAAATAAAACAAATTTTCATCACCCATAAAATAATAAACCATTACCGCTTTATTTTTTTCCAGTTTTGAAAGAAGAGCTTTTAAATCAAAGTTTTCAGAGGAAGAATTAAAATCGTTAGATTGATTTTTTTTCAATAAAAGCATCAATTCGTTTTGCTTTTTTATTGCCAAATTTATTTTTGAAATATTAGCTAACGCTCCTTTTT
This sequence comes from Flavobacterium sp. LAR06, assembly GCF_041946075.1. NCBI lineage: Bacteria > Pseudomonadati > Bacteroidota > Flavobacteriia > Flavobacteriales > Flavobacteriaceae > Flavobacterium > Flavobacterium sp. LAR06. The sequence continues at coordinate 160,887 of NZ_JAUTYT010000001.1, read as the reverse complement.
GCTGTTCTTTTAAAATGGAATTATTTAAGTTTTGAAGTTGCTTTAAAAGAGATTTTTCTTCTGCAGAAACACTTTTAATAGTCGAACGATAACGTCGCAAAATGCCAGATTTTGTTTTTTCTGACAATTGAAAAGCTTTTTCTATGTATTGAATTTTGTTTTCTTCCTGATACAATCGATCATAAATAGAAATACATTTTTCAGTACGATTTCTTGCTCTCATCTGGCTAATAATTTTGGAGTTTTCGTAAACCAAAATATTCATCATTAAATCTTCAATATGAAAAGAAAGGAGATAAGCCAAAAGTGCTTTTTTGGGTTGGTTTTTTTTGATAAAAATAGCAGCCTGTAGATCAAAAACATCTAATAAAACTGTTTCAGCATACAAATCATTTTGTTTTGGCAGAATGTTTTTTGAATTATAGTTCGGAATCAAAACTTTAAAAACAGCTTCAATTTCTTTAGAACTTTCAACATATTTTTGTTGCTCAAAAAGCAATAAAGCTTTTTCATAATATAATTTTGCGATTTGCCTTGGTTGTTGATTTGGAGTTTCAAAAAACAGTTTTTCTGCCTTTTTTAAATAAGAATTAGCAAGATCGTATTTTTGCCATCTTATGTTTAAAGAAGCTAAATTTCTGTAACAATTTGATAAAGTTTCTGATTGACCTTTTTCTTTTTCCAAATATTGAATTGCAGCTTTAAATGATTTCTCAGTATTATCAGTTGAATTTACAACAAATAAAAACTTATTTGAATTCAGCATATAGCTATTTCCCAGATTATTTAATAAAATTCCTTTCTGGACATTCGATAATTTCTCTGTTTTCAAAGTGTTCTCCAATAATTCAATAGCCAAAGAAGTTTTCCCGGAACTCTGATACACATTCGATAAATTCAAAATCGCAGCAAATTTTTGTTTCTGTGCGTTAGGATAATTCTTGGTAGTATTGACAATAAAGAAATATTGTTTAATAGTGTTTTCTGCACTGTCATAATCGCCTAAAACAGTATATAAATTGCCTAAAGGTTTAAGGCAAAATTCAATAATATCATAATTGGAAAGTTTCTTTTTCTGATAAATTTGCCAGGCTTTTTCATAACTCGAAATCGCTTTTTCCGTTTGCCCGAACTGGTTTTCATAATACGCTTTATTGCAATTTAAAATCACAATTGCCAATAATTCATCGCGAGTTTTTGGTTTAGAATTTTTCCAGAAATCAGCTTCAGTTTTGGATAAATTTTGTAACGCTTTCGCGGAAGGATGAGCAACAAAAACATCAATTGCATTATAAATTTTATCTTCTTGAGAAATAGATTTCTGCCCGAATAAAATCAGAGTAGAGAAGATGAAAATATAGCAATATAGTTTTGTCATAGCTTTTTGTTTCGCAGAGATTCGCAAAGTTTTTCACAGAGATTCGCAAAGTTATTTTTAAATTCTCTGTGCATCTCTGTGCATCTCTGTGCAAACCTCCGTGCATCTCTGTGGTATAACTTTTAAAACTTCCATATCCCATAAAACTGGAAATAATTAAAATTCTGTTCAAAATTGATTACGTATCTCGCACCCAAACTTGGACCAATTCTCGCAAAACCAGCTGTTAAATCAAACAAAAGCCCTGTTTTAATATCAGTAAAAGAATTTTTTACCGTGTTGGATGTTGTTGTTGTACTAATTAAAAAAACTTCTTTTTCAGCTTCAAAAGTTTCGGTTTTTATATTCTGATTTTGTTCTTCAGATACATTGATATTCCCCTGAATTCCGGCGCCAATACCGATGTAATTATTGATGTTGTACCGAATCAAAAGAGGAACTTCCCAATTGACATTTTTGTTTTCTGTTGCTGTCGTTGTTCGCACCAATTGTCTTACTCCATTTGCGTTTGTATTTATTTCATTTTTGATATCAACCTCACTATCATACTTATTCAAAGCATTAACCCATTCTGCCTGCCAATAAAAACGATACGATTTAAAAGGCGAAATCGTGGCACCCACAAAATAACTCGTCGATTTATCTAAATCAGGATATAAATTGTATCCGGCTTTTGCACCAATCGAAATTCCGGGCAAGAATCGGGTAGTGGCGTAATTGGTAATTATGGGTTCGTTTTTATCAAATATAATCGCAGTTCGGCTTCGGGTTTTTATTTTGTGAAAGTCTTCGGCAAACTTCATTGAATATTTTACAAAGCCTTTTGTAGAATCTTTTTCATGTACATTTTTCTGTTCACTTCCCGGCAAATAAATGTTTTTGAAAGTGAAGAAAATCTGTTTTTGTTTGATAATTGTATCCAGACAACTTACAGTTGGTTCTTCATCTTTTGGACAAATCGGACATTTTGGATACATGTCTTCGATCTGAAAAGTCTTTTTATCAAACATATCCGGAATGTCAGTTTCTAACCGAATCATTCTCGCCGGACCTTCGCCGTTGTTTTGAAAACGAGTTTTAAAATTCACTCTTTTAAAACGCACCAATCTGTAATTCATAAAACTTCCGTTCGATCCCATTTTGTTCGGGTCGTGAGAAGTCACAATCTCCATTTCCAGATTTTTAATTTTGTGGTTTTTATAACTTCGATTTGGAACAAAAATCCCACGCATCGTAACTGTTGCACTGGTATCTTTTATCATTTCCGGAGTGGTTTTGAAGGTGTAAAAGATATTGCGCGTTTCTCCGGGATTAGCATCATCAAATTCTAAAATATTGACATTATGATATAATTTATTGGCTTCTAATAACGAAGCATCCAAATCTTCTTCAGTAGTTGTATTTCGGTATTTTTTGAGTTTGATTCGATTTTCGGCGGAAGCCAGATAATTTTTAGAATCGTCCAAATCATCAACCGAAGCAACGGTGTTTTCTTTTACTTCGCGTTCGTTGGCATAGGTTCTAAAATCCACTAATTCAAAATTATTGTTTTTGAATTGCTTTTCATTATAAAACAAATACAGTTTTCCACTCGCTACATAATTCTCCAGATTTTGATAACCTACTACAACTACCATTTCCTGTTCCGGAATAGGGTCACAATTTTTAATTATCGCAAATCCATTTTGATCTTCTATTGATGCAATGTCTTTATAATTCGTATCCGTTATATCGTTTATGGCGACTTTTTTAGGTCGCGTTGCCGGTGGTTTTCCGTTGTCATAATTGTTAGTTACAGCCAATCGGGTAGTGTATGTCCCTTTATTTTTATAGACATGTTTAGGTTGGGCTTCTTTACTGTAATGACCATCGCCAAGTTCCCATAAATAGGAATAACTTGGTTTTGGCGCACCCGCAATCGGAATTAAAGGCGGCGTTTCGGGTTTATAGTTTACAACGTTTCCGTTTTGAATAAAACCAATCGTGGCTCTTCGGGTTATGGTGTCTTTTACTTTGGTTTGTCCTATTAAGAGAATAGAAAATAGAAGAAAGAAAATAGACAAGAGTGGTTTCATAGCTAGTAATTTTTTAGCCTTAAAATCATCAGAGTTAATTTTAAAACTGGATTAAATGTAAAAAAAAGTGATGAGCAAATCACCACTTTTTCTTAAAAGTATTTTGTAAGTTACTGAATAGCATTGATTGCGGCTACCAGTTGTACTTCTGTTCCAACAACAGTTTCTGCAAGTGTAAAAGTGTAAACATCGTTTGCAGCAACGGTTACGGCTTTTATTGCATAACGCCAATTGCCATTGTCTTCAGTCACAAAAATCACGTGACAAGCCAGTCCAATTGGAATTTGACCATAGTGTTCGCTGAATAGTCCAGCAGTAGTGTATGTATCTAATTTAGCCAATGCATTGGTTCCTTCACCGTCATAAGAAAGATAAACGGCACTGTTATCATTGTCATAACCTTCCGGAGCATCCACAAGAATCGTTGTTTTTGGTCTTGGATCGCTGTAAAAACGATCCACATTTGTCCATCCAAAGTTTCCAAAAGTTACATAATAGTTGGCGCCTTCGCCCTGAACACCGCCTTTTCCGCCATTGGCTTCTTTATCTTCTCTCCAGGCTAGTTCCCCTTTTTCGTCGATTACACCAGCCCATAAAGTCATGGCATTGTCCAAACCATCAGTTAAAGCAGTTGGAATTATCATACTCATTGAACAAGAATTTTGAAGCTCAACACCGCCCTGAGTGGCCTTGATGAAGATTTCTCCTCCGGAAATCAGTAGGCTTTTCTTTCCGTCAGGCATAATTCCCATTGTTGGTTTGTTGGTTACCAACATATTTCCTTTGTCAAAAAGTTCAATGTATTCGATATCGACAGTTCCTGCTACCGCATTTCCGTTTTTGGTCAGACAGTTTCCATTGATGTTTACTTTTACTCCTTTAGCTGAAGTAAAGGTTACCATTCCGTCTCCGGCTGTAATAGTAAAGTTTTGCGTGTTTCTTTTAAGTCCTTTTTCGCTAATGCTTTTAAAAGCGGCTGATGTTGGTGGGGAAATAATAATATCATCGCCATCAGTGTTGGTATCACAACTTACTAAAGTGATAATTAATAAAAATAAAAGACTAGTAGTTTTAAATTTTGTGTTCATGATTTCTGGTTTTTATAAATCTGTCTTGATGATTCAAGCGGTTTCAGATTCAGGTTGTTAATTTTAATTTTATATTCTTATATCAACTCACTAATAAAATTGTTACCCCCGTTTTTTATTTTTTTTATTTATGCGGAGAGGCATTTGTCTTCAAAGAGATTTCCGTCTTCGTCGACTGCGACAAGTATGTTTTTCTTCCGCGAAAGTGTAACAATTAAATACAGCCAGACAAGAGACCATAGTCCAAATGTGAGGCAAGTCAAGAAGAGATGAAAAGAATGTTTGATAGCCCTTTTTTCTTTAGATAAAACCACATAAGGTAGTTTTTCGTTGTGTTCGATAATGACAAAACCATTTCGTTTTTTGGCTGAAATCATTTCGTAAAACTGATCGAGATTTTGTTTGTTTGTGAATTGATACGTTTCCATTTCTCTTAATTATTTTGGTTTAAAAGATTATTGTACTCCTATATCAACTTGATTTTGTAATTGTTACCCCATGAAATGAAAGTTATTTCAGATTCTTTTTCTAAATTAGCTATCAAAAAGTTTTTTTATGGGCGCAAATAAAATTCATCCTGACCAAATGTATATTGAAGGGCTTGCTGCAAATGATTCGGCAATTATTCAGTCTATTTATAAAAAGTTCGTTCCAAAGGTCGTTTTTTTCGTCATGAATAATTCCGGCGATAAAGACCAGGCGCAAGACATTGTTCAGGAAGTGATGTTATTGCTTTTTAATCAGGCGAAAACCAATACCCTAAAATTAACCTGCCCGTTTGACGCCTACTTCTTTCTATTGTGCAAAAGAAAATGGCTGAATGAGTTTAAAAAAACATCTAATAAAGGGGTAACAATTCATGAAGATATAGTATCTATGAATGAATCTGCAATCGAATTAATTGGACAAACAGAAGAATTTGACGAAAGGCAACAGCTTTTTGATACGATGTTTCAGAAACTAGGAGACAAATGTCAGGAACTCTTAAAACTGAGTTTTTCAATTAAGTCGATGGAAGAAGTGGCTGAAAAACTTAACGTGACTTATGGTTATGTCCGTAAAAAGAAATCGTTGTGCGTAGGTCAGTTAACGCAGTGGATTCAGGAAGCTAAAAATTTTAATTCTCTAAAAAACAATTAGTCATGAACGAAGAACGCTATATATTATTTGATCAATATCTTCAAAGCGAAATGACTGCTGCTGAAAAAACTGATTTTGAAAAACAATTAGCCGAAGATCCGGAATTTGCATCAGAATTTGAGACTTTTAAAGTAGTAGAGCTTCAATTGCAAAATAAATTTGGATTTGAAGCCGAAAGAGAAGCGTTTAAGAAAAATCTGGATCAGATTGCAGAAAAGCATTTCAATAAAGAAAAACCAAAAGTAGTATTGATGCGTCCGTGGTATTTAGCGGCGGCGGCCTCTGTAATTATTTTATTCGGATTGTTCTTTTTTGACTACAATCAGAATCCGTCTTTTAATGATTACAATCATCCAGGGCAAGCTCATTTTACAGAAAGAAGCACTACGGATATGCATCTCTTACAAGCCGAAAAAGCCTTTAATAGCAGAAAATTTAAAGAGGCGATTCTGTTTTTTGAGATGGCTTTAAAAGACAACAAAACACCAGAAGTTCAATATTATTATGGTGTTTCTTTATTAGAAACCAGTGAATACGAAAAAGCAGAAGCTGTTTTTAATGAATTGAAAGCCACAAACCCTGTTTATAAAGACAAAGCGCGTTGGAATTTAGCTATAATGAAATTGAAACAAAAAGATTATAAAGGCTGCAAGCAAATCCTGCAAACCATTTCTCAGGATTATGAAGATTATGATGAAGTTCAGGAGCTTTTGAATGCCTTAGATTAGAAGTTATTTCACAGAGATACAAAAAGAATTTTACCACAAAGTTCGCAAAGAGTTTACGCAAAGATTCGCAAAGTTTAATTTCTTTGCGTTCATAGGGTAAACTCTTTGCGAACTTTGCGGTTAGACATTTTTCGTCTTTACGTAAAACCGTAATTGAATTCGAATTTTAATAATTACATTCGAACTTATTTTGCCAAAACACCCAAACCTATTGTAACCTAACGTTTATTTAATGAAAAAAATTACCCTCTTTTTTCTCTTAGTTTTTACACAAATTACCTTTAGCCAGGCCAAAATCACAGAAACTGAAAAACTTGCCGCAACTTGTAAAGTTTGGGGTTTTCTAAAATATTATCATCCAAAAGTAGTCAAAGGCGAATTAAATTGGGATCAACAGCTTCTCGATATTTTACCAAAAATTGATAAGGCACAAACCAAGGCAGAGTTCTCTTTAATTCTGGAAAACTGGATTGATGATTTGGGAGTTGTACCAGAAATTGCGCCAATTGCGATTCCGAAAGATGTTGCGTTTTTCGATAAAAATTTCGATTTAAGTTGGTTTAACAATAAGTTATTTTCGAAAAAATTTTCGAAAAAATTGAAATTTATTGAGGAGAATAGATTTCAAAGCAATGAAGAATTCGGGATGGGTTTTGATGGTTTTAAAAATGTTAGAAATTATTTTGATCTTGACTATAATAATAAAAATTCCAGGCTACTTATGCTGTTTGCTTATTGGAATGTTATTGAGTATTATTTTCCATACAAATATGTAATGGACCAAAAATGGGATCTGAGTTTTGATCAGGCATTGCCTTCTATCCTTGATGCTAAGACAGAAACGGATTTTTATATTGCGCTAAAAAAATTGACTACCAAACTTAATGATAGTCATGTCGAAACTTCAATATATGGAATGTCCGGCAGAGGATCGAATTTTTTTCCTGCGAAGGGTAAAGTAATTGACGAAAAATTGGTTGTTACTGAGATCTTAGGCGATAGTTTGGCTGAGGCAGATAATATTAAAATAGGTACCGTAATTACCAAAATAAAGGGTAAAACAATAAAAGAGTTAATTTTAGAAAACAGAGAACTAATCTGCGCTTCCAACGAAGACAAGTATTTAGACAAGGTGATAATCCCTATTTTAAGAAGTAATTCTGAAAATGTTGAAGTAGAGTTTTTAAAGGATGGCAAGTACGAAACAAAAGCAATGATTTGGACCAATTATCATGATTCCCATAGAAATGAATTTAAAAAGGGAGCCATGAAAAAAAGGGAAAAATTTAAACTTTTAGATAATAATATTGGCTATGTCGATATGGGTGTCATAAAAGTTAGACATATCCCTGATATGATTGAGACCTTAAAATCTACAAAAGCAATTGTTTTTGATATGAGAAATTATCCGAATGAAACATGGAAAGAGATTTCAGATTTTTTAAATGCACAGGAAAAGGAATTTTGCAAATATACAGAGCCCTATTTAAATTATCCTGGGCGATATATATGGACAGAAGGAAGAAAATGTGGATTTGAAAATAAGGATCATTATAAAGGAAAAGTTATCGTATTACTAAATGAAAAATCTTTAAGTCAGTCAGAATGGACGGCTATGTGCTTTCAAACGGCACCAAATACTACAATTATAGGTAGCCAAACGGCAGGAACGGATGGAAATGCAATTGATATTGATTTTAAAGGTTTTCATTCCAGATATACCGGCTTAGGGGTGTTTTACCCAGACAGACGCGAAACACAAAGAATCGGTATCGTTCCGGATATTGAAGTAAAACCAACCATAAAAGGAATTCAGGAAGGAAGAGACGAGGTTTTAGATCGCGCTTTGCTGTTTGTTGAAACTGGAAAATAATACATAGTTTGTTAGACTGAGGAACGAAGGGTCACACAAGAACTAGACAAAGATTGGGGGCTCTGTACAAGGTTACTTGCGGAGACTCCTCGTTCCTCGACATAACAAGATTGCGCTCAGATCATTATTAAATGAAAAATCCGCATTCACCCGCGCTTTCGCGTAAGCGAATCCGTATCATCCGTATCCTATTTCCTCAAGATTGGGAAAGTTTTTAATATTGTCGTAATTTTGGCTTTTTAAAAAATTTACCATTGAATTCAACACCCATAATTACCGATACACATACCCATTTATATTCTGAAGAATTTGATCAGGATCGTGACGAAATGATGCAGAGAGCTATAAATGCCGGAGTAACACGTTTTTTTATTCCTGCTATTGATGCTACTGCCACACAATCGATGTACGATCTAGAGCAAAATTATCCGGACTATGTCTTTTTAATGATGGGTTTGCATCCCACTTACGTGAAAGATAATTATGAAGAAGAATTAAAACATGTTGAAACCGAATTGGCCAGAAGAAGATTCTACGCTGTCGGCGAAATCGGAATTGATTTGTATTGGGATAAAACGCATTTAAAAGAGCAGCAAATCGCTTTTAGAAGACAAATTCAGTTGGCAAAACAATATAAATTACCAATCGTAATTCATTGCCGTGAAGCTTTTGATGAAATTTTTGAAATTTTGGAAGAAGAAAAATCGGATGATTTGTTCGGAATTTTTCATTGTTTTACCGGAACTCACGAACAAGCTTTACAGGCAATATCCTATAATATGAAGTTAGGAATTGGCGGAGTCGTAACTTTTAAAAACGGAAAAATCGATCAGTTTCTAAATCAAATCGATTTAAAACATATTGTTTTAGAGACCGATTCTCCTTATTTGGCACCTATTCCGTACCGTGGAAAACGAAATGAAAGCAGTTATTTAGTCAATGTTTTGACAAAATTATCTTATATTTATAGTATTTCTGAAGAAGAAATTGCAGCAATTACAACACAAAACTCAAAAGACGTTTTTGGTATTTAATAGTCAACTAACAATACTTTAATTTTTTTTTTGTTCTTTTGCCCACCTAAATAAATATTTATAATGCAGAGATTTGATGCCATTCGACCGTTTTATGATTCAGAAATAAATGAAGCACTTCGTGATGTTGTGAATCATCCGATGATGAAAACCATGATGAACTTTACTTTTCCGGAAGTAGAAGATGAGGTTTGGAAAGAGCAGCTTAAAAAAACGCACTCAATTCGTGATTTTCAATGCAACTTTATTTATAATACAATACAAAAAGTTTTGGAGAAAAGTTCTGAAGGTCTTACAACTTCAGGATTCGAGAAACTTGAAAAAAACACTTCTTATTTATTTATTTCCAATCACAGAGATATTTTATTAGATACTACTTTGCTCAATGTTTGTTTATTCGAACATGGTTTAGTTATGACAGCATCTGCAATTGGAGACAATTTAGTTAAGAAAGCTTTCCTGAGTACTTTGGCAAAACTAAATAGAAATTTTTTGGTTTTAAGAGGTTTAACGCCAAGAGAAATGTTGCAGAGCTCTAAATTATTGTCTGAATATATGGGACAATTATTGCTTCGCGAAAATCGTTCGGTTTGGATTGCACAGCGTGAAGGACGTACCAAAGATGGAAATGACGAAACCAATCCGGGAGTTTTAAAAATGATCGGAATGGGTTCTGATGAAGCTAATTTGATGGATTATTTTAAGAAATTAAAAATTGTTCCGGTTTCAATTTCATACGAATACGATCCGACGGATGTTCTGAAAATGCCACAATTAATGGCAGAAGCAAAGAACGAGGTTTATATTAAAGAGAAAAACGAGGATTTCATGACCATTTTAAGTGGTATTATGGGAACCAAAAAAAGAATACATATTTCAGTTGGAGATGTTTTAGATACTGAAATTGATCAGATTGTTGCAGAGAATGACAATGCAAACAAACAAGTACAGGCTTTGGCACAAGTTATTGATGATTCTATTTTAAAGAGTTACCGATTATGGCCAACAAACTTTATTGCTTACGATATTCTAAACCAGACTGATAAATTTTCTCATTTGTACAGAGAAAGTGAAAAATCACTTTTTGAGCGTCGTTTAGAAATGCGTATCGGAAGTGATAATCCTGTTACCAGACAGGGATTTCTTTGTATGTATGCCAATCCTGTAGTCAATAAATTAAAATATCAGGATGTCATCTAAAGCTAAAATACTTTTAGTTTATACCGGAGGAACCATCGGTATGAGCAAGGATTTTGAAACGGGCGCACTCAAAGCATTCAACTTTGGAAAATTATTGCAAAAGATTCCGGAGATCAAACAATTAGATTGCGAAATTGAAACCGTTTCTTTTGAACACCCAATAGATTCATCGAACATGAATCCTGAAATGTGGACCAAAATTGCCACGATAATTGAGGATAATTATATTGCTTACGACGGATTTGTAGTACTTCACGGTTCAGATACCATGTCATATTCGGCTTCAGCATTGAGTTTTATGCTGGAGAATTTAACAAAACCAGTTGTCTTTACAGGCTCTCAATTACCAATTGGAGATTTGAGAACGGATGCTAAAGAAAACCTGATCACCGCAATTCAGATTGCTTCACTTCAGGAAAATGGAAAACCGGTTATTACGGAAGTTTGTCTGTATTTCGAATATAAATTATACCGAGGGAACCGAAGTTCAAAAGTAAATGCAGAACACTTTAAAGCATTTACAGCACCAAATTACCCTGAATTGGTGGAATCTGGAGTTCATCTTAAATTAAACAGACATTTATTTCTTCCAGTAAAAGAAGAGGCTAAACTGATTGTACACAAGAATTTAGACAATCATGTAGCCATTATAAAAATGTTTCCCGGAATGAGCGAAGTTGTTTTATCTTCGATTCTTGCCATTAAAGATTTAAAAGGAATTGTCCTTGAAACATACGGCTCAGGAAATGCCCCGACCGAAGATTGGTTTTTGAATTTAATTGAGAAAGCTATTCAGTCTGGATTACACATTGTAAACGTAACGCAATGTTCAGGAGGAAGTGTCAATATGGGACAATACGAAACCAGTACTGCCTTAAAATCGTTAGGTGTTATTTCAGGAAAAGATATTACCACAGAAGCTGCAATTACGAAATTGATGTATTTGCTTGGGCACAATATTCAGCAGGAAAATTTTAAGACGATCTTTGAAACTGCGTTACGCGGGGAGATTTCGTTGTGATTTTTTTCCACCATATAAGTGATATAAGTTTTATTTAAAAAAAGCTCTTATTCTTTGAATAGGTTTGCGACTAGTTTGTCATTTTCTCGTTCCTCGAAATGACAATATTGCGGATAATTGGAATTTGGAATTTAATTTTTGGAATTTCTATACGGAACCGGACAAGTTTCCAATTCTTCTTCAGAACTATGTTTTTTATAATAAACATACACAATCACTGAAATAATACAAATTATCCCCTGAATTGCTACTGTTTCACGTGTTCCAATAATATGCGAAATGTATCCAATTATTAAACTTCCCACAGGAATCATTCCCTGATACGCCATTAAATAATAACTGATACTTCTCGAACGCATATTCACAGTACTTTGAGTTTGTACATAAATGTTTATCGATGAGGTTTGCGCCATCATTCCGATACCGCTCAAAGCCATACAAATAAGCGCTACAGTCAAACTATTTGAATAGGCTAGTATAATGACACTAAAACCTAATAATAGACTCGCAGCGATCATTATTTTGTTCATATTGTCGGCTTTTTTAAGATTGGCTAAATAGATTGCGGATACAATAGACCCAATTCCGGCGGCACTTTCAAACCAGCTGAAAGTTTGAGCATTCCCGCTAAAAATATCTTTGGCAAAGACCGGCATCAAAGTATTGAAAGAAATTACGAATAAACTACTAACCATTAACATCAGAAGCATTTTTGCCATCTCTGTTTCTTTTTTTACATAATCTAAACCTTCAATAAAATCATCCCACATTTTCAATTTGTCAGTTGCTTTAATGTGCGGCGTGATTTTCATCATCAACAAAGAAATCAAAACCGGAATATAGCTTAAGAAATTTCCAATAAAACAAATGTCTTCTCCGTATTGGTGCAAAATAATTCCTGCTAAGGCTGGGCCTGCAATTCGGGCGAAATTATTCAAGGTTGAGTTAAGAGCGACTGCGTTTGGTAAATCTTCTTTATCATTTACAATATCAATCATCATGGTTTGTCTGCAAGTCATATCAAATGAATTGATAATTCCCTGAAAAAGACTCAAAGCCAGAATAAAGTTGATGTTGTATATTTTTAGATAAATTAGCAAAGCCAAAGCTCCGGCCTGGAACATTGCCAAAGATTGTAACAGGATCATACTTTTGTGTCTGTCGTAACGTCCAATAATACTTCCGGCAATTGGAGCCAGAAATAAAGACGGAATCATACTTAAAAAAGTGGCTAATCCTAATAAAAAAACAGAACCTGTAACGCTGTACACCATCCAACTTACAGCTGTTTTTTGAAGCCAGGTTCCGATAACAGAAACAGATTGTCCGTAAAAGAACAACTTGAAGTTTTTTGATTTTAACGCTTTAAACATAACTCTTATTATTTTTTTACAAAGTTCGGAATTATGATTTCATTAGAAAAATTAATAATTTTACTGATAACAAGTATTAAAACTTATCAATATGGAAATCTATCAATTGGAATATTTTATTAAAACAGCTGAGGTTTTGCATTTTACGAAAGCGGCGGAGTTGTGTTTTGTAACCCAATCCGGACTTTCGCAGCAAATTAAAAAGTTAGAAGAAGAACTCGGAATGCCTTTGTTTGTAAGGATTGGTAAGAAGGTGCAGCTTACTGAGGCTGGATCTGTTTTTTTAATTCATGCCAAACAAATTATCGAAAATGTCCAAAGCGGCAAACAGGCTATTGATGATTTAAACCAGATGATTGGTGGAGAATTGCGAATTGGTGTGACTTATATTTTTGGGCTTTTGGTTTTGCCAATCGTGGATTTGTTTGCCAAAACCTATCCACATTTAAAGATTGTTGTTGAATATGGCACGACTGAACCTTTGGAACAAAAACTGCTGAATAACGAATTGGACTTGGTTTTAGTCATTTCTTCGAATGAAATTGAGCTTCCTTTTCAAAAGGTTCCATTGTTTACATCAAAGTTGGTTTTGGCCGTTTCAAAAACGCATCCTTTAGCGGTTTTAGACAAAATTTCCTTTAAGAAAATAGAAGATCTTCCGCTTATTTTACCTGTAAAAGGGTTTAATTCGAGGGAATTTCTTGATGAATTGTTTTTGAAAAACAATATGAAGCCTACCGTTTCGATTGAATTAAATGCGGTTCATGCTTTATTGCGATTAGTGGGTGATAGCGATTATTGGGCAACGATTGTAACCGAGAAAGCCCTAAAAGGCTGGGATAATATAAAAGCGATAAACATTTCAGGAGTCGCAACACAAAGAGATTCGTTTATGTTAACGATAGAAGGGGCGTATCAAAAAAAGGCAGTAAAATTATTTATGGAAGAATTCAGAAAAAGTATGTAAACTAATTTTTGATTTTGTTTTTGTAACTCAGTTTTTTTTGTGTTCTTTGCAGACCAATAAAGAGAGGTGTCCGAGTGGTTGAAGGAGCTAGCCTGGAAAGCTAGTATATGGGTAACTGTATCGAGGGTTCGAATCCCTTCCTCTCTGCAAATAAAAATCCCTTATGATGATTCATAAGGGATTTTTTGTTTTTACTACAGTTTAATCTCAAACAAACTAAAAGAACCTTCTTTGTAATGTTCCGGTAATTCATTTGTCCATTCGATAGTACTGATTCCTTTGTATTCGAAACCGCAACTTGTGTAATATTTATTTATTCTTTCGTTTCCGCTATGCGTGTCAAGTCTGATGTATTCTTTACCATTCTCTTTGGCATAAATTTTTGCCCATTCTACAATTTTTGTGACATAGGATTGTCCTCTGAATTTTGGATTTGTTGCAATACGATGTAAGTATATTGCAGGATCTGAACTTGTATCTTTCCAGATAATCAAATCATTAAAAGTAAGTACAAAGGTACAGGCGACTTCATTTCCCTCTTTGATAATAAAATGACGATTTTCGGCTATTTCTTTTTCGATTAGCGCTCTTTCAAAACCTCTCCAGCTTTTATTATTAACTGTTTTTTGATAAGATGTAGCTTCATTATAGATGTCGAAAACAGCATCGATATCTTGTTTTGTAGTTTTAAAAAATTCCATTATTGAGTTGTATTCTGTAGATTAATGAATTCTTCAAAGTTAAATCTTTCTATTTTCTAAGTCCAAAGAAAGCGATAGGTTTGACATTTTTTTATGAGAAATGGGTAGTGGACAAGAAAGACCTAATAACAATTCATTCCTATTAAAATTATCTAAAAATTATTATATATTTGGCTCTTATTATAAATAACTTAATGGATTTACCTCCTTATTCACCAGGACTGCATAAACTGGTTACTTTATATGTTACCGACCCTCAAAAACTAACTGATAGTAAGGGTTTTGTTGCTATCACTAATTCTATTTTACAGACATATGAGCTTGAAAAAGTGGGTGTTATTGTTCATGATTTTGACAATGATAGTTTTACTATTTCATTTTGTTTGAAAGAATCTCATATCTGTATACATACGTGGCCAGAATATAGTCAATTAACACTGGATGTTTATTTGTGCAACTATCAGCAGGACAATTCTCAAAAAGTAAAAGACGTTATGGCGGATTATATTGCCTATTTTGAAGGAACAATTATTAAAGATTTTGAAATTAACCGCTAGTATATGAAAGTTCCTTGTTACAATTGTAATACTGTTACAGAACTGGAAGTTGGTTTTGAAGTAGTAAACTTTGTTTGCCCAAATTGCCACAGTTTATATTTAGCAGATAGTGAACGACAACTTCGTTTAAGTTCTAAATTTAAGCCAGAGATAAATGATTTTGCTTTTAAAATAGGAGATAAAGGCATTCTAAAAGGAGTAGAATATACGGTTACAGGCGCTTTGGTCAAAAAAGTATCGCGGAGTCATATTTGGACAGAATATATCCTGAAGAGTTTAAAAGGGGATTTTATTTATCTCTCTGAATCAGATGGAAATTGGATTTTTTTAACCGAAATGGACGAGAAATTCGATGTAAAACAGCATCCTGCAACTCTGAAATATAATGATGCTATTTTTGATATTTATGCCTATTGTGATGCAGAAATAGAAAATGCCCAAGGTTATTTTGATTTTTCATTACCAATCAAAAAAGTTCATACGGTCGAATATATTCAGCCACCGCTAATGATTTCTATCGAAAGAATGAATGATGTTGAAACGGCTTTTCTGGGAGAGTATATTACAAAGACTGAAATTAGAAAAGGATTTCCGCAAGTTAATTTACCTTATCAAAAAGGGGTAAATATAACACAACCTTATTATTTTGATCTAAATAATACAGCCATCATATTTTGCATTGCTGCTCTTTTGATCGTTATTTCAAATTGGTACATATATAAAGATCAGACGCAACAAGTAGTTTTTAATAAAATAGTTTCTTTTACAGATTTTAATGATAAAGAAATTACAAGTGAGTCTTTTGTTTTAAAAGGAGGCTCGGCTCCAATGACCATTCACGTAGCGACTGATGTAGAGAATTCCTGGGCAAACGTTGATATAGTATTGGTGGATGAAAGAACGAATGATGAGATTCATGCTAACAAGGATATTGAATATTATTCAGGTTATGAAGATGGGGAAAGCTGGTCAGAGGGAAGCCCGTTTGAGAAGTTTAATATTTGTGGAATTAAAGGAGGTAAATACCACCTCTTAATTACACCAGCCAAGGCACCTGAAGATATGAAGAATAATGCAATGACAATTAGAGTTGTCTGGCAAGAACCTTCCAATCGGAATGTATGGCTGATTGTTATCTTTATGATTGCCGTTTTTATATTGATACGCTTTTTAAAGATTAATTTTGAGAAGAAGAGATGGTCAGATAGCTCATATTCTCCTTACAGCGAATAGTTATGAAAGATAGTTTTGATTTTATAAAAAATAATTTGGGTGCAGTTGCAATAGGTTTATTTTGCTTTGCTGCTTATTTGTATTTTGCCTATTCCGGAAACAGAATTTGCGATTGCGAAACCACAGAAAAATATAGTACATCCGGAAGTCGTAGTTCCGTAAATCGTTTTTATCATAAATAATACTTTAAAATATGGATTTAATACATGCTCAGCCAATAGCTAATTCGATTGTTTATTCTTTTTTAGGAATCATTATCTTATTAATAGCTTATTTCATAATCGAAAAAATTACTCCGGAAAACACTTGGAAAGAAGTTGTTCAAAAAAATAATATAGCTGTTGCGATTGTTTTGGCAGCATTTATCATTGGAATTTCAATGATTATTAGTGCCGCTATTCATGGGTAAAAAGTTTTTAAAGTTTGAATTTTTATTGCTATTTGCTGTATTCGTTATTGCGACCTGCGGACTTGTTTACGAGCTTGTGGCAGGTACATTGGCCAGTTATTTATTAGGAGATTCAGTAAAACAGTTTTCATTTATTATTGGAGTTTACCTGTTTTCAATGGGTATTGGCTCTTTTTTTTCAAAATTTTTTCATAAAAACTTACTGAATACTTTTGTTGAAATCGAGATCTTGGTTGGCTTAATTGGTGGTCTGAGTTCAGTAGTTTTATTTTTATTATTTGAAAGTGTGGAGTACTTCCAATTCATATTGTATTTACTTGTTTTTATAACAGGTTTCTTAGTAGGATTAGAAATTCCGCTCTTGATGAATATATTGAAAGACAAAGTCGAATTTAGAGATTTGGTTTCAAATGTATTTACGTTTGATTACATAGGAGCTTTACTGGCATCCATACTTTTTCCTCTTATTCTGGTTCCTAAACTTGGTATTATGGGAACTTCATTATTCTTCGGAATGATTAATATTAGTATTGCGATTGCTTTATGTTTTCTTTTAAAAAGAGAATTGAAGAATAGTTATTTTTTAAAAACAAAAGCCATTTTTTCATTTGTAATTTTGTTGGGTGTCTTTATTTTTTCAGATAAAATTTTAGCCTATTCAGAAGGAAAGCTTTATGGAGAAAACATCATTTATACGCATTCAACTCCCTACCAGAGAATCGTTTTAACGCACAATAAGAGCGATTACAGGCTTTATTTAAATAATAACCTGCAATTTAGTTCTGCCGATGAGTATCGCTATCACGAAGCATTGGTTCATCCTGCAATGTCAATTGCAAAAAACATTAAAAATGTTTTAGTTCTTGGAGGAGGTGATGGCCTGGCTGTGCGTGAAATTTTAAAATACAAAAATGTTGAAAAAATCACTTTAGTAGATCTCGATCAGGGAATGACAAAGTTGTTTAAAACTAATAAAGTATTGACAGATTTTAATAAAGGGTCACTGAATAACCCAAAAGTCACAGTCATCAATACAGATGCTTATATTTGGGCAAAAAGCTGTAAAGAAAAGTTTGATGTTGCTATTGTCGATTTTCCTGACCCATCAAATTATAGTTTGGGAAAGTTGTATTCGCTTAATTTTTATCAAACCATGAAAACTATTTTACAACCTGATGCGGTGGTCGTGATTCAGACAACTTCACCTTATTTTGCTCCAAAATCATTTTGGTGTATCAATAAAACGGTCATGCAGGTTTTTACTCAGGTTGATGCCTATCATGCTTATGTGCCCTCGTTTGGAGAGTGGGGTTATACTATTGCCATCAATGGGTTTGGAACTACTTTTAATCAAGTAAATCGTAAAGCTTCGGGGTTAAAATTCTACAATTATCAGTTTGATAGATTTAATTATTTTACCACAGATATGATCTCAAATGAAATTGAAATCAATCGTTTAGACAACCAAATTTTAGTACGCTATTTTGATGAAGAATGGGGAAAATTACAGTAAGTCAAGGCGCAGTTTTGTAAAAGGAATTGGGGCTTCTTTATTGTTAATTCCTTTTCTGCAATTTTGTTCCGATAAAATCATTCTTTTGCTGCTTCGTCTGTCAGGAACCAATCATCTCTTGGGACATAGGCTATGGGTAAAAGATTTTCCGAAACCAACGACTCAAATTCATATTCCATACTTAATTATTGGTGGCGGAATTTCAGGTTTAAGTGCTGCAAGACAATTTCAGAAAAAAGGAATTTCAGATTTTCTATTAGTAGAATTAGAAGGACATCTGGGTGGTAATTCATCTAATGGGGAAAATCAATATTCTAAATTCCCGCTTGGTGCGCACTATTTACCTTTACCTAATTTTAAAGATAAAGAATTATTGCGGTTTCTTGAGGAAGAGAAAATCATTTTAGGTTATGATGCAAAAGGATTTCCTGTTTTTGATGAACTACAATTATCGTTCGCGCCTGATGAACGTTTGTTTTACAAAAATAATTGGCAAGAGGGAGTAGTTCCAAAACAAGGGAATTATAAAAAAGAAGATTTAGAATTTCAACGTTTTTTTACCTTAATGGATACTTTTCGTGAGGGAAAAGGAGAAGATGGAAAATATTTATTTGATATTCCGCTTCATCTTTCTTCAGAAGATATTGTAACTAGAAATTTGGATAAAATCACAATGAAAGACTGGTTTGAAACGAACAATTTCAAAGCTGAACCTCTCTTTAATTATATTGATTATTGCTGTAAGGACGATTTTGGACTTGGAATTCATTATGTTTCGGCTTGGGCAGGAATTCATTATTTCGCTGGGCGAAAACAAGATTCTACTGCAGATAAAAAAGAAGGTGTTTTAACCTGGCCCGAAGGAAACGCCAGATTAGCCTCTCATCTAAAAAAATATACCGATGGAAAAACATTAAAAAACCATTTGGTTTATGAAGTTAAAGTCGAAAAGGATAAAGTTGTTGTAACAGTATTTGATGATGTTAAAAAGGTTTCTGTAGAAATTATTGCAGATAAAGTAATTATGGCAACACCTCAATTTGTGAATCAGTATTTAATAAAAGATAGAAAAGAGTTTACAAAAGCATTTCATTATACGCCATGGCTTTTAGCAACTTTAACTGTTACTGATTTAGCAGACAATTTTAGTTTTCCGCTTTCCTGGGATAATGTCATTTATGATGCAAAAGGACTAGGTTATGTATATGATCAGCATCAATCTTTAAAGCAGTTTCAGACCAGAAAGGTAATTACATATTACTATAGTTTTTCTTCTTCAGATTTAAAAAAATCACGAAAAGAGTTGTATAAAAAAAGTAAGGAATATTGGAAACAATTTGTTTTTGATGATCTAAAAATTGCCCATCCTGATATCGAAGATTGTACAGAACAAATGGAAGTTTTTTTATTAGGCCATGGAATGGTAAGTCCTGTGCCTAATTTTATTTTTGGCGAAGCAAAGAAACAAGCTTCAGGAAATATGGAGAATAAAATCTATTTTGCTCATACCGATTTGTCCGGAATATCCATTTTTGAAGAAGCTTTTCATCACGGAATTAATGTAGTAAATCAAATTTTAGATGAAACAGCCCTGGATTAATAAAGAAAAGACAGATTTAATTTTTATCATTGGCCCTTCCTTTTTTGTATTAGCCATAGTGTTTCTGTTTCAAAATTATATTACAGAAATCGAGAATAATTATTCGTTTTATACATGGCTTTTCCTAATTGTTTTTATAGACGTGGCACATGTTTATGCAACTTTATTCAAAACTTATTTTGTTGCGGATGAATTTAAAAAGAATAAAAAAAGATTACTTCTTCTGCCTACAATTTGTTTTGCCATTGGTGTAATTCTTTTTTCGTTTGGGAGCTTAATTTTTTGGTCGTTTTTGGCCTATGTTGCAGTATTTCATTTTATAAGACAGCAATATGGCTTTATGCGATTGTATGCCAGAAATGAAGAAAAAACAAAGCTTTCTGTTGTTATTGATAATCTGGCAATTTATGCTTCAACAGGTTACCCGATGCTGTATTGGTTTTTTTCTTCTGAAAGGAAATTCAATTGGTTTGTTGAGAATGAATTTTTTCGTTTTCATAACACATTTATATTAGAAATGTTTTTTTGGATTTATATGGAAATAATGGCAGTTTTTGTAATCTATACTATTTGCAAAAGCGTACAGCAAAAGTTTTTTAATATACCAAAAAATGCTATTGTTTTAGGAACAGCACTTTCATGGTATTTTGGAATCGTTTATTTTAATAACGATCTTATTTTTACTTTACTCAACGTAGTTTCTCACGGAATTCCATATATGGCGTTGGTTTATTTTAGAGAAATCGAGAATAAAAAAAAAATAGATTTAGGTTTCTTTAACTATTTAAAAAAATATAATGTCCTCTTTATTTATATTTTAATTTTATTAATTATTGCTTTTACAGAAGAATTTCTGTGGGAAATTTTGGTTTGGAATGAAAATTTTTCAATTAGAAATTTTGATTTTTCCTCATGGCAATTTTTTATAGTACCATTGTTAAGTGTGCCACAGTTTACCCATTATTTATTAGACGGATTCATCTGGAAATCAAAAAAAACTAATTCTGTAAAGCCATTTTGACCTGAGGCAGTATACGGTCAACAAACATTTTGTAAGCTTGTTCAGAAGGGTGTAAGCCATCAGACGCGACTAAACTAGTATTGCTTAAACCTGTTCTTGTAATATCAGTAATAGAAATGAAAGTTACGCCTTTGCTTATGCAGTACCTCTCAGCAGAAGCATTGTATTGATCTATCTCATTCGAAATTTTCATTCGGTTTTCATAAGTATAATTAGCTGCAAAAGGAGTGTAGGCATAATCTGGAATGGAGAGTACAATGACATTGTTTTTATCGCCTTTCGCCAGAGAGATAGCCTTGTTTAATAACTGTGGAAATTCTTTTTCATAGACAGAAAAATCCATATGCTGATACTGATTATTAACTCCAATCAATAACGTAACCAGGTCATAATTTGGTTCTGGATTTTGAGCATTTACTGCCGAAATTAAATTCGAAGTTGTCCAGCCGGTTGTAGCAATTACTTTTAAGGTGAAATTACTTTCAGGATAAATTGCTTTTAAACTTGATTTAAGTTGTTCAGGATATCGGCAGGTTTCGCATACGCTTTGTCCAATAGTATAACTGTCGCCTAAGGCCAAATAATTGATTGAACCGGAAATTGGAGTTGTTGGAACTTGTGTAGTTGGAGGTTTAACCTGAGGCGGAGTAACAGCATTGCCTGAGCCAGAGTCTTCAGCACTACAACTTAATAAAAAGAGGGAGAGTATAACGATAACTATTTGTTTGAAATGTGATTTCATAATTTGAGTAAATTAGATTCTGGGTCATCTTAAACAAATAGTTACGTTAAATTATTTGTTTTGGTTTTTACGATATCGCCTTTTTGCAGCGTTAATTTGAATTTTATAGCTCTTACTTTTGATTACGGTTTTTGCGCTTCTTTATAAATGTTTCTTTCCATAACGATATTTAATCTTTCAAACATTTCGGAAATATTAAAGTCTTCTTTTTTATATTGGGCCTGAACAGTTTCTTTTGCTTTTTTCAAAACAGCTTCGTTTTCCCAAACGGCAATCGTCATATAAATTAAATATCCGTTTTCATCGGTGCGTTCATAAGCGTCATCTTTTATAAATCCGTTTAAGTGTTTGATAAAGTTTCTATTAATGCTTACTCTTTTTAAGAATTCTTGTTTTGATTTCGCAGGAACGATAAATGTATCGATAAAAATTTGCTTCATGGTTTCTGATTTTTTGGATTCTCTTTCTGAATTTACAATTGCTGTCTGTGCATCTGCTTTAATGGTAAAGAATGCCAAACAGATGATTCCGATTAAAAGATTTGTTTTCATAATTCTTAATTTTTTGTTGATGTAAAATTCAGAATTGAAAGCACCAAATCATTGTAAAAAATCATTGATTTACCAAAAGGAAGAAAATTTGAAAAATTCAGAGGGAGTTTGCCCGGTAAATAACCTGAAGTCTTTATTAAAATGGGGCTGGTCAAAATATCCTGCATCAAATGCAAGATCGATTAGGTTTTGATTGTGTTGCTTTTGGTCTATAATTGATTTTATTCTAACGACATAACAAAACTGTTTGGGAGAGGATCCAATTGTTTTTCTGAATCTTTTTTCAAAGGCATCCTGACTGATGTAAAGGGCGTTCGCGAGTTCTTTGATTTTAACAACACCTTTTTTAGATTGAATTATGGCAATTGCTGCAGCGATCAATTTATCGGGTTTGTAGTCGTGCAATCGCGACAAAAGAAATTGTTCTATGATGGCAATTTTTTGGTTGTTGGTTTTTGCTTCTGCCAAAAGTTCTTCTATGATTGCTATTTTTTGCTGCGGAATAAAATTATCCAGCGAAACACTTTCTTCAAATAATTCGTGAAGTGGTTCTTTAAAAAATGCTTTGGCTCCAGCTTCTTTAAATTGAATGACTATAGTTGTAGTATCTTCTGAGTAATTGATTAAACGGACTGATTTACGAATTCCGGAAATTGTAGAAATTGGTAAGTTTTCATGCTGATTTTCTCTTATATAATTTACATTTCCTTTGCACCGAAAGGATATAGCAAGAGAAGTACTAGGTAAAACCCGATTTGTCATTTCATCCTGACTTTCTATAATTCTGTAAACCTTTACGAAAGGTTTTAATTGTTCCGATGGGATGAAATCTACAATTTTCATTTTGTATGTGGTTTACAATCAATGAATAACAAAGGTATGGAAAACAATATTTAGAATAAAATGGTATTGTTTAAATAATAAAATCCCAAAACTTAAAAGGAAGCAATGTCCAATTAAGTTTTGGGAGTATTTTGATTAAGTATTGAGTCAGTAATATTTTTCTGACTTATACCATTTCTGCTTTCATCACGATTTCTTCTTCAATGGCATTCCAAAGCCCGATTCTTTTTTCCAGGGCAAGAATGGATATTTCTTCCACTTCTTTCCATTTTTGAGCATCATCTTCACATAAATCTGTGATCATCTGCATTGCCATTGGTCCGTGCTCATCGGCATCCAATTCGATATGTCTTTCAAAATAATAAAGCAATTTGCTCAAATCAGTTTCTGGAAGATTTTTTTGAAAGTTTTTTAAGATTGCAGTAAACATACTCGGAATTAGATCTTCTCTTCCAAAAGTAAAACCGGCGGCAATCTCATGCGGTTTCCCTTGTTCAATAACTCTGAAGGTAAAATCTAAAAAAGCTTTTACATCTGGATGCAGTGAGCTCTGTTTTATGGCAACAAAAATATTATGCAGCGAATGTACTTCTGATAAAAATTTATTGATTCCAGTAGTGTCGGCACCACAATCTTCCATGGCTTCAAGGTACATTTCGTAATGACTTTGTCTTCTTCCGTCAATCGTTAAATCGGTTTCTTCGGCAAGAACAATTTCGTTGATTAAATATCTTGTTTCAGGATTTTTAGTGGCAAACCAAGGTGTTGTGGTACAGGTAAGTTTGGCTTGTAAAGCTTTTAATAGTGACATAAAATCCCAAACGGCAAATACGTGATTTTCTAAGAAAATATGTAAATCATCAATGCTTTGGATTTTGTTGTATAAAGAATGTTGTAAAAGTTGTTCTTTTTGAGGTTGAATGCTATTGTTTATAGTTTCAATATTCATTTTTGGAATTTTTGTGCAAAGATAAAAAGCTTCTCGGTTAGAAGAAGCTTTTAGTATTGTTTTTGTATATATATTAATAATTGTTTACTATTTAAACGCTGGAATTCCAGTAACATCCATTCCGGTAATCAATAAATGAATGTCATGAGTACCTTCATAAGTGATAACACTTTCAAGGTTCATCATGTGTCGCATAATTGAATATTCGCCTGTAATTCCCATTCCGCCCAACATTTGCCTGGCTTCACGGGCAATATGAATTGCCATATCAACATTATTACGTTTTGCCATCGAAATCTGAGCAGTTGTCGCTTTTCCTTCGTTTCTCAAAACACCTAAACGCCATGTTAATAATTGCGCTTTTGTGATTTCGGTAATCATTTCGGCTAATTTTTTTTGTTGCAATTGCGTTCCTCCAATTGGTTTTCCAAATTGAATTCTTTCTTTAGCATAACGCAAAGCCGTATCGTAACAGTCCATCGCAGCACCAATTGCGCCCCATGCGATACCGTATCGGGCAGAATCTAAACAGCCAAGCGGTGCTCCTAATCCTGACTTATTTGGTAAAAGATTCTCTTTTGGAACTTTAACATTATCAAAAATTAATTCACCGGTTGATGACGCACGAAGCGACCATTTATTATGTGTTTCAGGAGTTGTAAAACCTTCCATTCCGCGTTCAACGATTAAACCGTGAATTCTTCCGGTTTCATCTTTAGCCCAAACAATGGCAATATCAGCAAACGGAGCATTAGAAATCCACATTTTAGCACCATTTAAAAGATAATGATCTCCCATATCTTTAAAATTGGTAATCATGCTTCCGGGATCAGAACCGTGGTCAGGCTCGGTTAAACCGAAACAGCCCATGAATTCTCCGGTTGCTAGTTTTGGCAGATATTTCATGCGCTGTTCTTCGTTTCCGTATTTCCAAATAGGATACATCACCAAAGAAGATTGCACAGATGAAGTCGATCGTACACCAGAATCACCACGTTCGATTTCCTGCATTATTAAACCATACGAAATCTGGTCTAATCCTGCACCACCGTATTCATGTGGAATATAAGGTCCGAAGCCACCAATTTCTCCAAGTCCTTTTATAATTTGTTTAGGAAATTCGGCCTTTTGAGCGTACTCTTCTATAATTGGAGAAACTTCTCTTTTAACCCATGCACGTGCAGACTCGCGAACTAATTTGTGTTCGTCTGTTAATAGATCGTCAAGGTTGTAATAATCTGGAGCTTGAAATAAATCTGGTTTCATTTTTGATAGTTTTACTAAAACAAATTTACGTAATAAAAATATAACAAAACAACGCACAATTGTTATATTTTTTTAATTTTGTAACAAAATTAACAACAAAGTAGCAAATTAATTTTAGTTTATTGAAAATTTAAGCGTTATTTTTGAAATCCAAAAACACATAAATGAGGCTAATCATCTCTTTTTTACTACTCTTTGTTCTTAATTTAGGTTTTGCTCAGAAAAAACAAATTAGCGAACAGGAATATTTAGCGTTGCAAGACAAAATTCGATTTAGTTTTAATACAAATGTCGAACAGGGTCTTGCATATACTAAAGAATTGATGAGATCTAATAATATTAAGCATTTGGCTTTTGCCACTAGTGCGGCTTCTTATTTGTATCAAATGAAAGGTGACACTGTTAAGTGTAACGAAAGCTACAAATTATCACTACAATACTTAGATCGTATGCCGGAATCTGATGAGAAAACAAAGCTCACAGGTTACATTTATAATTACAGAGGATTAACAGAATGGAAACGAGGAAACTTTAGTAAAGCCCTTGATAATTATCAAAAAGGAATGAAGTTTTCATTAGCAGCTGAGGATGTTATTCAAATTGTAAAATTTAAAAGCAATATTGCCCTGATTAATGAAGAAGTTGGTAATTACCAATTATCAATTAAGAATTTGAGACAAAATAATGACTTCATTGATAAGAATGAAAGGGTTTATCCGAGAGAGCAATTTCAAAATAGTAAGAGCAACATCAACTTAGACTTAGGAGGCTCATATGAAGGATATTATATTAAAAATCAAAATAAGAAGTATTTGCTTGATTCGGCCGAGTACTTTTATAAAAAAGCAATTACATATTCTCAAAATTTCACTACCAATAAAATCAGTGCTAAACTGAGTTTAGGTAATGTTTATTTAATGAAAAATGATTTTAAAAATGCCGAAAAAATATATTACGATATCTTATTTCTTTCAAAGCAAAATAATTCTGAAGAATTACTTGATATTGCAAATTCTAATTTAGGTTATTTATATTACTCAACGAAAAAATACGACAAGGCTTTAGTGTTTTTTAAGAAAGTAGATTCGATTTCACACAAAAACAAAACTACTAATTCTAATTTTTTAAGATCAAATTTTTGGCAGG
The DNA here is from genome assembly GCF_041946075.1 of Flavobacterium sp. LAR06. Classification (NCBI taxonomy): domain Bacteria; kingdom Pseudomonadati; phylum Bacteroidota; class Flavobacteriia; order Flavobacteriales; family Flavobacteriaceae; genus Flavobacterium; species Flavobacterium sp. LAR06. The sequence continues at coordinate 134,479 of NZ_JAUTYT010000001.1, read as the reverse complement.
CTAAAATCTATAGTTCATTAAATGAGCCGGAACTGGCGTATAAGTATTCGAGAATATATCTGGATACTTATGAAAAATCTGAAGCCAAATTAACAAATGAAGCTTTAGAAGTTAATTATAGGCTGGGAGTAAAAGATTTGAGTGATGAAATGGTTAGTATTCAGGAAAAATACAAATATGATGTTCTGTTAAGCAAAGCATTAAGGGTATTTTATGTTTTGCTGGTAGTTGGAATTGTATTTTTACTAATAAAAAACATTAGGGATAAAAACAAGGCACATAAAAAAATGAATGCCTTGATTGAAGAATTCAAAGCTAATTTGGAGAAAAAAGAAAATACTGTTGTCCTAGCCACAATTGAAGAATTAGAACATGAAGATATTCAACTCAAAAAAGAAAATGTTAATCTAAGTATTGACGAAGCCAAGGAAAACAAAATTGTTGAAAAATTGTTGGCACTAGAAAGCAAACAAGAATTTTTAAACGCTGATTTTACATTGCCATATGTAGCAAAAAAAATCAAAACAAATACGACCTATCTATCCTATGTTGTCAATAAGCGATTTGGTAAGTCTTTTGGAGAATATTCAAATGAGCTAAAAATTAATTATGTAATTAATGAAATGATTACAAATCATATGTATCGTAAATATTCGACCCAGGCAATTGCTGAAAGTGTAGGTTTTAAAAATGCTGTTTCTTTTGCAAAGTCTTTCCGTAAAAGAACAGGTGTATCTCCGGCGCAATTTGCCAGTAATATTTAGTTTGCTGATGTTCCCAATTATCTCAACCTTTTCAAAAACTAACTCAATTAGAATTATCTCTGTTGTTTTCTTTTTTCTTTTTTATACAGCTTTTGCTCAGCAGAAAAACACAGTAATTGAAGATGACTACGAAACACTGAAAGGTAAAATTCGACTTAACTGGAATATATCTGTGGACCGTTCATTAGTGTATGCTGAACAAATGGCAAAATCAAATAATTATGAACATTTGGCTTTTGCAAATGGAGCAATATCCTGTTTAGTGCAATTTAAAGAAGAACCAGAAAAATCTAAAAAAAAATATAAAGAAGCACTCTTTTACTTGAATAAAATTCCAAATTCAGATGACAAAAAACGTTTGACGGCAGATATATACAATTACGGCGGATTAGCCGAATGGAGTAGAGGAAATTTTGCTTTGGCATTGGAAAAATTTCATGATGGAATTAAAGTTTCTTCTCAGATTGGCGATATGAAACAAATTATGAAATTCAAGGCCAACATCGGATTAATAAATGAAGCTGTCGGAAACTATAAAGAAGCGATTAAAAATGCTAAAGAATACCTTGATTTTATTGACAAAAATCAAAATCTATTTACCAATACGGAAATTATAAATAAAAAAAGTAATTTAAATCATGCTATTGGAAGTGCCTATGAAGGTTATTTTATGGAAAATCATGATAAATGGGCATTGCTTGATTCAGCAGCATACTATTATAAAAAAACAATTACTTATTCTGACTCCTATACAGATAATGAAATCAGTGCAAAGTTAAGTTTAGGAAATATTTTAAACTGGAAAGCCGATTACAAAAATGCTGAAAAAACATATTACGAAGTTGCCTCCTTGTCAAAACAAAATAATATGGATGGGGTATTGTGTATTTCTTATTATAACATAGGAGATATTAATCTCACAATTAAAAAATATGATAAAGCCCTTCTCTTTTATAAAAAAAGTGATTCAATTGCACTTTTAAAAAATACAGAGCCTCTTACTTATTTGAAATCCAATTGTTATCAGGCTAAAATCTACACTATACTTAATATGCCTGAACTCGCTCACAAGCATTCTAAAATCTATCTGGAAAAATTAGATGAATTTGAAAGTAGATTAAGAGAGGAAAGGTTAAAAGTTAATTATAAACAGGGTGAAGAAAACCTCACTGCTGAAATGCTTTCGATTGATAAAAAATATAGGGAAGACCTTTATTTAGATAGGATTTTTATTTTTTTTGGTATTTTTTTAATTGTTGGAGTTGTCTTTTTCTTGATCAAAAATGTTAACGATAAAAAGAAAATCCGTAAAAATACTATTGCTTTAATTGCAGAATTCAAAGCAAAAAATGACTGAAAAATTCGCTTTATAAGTAATTGAAAATTTAATTGGAAGACTAAATTTACGATAATGATTTTCAAAAATCATTTCGCAAAACGACCTGGAGTATCTCCAGGTCGTTTTGCGAATAATATTAATTGAATACTGAAGAGATAGAGATCAATTACATCAATTCAATATTATGATTTAAATTAACCATTTCCTCCTTTTCCTCCTTTTCCAGTTCCATCAACAGGATCAGTTACATCATCTCCTCCTCGAACCGTTTTTTGTTGGTTTTTAGATAATTTCTCTGCCTCAAAATCTTCGAATTTTAATTTCATATTTGCCATGATATTGTGTGTTAGAATTAGTGTATATCAAAACTAGACAAAAAGGAAAACGCTTCATCGAGAATAGGCTTTTGCAAGTTTTTGCGAAACACTTTAGGTTGTAATTAGTTAATAATCAACGCTTTAGTTATATGACTAAGACTGATATAATTTATAAATTGTATGTAGTATAATTGATAAAATGTGTGCCTTCAGCGTTTTATTCTGGATAAAAACACTAATCTTTGTATTGTAATTATGATTTTAAACGATCCGAAAAGATGTTAAAACTTGTCCAAAAATTTCTACAGATAAATAGATATTCAGAGATAAAAAATGAGTTTAAGGATTTGTTTCTTTCTCATCCAAATTATCCAAGTTTATTTGCGATAACAGATTCGTTAGATCTTTTATCAATAGAAAACGCAGCAATAAGAGTTCCGAAAGAGCAGATCGTAGATTTGCCGGCAAATTTTTTAGCTTATTTTCAGGACGAACTTATTTTAGTAGAAAAAGCTAAAAATGATGTTCGTGTTACAACCGAGAAAAAAGGACCACATAAAATGGCTTACGAAAAATTCCTTTTAGATTGGAATGGCGTAATTGTGGCGATCGAACCAAATAATGTAATCGCAAGAGAAAATCTAAAAGTAGAATTTAATTGGTTAAAATATTCTCTGCCTCTTTTTCTTTTAGTGGGCTTGTCGTTTTTTTATAATACGTATAGCTTGTTTAGTCTTGCTTTTTTAACAACATCTATATTAGGACTTATTGTTAGTATACTTATTGTACAGGAGAAATTAGGTTTTAAAAATACGATGATCTCGAAGTTTTGCAATCTGAGTTCAAATTCTTCATGTAATTCTGTTATTAATGCTAATGAAGGAACTGAAAACAAATTGCTTAATTTTTCAGATTTGCCCCTTATTTTTTTCGGTTCAAGTTTGATTGCAATTTTAGTGAAGCCTTTTGATTCGGCAATATTTATCGGATTTTTAAGTTTGCTCGCTATTCCCGTTATAGTATCATCTATTTGGATTCAGAAATTTGAGATTCAAAAATGGTGTGTAATGTGCCTCGTAGTTTCGTTCTTAATTTTTACGCAAAGTGCTATATGGTTTGCATCAGACTTTTTTACATTGACTTTTGCATTTGAGAGTATGTTTCCATTGTTATTTTCTTTGGCTCTTCTTGTGCCGATGTGGCTTATTGCAAAACCAATGATTAAAAACATGCTCAAAAGCGATAACTCACTTAAAGAGCTTAAAAAATTCAAAAGAAATTATTCACTATTAAATTTCCTGTCTCGAAAAGTTATAAATACAAATGGATTTGATGATTTAAGAGGTTTGAATTTTGGTAATAGAAATGCAGCAGTAAAACTGTCTGTAATTATAAGTCCAAGTTGTGGTCTATGCAATACGACATTTCAGGAAGCATTCGATTTGGTTTTAAAATTTCCGGATAGAATATTTTTAAAAGTCTTATTTAATATCAACCCGGAAAATACAGATAATCCTTATAAAGCGGTTGTAGAAAGATTATTGACCATAAACAGATCTACACCGGGAAAAACGGTTGAAGCTATTTCAGACTGGCATATTAAGAAGATGAGTCTTAAAAAATGGCTTAAAAAATGGCATGTTGAATCAGTAAGTATGATGATTAATCAGGAGATTAATAAACAATATGAATGGTGTTCGAAAAATAATTTTAATTATACACCGGTTAAAATTGTAAATGAAAGATTATTTCCGAACGAATATGAGCTAAACGAGCTGAAATATTTTCTAAACGATTATGTAGAAGATGTTGAGATTCTCGAAAAAATCGCCTAACAGGAGAAAAGCAGACAGAATCTTCAAATGTCTTAAAACGATTGGAGCCTAAAACTTAGAACTTATGTTAAAGAATATTCTAAACCTTGAAGGAACTCAGGAATTAACAGCAAATGAACAAAAAATGATTATTGCTAACAATGTTAAAGAAGCATCTCCAAGATGCGAGGCTTGGATTAATGAAGAAGATTGTACATCGTATTCTGATCGAAGAGAGTTGTGGCAATTAAATTGATTCAAAATTAAAACATAACAGCCATGTTAAAGAAAATTTTAAATCTAAAAAATGCTCAGCATATAAGTAAAAGTGAGCAAAAGACAATAAAAGGAGGAATTCCTGAATGTTGGATTTATGCGATAGAAGCGGGATGTGTTTTAGTGCCAGTTGGCCAACCGTGCCCCATAGATAAAATGCCGGGTATTTGCGATACAAGTCGTCTATGCTGTTGATTTTAATTTTTTTTTGCAAGTATACAATATAAAGCCTTATCAGAAATTTAGTCATGTTTTTTTTTGAATTTGTAGGCGCTCGATCGTGGAACATTGAGCAAATATCCCAACATTGATGATTGGTGTCGGGATTCTCAGGAAATTGGTCGCTGTGTTAATTTTATTTGGTTAGGGTTAGCCAGTGCCATGTCCTAGAGAAAAGGGTGTATTGCTTTTCGTTAGACATTGTTTTTAAATAATATATATCCTTGAATTTAAGAGTAAATTCAAATTTGTTATTATGTTATGAATAGACAGAAGCTTCAAATGTCTCTAAACGATTGGAGTAATAACCCAAAATTTCAAAGCTGGTACATTATGTTAAAAAACATTTTAAATTTAGAAGGAGCTCAAGAATTATCTAGAGAACAACAACAATCTATTAAAGGTGGTATTGCATGTTCTGAAGACTTTCCATGTAAAAAAGGAAGTCATTGTGTATATGGTGATGATAGCACCGAAGGACGATGCGTGCTTAACTAGTCTTATTGGTTAATTATATAATTTATACCAGTTTTTTTTAAATTCTAGTATAAATTAAAATAATAAGAATTTGAATTCTTAGTTTTTGGGTTGCAAACAATTGTAGTATAAAACCTTATCAGAAATTTAGTCATGTTTTTTTTTGAATTTGTAGGTGCTCGGTCGTGGAACATTGAGCAAATATCCCAACATTGATGATTGGTGTCGGGATTCTCAGGAAATTGGTCGCTGTGTTAATTTTATTTGGTTAGGGTTAGCCAGTGCCATGTCCTAGAGAAAAAAATGTATCGCTATTTTTTTATTTTTTAGATACTTAACAGGGTGGATTTATTTCTTCTCTGTTTTTTTTTACTATAAAATCAAAAAATATAATGTTAAATTGCTCCTGAATAAATTGATTATAAATTGAAAAAATTTACCAATTACAAACAAGCCGATTTTAAGGATTGTGGTCCAACGTGTTTGAAAATTATTGCCAAGCATTATGGAAAAACAATCAACATTCAGGATTTACGAGATATTAGCGAAACAACTCGTGAGGGAAGTAATTTGCTTTTTTTAAGCGATGCTGCAGAGAAAATTGGGTTTAGGACCTTGGGGGTAAAATTAAATTTAGAGAGATTAGAAGAGGCGCCTTTGCCATGTATTTTGCATTGGAATAAAAACCATTATGTTGTTCTCTATAAAATCAGAAAAAACAGCTATTATATTTCAGACCCGGCCTTTGGACTGATTGAATACAATAGAGAAGATTTTATAAAATTCTGGATTGGCAATAATGCGGATAATTCGACTAAAGAAGGAATTGCATTGCTCATGGAAGCAGCACCAAAATTCTTTCAGTCTGACTTTGATAAAGAAGAAAATAAAGGATTAGGATTTAGTTTGTTATCACAATATGTATTGCGTTATAAATCTTTTCTGACGCAGTTAAGTATTGGGTTGGTTGCCAGCAGTTTATTGATGCTAATCTCGCCATTTTTAACCCAAAGTATTGTTGACGTTGGTATACAGAATCAAAATCTTCGTTTTATTTATTTAATTCTTTTTGCGCAATTATTTCTTTTTGCCGGAAAAACAGGTTTAGAACTGATCAGGAGCTGGATATTGCTTCATCTGTCTACCCGAATTAATATCTCGCTTATTTCAGATTTCTTCATTAAACTAATGAACCTGCCCATTTCTTTTTTTGATGTCCGAATGACAAGCGATATCATGCAGCGTATTAATGATCATCGACGTATAGAGCGAATTCTGACTACATCGTCTTTAAATGTTTTATTCTCGGCTATTAATATGGTTGTTTTGGGCGCAGTTCTGGCTTATTTTAACCTAAAGATATTCCTGGTGTTTTTTATAGGGAGTCTATTGTATTTTGGATGGATTACTTTGTTTTTGAAAAGAAGAGAAGTGTTAGACTATAAACGTTTTGCAGAAGTATCTCAGGAGCAAAGCAAGGTTATGGAGCTTATCAATGGCATGCAGGAAATAAAACTTCACAATGCCGAAAAACAAAAACGATGGGGTTGGGAATATGTACAGGCACGACTTTTCAGGGTTTCAATAAAAGGATTGGTTTTAGAACAAACCCAAACTATTGGTTCGTCTTTTATTAATGAATTAAAAAACATTTTCATCATATTTCTTTCGGCTAAATTGGTTATCGATGGTTCGATTACACTCGGAATGATGCTGGCAATCAGTTCCATTGTTGGAAGCTTAAATGGGCCAATAACACAACTTATAGAATTTGTAAGGGAATTACAGGATGCCAAGATATCATTAGCAAGATTATCTGAAATTCATGAAAAAGAAGATGAAATACAACAGGAAGTCCATCAGACAAATGAAGTTCCCATTGATTGTGATATTACGCTAAAAAACGTTTCGTATCGTTATTTGGGATCAGACATTCCTGTTTTGAATGATTTGAATTTGATAATTCCGGCCAATAAAGTAACGGCGATTGTAGGTGTTAGCGGAAGCGGTAAAACGACCCTGATGAAATTGCTTCTAAAGTTTTACGATCCCGAAAAAGGAGAAATAAATATTGGAAATGCCCAGTTAAAAAATATTTCACAAAAAGCCTGGCGATCGAATATTGGGGCCGTAATGCAGGAAGGTTTTATTTTTAGTGATACGATCGCCAATAATATTGCTTTTGGAGTTGATAAAATTGATAAAGAGCGTTTAGTATATGCAGCAGATGTCGCCAATATAAAAGAATACATTAGTGGCTTGCCATTGGGATACAACACAAAAATTGGAGCAGAGGGAGTGGGAATGAGCACCGGACAAAAACAACGTCTACTCATTGCAAGAGCCGTTTACAAAAATCCGGAAATATTGTTTTTTGATGAGGCAACATCAGCTTTGGACGCTAATAATGAAAAAGCAATCATGCAAAAGCTGGATATGTTTTTCAAAAACAAAACAGTTATCGTGATTGCGCATCGATTGAGTACAGTAATAAATGCAGATCAGATTGTGGTTTTAGATAAAGGAAAAATTATCGAAATTGGAAACCATTCAGCATTGGTAGAGCAAAAAGGGAATTACTTTGAGTTGGTTAAAAATCAATTGCAGTTAGGAAATTAATTATGGCAGAAGATACATTCGAATTAAGAAGTGAAGAGGTTCAGGACATCCTGACCAAAGTGCCACATTGGATGATCCGATGGGGAACGGTCCTGATATTTGCCATTATTTTTATGCTCTTTTTTGTTTCGTGGTTTATAAAATATCCGGACGTTGTAAACACTGAGATTTTTATCACAACCAATATTCCACCAGAAAAAATTGTGTCAAAATCATCGGGCAGAATTGAAGCTATTTTGGTAAAAAACAGAGCTATAGTTTCAAAAGGTACTACGCTGGCCATTATTGAAAACACGGCAAATTATAAAGACGTTTTTTTATTAAAAAGCATAGTTGAAAATTATAATATCAACGATCCAAAAAAAGCATTTCCGTTTGCGGTCTTGAAAAATAGTCAATTGGGGGAAATTGAAAGTGCTTTTGCTGTTTTCCAAAAAGATTATGAGGCAGACAAACTAAATGAAAATTTACAGCCTTTTGAAGTCGAAAACAGAGCGCAGCTTTCTGAAAAAATTCAGATAAAGGAAAGATTGGATATTTTGCAACAGCAAAAAGTACTTAATGAAAGTGAATTGCAGCTTCAGAAAAATGAAATTGCCCGTTTTGAAACGCTGTTTAATAAGGGAATTATCTCAGCGCAGGAAATGGAAGCTAAAAAACTGGGCTATCTTCAGGCGCAAAAGAATTATAAGAGCCTGTTAACGTCGATTTCTCAATTAAGGTCCTCTTTGATCAATAATACAAAATTGAGCCGGAATTCGCAGATAAGCGGCACTAAAGAAGAAGTTAGCCTTGGGCGTAATATGGCGCAGTCTTTTTATCAGCTTAAAAAAGTAATAAAAGATTGGGAATTGGCCTATACACTAAAATCATCAATCAGCGGTGTAGTCACTTTTTTGCAGGTCTGGAATGAAAGCCAAACTATAAATGTCGGCGATAATGTCTTTTCTATTATTCCTGATGCAAAGAATGGTTTTATTGGAAAAGTAAAGGCTCCGGCCCTCAATTCAGGTAAAATAAAAGTAGGGCAAAAAGTGAATATCAGATTGGCCAATTTTCCGGACAGGGAATTTGGAGTCCTAAAAGGCAAAATTCAGAATATTTCTCTTGTTCCGGATAAAGATGGTAATCTGCTTTTAGATGTTGCGCTCCCAAACGGGCTACAAACTTCTTATAATAAACAAATTGTATTTCAGCAGGAAATGAAAGGGAGTGCTGAGATAGTAACCGAAGATTTACGATTAATTGAAAGAATTTTATATCAATTTAAGAGTATATTTGAGCAAGTTTAAAATTAGCCCAAACCTAAATAATTAACCTAGCCATTTTTTTCTAATGAAGAAAACATTACTTCTTGTCCTTGTTTTATTATTTCAAAATGCATTTTCAAAACCAATTACCGAAACTCAAAAACTCGCTGCTACCTGCAAAGTTTGGGGTTTTCTAAAGTATTATCATCCAAATGTGGCGGATGGAAGTAAAAATTGGGACGAACAATTGTTTCAAATTTTGCCAAAAGTAGAAGAAGCACAAACTGCCGAAGCTTTTTCGTTAGTGATCGAAAATTGGATAACATCTTTAGGCGAAGTAAAAGCATATAAAATTTCGACACCTACTTCAAAAAAGGAATATTTTGATAAAAACTTTGATTTGTCATGGTTTTCAAAAAATGATTTATTCTCTAAATCACTTTCAAAAAAATTAAAATTTATTGAAGAAAACAGAATTCAGGTAAAGCAATATTATGTTGATTTTGAATTGAATACTGGGAAAGTGCCGTTGCAGTTTAATAATGAAATTAAGTACACAGATTTTAAATGGACAAATAAAAATTTGCGTCTTTTGGCATTGTTCAGATATTGGAATTATATAGAATACTTTTTCCCTTACAAATATCAAATGGATGAAAACTGGGATAAAGTATTAAATACGATGCTTCCTAGATTTTATGCTCCTGAATCTGAGAAAGATTTTGTTTTGGCAATGCGTGAGATTTCTATAAAGCTTAATGATACGCATGCATCAACCCAGATGTCTCAATTGTTTGATTATTTTGGAGATAAATTTATCCCTGCGGATGTCAAAATTATTGATGAAAAGGCAGTGATCATTAGTTTAAAAAACGATTCATTGGCAAAAGTAAGTGATTTAAAAATAGGTGATGTAATTACGAAAGTTGAAGGAAAAACTGTTGCTGAACTTTTAAAAGAAAATAGAAAATATGTTGAAGGATCAAATGAACCGTCTGTCCTAAAGAATGCCTATTGGACAATCTTTAATGGAAAAACACCTGCTGTTGAAGTAGAGTTTGTCCGTGATGGGAAAACGACGTTAAAATCAGTAAATCGTTATAAATATCAAGACTTAAAAATTCAGTTTCCAGATAGAGAAAAATGGAAAATTTTAGAGGGCAATGTTGGCTATGTTAATTATGATGCATTAGAAGAAAGTGATGTCCCTGCTTTGATCTCTGCACTTAATAATACAAACGCTATTATTTTTGATAATCGTGAACGTCCGAATGATGTTATGTTTGCTATTTCGGACTGGCTAAATTCTGAACCTAAGGAGTTTGTTAAATTCTTAGATCCAGATGTAAGTTATCCAGGACGTTATTTGTGGAGAAATGAAATTCTAAAGTGTGGTAAAAACAATCCAGAATATTACAAAGGAAAAGTAATTGTTTTGGTAAATGAAAAAGCTGTGAGCCACGCAGAATTTAATGCGATGAGTTTGCAAACTGCTCCAAAAGTTAAAGTGATAGGAAGTCAGACAGGAGGTGCAGATGGAGCAAATTATGGATTTCCGATCATTAAAGGATTTTATACTTCGTTTACTTGTTATGGCGTTTTTTATCCCAATAAAAAAGAAACCCAACGCATTGGTATTGTTCCTGATATTGAAGTAAAGCCAACAATTTTGGGAATTCAGCAAGGGAAAGATGAGGTTTTGGACCGAGCGATTTTGTTTGCTAAAAATGGAAAGTAAAAATTATGTAGTCTTTGTCAAAGCTTCAAACTTTGACAAAGATGTTTTTTACATCTTCAAATAAAACTCCTTTGTCAATTCGATATATTCAGGAGTATAAATGTGTCTGTCGATTTCGATAATTAACTCGTCAATTTCAATTTCAGGGCTTTCATTTCGGCTAAAAGCCAGTAAACTGCGCTTGATTTCAGATTTTGGAGTTCCTTTTACGCGCGTAATTTTGATCGGATATAATTCGGATTCTTTTGTTAAGGCGATGAATTTTTCTTCTTCCTTGAAAGGAATAATTAAAGCAAATATTCCATTTTCAGAAAGTAATAAATCAGCTGCTTCAATTAGCTCTTCAAAAGGCATTGCATCCTGAAAGCGGGCTAAATCGCGCTGTTCACTTTCTGTCTTGTAATCTTCAGCATAAAAAGGAGGATTCGAAACAATCAGATCATATTCGTCTTCAGGTTCTTCAATAAATTCATCCAATCCCGCATGAAAACAAAATAAGCGATCACTCCAAGGCGAATTTTCAAAATTTTCTACCGTTTGTTCATAAGCCTCTTCGTCAATTTCAAGAGCGTCAATTTGTTCCGCATGAGTTCGCTGAGCAAGCATTAAAGCTATAATTCCAGTTCCTGCACCAACATCTAAAATGCTAAATGGATTGTGGTTTATTGGAGTCCAGGCACCAAGTAAAACGCCATCAGTTCCGACTTTCATAGCACAGCGATCTTGCTTAATTGAAAACTGTTTGAATTGGAACATATCTGTTATGATTGTAGATTAAAGATTTTTGATTCAGAAGAAAACTGAATACTTAAAATTGTAAACTGATCACTTTTTTAAAGGTACATTTCAACAAGCCCTTCAGGCAAGTTCATAATTACTTTTTTATTCTCGCGGTCAATTTTTACAAGAAAATGATCGATCATCGGAATTAACATTTCGACTTCGCCATTTAAAACTTCAAAAAGAGGTTGTGCTGTAGTATCGTTTACAGCGACTATTTTTCCAAAAACGCCTAAACGCTGGTCTTCGATTTCAAAACCGATAACCTCATGGAAATAAAATTTGTTGCCGGAAAGTTTTGGCAACATACTTAAAGGAAGATAAATAGCATTGCCCATAATAGCATCTGCATCTTCTTCGGTATTCATGTCTTCAAAACGAATTCTAAGAAAATCATTTTTGTGTAAAGAACTTTTTTCAATAAAAAAAGGAACCAAGTGTTTGTTGCATTCAACAAACACTGATTCCAGATTTTCGTATAACTCAGGTTCGTCCGTGTCTAAATAAGCCAGAACTTCACCTTTGAAACTAAATTTTTTAGCGATTTTACCTAAATAAAAACATTCTTCTTTACGCATTCTCGCTAAATAAAATTATGCTTCAGTTGTTTCGTTATTTTCTTCAGCAGCAGGAGCTTCTTCAGTAGCAGCTTCTGCTTCTACTTCAGCAACTTCTTCTTCAACTGCAGGAGTTGCAGCAGCGATAGCATCAGCTTCAGCCTGAGCTGCAGCAGCTAAACGTTTAGCATTAACTTCTTGTTCTGCTTTAAAAGCTTTAGCTTTAGCATCAGCTTGCGCTTTTGTTAAACCGTCTTTTTTAGCGTCAACTTTTCCAGCTTTAGCTTCTAACCAAGCAGCTAATTTAGCATCAGCTTGCTCTTGAGTTAAAGCACCTTTACGAATACCTCCATCAAGATGGTGTTTCAATAAAGCTCCTTTGTAAGAAAGAATTGCTCTGGCAGTATCAGTTGGTTGTGCACCATTGTGTAACCATTTTACAGCGCTGTCAAGGTTTAATTCAACAGTTGCAGGGTTAGTGTTTGGATTGTAAGTACCGATTTTCTCTAAGTATTTACCATCTCTTTTTGAGCGTGCATCTGCAGCTACAACCCAGTAAAAAGGTTTTCCTTTTTTACCGTGTCTTTGTAATCTAATTTTTACTGACATAATCTTATGATTAAATTTTGAGGTACTCGACCTCTGTTAATTAAGGGCGCAAAGATATAATTTTTTTATGAATTATGCGTTCCAAACAGTATTAAATATATTTAAGGTGAATTTTTATCATTTTTAGACGGTTTTAGGATCCAATTTTTAAATATTTATTTCAAATAAGGTACTTTTGCAGCAAATTCATTCTATATGAAAAAAATCTTTTATTTTTTATCACTTCTTTTTATCCTCTCATCTTGTACCGAGGACATAAAATTCAATAATCCGGCCTTTCAGGGCTTAAAAGACAACGTTTTTTGGAGATCTAATGGGTATGTAGCAAATTCAGGAACAAATGGAAATATGGTTATTGAAGGAACTCTAGGTTATGAAAAAGTGATTTTAGAAATACCATCTCCTGCAGTACAAACATACATTCTTGGAATAGATAACGTTGCAATGGCATCTTATTCAAATACTTTTCCCGGACAACTGGAGGAATTTAGTACCGGCGAAAATAAAGGCAATGGTCAGATTGTAGTTACAGAATTTAATAGTGAAACAAATACAATTTCGGGAACATTCAAATTTACTGCGCCTAATGTAAATGAAGAAGATCTTGAAAAACCAAGTTTAAATTTCAAAGAAGGTGTTTTTTATAAAATTCCGATTACTCCAAATCTAGAGAATTAAAATATTTAATTAACAATCGTTTGGTTTTGCTGGTTTCTGCTTTTTTAAATCAAAATAAAAGCATAAATAAACTAATATATAGTAGATTAGAGAAAAATAAGATTACATTTGCTACATTATTATAAATAAGTACATATGAACATTTTTGTTGGAAGCCTTCCATTCAGTATTGAGGAAGCAGATTTAAGAGAGTCTTTCGAGGCTTACGGAGCAGTAGATTCAGTTAAAATCATTACTGATAAATTTACAGGAAGAAGCAAAGGTTTTGGTTTTGTTGAGATGCCAAACGATGCTGAAGCTCAAAAAGCAATTGATGAATTGAACGGAGCTACTGTTCAAGGTCGTGCAATTGTGGTTAATAAATCTGAGCCGAAACCTGAAGGTGAAAGAAGAAGCTTCAATAATAACAGCCGTGGTGGAGATTCACGCGGAGGTTATGGTGGAGGAAACAACCGTGGTGGAAATGACCGTGGTGGTAGAGGAGGATATTAATATTTTTTTCTAAATATATAAAAGGGATCAACGAAAGTTGATCCCTTTTTTTGTGGTAAATTATTTTGTTTCAGGTTTATTTTGTTTGCTTCGCCCGTTCGGCTAAAGCCTCACGTCAAGTTTCAAGTTGGAAAACCTGAAACCTGAAACAAAAATAACTATAAGTTAGCTACAAGCCAGTCTCCAACTTCGCTGGTTTTGTAAGCTTTTGATCCTTTTGCCGCTAAATCTTCAGTAACAATTCCTTGTTCTAATGATTTATTTACGACTGCTCTAATGGCTTCAGCTTCGTCTTTTAATCCAAAAGCATCTTCGAACATCATAGCTGCAGATAAAATAGTCGCTAATGGGTTAGCAATATTCAGTCCTGTAGCCTGAGGATAAGATCCGTGGATTGGTTCGTATAATGAAGTATGTTCTCCAACAGAAGCAGAAGGCATTAATCCCATAGAACCTGAAATTACAGAAGCTTCGTCTGTTAAGATATCTCCGAATAAGTTTTCAGTAATTAAAACGTCGTAAGAGTTTGGCCATTGAACCAAACGCATTGCAACAGCATCAACGAATTCGTAAGAAACAGTAACTTCAGGATAATCTTTTTCCATTGCCTGAACCGTTTCTCTCCATAAACGTGAAGTTTCCAAAACGTTTGCTTTATCAACACAACATAGTTTTTTGCTTCTTGTCATGGCTAATTCAAAACCTTTTTTTGCTAAACGTTGTACTTCAGCTCTTGTGTAAACACAGTTGTCAAAAGCAGTTTCTCCGTTGTCTTTTCTTCCTTTTTCTCCAAAGTAGATTCCACCGGTTAATTCTCTTAAGAAAACCAAATCAGTTCCTTCAATTCTTTCTCTTTTTAAAGGAGAATTATCAATTAAAGAAGGAAAAGTAAAAGTTGGACGTACGTTAGCAAACAATCCTAATTTTTTACGCATCAATAATAATCCCTGCTCCGGACGAACTGGTGCGCTTGGATCGTTATCGTATTTTGGGTGACCAATTGCTCCGAATAAAACAGCATCGGCAGCCATACAAACTTCGTGAGTCTCATCAGGATAAGGAACTCCAACGGCATCAATTGCACAAGCTCCTGTTAAAGCTGGTGTCCATGTTATTTCGTGATTGAATTTTTTTGCAATAGCATCAGATACTTTTACAGCTTCATTAATTACTTCTGGTCCGATTCCGTCACCGGCTAAAAGGGCTATGTTAAATTTCATTTTTTTTATTTTAAGGTTCTAAGGTTCTGAGTTGCTAAGGTTCTAAGTTTTTTTTCTTAGTATGTCAGCACCTTTATTTATAATTGTTTTTTAGGTTTTTAAGTTTCTAAGGTATAACAGTTGCTAAGCTTCTAAGTTTTTTATCTCAGAACCTTAGAACCTTAGGTAATTACATTCAACATCTTTTGTGTCGCAATAATCGCTGCAACCGTTTGATCTGAATCTAATCCTCTTGTTTTAAATTCTTTTTCGTTGTTTACCCAGGTGATGATTGTTTCGCATAAAGCATCGGAACTACTCCCTGGAGGAATTCTCACTGCGTAATCAATCAATTTAGGTAGCGTTAGTTTTTTACTTTTGTAAATTTTGCCAAGGGCATTCATAAAAGCATCAAATTGACCGTCGCCCTGAGCGTGTTCTTCAATTACTTCGCCGTCAATTTTCAGGCATAAAGTTGTTGAAGGGCGCATCCCTTTTGAGTGTACTAATATATAAGATTCAATTGTAATTTTCTCTTCGTAAGTATGACTGTCCAAAACATCAGAGATAATGTATGGCAAATCTTCTTTGGTAACGGTTTCTTTTTTATCGCCTAATTCGATGATTCTTTGGGTAACCAATTTCAAATCTTCCTGGTTTAATTTTAAACCTAATTCCTGAAGATTCTTTTCGATATTGGCTTTTCCCGAAGTTTTTCCTAAAGCGTATTTTCTTTTTCTTCCGAAGCGTTCCGGAAGCAAATCATTAAAATACAAATTGTTTTTATTGTCTCCGTCAGCGTGAATTCCGGCAGTTTGTGTAAAAACGTTATCGCCGACAATTGGTTTGTTGGCAGGAATTCTGTAACCTGTAAAAGTTTCTACCAGTTTACTCACCGAATACAAAGAGGTTTCTTTGATATTGATGCTAACTTCTGGTAAATAATCATTTATAACAGCAACCGTACTCTCGAGCGGTGCATTTCCAGCACGTTCTCCCATTCCGTTTACAGTTACATGAAGTCCGTTTATGCCAGCTTTTACAGCTTCCATAACATTGGCGATGCTTAAATCGTAATCGTTATGTGCGTGAAAATCAAAATGAATTTGAGGGTATCGGGCTCTTATTTTTGAAATAAATTCAAATGCCAAAGACGGAATTAATACGCCTAAAGTATCCGGAAGCAATATTCTTTTAACGGGTTGCGTTGCTAAGAAATCCAGAAATTGAAAAACATAATCTGGCGAATTTCGCATTCCGTTGCTCCAATCCTCTAAGTACACATTCGTTTCAATATTATTTTTTTTCGCTAAAGCAATGATTTGTGCAATTTCAGAAAAGTGTTGTTCCGGCGTTTTTTTTAGTTGATGCGTTAAGTGATTCATTGAACCTTTGGTTAATAAATTTTGCACTTTAGCGCCTGCTTTTTTCATCCATTCAATCGAAACTCCTCCATCTACAAACGAAAGAACTTCAATACGATTAATATATCCTCGCTCTTCAGCCCAGGTTGTAATACCTTTTACGGCTTGAAATTCTCCTTCGCTTACGCGTGCAGAAGCAATTTCGATTCTATCAATATTTAATTCCTCCAACAACAATTGTGCAATGGTTAATTTTTCTGCAGCAGAAAATGATACTCCTGAGGTTTGTTCACCGTCACGAAGCGTCGTATCCATTATTTCAATTTTTCTTTTTTCCATATTGATTTCTAAATTCCTTTTAAAAGTAAATTGTAGTTGTGTTGTCTTGGTTTAGCTTAACTTATAAAGACCCGACAGATTTTAAAAAACCTGTCGGGTCTCAAAGGACTGAACCTGATTTTTTAGTAAGGAAGCTTATCGGCGAAAGCCACAATATCTTCTTTAATATTTTGTAAATAATCAATGTCATCAAAACCGTTAATCATGTTGTTCTTTTTGTATCCGTTGATTGCAAAAGATTCAGATTGACCTGTTGCCAATAAAGTAATCGTTTGGTTTGGCAAGTTGATTTCCAATTCAGTTTTAGGATCAGCTTCGATTGCTTTGAAGATAGTATCAGCAAACTCCGGGCTAACCTGAACTGGTAAAACACCAATGTTTAAACAGTTTCCTTTGAAAATATCAGCGAAGAAACTTGAAACTACAGCTCTAAAACCGTAATCGTAAACTGCCCACGCAGCATGCTCTCTTGAAGATCCTGAACCGAAGTTTTTTCCTCCAACCAGGATTTTTCCACTATAAGTTGAATCGTTTAAAACGAAATCAGCTTTTGGAGTATCATCTCCGTTATATCTCCAGTCTCTAAAAAGATTATCTCCAAAACCTTCACGTTTTGTAGCTTTTAAGAAACGAGCCGGAATGATTTGATCTGTATCTACGTTCTCAATTGGTAGTGGCACAGCACTACTGGTAAGGATATTAAATTTATCGTATGCCATTTTTTTTTTGCTTTAGGCTGTAGGCAATAAGCTTTAAGCTTTTTTCTACAGCATTTATTTTAGTATTGAATTTTAGCTTAAAGCTTACAGCGGGAATTAAAATAATTCCCTTGGGTCAGTTAGCTTTCCTGTAACAGCAGCGGCGGCAGCCATAATTGGACTTGCTAATAATGTTCTTGATCCAGGACCCTGACGACCTTCAAAGTTTCTGTTTGATGTGCTCACCGCATATTTTCCAGCTGGAACTTTATCATCGTTCATTGCCAAACACGCTGAACATCCTGGCTGACGTAATACAAAACCAGCTTCAGTTAAAATATCTAAAATGCCTTCTTCTTTAATCTGCGCTTCAACAACGTGAGAACCCGGAACTAACCAGGCAGTAACATTATCTGCTTTTTTTCTTCCTTTTACAATTTCAGCGAAAGCTCTAAAATCTTCAATACGTCCATTTGTACAACTTCCTAAGAAAACATAATCAATTGGTTTTCCAATCATCACATCATCTTCATGGAAGCCCATGTAAGCAAGCGATTTTTTGTAAGTTTCCTCACCACCTTCAACTTGATTAGCGTTTGGAATATGTTTTGAGATACCAATTCCCATTCCAGGGTTAGTACCATAAGTAATCATTGGTTCAATGTCTGAAGCATTGATGTTTAATTCAGCATCAAAAACAGCATCAGCATCCGTTTTAAGTGTTTTCCAGTATTCAACTGCTTTAGTCCACGCTTCACCTTTAGGAGCAAACAATCTTCCTTCAAGGAAATCAAAAGTAGTTTGGTCAGGAGCGATCATACCTCCACGAGCACCCATTTCGATACTTAGGTTACAAACGGTCATACGACCTTCCATAGTCATGTTTTCGAAAACATCTCCGGCGTATTCAACAAAATAACCTGTACCTCCAGAAGTAGTTAATTGTGCAATAATATAAAGTGCAACGTCTTTTGGACCAACACCTTTGCTCAATTGACCGTTTACGTTGATACGCATTTTCTTTGGTTTTGGCTGCATGATACATTGTGTAGAAAGAACCATCTCAACCTCAGAAGTTCCTATACCAAAAGCAATAGCTCCAAAAGCACCGTGAGTAGACGTGTGTGAATCTCCACAAACAATAGTAGCACCTGGCAAAGTAATTCCGTTTTCAGGACCAACTACGTGTACAATTCCGTTTTTAATGTGACCTAATCCCCAGTGCGAAATTCCGTATTCGGCAGCATTATCTTCAAGAGCTTTCAGCTGATTTGCAGATAGTGCATCCTGAACTGGTAAATGTTGGTTTATGGTGGGTGTATTGTGATCTGCAGTTGCAAAAGTACGCTCTGGGTAAAGAACCTTAACGCCTCTGGCTTTTAATCCTAAAAAAGCAACAGGACTCGTAACTTCATGAATGAAATGACGGTCAATAAAAAACACATCTGGTCCATCTTCAATTTTACGCACTACATGTGAATCCCATACTTTGTCAAATAATGTCTTACTCATTTTTTATTTTTTTTAATTGTAATTTCTATAATCACAGCAATTTTCTGATAATAGCAAAACAAAAGTAAAAAAAGATACAAAGTGGTCAATTTCAATATTTCATTATATACGATACCCAAACTAAAATACAAATTGCTATTCGTATTTATACGTTTAATTTTGGTCTGAAAATGAAGGATAAATTGCTTTCGTTTTTCTTTTTCTCGTTAATTTTGATTGGATTGCTTTTAATTTTAATAGTTTGCAAATTTATCTTAAAATAACTATAAAATATAGGTTTTAATTCAAAAAAATGTAACAAAATGAGTAAAAATAGTAATAATTGTTAGTTTTTGACTTTTAAGGAAATTTAAGAACTTACAAATTAATATGATTTTAAAGCCTAAAAAATTAATTTAGAATAGATATTGGTAAGCTCCATTTTAATTCAAATACTACGACATCCAAGAAGTGTATTTTTATGAAAATTTTATAGGATAAGATAAAAAAACAGATTCTTAAAGTGAATATTTTTTATGTTTGTTAGAAATCTGAGAGAATAAAAAAAGGATAAAATAATCATGAGAGATTACTTTATCCTTTTAAATTAAAACTTACTTTTAATTTAGATTTTTTTGAAATTCAAATTAGAATCAACAGCCCCAAGTTTGATTTCAAGAATTGAAATGTTTTGATAACTTGATCCACATCCCGCTGCAAAATAATACAAATCACCTTTTTTTACAAAACCTGCATTGTAAATGCCTGGATATGAGATAGACTTCAGTACATTTCCGTTATTGTCGTATTTCTCTAATTTTTGAAAACTAGATGCAATAAAGCCGTTTTCAATTTCTATCAGACCTTGTATATTGCTGTTGTTTGGCAATTTAATTAATTTCAGTTCTTCGCCTTGCGCTGTTGTAATTCTCAATTCGTTATGGCTGTATAATGCTAAATTTCCATTTGTCAATTTTATCACTTTAAAAGAACCATTAAAAGAATTCCAATCTAGAACAATATCTTTTAAAGTACTTGTATCAAATGTTTTTTGACTTGTGATTTCAAGATTTTCATTAAGAAATAAAACGAATGGTTTATAATTCATAAATTCATTTGTTGTCGATGTTTCGTATTTACCTCCAAAAGCAACATAAGTAGTTCCTGTTTTAATTAGGTTTCCGATAAAGGCATTTTTGACAGTGCTTTCATATGTTTTTCTGCTTACAAGTTTACCTTCGTTATTTCTTATTTCAATTGCAGGGTTCTTATCATAAGATCCATAAAAATAGTACTGATCGTTATTTTTAACTGAACCATAAATAGCGCCAGATGAGCTAGATTTAACAGGACTCCAGTCGGCGTTTAATTCTGTTTCTACTGTCCCTGCATAATAAGACATAGATTGAATTATGTTTACAATTTTGTTTCCGTTGTTTAAATAAGTAGTTTGCGCATGACCAGAATTACCATTTTTTTCAGTTATAATTTTAGTAGTGAAAGTCTTGGCATCATTATTATATTCTACATGTCTGTAATAACTAGTTGTAGATGTTGTTACTGATCTGTAAGATTCTGTGTAAAATATCTTATTGTCCTGCATTCCAATTTCAATAGGATAAACATCTGAGCCGCCGACTAGTTGATTAGTAAGTAAAAGAGAGTTTTCTTCGGTTACAGTTACTTTAATAGTGCTCGTTGCAACAGTACCATTTGTATCTTTAATAACTAATTTAACATTGTATTCACCAGCACGAGAATAATAAAATGTAGGTTCTTTTTCAGTAGAGCTTGTTTCGTTGCCAAAATTAAAAGTATAGCTAACAATTTCTTTACTAGATTTAGAGGTATTTGTTACTTTAATGTCATCGCCTACGTTAACTGTAGTTGCTGATAAAGTAAATGCTGCAGTTAAATTATTTTCTTCTGGAGTGTCGCTGCTGCAAGAACTTAAAAGGTTTAATAAAATAAATGCAAAAAAATAGATTTTTTTCATAAAATTAATTGTTTTTGGTTTTGATTTGAAGGTCCAAAGATATCTTTTTTATAAGAAAAACCAGCATTTTTTTAAACACTAATATTGGTAATTCTTTATTTCTCCAAGCCGAAAAAAAGCGTAAATTTGAACTTCCTCCATAATTTGTAAAGTGATTTTTTATCCTCCATATAATCAAGTGTTTATATTGGAAAATTGGAATTTGGAATTTAATTTTTGCTATTTAAACCTATGTATTTAATATTCGATACCGAAACAACCGGATTACCAAAACGCTGGGACGCCCCAATTACCGATTCTGACAACTGGCCTCGTTGTATTCAGATTGCATGGCAGCTGCATGACGAAATGGGACAGCTTATTGAGCATCAGGATTATTTGGTAAAACCGGACGGATTTAATATTCCGTATGATGCCGAACGTATTCACGGAATTTCGACTGAATTGGCTGAAGCCGATGGAATCACGCTGGCCGAAGTTTTGGAGAAATTCAATATCGCTTTAAGCAAAACCAAATTTATTGTGGGTCAGAATTTAGGTTTTGACGTCAATATTATGGGCGCGGAGTTTCATAGAATGGGTGTGGATTCTCCAATGAGCACAATGCCGGTTTTGGATACCTGTACCGAAGTTACGGCTTCTTTACTACAGCTTCCGGGAGGTCGTGGAGGAAGATTCAAATTGCCAACCCTAACCGAATTACACAGCTATCTTTTCAATAAACCTTTTGCAGAAGCGCACAACGCAACTGCCGATGTTGAGGCAACTACGCGTTGTTTTTTAGAGTTAATTAGAAGAGAGGTCTTTACCAAAGAAGAATTAGATGTTCCGAAGGATTATTTCAAGGAATTTCAGGATAGAAACCCTCAGGAATTTCCGTTAATCGGTTTAAAACACATCAATTTAAAAGCGGCTTCTGATAAAATCAGAGAGCAAATAAAAGCTTTACAATCTGATGATGTACAAACTACGGTTTCAGCATCAGACAGAGAAGATTTTAAAGCCGCAAAATATGCGCATTTACACAATCATACGCAGTTTTCGGTTCTTCAATCGACTATAGGTATTGCAAATATTGTTGCGGCTACAGCCAAAAACGGAATGCCGGCCGTGGCCATGACCGATACCGGGAACATGATGGGGGCTTTCCATTTTGTGAGCGCCGTTATGAACCACAACAAAGCGGCTTCCGGAAAGAATAAAGCTTTAGTTGAAGCCGGAGAAGAACCAACTGAAACGGAGATCAAACCAATTGTAGGTTGTGAATTTAATGTCTGCGATAATCACTTAGATAAAAGCAAAAAAGACAACGGAAATCAGGTTGTATTATTAGCCAAAAATAAAAAGGGTTACCATAATTTGGCGAAAATGTCGTCGATCGCCTTTACAGACGGTTTTTATTATGTTCCGAGAATTGATCGCGCTATTGTAGAAAAATACAAGGAAGATATCATGGTTTTGTCTGGGAATTTATACGGAGAAATCCAAAGTAAAATTCTGAACATCGGTGAAAACCAGGCCGAAGAAGCTTTGATTTGGTGGAAAGAACAATTTGGAGATGATTTCTATCTGGAAGTCATGCGCCACAATCAGGAAGATGAAAATCGCGTGAACAAAACCCTGATTGAATTTTCTAAGAAGCATAATGTCAAATTAATTGCAACCAATAATACTTATTATTTAAATAAAGAAGATGCCAATGCACACGATATTTTATTGTGTGTAAAAGACGGTGAAAAACAGGCAACACCAATTGGTCGTGGCCGTGGTTACCGTTACGGATTGCCCAATCAGGAATACTATTATAAGTCGGAAGAAGAGATGAAAAAACTCTTTTCTGATTTACCGGAGGCAATTATCAACATTCAGGAGATTGTCGACAAGGTTGAAGGGTATTCACTTTATCGTGATGTATTACTTCCAAAATTTGATATTCCGGAAGAATTTGTTGTTGCTGAAGATGAAGCAGACGGTGGTGTTCGAGGTGAAAATAAATATTTGCGACACCTTACTATGGAAGGTGCCAAAAGAAGATATGGTGAAATTACAGAATCGATTCAGGAACGTTTGGATTTTGAGCTGCTAACGATTTCAAATTCGGGATATCCGGGTTACTTTTTGATCGTTCAGGATTTCATCGCCGAAGCCAGAAAAATGGATGTTTCGGTAGGACCAGGACGTGGATCTGCTGCAGGTTCTGCGGTAGCCTATTGTTTAGGAATTACAAACATTGACCCAATTAAGTACGATTTGCTTTTTGAGCGTTTCCTTAATCCGGATCGTGTATCCATGCCCGATATTGATATCGATTTTGATGACGAGGGACGTGGTCGTGTTATGGATTATGTAATCAATAAATACGGTAAAAATCAGGTGGCGCAGATTATCACTTATGGTAAAATGGCAACCAAATCAGCGATTCGTGATACGGCGCGTGTTTTGGATTTACCATTATTTGAAGCCGATAGAATTGCAAAACTGATTCCGGCAATGATGCCTTCAAAATGGAATTTGGCACGTTTTATTTCTGAAAACGAAGATGAGGTTAAAAAAGCCCTTCGTTCAGATGAGTTTGATAACGTAAAAGAATTAATCGCCATTGCCAATGAAGATGATTTGGCCGGAGAAACGATTCAACAGGCAAAAATCCTTGAAGGATCGATGCGAAATACCGGAATTCACGCCTGTGGGGTAATCATTACTCCATCGGATATTACGAATTTCGTTCCGGTTACAACCGCAAAAGATTCTGACTTATATGTAACACAGTTTGATAACTCGGTTGCTGAAAGTGCCGGATTGCTGAAGATGGACTTTTTGGGTCTGAAGACCCTTACGCTGATAAAAGATACCGTTAAACTGGTAAAATACAGAACAAATATTGATCTGGATCCCGATACATTTCCTATTGATGATCCGGAAACGTACGCACTTTTCCAAAGAGGAGAAACGGTTGGAATCTTCCAATACGAGTCACCCGGAATGCAGAAATACATGAAAGATCTGAAGCCAACGGTTTTTGGAGATTTAATTGCGATGAACGCCTTGTATCGTCCGGGACCTTTAGAATATATTCCGTCTTTCGTTCGAAGAAAAAATGGTGATGAAGAAATTAAATACGATTTAGATGCCTGTGAAGAATATTTAGGAGAAACCTACGGAATTACAGTTTATCAGGAGCAGGTAATGCTTTTGTCGCAATCGCTGGCTGACTTTACAAAAGGTGAGGCCGACGTTTTGCGTAAAGCGATGGGTAAGAAACAAAAGGACGTTTTGGATAAAATGAAGCCTAAGTTTGTGGAGCAGGCATCGGCAAAAGGCCATGATGCAAAGGTTTTAGAGAAAATCTGGAAAGACTGGGAAGCTTTTGCGAGTTACGCCTTCAACAAATCGCACTCGACTTGTTATGCCTGGATTGCATATCAAACAGCTTATTTAAAAGCGCATTATCCAGCTGAATATATGGCCGCGGTACTTTCAAATAACATGAACGACATCAAACAGGTTTCGTTTTTCATGGAAGAATGTAAGCGAATGGGCTTACAGGTTTTAGGCCCGGATGTAAATGAATCGTATTATAAATTTACAGTAAACGATAGTTATGCTGTTCGTTTTGGAATGGGAGCTATTAAAGGTGTGGGTTCCGGAGCCGTAGCAACAATTGTAGAAAATAGAAAAGACGGAAGATATAAATCAATTTTTGATTTAGCGAAACGTATTGATTTACGTGCTGCCAATAAAAAAGCAATTGAAAACTTAGCTTTAGCAGGTGGTTTCGATTCTTTTGAAGGAACAACCAGAGCGCAATATTTTCATGATGATGGTGACGGAATTACTTTTTATGAAAAGGCGATGCGTTATGGATCGAAGTTTCAGGAAAATGAAAATTCATCTCAGGTAAGTTTGTTTGGAGAAGCCAGCGAAGTTCAGATTGCCGAGCCAGTTGTACCTCCATGTGAAGACTGGAGTACCATGGAAAAATTGGCGAAGGAAAAGGAAGTTGTTGGAATTTATATTTCGGGACATCCTTTGGACGATTTTAGATTTGAGATGAAATACTTCTGCAACGCCCGATTAGAAGCGCTGAAAAGTATGAATGAATACGTGGGAAAAAATTTAAATTTTGCCGGAATCATCAATAACGTTCAGCATCGTGTGGCCAAAAACGGAAAAGGCTGGGCGGTATTTAATTTAGAAGGATATGATGAAAGTTATGAGTTTAAGATTTTTGGTGAAGAATATTTAAAATTCAGGCATTTCCTGATTCAGAATAACTTTGCTTATTTGAAAATTTTAATAAAAGACGGCTGGGTAAACCACGATACAGGTAAAAAGTCTGATCCAAGACTAACGTTTGTTGAGGTTCGACAATTACAGGATGTATTGGAGGCCTTTGCTAAAAAATTGATACTGCTGTTGAATATTAAAGATTTGCAAATAGATTTTATTCATACGCTGAGTCATTTGTTTAATGCCTATAAAGGGGATAATTCGGTGACTTTTGAGATCATGGAATTAGAAAAAATAAAACGTTTGGTTGAGGTGGAAACCAATACTGATTTTGAAGAAACCGAAGAAGCTGTTTTTGTTGATGAAAGTGAAGATGCAGATTCACCATTGGAAGAAACCAAAATTCAGGAAGTAAAAGAGGTTGAGGAAATTAAGGTAGTGACCAAGCTAACAATGCCGAGCCGAAGATTAAAAGTGAGAATTTCGACGGAGTTATTGCAGGAATTGGAAAAACTTCAGATAAATTTTAAGCTGAATTAAATTTTAACAGTTAAATTTTAGGGTTATGTAAAATTTTTATGTTAAAAATATGCATGCATAATACTTTTTTAGTAATATTGCCCGAAATTACAACGTTTTCGTTCCAAGTCTAACTTTGCAAACCAAAAAAATATGTTAAAATATTTTATGTTTGCATAAATTAATTAAATCAGAATTATGAAAAAGAACCTATTTTTATTAGGATTATTAGTTTGCTCTATGGCCACAATGGCGCAAACAGAAAAAGCAGATAAACCAGAAAGCTGGTACTTTAAATTAGGAGGATCTTATTTTATTCAAACTGCTGCTACTGAGTTTCCAATTGTAAATGGTCAATTGCCTAATACAGATGTATATGGTCCTAATGGAACTACTTTAATTTCAAGAGAAACTAATCACGGCTCATTTGGAGAAGGGTTTCGTTCTGGATTAACTGCAGGTTACCGTTTTTCTACTCGTTTAGGAGTTGAAATGGGAATTAACTATTATTCTAGTGCAGATAAATTGATGGTTGAAACTACAAATCGTTTAGTTGCTACAACACCAGCAAATATTTTTGTATCTGGAGATGCTGTAGGAAAAATTAGAGCTTGGGATTTATCACCTGCCTTGGTGTTGTTTTTGGGAGAAACTAAAGGTTTTGAACCATATACAAAAGTAGGAGTAATTGTTCCTATTCATGGAGATTTAACTATTGAGACTAATCGTGAGTATTCTACTGCAGCAGGAGTAATGGCAAAAACTTACTCTGAAGATGTTGTGAAACCTAATCCAACTATTGGTTTTATGGCTGCAATTGGAAGTTCTTATAAGATAGGTAAAAAAATAGCTTTGTATGCTGAAATTGAATATAGAAACTTTACTGTTCACGGAGATACAAAAGAAACTACTGTATTTACCGAAAACGGAGTAGATAAATTGCATACACCATCTACTTTTAGACAAGATGCTTCGTATTCTGCTATTCATACTAATTATGTAGACAAGATTGATACTTCATCAAATAGCAAAGTAACAAATGCTGCAGGTTTTGACAGTAGTAAAGCTACTGATGATATCAGTTCTTTCGTTGGAATCTCTGGTTTAGGTTTGACTTTTGGTCTTAAATACAGCCTATAATTTTAAAGAAATTTATAGTTTATAAAAAAGAGGATATTCAATTTTGAATATCCTCTTTTTTTACGTCTTTCCGTAATGAAATCTCTTTTATAAAGTATAGTTTCGCCAGCAATTAACCAATATATAAAATAATGAAGAAAATTACTTTTGTTATCCTTTTTTTAGGAGTATTAAATTTTGCAAATGCACAAGAAAAAGGTAAATTTAGAGTTGGCTTGGATGCCGGTCTTGTATTAGGCACAGGAAAAGGCGGCGGCGGAATGCTGGCTATAGAACCTAAATTCAATTTAAAAGACAATCTTAATGTTGGACTTCGCTTTCAGGGCGCTGGAATGTTCAAGGATTTATATTATATAGATGACAGAAAAGAAGATTATAATGCTACAGTTGTGGCAAATTTATCTGTTGTAGCAACGTCTGATTATTATTATCTCAACGAAGAAAACCGTGGATCATTTTCACCTTTTGTTGGAGGCGGACTTGGACTTTACAGTGTTTCAAATGTATTTTTCACAGATGAACAGTTTGATGATGGAAATTCTTATAATACAAAGGCGAATTCAGTTTTTGGGGGTATGATTCGTACTGGTTTTGAATGGGGAAAGTTCAGATTGACAGCAGAGTATAATTTTGTTCCGAAAACAGATTTGCAAGATGTTTACGGTAATGTCATTGGTAGGGAAAAAAATAACAATTTCGGACTAACTCTTGGTTTTTACTTAGGTGGAGGAAAATGGCGTAGGTAAGTAATAGCTATTAAAAATCAAAAGCGCATTACAATATCATTTATATTGCAATGCGCTTTATTATAATTGGAAATAAGTTAAATTATGAATTCCTAAATTCCTTCAAAACTTCATCAATAACCCAACTTGTTCTGGCTGCAGAAGTTCCTTTTGACGGATTTATACCTTCATAGCCTAAAAGTTCAGCAACTACAGTTTCAACAAGTGGTTGTTGAATATGGAGTGGATTTTCAATCGTAATACTTTCTTTTTCTCCATTCGGGTATTGAATATGAATTGGATCATTCCCGAAAGTTGAAAACGAAATTTTCCCTTTATCGCCAACGATTTCGGTATTATCATATCGCTCGAAACTGGCAAAGTTCCATAAACCTGTTCCATGAATTCCGTTTTCGAATAAAAAGGACATCGAAACTGAATCTTCGGCGGGATAAGCTTTAAGCTGAGAACTTGCATGCCCGCGAACAGCTTTGATCGGACCCAAAACAAAATCGAGAAAATCTAAAGTATGACAAGCTAAATCGACAAATATTCCGCCACCTGAAATATGTGGTAAAACCGTCCAAGGTAAATTAATTTCGTCGTCATAACGCTGTTCAAACGGATGATATAAAACACAATTTACATGTCGTATAGTTCCAATTTTGTTCTGATCAATTAGCTCTTTTATTTTTAAGAATCTTGGTAAACTTCTTCTGTAATAAGCCACAAACAACGGAACATTATGATCTTTGCAAACACTAATCATTTCGTTGCACTCTTCAAATGTCAAAGCCATTGGTTTCTCTACATAAACAGGTTTTCCTGCTTTGGCGCATAAAATCGTATATTCTTTATGAGAGGATGGAGGGGTGGCGATATAAACAGCATCTACTTCAGGATCGTTGATTAAATCTATAGCGTTTGAATACCATTTTGGTACATTATGACGTTTGGCGTAGTCTTCGGCTAGTTTGGCATCTCTTCGCATTACAGCAACCAATGCTGAATTTGGAGTTTTTTGAAAGGCGGGACCACTTTTAACTTCAGTTACATTTCCACAGCCTATAATTCCCCATTTTATGATTTTCATTTTTTCACTTTTTAGTTAATTCAAATTTAAAAAAAGGTTTGCCATGAATTGCACGAATTTTCATGAATTCTTTGTGTTTAAAAACAGCCACAAACTCACAAAATAAATTCGTGAATTCGTGGCTATAAAAAATTAGACAAAAGTTTACTTTTTCGGTAAAGCAGTAAATCCCATATTATACAGCGTGAACGCCTGTACATCTACATTTTCCTGAATAGAGGCTGCAACAGATTTTCCTGCCCCGTGACCTGCTTTTACATCAATACGAATTAAAACAGGATTATCGCCAGCTTGCTTATCCTGCAATTCCGCAGCAAATTTAAAACTGTGTGCCGGAACAACACGGTCATCATGATCACCAGTTGTTACCATTGTTGCCGGATATTTAACGCCTGCTTTTACATTTTGAACAGGAGAATATCCTTTTAAATATTCGAACATTTCTTTATTGTCCTGAGCAGTTCCATAATCATATGCCCATCCTGCACCTGCTGTAAAAGTATGGTAACGCAACATGTCCATAACACCTACTGCAGGCAATGCTACTTTTATTAAATCCGGGCGTTGTGTCATTACAGCTCCAACTAATAAACCTCCGTTAGAGCCTCCTCGAATCGCTAAGAAATCGGATGAGGTATATTTTTGAGCGATTAAGTATTCACCAGCCGCAATAAAATCATCAAACACGTTTTGTTTTTGAAGTTTGGTTCCCGCATCATGCCATTTCTTTCCGTATTCACCACCACCTCTTAAATTTGCAACGGCATATACACCTCCATTTTCCATCCAAACGGCGTTTGCAATGCTAAAAGCCGGTGTCAGACTAATATTGAATCCACCATAACCGTAAAGGATCGTTGGGTTCTTACCGTTTAATTTTAATCCTTTTTTATAGGTAATAATCATCGGGATTTTTGTTCCGTCTTTTGAAGTATAAAAAACTTGTTTTGACTCGTAATCTTCACTTTTGAAATCAACTACCGGTTTTTGATAAATTTCAGATTTGCCAGATTTTGGTTCCAATGAATAAATGCTTCCCGGAGTAGTGTAGTTTGTAAAACTGTAATACAAAGTTTTCTCGTGTTTTTTTCCTCCAAAACCACCTGCAGTTCCTACTGCAGGAAGTTTAATTTCGCGAACTAATTTTCCGGTATAATCATATTGTAGTACAAACGAAACGGCATCTTTAGTATAATTGGCAAAAAAGTATCCGCCACCTGTTGAAGGTGATAAAATGTCTTTCGTTTCTTTGATAAAATCTTTCCAGTTTTCTGGTTTTGGATTGCTCATATCAACAGTAACAACGCGTTTGTTTGGAGCGTTTAAATCCGTTTGGATAAACAATTTACTTCCTTCATTTTCAATAATTGAATTTTCACCGTTAAAGTTGTCTACAATAGTTACAATTGGACTGTTTGCAACAGTTAAATCTTTAATGTACAACTCATTTCCATAGGTCGAATTTGCTGCAGAGATCACTAAGTAACGATCGTCTTCCGTAACATAACCACCCACATATCTTCGTTTTTGATCTGCTCCAAAAATAAGCTTATCGTCTTTTTGTGAAGTTCCCAATTTATGGAAATACAATTTATGCTGATCTGTTTTAGCAGACAGTTCGCTTCCTTTTGGTTTATCATAACTTGAGTAATAAAACCCTTCATTGCCATGCCATGAAATTCCGCTGAATTTTATATCAACTAAAGTATCTTCTAAAACTTTCTTAGAAAGAGCATCTATAATAATTACTTTTCTCCAGTCGCTTCCACCTTCAGAAATGGCATAAGCCGCTTTTGATCCATCTTTAGAAAAATCCATTCCACCAAGTGAAGTTGTTCCGTCTTTAGAAAAAGTATTCGGATCTAAGAAAACTTCTTCTCTTCCATCGGAACCTTTTCTGTAAATAACCGATTGATTTTGAAGGCCGTTATTTTTAGAATAGTATGTATATTTTCCTTCTGTACTAGGGGCACCTATTTTTTCATAATTCCAAAGTGTTTCCATTCGTTTTTTTAATGCATCACGAAACGGAATTTTATCCAAATAGCCGTAAGTAACTTTGTTTTCTGCTTGTACCCAGGCTCCGGTTTCGGCAGATTTGTCATCTTCAAGCCAGCGATAAGGATCACTTACTTTAGTGTCGAAATACACATCGACAGTTTCCCCTTTTTTTGTTTCCGGATATTGAATTTTATTTTGTCCAAATGAAATTCCTGCAGTTGTAATAGCCATTATAAGAAATGTTTTTTTCATAGGTTAAGTTTGTCGCTGGTAGCAAAAATAGTGGTTTTTGTAAAGATTGTTTAATATTTAACCACAAAGTGCACTAAGATATGTATGCATGCTTGGTTTTATAAATGCACAAAGTTCACAAAGCTTTGTGTTGATAGCTAACTTTGTGAACTTTGTATTTTCTGAAGATAGTTTTAAATAAAACCTTTGTGCACTTTGTGGTTAAATTAAAAGTTATAGATTAAAATTTACTCCCAGAACAATGTTTCTTCCAATATTCGGGATACCGTCTGTTTTTAATCTTGAAAGGTGTGCAATATATTCTTTATCGAATAAATTGTTTCCGTTAAGGTTAACATCAAAAGCAGTTTTACCCAATTTTACTGTTCCTCCAAAACCTAAGTTTACTAAAGTATAACCTTTTGAAGCCGTTTCAAAACCACTTACATTGTCTTGATTGAAGGTTGAAGAAATATTTAAAGTTGCAAAACCTTCCTGAAACCAGTCTTTAATTTTGAATTCAGTTCTAAGTGTGTTGTTCCAATTGTTCGCCGGAATTAAGGGTAAATAATCTTTGTTGTCTTTTTTACCTGTTACAGTTTCAAAACTTGTTTCAAAATGCAACCAGTCTAACGGATGCGGGTGAAAGTGTAATCCTGCTTCACCACCGTACAATTGTGCGTTATCCTGTACGTAGGCAAAAACATCATTATCGTCCATAATATCTCCCGTTGGTGAAGTATAGATGTAGTTGTTTACGTGATTGTAAAATCCGTTTACGAAGAATTCAAAGTGCGAATTTTTATATTCTAAGTTTAAATCGGTTTGAACGTTTTGCTCTGTTTTTAAATCTGGATTTCCAATTTCATAACGATTCGTTCCTTCATGAACTCCGTTTGAAGTTAATTCGGCTAAATTGGGTGCTCTAAATCCTGTCGCAACATTCAATCGAAGTGTCAAAGGTTCTGCTAATTTGGTTTTATATCCCAATGAAGCATTAAAGCTGTCAAAAGATCGGTCTAAAGCCTGAAAGTAACCTTCTTCACCAGCGATTCCATGTTCTTCAGAAGTTATATTTCGATTGTCAAAACGCAATCCTGCTTGTAAAACACTATTGTTCCATTCGTAGTTGGCTGTTCCAAAAACACCAAAATCGTTTGTAGTGGCATCCGGAATCAAATATTCTTCACCAAAATTGGTATTGGTTTGATGCATTCCCTGAACGCCTAAAATGGTTTCAATTTTGCCCATTTTTGGAAAATGATACTTCGCGTTGTAATTGAAAGTATTCAATTTCATTCTTAAAGAAGCATCATTGCTGTCTTCAAATTCGCTTCTGTCATTGGCAATATACCCTAAATCAACATCTAATTTTGAGTTTTCAAAAAAGATC
Source organism: Flavobacterium sp. LAR06 (assembly GCF_041946075.1). Classification (NCBI taxonomy): domain Bacteria; kingdom Pseudomonadati; phylum Bacteroidota; class Flavobacteriia; order Flavobacteriales; family Flavobacteriaceae; genus Flavobacterium; species Flavobacterium sp. LAR06. Next base: position 102,131 of record NZ_JAUTYT010000001.1, on the reverse strand, counting down.
ACATTGTTTAAACTCAATAAATGATTGAAGATTCCCTGTCTTGGAAACATAGTATTTTTACTTGAAGACTGTTCTCCAATTCCGTCTTCTGGAATTCCAAGATCCAGTTTATTGTAGTTGTATCGCAAAACACTGGAGAAACTTGAATTGCTATATCCAATTCCGGTTTTAAAATCGGTTTCATTATAACGTGAATTCGTTACACGGTCACCATCCGCAATTTTATAATCAGAATGGGTGTTGAAACTTCCGCGAGCCAGAAATTTCCAGTTATCGGTAGATGTTTTTAATCCAATAGAAGAATTGCTTCCTTCTGTATTTGTAAAATACTTTTGACTGAAATTAGCTTTGAAAGTATTGGCGTCTGCAAATTTTTCAGGATTGAAATACAATACACCTCCCAAAGCATCAGAACCATACAATAAAGAAGCTGGGCCTTTGATAACTTCGACACTTTCAATTCCGGCATCGTTTAATCCTAAACCGTGTTCATCGCCAAACTGTTGATTTTCGATACGCACACCCTGAGAGTAAACCAAAACACGATTACCGCTCAAACCACGAATGACCGGTTTTCCTATAGAAGTTCCTGTTGAAATTTGAGAAACTCCAGGAATTGTTGCCAACCCTTCAATTAAAGTCGAGGTTCCTTTTTGCTGTAAGGTTTTGATGCTTTCATGCTCAATTTTCATTACATTCTGCGATTGTAATTTGTTAAAAGGAGTAGAAACAACCACTTCATCCATCTCTAAAATAGATTCTAAAAGAGTAATATCAAGTGTGTTTTCTTTTACTAATTTAGCAATGGTTTGGTTCTGATTAGCATATCCAACATAAGAAAAGGCAAGACGAAGACTTCCGCTCGGAAGATTTTTCAATTCGTATTTCCCGTTTTCATCTGTTGTAGTTCCTTTATGTAATTCAGGAGCATAAACTGAAACTCCTGGTAATGGTTGATTTTGAGCATCGGTTACAATACCTGAAACCGAATTTTGAGCAGAAAGTATGCCCGAAACCCCTAAAATAAGGGCTAATATGATTTTTTTCATTTGAAAATGATGCTATAGTTTAATTGATTTTTTTCTTCAGAATAAAAACAGAAATCAAAGCAAACTTGCCAATCCTGATAAGTATCAAGATGGAAAATTTATTTTCTTTCGAATTTTATAAATTAAGAATTTGATTTTATTTCGTATATCTCGAAATCTAAGAAACTATAATTGCTGGTGGCCCACGCAATAAATAAGCGCTTCCTGAAAACGAAAAAACATTCTCAGAAATGGTGAAAAAATATGGAATTTCTTTGTGAAAAGTACGAAATTGGAAAGCAAAATCTTCAGGAAGAATATAACTTCCGAAAGCAAAATGACAAACATAACACAAATCATAATTATGATGCTGGTGCGTTATCTCACCTTGAGGATCATTATAATCATGATGACATTGTTTTTCTGAAAGCTGCTTTACAATATGCTCATAACTGTGTATCGACTGAAACAATATTGAGAACAATATCGTCAGCGCGAAAGAAACACTTAATAGGAGCTGCTTTTTTTTCATGCAGGACAAAGGTATAAAAGAGGAATGAAAAATTGATTCATTTTTTGGATTCTGTTGCTGATTTGTTGAAAATTGCGCAACAAATAGTTTTATTCGTCGTGAAAAAGAGAATAATTGCTTTCAAATGGTATCCTGAACTGGCATTATATTATATTTGTGTGAAATAAATCAACGCTAAAAAACGTTTATTTGAGAACCACTTTAAAACCAAAATACGATATGCGATTCCTTTTAAGTTGTTTGTTTTTAGTTTCTTTTTTCAATACTTTTTCGCAGGAAGAAGTGAAACCTGAAATAAAACCAGTGGTTAAAATTGACTCCTTATATCGTGAAGATCAGTTTTATTTTACGATAACGTATAATATGTTGGTTCAGGGACCTCCAGGCTTAAAACAAGATAAATTTTCTGCCGGATTTTCTGGAGGTTTTTTACGTGATTTTCCCATCAATAAAAAAAGGACTTTTGCTATAGCACCGGGTTTAGGAATAAGTTATCAAAATTATTATCAAAATCTTACCATTTCAACGGCTACTGACGGAGCATTACTGTATGGTGTCAACAATTATGATGAATTTGTCTCCAATAGATTTCGACAATATTCAGTTGATCTACCAATAGAATTCAGATGGCGAAATTCGACTTTTGAAAGCACTAAATTCTGGAGAATTTATACAGGAATAAAATTTAGCTATGTTTTTGCCGCTAAATCTGTTTTGAAAGACGGAGAGAACACTTATAAAATTAAGAATAATCCGGATTTAAATGATTTTCAATATGGAGCTTACATTTCAGCAGGATACAATACTTGGAATATTTATGCCTATTATGGTTTAAATCCTTTGTATAAATCTACGGTAAAAACTATAAACGGAGATAGTGTCAATATGAGAACATTAAACCTTGGACTGGTTTTTTATATTCTATAGCCACAAATATAAAAACAGTACCTGCGGTAGAACACCCAGTACCAAACCTATCATTAATTCTTTAGGAGTATGTGCTTCCATTTCTAAGCGTGAAGAAGCCACAACTCCGGTCATAAAAATTAGAAAGGCTCCCCAATAAGGATTTTGCATTTGTAAATGCATATTTAAGCCAATTACAAAAATGGTCAGGCCACTAATGGCCATCATATGCAGACTTGCTTTTATTTTAAAAAGTGAACACACCAAAGCTAAAATAGTACTGAATAAGGCACCGAGAAAAAAGAAATGAAGTTCAGGATAACGCGCAATCACGATACTTCTTTTTACCAAAAGAATGTATAAAAAACACTGTAAAACGAGTGGGATTCTGCGTTGTGATGTTTCAGGAACCATGACAGAACTTACGTGTCCGGTCGAACGAAGTAACAAGAAAAACAAGACCGGAACCAGGATTGTAATGATTAGAATCTGGAACAATACATAATATTTCTCCTGGTTGGTAAAAATATCTCCTTTGCAAAAAAGATAAAACAAAGTAGCATACATCGAAATAAAAATCGGATGTAAGATATAGGAGAATAGAGGGAGTATCTTTTTCAAAACGCTATATTTTGTGGTATTCAACAAATATAATAATGTTTTTTGCCGCGAAATATATAAATTTTCACAAATTATCTTTAAAATATTTTAAAGCTGTGTAAAAAATAATTCGTGGAAATTCCTGCAATTCGTGGCAAACCTTTTCCTTCTTTAGTTTATTCAAATCCAATAATTAGTGAAATTTTGTGAAATTCGTGGCAAACCTTTTTCTAAATTTGACAAAAGAAACTTTCTAAATGAGCATAAATTTAAAAAACCTTATTTCAGTTCTGGACGCCAAATGGATCGGTCCTGATACTGATATTTTTATTGATCATATTTCTATCGACAGCCGCTCGTTGCAAAACGGATCAAAAACATTATTTTTTGCCTTATCAGGCGCTAATAATGATGCTCATTTATATATTCCGGAGTTGATAGAAAAAGGTGTTCAGAATTTTGTAGTGCACCACATTCCCCAAAACAGTGAAGGAAAAGCCAATTTTTTGGTGGTAAACAACACGCTCAAAGCTTTGCAGCAATTTGCAAGTTATTATCGTGATCTTTTCGATTTTCCTGTGCTCGGATTAACAGGAAGCAACGGGAAAACGATTGTAAAAGAATGGCTTAATTTTTTATTAAGCCCCGATTATAATATTATAAGAAGTCCTAAGAGTTATAATTCTCAGGTTGGCGTTCCGCTTTCTGTGATTGCCATTAACGTAAAACATAATTTGGGTATTTTCGAAGCCGGAATTTCTACGGTGAATGAGATGAGCAAACTTGAAAATATCATCAAGCCTACAATTGGTGTTTTAACCAATATTGGACCGGCACATGATGAAGGTTTTGATAAGTTAGAACAAAAAATCAGAGAAAAATTATTGCTTTTCAAAAAATCAAAAGTTATTATTTATCAAAAAAATGAACTTGTTGACCACTCTTTAAAGGTATTTTGCGAAGAATATCCAGTAAATGACAGAACTCTTTTTTCGTGGAGTTTTACTGATAGTATGGCAGATGTTTTTATTCTGGAAAAGGAAAGTCGAAATGAAAAAACCATTGTTCAGTATCAGTTCCAAAATGAATTTTTCGATTTAGAAATTCCGTTTAGTGATTCAGCTTCGGTTGAAAATACGATTTCTTGTTTATTGGTTCTGCTTTATTTTAATTATGATTTTGAAACGATTCAGGAACGCATGAAAATGTTATATCCGGTCGAAATGCGTTTGGAAGTAAAGAACGGAATCAACAATTGCAGTATAATTGACGATAGTTACAGTTCCGATTTCCAGTCGCTTAAAATTGCTTTGGATTTTCTGGAGAGCCAGCAAAAGAAGAACGCAACAAAAACGGTTATTCTATCTGATATTTTTCAAAGCGGGTTTTCAAATGAAGAGTTATACTCAAAAGTAGCACAACTTATCGCTGATAATAAAGTTAATCGTGTAATTGGAATTGGAAAAACAATCACCTCTTTTGCAGCCAAATTTACGAACATTATTACATTTGAAAACACGGCCGAATTTATCTCGAAGTTCGAAAGTTTAAATTTTAATAATGAGACGATTTTAATTAAAGGTGCAAGATCATTTCAGTTTGAAGAAATTGTTTCGCTACTTGAAGAAAAAACGCATGAAACGGTTCTGGAAATTAACTTAGATTCCATTAGTCATAACCTGAATTTCTTTAAAGCGAAATTAAATCCAGGAGTTAAAATCATGGTGATGGTAAAAGCTTTTGGATATGGAAATGGCGGATTGGAAATTGCAAAATTACTCGAACATCACAAAGTAGATTATTTAGGTGTGGCTTTCGCCGATGAAGGAATCTCGTTGAAAAATGGCGGTATTAAATTGCCAATTATGGTTTTGAATCCAGAATCGACCAGTTTTCCTTCGATTATTCAATATCAGTTAGAACCTGAAATTTATAGCATAAAAGGATTAAATGCCTTTTTGAAGATTGCCCGTGAAAAGAATCTAAAAGATTTTCCTATTCACATAAAATTAGATACGGGAATGCACCGTTTGGGTTTTGAAGAAAATACATTTGATGAATTAATTGCAACTTTAAAAGGAAATACAACGGTAAAGGTTAAAAGTGTTTTGTCACATTTGGCGACAAGTGATGAAATGAAACATTATGATTTTGTGATTTCTCAGATTAATTTATTCGAAAAATTATCTTCAAAATTAATTTCAGAATTAAATATCAACCCAATTCGTCATATTCTCAACACCTCAGGAATTAGTAATTTTCCAGACGCGCAATACAATATGGTGCGATTGGGAATTGGTTTGTATGGTGTTTCCAACGATCCATCGGAACAAAAATATTTAGAAAATGTAAGCACTTTAAAGTCGATTATTTCTCAGGTTCGAACAATTCCAGGAGGTGATAGTGTGGGTTACGGTCGTCGTTTTATGGCTCAAAAAACAACTAAAATTGCTACGATACCAATTGGTTATGCCGATGGAATATCGAGATTATGGGGAAATCAGGTTGGATTTGTTACAATTAAAAATCAAAAAGCATCTATAGTTGGAAGTGTCTGCATGGATATGTTAATGGTAGATGTAAGCGAAATTGATTGCAAAGAAGGAGATTCGGTTATTATTTTCGGAGAAAGCCCAACAGTGATAGAAATGGCAGAGGCTTTAAAAACCATTCCGTATGAAATTTTAACGAGCATTTCGCAACGTGTAAAACGGGTATTTTTCCGATAGTTTACTGGGATTTTAAAGAAAATTACGTATTTTCGATATTTATTAATCACTACTAAAATATACAATTATGGGATTTTTTTCAGAATTTAAGGAATTTGCAATGAAAGGCAACGTGGTTGATCTGGCTGTCGGTGTAATCATTGGAGCTGCTTTTGGTAAAATTGTAAGCTCATTTATCGAAAATGTAATTACACCCTTATTATTGAAACCAGCTTTAGATGCCGCGCATTTATCTACCATTGAAGAATTAACCGCTTTTGGAGGAGTAAAATATGGTCTGTTCCTTTCGGCTGTGATTAACTTTATAATTGTGGCTTTTGTATTATTCTTAATTATAAAAGGAATAAACAAAGTGAAAAAGAAAGATGAAGTTGTTGCGCCACCAGCAGGACCAACGCAAGAAGAATTGCTTACACAAATTAGAGATCTGTTAAAAAACAAACAATAATATACTATACCGCTACACTAAGTCTAACTTAACCGCTCCTCAATTGGAGCGGTTTTTTTGTTTTTGTTTAATTTATAACATTTTGTTATTTTTTGTGAAGCATCTTGTTTTCACTTATATTATGTATACTTTTGCATTATAATTTAGATTAATTCATACTAAAAATATAAAAATGAGAATAGCGGTTGTAGGTGCCACTGGTATGGTTGGCGAAGTAATGCTTAAAGTTTTAGCGGAAAGAAATTTTCCTGTTACAGAATTAATTCCTGTTGCGTCTGAAAGATCGGTAGGAAAAGAAATTGAATATAAAGGAACAAAATATAAGGTTGTAGGAATGCAAACAGCAGTAGATATGAAAGCTGATATTGCGGTTTTTTCTGCCGGAGGTGATACTTCATTAGAATGGGCACCAAAATTTGCTGCAGCCGGAACAACTGTTATTGATAATTCTTCTGCATGGAGAATGGATCCTACGAAAAAATTAGTAGTGCCAGAAATCAATGCTTCAACATTGACAAAAGAAGATAAAATTATTGCAAACCCAAACTGTTCTACTATTCAAATGGTATTGGCGTTGGCTCCTTTACACAAAAAATACAATATCAGAAGAATCATAGTTTCTACTTACCAATCGATCACCGGAACTGGTGTAAAAGCAGTAAAACAATTAGAAAACGAATATGCAGGAATTCAGGGTGAAATGGCTTACAAATATCCAATTCATAGAAATGCGATTCCACATTGCGATAGTTTTGAAGAAAACGGATACACTAAAGAAGAAATGAAATTAGTTCGCGAAACTCAAAAAATTCTTGGTGATAATACGATCAGAGTTACAGCTACTGCAGTACGTGTTCCAGTTGTAGGAGGACATAGTGAGGCAGTTAATGTTGAGTTTACCAATGATTTTGATGTAAACGAAGTTCGTGAAATTTTACACCATACTGATGGAGTAGTGGTGCAGGATAATTTAGATACCTTTACATACCCAATGCCATTATATGCAGAAGGTAAAAATGATGTTTTTGTTGGAAGAATCCGACGTGACGAAAGCCAGCCAAATACTTTAAACATGTGGATTGTTGCTGATAACCTTAGAAAAGGAGCCGCTACAAACACAATTCAAATCGCTGAGTATTTAATTGCAGCAGGTTTGGTATAAACCAGAGATTAAAGAAAATTGTTATAAAGGAAAAGCCGTAATTGCAGCGATGTAATTACGGTTTTTTTGTGAAATTGATTTATAGAACAAACCTGTAGGTTTTGTACTGATAAGCATAAAAAAAGCGAGAACCTAAATTCTCGCTTTTCTGTTTTTAATATCCTGCGGACCGATAGTTCTAAACAAAAATTCCAAATTCTAATAGTTAAACTATTGGAATTTGGAATTTTTAAAAATTGTAATTTATTATTTTAATATTCAGGAGCCAGTTCTAATTCCAGTCCTTCTAATTCTGTAGTAATTGGGATCTGACAGCCTAAACGACTATTAGATTTAACATAAAATGCCTCCGAAAGCATGGCTTCTTCATCATCTCCCATTTCTGGTAATGCAACATCATTTAGAACATAACATTGACAAGAAGCACACATGGCCATTCCGCCACAGGTTCCTTCAACGGGAAGTTCGTATGCTTTGCATAACTCCATTATATTCATTGCCATATCAGTTGGAGCTTGTAACTCGTGTATAACTCCTTCTCGATCTTTAATCTTTATTAATACATCCATTTTTATTAATTGGAAATTTATTTATGGGTCGGATTTAATAACGTGATTAAATCCTTATTTATATTAGCTAGTTGGTTTCAGGCTAAATGCGAATTCTTTTCTAGCGTTTTCTTTAAGGTGCATTTTTACACCAAGTTTATTGCCTCCTTTTTCTAAAATTGTAACAACTGCAATTACGGAGTAGTAATCATTATCTGACTGAAAAATCAACATTCCTTCATAAGTTGAATTGATGACTCCTTGTTTGTCAGTTGTAGCAGAAATTTTTCTTGGATGAGCAAATTCAGCTGTACTGTAAGTTGACTTATTTGCGAATTTTGCTTTTCCTTCTGAAAAATCATAAAGGAAATCATAATTACCAATTCTAAGGCTTCCTTCTTCAGCAGTTGAACTTGTCGAGAATACGATTTGTCCAGCATATTGAAAATCTGACCATTCTTCAGATTCGCTTACCCATGCTTTATCAACAACCAGGGTTTGTGTGCTTTGTTGTGCGTAATTTGCAGATACAAAAAATAACAATAAAAATAGAGCGTAATAATTCTTCATATATATAAGATTTAGGGTTATGTGACAAATTTAAGTTAAAAATGTATTAATTCGTTAACTAAAACTCTTAAATCTTTATATTGTTTTTTGTTAAATCCGCAATTTTAAATGCTTTTTTAAAAGCTTTATTCGAAATTTGCAAGACAAACACTCTTAAGGCCTATTATTCTTGTTAAATAATTGACGACGTAAAGTAAAAAAAAAGGCCTTTTGCTTTACATTATATTTACCACAGTTTCGATTTGTGGAGCATACTTTTTTATCGTTGTTTCAACACCAGCTTTTAGTGTCATCTGATTTACACTACAGCTAATACAGGCTCCTTCAAGACGAACTTTAACGTGTTTGTCATCTTCGATAGAGATTAGCGAAATGTCTCCTCCATCAGAATTTAAAAACGGTCTGATTTCATCTAGAGCCAATAATACGTTGCTTGTTAATTCTTCTGTTGTCATAATTTTATTTGTCAATTAAACAATGTGTCAATTAGATAATGAGATAATTAGATAATTTTCTAATTGGCACATTTTCTAATTTTCTCATTATCTCAATTATCTAATTTTTCTTTACCGCTGAACATCCCGCCATAGTTGTAATTTTAATGGCTTCGGTTGCTGGTAAGCTATCGTTTCTGTTTACTGTTTCTTGTACCACATTTCTGGTAATTTCTTCAAAAATAGTTTCAATTACAGAAGCCGTTTGTAAAGCTGCCGGACGACCGTAATCTCCTGCCTCACGAATGGACTGTACAATTGGTACTTCTCCTAAGAATGGAACATTTAAATCTTCTGCAAGGTTTTTAGCCCCTTCCTGTCCAAAGATATAATATTTATTGTCAGGTAATTCTTCTGGAGTAAAGTATGCCATATTTTCAATAATTCCCAAAACAGGAACATTAATGTTATCCTGCATAAACATGGCAACTCCTTTTTTAGCATCTGCAAGTGCTACAGCCTGAGGAGTACTCACTACAACTGCTCCGGTAATTGGCAATGATTGCATGATAGAAAGGTGAATGTCTCCCGTTCCCGGAGGTAAATCGATTAACATGAAATCTAATTCTCCCCAATCTGCATCAAAAATCATTTGGTTTAATGCTTTTGCAGCCATAGGTCCTCTCCAGATTACAGCTTGACTAGGTGCTGTAAAAAATCCAATTGAAAGTATTTTGATTTCAAAGCTTTCAACTGGTTTCATTTTTGATTTTCCGTCAACGGTAATCGAAATTGGTTTTTCGTTTTCAACGTCAAACATAATTGGCATTGAAGGCCCGTAAATATCAGCATCTAAAACTCCAACAGCAAAACCCATTTTGGCAAGTGTTACGGCAAGATTTGCAGTAACAGTAGATTTTCCAACGCCACCTTTACCAGAGGCAACGGCTATAATATTTTTGATTCCAGGAATTGCTTTCCCTTTTATTTCATTAGGGTTTTCCTTCGTTTCAACTTTAATGTTTACTTTAACTTTAGCTTCAGGAGATACCAAGTCATGAATTGTTTTTTTGATATCATCTTCAGCTCTTTTTTTAATGTGCATTGCCGGCGTGTGCAATAATAAATCTACCACAACTTCATCGCCAAAAGTAATTACATTGGCAACAGCACCACTTTCAACCATATTTTTTCCTTCTCCAGCTATGGTGATTGTTTCCAGAGCTTTAAGAATTTCTTTTCTATCTAATTTCATTTTAATGTAGGTGTTTCTATTGGAGAAACGTATTTAAGCACTATGTTTATTTAAACTCGTTTCAGACTGCAAAGATAACAGATTATGTTCGGATTTCTGCCCTTTTTGAATCGTATTTATTGATATCGAAATTATTCAAAATGATACTATTGCGCTTTTTTGGCCACCGAATAAAAATTATGAAGGGTAACAACTTCGTTTTATAAGAAAAGAAACCCGCCAGATTTATTAAATCTAACGGGTTTCTTAAAAAAAATGGTCTACAAGTTTTATTCGTATTTTAAATATTTTAAAATGTCTATTTTGGTCACCTGATAGGCTTTTGCCAAAACAATCATTAAAGTCAAAATCAATAAAGAAACTAGTGCAACAGTAAACGGTAGAACCGAAACATTGATTCTAAAAGCAAAATTCTCCAGCCATTTTTGTAATAAAATATAAGCTGGAACAATTCCGATTAAGAATCCCATCAGGCAAAAAATCACATATTGTTTTGATAATTCTTTTAGCAATATATCCGTTTCTGCACCTAATGTTTTCCTGATGGCAATTTCTTTCAATCTTCTTTCCATCGAAAATGATGCCAAAGCAAATAATCCAAAAATGGCAATAATGATAACTACAAGATTCAAAATAAAGAAAACATCTTTTTGTTTTACCTGTTCTTCATATGTTTTGGCGAAACCTTTATTTACAAATTCATAATCAAAAGGGTAATCAGGATTTACGTTTTTCTCCCAGTAGGCTTTTAAACCGGCCAATGTTTCGCTTAAATTATTTGGAGAAACTTTTACATAAACATTCTGAAAATTGTTCCATTTCAAAGTTTTTGTATTAATGAAAACCATTGGCGGTACTTTGCTTTGAAATCCCGTAATGTGAAAATCCTTTACAATTCCGACAACCTTAAATTTTAAATTTCCTTTTTCATTTCCCCAGCCAGAACTTATTATAGTATTAATGGGATTTTTTAAGTTTAATGTTTTAGCCAGAGTTTCGTTAATCAGCCAGTTGTCGATTGTGTCTGAAGCAAATTTTGGTGACAAATCTCGCCCTTCGACAATCTTAATTTTCATCATTTCCAAAAAGCCAAAATCCATTTCAACATTTCGCGGCTGTACAAAAATACCATTATGTGTAAGACCAGAGCTGGAATTGGTGCTGTTTCCAAAAGTACCTGCAAAGGTAGAGACCTCCTGAACTCCTGATATCTTTAGGACTTCTTGTTTTGTTGTTTGATATTTTTGTCCTTTCGTTTTGTAATCCGGATAGTTAAAAGGAATTCGGATAACCTGATCTCCGCTGAACCCCAAGTCTTTATTCATCATATAATCAACCTGAGAATTGACAATCAAAGCTCCAATGATAAAGAATGCTGCAATTCCGAATTGAAAGATAAGCATCGAATTCCGAATCCAAATACCGCTTTTGCTTCTTGAAAAATTGCCTTTTAGTACTTTTAAAGTTTCAAAATTTGAAATATAAATAGCTGGGAATATACCCGCAAGAATGATTACTAATCCAAATATAAAAATAAGCTGCAGGTAAAATTCGCCGCCATTCATAGTCAAATATTTCTTTAAAAAGTTATTATAGTAAGGCAATGAAAGTTCTACGATGGCTAAGGCAAATACAATAGCCAGAACTACAATAATAGCCGTTTCAAAAATAAACTGACTGATAATCTGGTTTTTTGAAGCGCCTACAATTTTACGGACACCCACTTCTTTAGCACGTTTTATGGCAGAAGCCGTTGCCAGATTAATATAGTTTACCAGTGATAAAACCAGGATTAAAACGGATAATCCTGCCATGATATATAGAAGCTGTAAGTTTCCTCTACCTTCAGGAGTCGATTGTCCGGAAGCTTTTGTACCATGAAGGCGAATTGTTTTCAGCTGATCGAGAATAATTTTAATTTCACCATTTTCTTTGATGTATTGCTCTGGAGTCTGGCCGCTTTCTTTAGCATCTTTTAAAGTTCTGTTTACATAATTTACGTTATGCATTTTCTTTAAAACTACCGCAATATCACTGTTCTTTTTGGTTTTAATCATCAAGCCATAATTAAAGTTTCCCCATTGGTTTTGATCGCCTTCACGAACTACCCCTCCAAAAACATAATTAGGTTCAACAGTAGATGGTTTTATCAAACGGTAAACCGCTTTTACCGTATAAGATTGATTTTCATAGTTAATAGCTTTTCCAATCGGATCTTGATCGTTGAAAAGTAATTTTGCCTGCTCTTCTGAAATGGCAACGCTGTTTTTCTCTTTCAAAATGTCTTTTTTCGAACCTTTTATGATTGGAAAGGGAAATAAATCAAAAAAGTTATTATCAGATACCGTGATCTTTTTGTCTATTAATTTTTTATTTTGATATTTAATTACAGATTCGTTGTACCAAACATTCATAAAGCAAATTTGCTCAATTTCAGGAATTGTTTCTTTACAGGTATTCCCAAAAGGGATAGAACTTGTTCCCCAAGTGTCGCCAGTTGCGCCTATTACATTAAGAACCTGATATACATTTTCTTTTTCAGGATTCCATTGATCGTAAGCGTGTTCGTTGTTCCAATATAAAATAGCGAAAATAACGCCGGCAATTCCGATGCTTAATCCTAAAACATTTAAAAACGAAAACAGTTTGCTTTGCTTTAAATGATAAATAAATATTTTAAACCAGTTAAAAATCATGGTGTATTTTTTATAGTTGTTAGTTATTTTTTGAGGTCCAAAAGGTTTTCTGACCTCTTAGATCATTGCTAATATTTGACAAACCAATCCAATTAGGATTGTGATCGCGGTTACAATAAATTTTATCATTTTGAAATTATTTAGCGTCCATAAAAACATCCACATTTCTCTGATTGAATCGCTCAGAGAATATTACACCATCTTTCATATGAATCGTTTTTTGCGAAAACGAAGCGTCATAATCAGAGTGGGTTACCATCAAAATTGTCGCGCCTTTTGCGTGCAAATCGGTTAAAAGTTCCATTACTTCATTACCGTTTTTACTGTCCAGATTTCCGGTTGGCTCATCGGCTAAAATGATTTTAGGATCATTTACCAAAGCTCTTGCAACGGCAACTCTTTGCTGTTGTCCTCCCGAAAGCTGTTGCGGATAGTGCTTTAAACGATGAGAAATATTCAGTTTCTCAGCAATAGCTTCAATTTTTTGTTTTCTGTCTGATGCTTTTACGTTGTTGTAAAGCAAAGGCAATTCGATATTGTCGTAAACAGAAAGTTCGTCGATCAGGTTGAAATTTTGAAAAATAAATCCGATGTTTTCCTTACGAACTGCGGCTCTTCCTTTTTCTTTTAAGCCAATCATTTCCTGATCTAATAATTTATAACTCCCATCGGTAGCGCTGTCCAAAAGCCCTATGATATTTAGTAAAGTCGATTTTCCGCAACCTGAAGGCCCCATGATAGTTAAAAAATCACCTTTTTTAATTTCTAAAGAAATACCGCTTAAGGCTGATGTTTCTACTTCTTCTGTTCTAAAAACTTTGGTTAAATTTTGAATTGTTATCATAATGGTAAAGGTGTTAAATGTTATTATTCGTTTTTTGATTGATGATTTTGATTGATGATTGAAACTCTTTATTAATTGTGATTTGTAAAATGTAAAATGTAAACTGTGACTGAAAACTGTTACTGTTGCTGGGAACTAATCGATAATTCCTCTACATCTTTATAATCCGTATAAGAAGAAGTAATTACAGATTCGCCTTCTTTTAAGCCTTCCAGAATTTCATAGTACGAAGGATTTTCTCTGCCTAATTTTATGTTTCTTCTTTCGGCTTTATTTCCTTTTACTACAAAAATCCATTTCCCGGCTGTTTCCTGATTGAAGCTTCCTTTTGGAACTACTAATGTTTTGTTTTTCTCTGATAAAATCAGTTTTACGCCAAAACTAAGTCCGTCTTGTAAGACGATTTCTTCTTTAGAAGTGAAAGCCAGTTCCACTGTAAAATGACCGCTTTTTACTTCCGGAATTACCTTGGTTACCAAAACTTCCAGTGTTTTTCCTTTAAATTCTACCTGACCTTTTAAGCCTTCGCGAACTTTTTCCAAATAGAATTCATCAACATCAGCAGCAAGCTTGTAACCTTTTTTCGAATCGATTTTCCCGATACTTTCTCCCGCCTGGAATGATTTTCCCAAAACAGGTTCAAAGGAAGTTAATCGTCCAGTTTCCGGTGCAGTTATTAAAAAGTTCTTTTTATTGTTTCTCAAAATATCCAAACTTTTCTCCATCGTCTGAATCGAACGATTGATTTGTGAAATCTGAATTTGATTGGTTTGTTTTTCCTTCTGAATACTTTGCTGAATCGTTCTTTTTCGCTCTTCCTGAAAACGTAGACTTTCTTTGAATGTATTCCAGTCGTTTTTTGAGATTACTTCTTTTTCATACAATCTCGCATTCATATCGTATAATCTTTTGGCGTCGTTATAATCGTGTTCGATCAAAACCAAATCTTTATTTAAATTCAATTCCTGATTTCTAATGTTCAGTTTTCCGGTATTCAAATTGTTGATTTGCTCAATAATTGCCGTTTCCTGAGTCAGATAATTCAGTTCTGTGTTTGGGTTGTATAAACGTGCCAGTGATTGTCCTTGCGTAACCATCGCGCCGTTTTCAACAAAAATCTCTTTTACAGATCCTCCTTCTGTAACATTGACAAGCATTACGTTCAAAGGTTCAACTTTGGCCTGAAAAACCACAAAATCTTCAAAAAACGCTTTTTCAATTTTTTGAACTGATAGTTCTTCGGCTTTTACATTTAAACTTCTTTTGGTGTTAAACGAAAAAAAGATGATTACAGCCAAAACTAAAAAAACTCCAATTGCTATTGTGAGATATCTAAATTTTCTATTTTTACGAGGAATTACCTTGTCCATTTTTATAAATAATTTGTTGATTACCAATAGGTAAATATTGTGCCACAAAATTTATTATTTATAAAGCCTTGATTTTAAAGAAGCTTTAAAAACCATTCAAAAAAAGGAGTGTTCGATAATGAACAGTTGACCGTTCGAAATCGGACAAAAACAGACAGATGCGAAAAAAATTAGCCCAAATATTAATTGTTGACGATCAGGAAGAAATTCTTTTTTCGGCAAAAATGATTCTCAAAAAACATTTTGAAACCATTTTTACCACAAACAATCCCAAAAAGATCATTTCTCTATTAAGCGAAAATGAAATAAATGTGGTTCTGTTAGATATGAATTACCGCATTGGTTTTGAAGATGGTCGTGAAGGAATTCATTGGCTAAAAGAAATTAAAACACTTTCGCCTCAAACGATTGTGATTTTAATGACGGCATTTGGTAAAATTGAAACCGCAGTTGAAGGTATAAAAATCGGTGCTTTTGATTATGTTTTGAAACCGTGGCATAACGAAAAATTGCTGGAAACCATTGATAAGGCTGTCGCCGAAAGCAGAAAAAACATTAAAAAACCGGTAGTCGAAAAAACCGAAAAAAGATATTTCGTCGGAACTTCCCAAAAAATAAAGCAAGCCTATTCTATAGCGGAGAGAGTTGCTAAAACCGATGCAAACGTTTTGATTTTAGGCGAAAACGGAACCGGAAAATATGTTTTTGCCGAGTTTATTCATCAACATTCTGAACGAAAAAATCAGCCTTTTGTTCATGTTGATTTGGGTTCTTTAAGTGATAATTTATTCGAAAGTGAACTTTTTGGTTACGCAAAAGGCGCTTTTACCGATGCCAAAATTGATACTCCGGGAAGATTCGAAATGGCCTCTGGCGGAACTATTTTTCTCGATGAAATCGGAAATATTCCGTTGCATTTGCAGGCTAAATTATTGCATGTTTTACAAACCAAAACCGTTACGCGTTTGGGCGAAAGCAAACCAAGGCCTCTAAATGTCCGAATTATATCGGCAACCAACAGCGATATTAAAGCTGAGGTAAAAAGCAAAAGCTTCCGTGAAGATTTATTGTACCGAATCAATACAATGGAAATTCAGTTGCCCTCTTTACGTGAGCGAAAAGACGATATTGTTCCGATGGCCAATTTTATCCTCGATCAGATTGCCGAAAAATACAATCAGGAAAACTGGAAATTTGAAGAAAATGCCGGCCCGTATTTAGAAAAATATCCATGGAAGGGAAATGTCCGAGAAATGGAAAACAAGATCGAACGCGCTTTGATTTTAGCCGATAATAATACGATAACGGTTCACGACTTAGATATTCTGGATTTTGAAGATATTCAGCAAAATGATGAAAACCCATTGTCTGAAATGGAGAAAACCGCGATCGAAAAAGCCTTATTCAAACACCACGGCAACATCAGTAAAACAGCCGAAGAATTAGGATTATCAAGAGCAGCCTTATACAGACGAATTGAAAAATACGATTTGAAGAATGGGTAAAGAGCCAAGAATCAAGATAATTTTATCTGCTAAATTTGCGTGAGAATTATGTTAAGTAAAGAATCATTTTTAATCCTTATATCCCGATAACTATCGGGAGTGGCAATAAAAAAAATACAATATGAAAAATACTAAAAAAATTAAACACATAGAAACATAGATTTTCTGCCGTAATAAAGTCGTTTCACTTACATTAAAACACATAGCTTTGTGATCTTCTCTCAAGTTTAGTCTCAAAGCAAAAATTAAAACTTAGTGAACTTTGTGAAACCTTTGTGGACTTTGTGGTTAAATTTTTAGCAGTATTTTACCCGTATCAAAAAATAAAATATGAAAAATTGGAAATTTTATAACGCCTTGTTTGTGAGAATCATGTTTGTCATGACGCTCTTTTTCTTTTGCGTTTTTCTGATCTATAAAATGTTTTATTACAATGCCATTTTGGTTGGACTTTTTGCTGTTGTAATGTTATTCGAAATGTATTTTTTCGTCAAAAACCAATTGTTGTTTTATGATAGAACTTTGCTTTCGATGCTTCAAAAAGACTTCTCGACCAATTTCCCGGAAGAGAATAAAAAAGACAATTTCGAGAGTTTATATCTTTTATATGATACTTTAAAAATTCAGCAACAAGAACAAACTTCAAAAGAATTAGTCTATCAATCAATCTTAAACAGTATTGACACCGGAACTTTAATTTTGGAAAAAGAAAATGACGAGTGGAATATCTTTTTGATGAACGATTGTTTCTCCAATTTATTCAAAGTGCCAAAAGTCAGTCACTGGAGTTACCTGAAAAACTATTTGCCATCGCTTTGCAATGAAATCGAAAAGTTTGATTTTGCCGAACTAAAATCGGCTATTTCAATTAAAATTGAAGATCAGGATTTGCAGACTTTTATGCTCCAAACTTCACTTACCAAAACCTATAACAAAGAATATTTTATCATTTTATTGGATAGTATTCAGCGTGTCATTGAGAAAAAGGAAAAAGAAGCCTGGATCAATCTGATGAAAATTATCTCGCACGAATTAATGAATTCCTTAACTCCAATTCGTGCACTTTCGCAGAATTTACTCCAAATTGTCGATCAGGAAAAACTGGAAGAAGATGATTTTGAAGATATTAAAAGCAGTATTTCAACAATCATAAACAGGAGCGATCATCTTCAGGTTTTTGTGGAAAATTATAGAAAACTGGCCATGCTTCCGACGCCAACAAAAGTGATGACGCCAATCAACGCGCTTTTCGATGATTGCCTCCGAATCATGAATCCGATTTTAAAAGCAGAAAACATCGAATTGATTAATGATATAAACAGTTCGCGTTCTATTTTAATTGATAAAAATCAGATGGAGCAGGTGATTATCAATTTGATTACCAATAGTATTTATGCCTTGAAAGAGAAAAGCGAAAAGAAAATGTTTCTCTCCAGTTATACCGAAAACAACCGTTTCTTCATCACGATATCTGATAACGGAAAAGGAATTGATTCTGAAATTCGCGACAAGGTTTTTCTACCCTTTTTCACCACCAGAAAAGACGGCGCCGGAATTGGCTTAACACTTTCCAAAAACATCATCGAAGCGCACGGTGGTTACCTAAGTTATCAAACCGATGAAGATAAAACGAGTTTTGTTATTTGCTTAATATAAGTTTTTTTGCTTAACTGTCTTATTTAATCTCGCAAAGTCGCGAAGGCGCCAAGTTTTATTTTAAGTTTTCTTTGCGACTCTGCGACTTTGCGAGAGATTTATGCGCAATGCAAATATGAACTTATATTACTTATATAGTGGAAACATCAGGCGTCCAAAAGTGTTTTTCGAGATCTATAATTTGATTGTCCACGACTTCAATACCCTCGCTTTCTAAAAGTTGCTGCATTAAATTCGTCCCGTCAAAATGGTGTTTTCCGGTTAAGAGTCCTTTACGATTGACAA
The DNA here is from genome assembly GCF_041946075.1 of Flavobacterium sp. LAR06. Taxonomy (NCBI): domain Bacteria; kingdom Pseudomonadati; phylum Bacteroidota; class Flavobacteriia; order Flavobacteriales; family Flavobacteriaceae; genus Flavobacterium; species Flavobacterium sp. LAR06. The sequence continues at coordinate 83,563 of NZ_JAUTYT010000001.1, read as the reverse complement.
CGCGATGCGCAGGAACATCATCCCTATTGTGACAGGCGTTCATCGCCCAGCCGACCATTCGGGCAGAGCGAGCAGTTCCTAAAGCTTTTGCAATAGCGCCATAAGAAGTCACTTTCCCGTATGGAATTTGTCTGGCGATCGCATAAACTCTTTCAAAAAAATTATCTTCAGCCATATTTTAGTTTTTTTGCCACGAATTACACTAATTTTCACAAATTATTATATTGGCTTAAATCTCTAGAAACTTTTTTTGGTACTGATTTATATGAATGTAAAAGTATATTAATTCGTGAAAATTAGTGGCAAACTAATCTTTACCCAAAATAGTAATTCAAAATATTAAAAAGCGTCACTACCGCAACTAAACCCGTAATGCTCCCGATAATAGTATTCATGTTGCGCATCAGGTAGTCGGTTTTCTTTTCTATTTTTCCGAAGAAGCCGATGTAACTGTATAAGGCAGCAAACGAACCCAAAACAGAACCCATTACAAAAGTAAAAATGATATTACTTTCAAATACAAAAAGATGGTAAGAAGCTAAAGTAACGCTCACCAAAACGTAATACGGAATCGGGAAGAAGTTAAGGCCTGAAAGCAACATTCCTAAAAAGAAACGGCTTTTTTTACTGCTCTTTTTGATTTTTGATTTCTTTTTGGCTTTCGGTTCTTTAGCGATAAACAGAAAATAAATCGTTAGAATCGAAAAAATAACAAACCCAACTTCACGCAATAAAGTCACAACATCGGGACGATTGTCAATAACGTGAGCAAACAGAAGAGCTACATAAACCTGAAAAAAAATAACCAGAAGCGCACCGGCCACAAACCACAAAGCATTTTTTCTTCCTTCTTTCAGGTTTACTTTTGCTGCTGTCATATTGATTAAACCTGGAGGAATAATTCCAATGAAAGCGGCAATGAAACCTGAAAGTAATGGAGTAATTAAGACCATTCAGTAGTTTGAGGGGTTAATGAAATCTGTTTTTAAAATTAAATTAGTCTTTAATTTTAAAACGAATATACGTAATTGCCTTGTTAATTTCTAAATATTGTTTTTCATAAAAGGTCTGAAAAGCAGTAACTTCTTCTGGACTTCCTTCATTTTTGTACACATTATGATTTGCGTATAAAACTTCATGTCCTTCACCGTGAAGCAATCCAAGCGTATAACCGTGCATGAATTCGCTATCGGTTTTAAGATTTACGACACCGTCTTTTTTAAGGATTTTTTTGTACAATTTCAAAAACTCAGAGTTTGTCATTCTGTGTTTTGTTCTTTTGTATTTGATTTGCGGATCCGGAAAAGTAATCCAGATTTCGTCCACTTCATTTTCATTAAAAATATGATCAATCAATTCGATTTGAGTTCGAATAAAAGCAACATTATGCAGTCCGTTTTCAACAGCGGTCTTAGCGCCTCTCCAGAAACGGGCTCCTTTAATATCAATTCCGATAAAATTTTTGTCCGGATATCTTTCTGCTAATCCAACAGAATATTCTCCTTTTCCACACCCTAATTCTAAAACTAATGGATTGTCATTTTTAAAGAAATCAGAGTTCCATTTTCCTTTTAAAGGCATTAAATCGCCTACAACTTCTTCTCTGGTTGGTTGAAAAACGTTTTGAAATGTTTCGTTTTCTCTGAATCTTTTTAGTTTATTTTTACTTCCCACTTTTACAAAAATTTTCAGCAAAATTAAGGAATATAAACGAATGAAAATAGTTTGAATCAGGTTTTAAAATTTTTAGCCACGAATTCACGAATTTTTAATTATCTGTTGTCAATACAAGCAGAAGAAATTCGTGAATTTGTGGCTAATTTTAATGCAAAGAATATTTTTTCTTAACCGTAATGCGGTTCTGTAATTGCTTTTGTTTTTGGATCTAAAGTTTCATCGTGTTGTGATAAATCCAATCCTATGTGTTCTGATTCTTCTGAAACTCTTAGCGGAATAATAAAGTTCGTTACTTTGAATAGGAAATAAGCTCCGAAGAAAGTGAAAATTGAAACCAGTACCAACGCCATCATATGATGTCCGAAAACATTCCAGCCACCGTGAAGTAAACTCGCATTTTCACCGTGAGCAAAAATAGCAGTTAAAATCATTCCCATAATTCCACCAACTCCGTGACAGGCGAAAACGTCAAGTGTATCGTCAAATCTTTTTGAGAAACTGCAGTTTACAACAGAGTTTGAAACCAAAGCCGTTACAAATCCGAAGAACATACTTTCCGGAACCGATACAAATCCTGCTGCCGGCGTAATCGCTACCAGACCAACAACGGCTCCAATACAGGCACCTAAAGCCGAAACTTTTCTGCCGTTCATACGATCAAAGAAAACCCAGGTTAACATGGCTGCTGCCGATGAAGTTGTAGTCGTTGCAAAAGCCATAGCTGCAGTTCCATTAGCTGCAAGAGCAGACCCAGCATTGAATCCGAACCAGCCAAACCAAAGCATTCCGGTTCCTAATAACACAAACGGAATATTGGTTGGTATATGCTGACTGTTTTTTCTTTTTCCTAAAACCAGAACTCCGGCCAAAGCGGCGAATCCTGAACTCATATGCACTACAGTTCCTCCGGCGAAATCTTTAACACCAAAATAACTTCCTAAAACTCCTGTTGGATACCAAACGGCGTGACACAATGGAGCGTATATGAAAATCGTAAATAAACTGATAAAAATTAAATAAGAAATAAAACGAACGCGCTCTGCAAATGAACCTGTAATAATGGCCGGTGCGATGATCGCAAATTTCATTTGGAACAAGGCAAAAAGCATAAAAGGAATCGTGCTCGCTAGTTTTTTATGTGGTAAAATATTAACGTAATCCATAAAAGCAAAAGTGGTGGGATTTCCGAAGAAACTGTAAAAGTGCTCTCCAGATCCAAAACCTACCGGATCTCCAAAAGCTAAACTAAAACCAACCGTAACCCATAAAAGTGTCACAACGCCCAAACAGATAAAACTTTGTAACATGGTCGAAATCACATTTTTCTTGCCTACCATTCCCCCATAGAAAAACGATAATCCCGGTGTCATGATCAAAACCAGACAACAAGAAGTTAACATCCAGGCAACGTCGGCAGGAACGATTGCATCTGTAGTGCCAAATTCTGATAGTACGTAATTATTTTCGGTAACTGTTGGCCAAAATGCACCCGTAATACAAACTAAACTTATAATAATAAAGGAAATGATCCAGCGTCTTTCTATTTTCATTTTTCAAATACTTTATTGAACCCTATTTTTTTTGGGGTCAAAGTTAAAAAAAAATAAAGATTTTGATTTTGAGGGCTGTTAAAATAGAGGCAGGTGTTTGATTTTAGTTAATTTTGTAAAATTCAGATCCTTTTTTTGATAGAATTGTATTTCTGAATCAAAAAAAAGAGTGCAAATTGTCAAATATGTTATAATTAAATTGCTATTGTGATTTGTAACGTGCTATAAAAGTTAGGTTTATAATAAGAAAGTTCTAAAATGTTTATTTTTTTTGAAGTTTCGCAATCAGGGCATCTTCGATTGGTGCTTTTATTTTGATCGCAGCATCAACTTCGTCATTAGGAACCGTCATCGATAAAACGTATTGCTGAATTTTCCATTCTTTTCCCACTTTTACCAAAACACCAGAACCGCGGCAAATTTTCATTTGTGTATTTAGCAATTCATCAAACCAGGCCACATTTCCGGTTTTGTCAAAAAAGATATGACGTTCCAGAGTCGTAAAATTCCAAGTTCTGCCATTTTTGAAAAAAGGTTGTGCCCAAGTCTGAAAGTCTGGTTTAACCCAGTTTTCAGTAGCATCCGTCCCAATGAAAATCGCATCTTCTGTCATTGCATTAAAATAGTCTTCAAATTTCACATCGGCAGCGGCTTTGTGCCAGGCATCGAGTGTTTTGTTGATTTTTTCTTTTTCCGCATTTTGAGCATTAGCAAAAACGGTCACAAATAATAAAAGTAGGATTGATTTTTTCATAAGACAGGTTATTTGAGTTAAAGGTAAGAAAAATATTTTTTCACCATATAAGTGATGTAAGTTCATTTAATTGGGGTGTTTACTTTGTGCTTAATTTTTTAAATAGAAGCTCATATAAGTATTGGAGATAGGAGTCGTAAGGCTTATTTGTCATCCTGAGGAAGGAAGGAACACACAAGGAATTCTACAAAGATTGGCGATTCTCGTTGCGGAGCTACTATTGTGTTCCTTCGTTCCTCAGGATGACAAACCGAACCTAAAAATCAAAACTTTGCGACTGCTCCCGATAGCTATCGGGACTGGGAGATTAATCTACAAAGTAAAGCAAAACTTAAATTCTCTTACATAACTTATATGCTGTAAACATTCATTTACTATCTTTGATTGTTTTAAAATACCAGATCATGAATCCGAAAATATTTATCAGTTCGATTGTTATTAGTTCATTGTTTTTTGTGTCTTGCAAAAAGGAATTAGAACCTCAGGAAAGTACACCAACTTCTGAATTAGTTAAATTGGGATTGGTAAAAGATACGGCAAAAGTCAAGTCGGTAGTGGAGGCCCCACAGCCACAGACTAATCCGAATACGGTATTGGGTGAAACAAAAGGATTAAATCCGGCACACGGACAGCCAGGACATCGTTGTGATATTGCAGTGGGTGCACCGTTGAATTCTGCTCCAACGCAAGGACAAACGGCAACTGCTCAACCAACACAAACGGTACAGGTAAATCCGAATCAGAAAAATGTGGTAACTACAACTACAACTGCTGCAGCTCCGGTAAAAGTGGCGAAAGGAATGAATCCGTCGCACGGTCAGCCAGGGCACAGATGTGATATTCCGGTTGGATCGCCTTTAAATTCTCCGGTTGCAAAACCAGTTGCGGCAACTTCAGCTTCAACTTCAGCCCAAAGCGGAAGTACTTCACAAACTTTTACAGTTACACCACCAGCGAATAATACAAATGCAGTTCCGGCTTTATTGAGTACTGAAGCGCCTAAAGTTGCCGATGGAATGAATCCAGCTCACGGACAACCAGGACACCGTTGCGACATCGCAGTAGGTCAGCCTTTACCGAAATCATAAAGGAAAGGAGCAAAGCTACAAAGGCTCAAAGGCACAAAGAAATCAAAATCTTTGTCTCTTTGTCTCTCTGAGCCTTTGAACCTATTTAAAAATAAAAAAAAGACGTTTCAAATCGAAACGTCTTTTTTTTATGAAATCTTCTATTTAAAAACTTTTTTGCTTTTCGAAAGTAGTCGTCAGTGTTTTTTTGGCTTTAGCCAAAGCGCCACTAAAAGCTTTTTCAAGTGTATCTGAGTGTTCTGTAACGGTTATGGGTTGTAGTTTTGCTGTACGGACTTCGATTACACATTTCTTATCGTTTAAACTGAATTTCTCGCCATTTTCGTCTCCAAAATGTACTTCAACGCGAGTTATTTTTTCTTCAAAACGGGTAAGCCCTTTTTCTAATTCTCCAGAAAAATAAGCTTCTAATCTTTCGTGTCCTTCGATGTTTTTGTCGGTATTGATTTGAATTTTTATATGGTTTATATTTTAATGATTGTTTCTCAAAGCTATCTTTTTTAAGATGAAAAGCCAAGTGAGTTAAGGAAACATTATGAAATTTTGTGTGCATTTTTTTGTCATTGCGAGGCACGAGGAATCCCCGTAAGTAGCTCGACAATCAAGAGCAAACAAAAAAGGCAAGAGGTAATTATTGCTAATTTAGATTTTCTTAATTCTAAATTTAATTATTGATCACAGCAATCACACTTTACAAAACTTCTATCATCTACATCCATATCTATTTCAATTTCATAATCACAAATAGGACAATTGTAAATAATATCTATAAGTTTTACGGGTGGATTAAGTACAGTTGGGATTTCTAAAATTGAATATTCGATCATATTTTTTTAAATTAACCAAATTGTATATAATCATATGTAATTTGGTTTTTAAATGATAAGGACGATATTCGTTCGTCTTATTTTCTTGAAGAAGTTGCTACAGAATTCGATATACAAGGATTAGAATTAGATTGGACTTGCGTTGCTTGGGATGGAGATTTATTTTATTACAATAATGAATGGAATTATAGAAAATTTAAAGGGACCAAATGGCAAAATATTAATAGTCCTGAAATAACAAATTACTTAATTAATTCTTACCGAGTTTTATTAACGAGAGCCAGACAAGGAATGGTAATTTATATTCCAAATGGGAATAATGAAGATGTAACGAGACAGGAATTTATGTATGATGGAACTTTTGAATTCTTTAAATCTTTAGGGATAGAAGAAATTTAATTTTTCTAAACTTCTCTTGAAACCAAGTCTCCTAGCTCTGATACAAGCGGATAGCAGGAAATAGCTCCTGAATATTCTAATAAATTTATTTCCCCTTATCCTTCTTCCCCCATTTAATTTTCATTTTTCCATTATCATCAACGGCAATTAAATGCAGGACAATTCCGCGGTCGCGGACGGCGTCGCGTTCGGCTTTGGTGGCGAGTTTGGCGTCGTCTTTGGAGTTTCGGAGTGGGATGGTGAGCGCCATATTGGTGCCACGGCCAAAGGAATAAATACCTTCGGCATCGAGGTTTAGAACACTGGAACTTATGGTGAGTTTTTTTACATCGACGAGTTCACCACGAAGTTTGAAATCGCCGGATAAATCGCTGAAAGTGATGTTTTCGACATCGCGAAACGGAAACGCAAATTTGCCCACTTTCATAATAGGCTCAAATTTGACTAAAGCACCGTTACTGACCTTGAAATTGAGACTTCCGTGTGTTGAATTAGGGACTAATTCACCGTTATGGATCATTCCGGTTACATCGGCCTTGCTGGTAAGCCTTCCGCGAATGTTATTTGGAGTAAACGATTTGATTCCGAAATTGCTAAAGGACTTTAAAAAACTGGTAATATCAACCTGATTGACCTGTGCGTTGGAGACGAAACTATAATTTTTGCCACTTGGCGAAAGTGTGGTGCTAAAATTAATACTTCCTCCACAAGTTTGGAGTGAACCGTTTTTGATCAACAATCGGGAATCGATCATTTGGATTTGGGCCTTGGTGTTGGTGGCGGTTAATTTATTGTAGGTGATTTTATCGGCTTTGAGGTTAATGTCGACAACACATTTTTCGATGGCATTACGTAACTGTTGGGACATAGATGGTTTTTTGGCATTCACTTTCTTTTTTTGAGAAGTAGCCAGAACGCCCATAAACTGTCTGACATCTATGCTTGGGCAATAGATATTCCAGTTTACGACCATTTTTTCGGGAGCATCGTAATAGAGATTAAGGAAATTATTGATTTTTCCGTCTATAAAAATGGTGTTGTTTTTATTTTTGTAGGCAATTTTATTAATGATCAGGGCTTCTTGCGTAAACTCAAGCTGCACGTTGATTTTTTCGGCATGAATGTTTTTGGGAATAAAATGGAAAGAAACATTTTTAACATCGACATTGCCAATAAAACGTGGTTTGGTGATGTATAAATTGACAATATCAAACTGAAATTTAAGGTTGAGCGTGGCGTGACCTTCGGTAAAATGAATCCATTTCTCGGTGTTTTCTTCGTTCATAACGGGAAGGTCAAAATCAGAATTCACTATTCCGGTTGCCAATGGTTTTTCGAGATTGTTGATCGATAATTGGGCAATTTTAAGTGGCACATTTCTGTATTTTGCAGAAAAACGGGTTAGAATTACAGCTGAATTCGCATCGCTAAAACCTTCTTTTGGTTTAAAATTATTGGTGAAAATGCCTTTGAAATTACAATCAGTCAATAATCCATCCGGAATGCTCAATTCATTATTATGAACTTCCGCCTGAACAACAATTCGTGGATCACCTTCGGCATTAAAATCGCCTTTGATGTCGCAATTCACATCAATTTCCTTTTTTAGATTAAAATGGTTCAGCTTAGAACTGATGTTTGCCGATAATAAATTGGAAGCATTTTGCCATAAAATCGTAGTACTAATATTGATGCCGAACAGCGCACTGCCTTTGGCTAAATTGAAAAAAGCAACAATGTCAAAAGAATCGGATCCAATTTTTAAACCATCTGTTTTTACATCTATTTTTTCTCTTTCAGCAGAATAGGTAACGGCAAAAGTGCCTTTGAGTCGTTTTTGTTTGGCGAAACTTCCGTGAACGGTATTGAAGGCCAAACTGCCAATTTGAGTATCCAGAAACAAATCGGTTTTCCAGTCGTCTCCGTCGTAATCTACTTTCGATTTTAGGCTGGCGACATCAAAATCAAATAATTTATGTCCAATGCGATTGTCCAGCACAAAATGAACATTGTTGAGGTCGATTTCATCAATGGTGGTTTCGCTGTCAGATTGAGTTTCGGGTGTTTTTTTCTTTTTTGGTTTAAAAATATCTGAGTTAGAATAGCCGTTTTCGGCTTTATAAAGATAAATCTGAGCGTCGTTGATCAGGATTTTATGAATGTTGATTTCCTTTTGAAGCAAACTCCAAACGTTTAAACGCACTTCGATTTCTTTGGTTTTTAGTAAAGTATGTTTATGGGTTTTCCACTGTTTGTCTTTGAGTTCAACATCTTTTAGTGCCACAGTAAAATTGGGTAAACCGGTTAAAAATTTATATTGAAAATCGCCAATATGAAAATCACCGTTTATATTATCGTTGATTTTGGTATTGATTTTGGCCATTATCTCGGTTTTGTTCCGATTAAAATAAATCGATAGTCCGGCACCGGCAATTAACACTAATGCGACAAGTCCTAAAACAAAATATCCAAAGCGTTTGGCGTATTTTTTAAAACCGGCTGATTGTAGAAAGTTTTTTATTCTATGTAAAGTTGCTGTCATAGGAACGAATTTTCTCAACATTAAAGATAACATAAAAATTAATGTTATTTTAATAATTTGATATTCAATTTATTGAGATAAAATGTTTTAGAAAGCCCAAACATGTAAATTATATAACTATTGACAATACATTTATAATCAAAACTAATTTGGGAATGGTGTTTCATTCGTATTTAATTTTTAAATTTGTACTCTAGTTTGAAGATTAATAATTCAGACGTAATTTAAACCTAAGATATTATGGCATTAGCAATAACAGATGCTACTTTTGACGAAGTAGTTTTAAAGTCAGATAAACCAGTAATGGTAGATTTTTGGGCAGCATGGTGCGGTCCTTGTAGAATGGTTGGACCAATCATTGACCAATTAAGCGACGAATACGCAGGTAAAGTTGTTGTTGGTAAAGTGGATGTGGATGCTAACCAGGAATTCGCTGCAAAATATGGTGTGCGTAACATACCAACCGTTTTGGTTTTTCATAACGGTGAAGTTGTAGGTAAACAAGTAGGAGTTGCTCCGAAACAAACTTACGCGGATAGTTTAGATGCTTTGTTGTAATCGTAAGATTATAATTGATATAAAAAAGGTTTGGCGAAAGTCAAGCCTTTTTTATTTGGGGCTTAGCCACGAATTGTAAAGGGTTGCCACGACTCGTGCTATAGTGAATAGGCGAAGCAATTGCGCGAATTTTTACTGGCTTTAAAATTGGTTTTTTTTGCCACAGATTACACAGACTAAAATGATTTTTAAAATTAATTTCTCTCGCAGATAAAAGGGGTCTGAATTTTATTAATCTGCCATATCTGCGGAATCTGCGAGAGAATTATAAAGTAAAAGAAATCATTTTAATCCCCTTAATCTGTGGCTAACTTTTTTAAGCAGCATTCAAAATAAAATTAGTAGCAAACATTCTTTAATCTGAATCTCTTTTTTATTTTAATAAACTGCCTAAAAATTGAAAATAGACTTTCTGATTTCTAGCTGGAGTTTAGTCGTATTAGGCAATTCGGAAATGGTATAATTTCGTTTCGTGAATTTATCGTTTTTTTCTGCCGTACTAACGGGTGTCAAATCGATTTGAAGACCTCCATAGCTTAGGTATTTTTGATAATCAATTTCATTTACGCTGTTAACGTATGTTTTTATTTCGTCTAAGGATTTTTGTGATGTTTGTTCGCAGACAGACCAGAATTCAGCTTCAGTAAAGCCTCTTTTCTTTTTCATATAGTATTCGTTATATAAAAAACGCATAACATCATCTAGTGATTTTTTGTTATTCGTGTTGTTTCTAATTTCTAAATCCAATAATAAACCTATTGTAGGGCCTTTGTCATAATACGATATTACAGTTTGCTTGGCATTGCTTTCATTATTAAAGAAGTTCAGCCAAATGTCGAAACTAGATTGTGCAAGCGACATATGTCTGCTTCCTTCTTCGTTTTCATATTTTTTTATGGAGCTCGAAAGGTATTTCAGCGCATCTTTGCCGTCAAGTAAACCGGCCTTCATCATAATTATGTATTCGTAATAAACTGTAAAGCCTTCTGAAACCCAAAGCATTGTGGTGTAGTTTTCTTTATTGTAATCAAAAGGGCCTAATTCTATTGGTCTGATTGCTTTTACATTATATAAGTGAAAATACTCATGTGTGATAAAATTCATGAAATCAGTATATTCTTGTTTTGATTTGGCATCAAAAGAACCTTTTGTAAAAATGGCTTGTGAGTTCCAGTGTTCTAGTCCTCCGCCTCCGGCTTCCATCATAATATAACTGTAATGATCGTACGGAATTTTTTGCATGATTGACGTTGTTGCGCTCATGATTTTTTTCAGATCACCAACAAATTTCTCGTCATCCAGTCCTTGCGGCGTGGCAATCCCTAATGAATAGGTCTTTCCTTCATTTTCAAAATTAATAGTTTTTTGGTTACCAATGTAAATTGGGCTATCATAAAAAATGTCAAAATTTTCAGCGTAATAGGTGTTTTTGTTTTTATCAATGCATTTTAACCCTGTCGAAATAGTGCTCCAATTTGCATTTTTATACAATGTCAAAGTAACAGGATTGTTGATACTGTTTTCGATATGCATGAAAATAGTGTTGGGCATTAAAAAAGCCTTGTTTGCGTCAACGTACGATTCTGCAACTGATTTTTTATTTGCAAAAACCCTGTATTTTACTGCGAATTTAGTTTTAGCACCATTTTCTATAACCCAGGAATTTTTAGTGTTTTTCTTCCATGAAATCTTTTTGTCGTTTTCATCTACAACTTCAAAATCTATGATATATCGTGGCGTTTCTAAAATTAAATAATAACCCGGTGTCCATACAGGTAGTGATAAAGTGGTTTTTTTAGCGTGAATATTATCAAAATTTAAGGTAACCTCAAGATAGTGCGATTCCGGATTTTCAAACGAAACAGTGTAATTCAGTTTTGGTTCTTCATTGACAATTTTGCCTGACGCATTACAAAAAATAAAGGTGTGAAAAAGTAGGAGGAAGTAACTCAGTTTTAATGTCTTTGTCATGCGATGTTTTTTTAAATTAAAAGTGCTTGGCGTACGCAATTGTATTTGAGTGTTTTACAATTAATCGATAGCAAAATAAGAAAAAAACAGTAAAATGTATTATGCTATATTATCTAATGTTTGCGATTTCAACGAAGCTTAAATTAAAGGCCTTGTAATTTATGATCGACTGATTGTTAGGTAATAAGAAGACGGGATAATAATAGAAATTAATAAAAAAGATAAATAAGGCGATTTATTAAGGTTTTAAATTTTATTTTTATCAGAAAATCTTGTTTTAGAAAATGGTGTTTCAGAACAAATGCTATTCTTCAAAATATGCTTTTGATGAAGTACAGCGTTTCTTAAAAGAAAACCCTAATTTTAGTCCAATATTAAAACGAAAATTATTTCAGGCGACAGACGAGTTTATGCCGTGCTCAAAATATTAAAAAAGAAACCGAATGAAAATTGAATCGGAAATAGAGAAAGTCTCCAGTTTTCAGCATCTCGAAATGCTGGCGAATCAGGTTGTAGAAGGTTTTATATCCGGAATGCATAAGAGTCCGTTTCATGGCTTTTCTGCTGAATTTGCTGAGCATAAAGTCTATAATGCAGGAGAAAGTACCAAACATATCGATTGGAAATTATTTGCCAAAACCGATCGTTTGTACACGAAACGTTTTGAGGAAGAAACCAATTTACGCTGTCATCTTATTGTCGATAATTCGTCGTCAATGCATTATCCTGAACTAAAATCGAATCAGCCTTTTTATGAAAAGAAGATTGGTTTTGCCGTTTTGGCCTCGGCCGTTTTGATGAATATTTTAAAGAAACAGCGTGATGCCGTTGGGTTAAGCGTTTTCTCAGATAGTTACGAATATTACGCTCCCGAAAAAGGAAGTGACCGTCATCATAGAATGCTGCTCAATAAACTGGAGCAATTATTAGAACAGCCAAAAGTCAAAAAAAGCACAGATACGATTACGTACTTGCATCAAATTGCGGAGAAAATGCACCGCCGTTCGATGATTATTCTGTTTACCGATATGTTTCAGTCAGAAGATGACGAAAAGCTTTTTAATGCATTGCAACATCTTAAACACAACAAACACAAAGTGGTTTTATTTCACGTGGTTGATCATGAAACCGAGCTGAAATTCGATTTTGATAATACACCACGGAAGTTTATTGATGTAGAATCAGGTGAAGAAGTATCGATTTTTGCTGATAATGTAAAAGTGGAATACGAAAAAAGGGCTGAAGCGTACTTTAAAAACCTGGCTTTAACCTGCGCCAAGAACCAAATTAAGTACGTTCCGGTGAATGTTGGCGATAATTTTGAAAAAATTCTGACTACATATTTAGTTGAAAAACAAAACTTTGGCTAAGAATTTGAAAATATATTTAATTTTTTTTAGCAAAACACTTGCAGAAATGAAATTCTGTACTATCTTTGCAACCGCAATAACGCAGAGGTTTGGTAGTTCAGTTGGTTAGAATACATGCCTGTCACGCATGGGGTCGCGGGTTCGAGTCCCGTCCAGACCGCAATATTGGGAAAAGCCTTTCTTTTAAGAAAGGCTTTTTTGCCCAAAAACGGTATCTAAGATTAGTTGTGTTGTTTGCTACGACTTTGTAACTCGTAGCTGGTTTAGTAGTTAGACCAATGAAAAGCTTTCCACTTTTGTGGATGGCTTTTTTGATTTATAGCCATTTGGCAAATTCCATTTAAACGCATAGTTTGTCATTTCGAGGAACGAGAAATCACATCCAGAGAGCGACGTACTGTAAATCCGTTATGTGATTTGCTTCTTCAGTCGCTATCGCTCGAGTCTTGTTCGCTACAATAAAGAGAAAGAAAAACCTTTGTTATTGTTTCAAACTTAGATAAAGACCCATCTATTATTATTGGAATTTGGAATTTTTAAGTTTGGAATTTATTTAAAATCAGATGATTAAAAATTTATGAATTTTTATTCGCAAAAACCCTTGCAGAATCAAAGTTCTGTTGTATTTTTGCACTCACAATAACGCAGTTGGTTTGGTAGTTCAGTTGGTTAGAATACATGCCTGTCACGCATGGGGTCGCGGGTTCGAGTCCCGTCCAGACCGCAATATTGGAAGAAGCCTTTCTTAACGGAAAGGCTTTTTTATTTTAGAAAGTTTTCTAAAATAAATCCCAAATAAAAAATTCCAGATCCCAAACGACCAATGTACTAATTGGAATTTGGAATTTAATTTTCCTTACATTTATATATCGCAAGAAAGATATTATCTTCAATGGAAAGATCAACCTTTAAAATAGATAAGTATTACCTCACAAAAGTAGATGCTGATAAAAAAAGCATTTATTGTCATCATGATTTGATGGGAGAGTTGTTGGTTCCGACGCACAAACACAATAAAGCACAAATGCTATATGCCGAAGGGGATGTGGTTTTTGTAACGACCGAAACAAAAAGCTATTTTTTACCGGCAAGACATTTTATCTGGATTCCGGCTGGCTTAGAGCACAGTATTCAGCCAAAGTCGGAAAATGTGATGATGCGAAATCTATATTTTCCAGTGGAGAAGGATGAAGATGCCTTTTATAAAAATGAAGGTATTTATCCCGTGAATAATTTACTGCTTCAAATGATGCTTTTTACCAATCAGTGGAATGGTGATTTGAAGAAAGGTTCTCCGAACTTTACAATTGCCAAAGCGATAAAAGCAATTCTTCCTCAAATTTGCACAAACAATCTGCCTTTGGAATTACCACAGCCAAAAGACAAACGACTAGGGAAAATCCTTCGACATGTTGAGAATAATTTAGGAGAAACAATTCTCTTTTCTGAAGTTGCCCATGAATTCGGATATAGCGAGCGCTCTTTGTATCGCTTGTTTCAAAAAGATCTCAAAATGTCTTTCATACAATATTATACCATCAGAAGAATTCTGAAAGCGATAGAATTGCTATTAGACAGAAAGCTTTCGGTCAAAGAAGTAGCGCTGGAGGTTGGTTATAGTAGTGTACCGACATTCAGTAATACCTTCTTCAAAATCCTCGGACAACGACCTTCTGACTACCTGAACGGGGAGGATATTTTAAAAAGCAGATAAAAAATTATTTCTCTCGCAGATGGGTTTAAAAGTATTTCACGCAGATTTGGCAGATTTTAGCAGTTCAGCGCAGATTTATTTTAAAAATTTCTGTCTAAATCTTTTTAAATTTCTCATAAACTATCCCTAATAAATAATAATCTGCCTAAATCCTTTTAAATCTGCGTAAAACCTTTAAAATAAGAAATGTTTTAATGAATTGTTTTTCAGTGTTTTAATATAACGTTTTCGAAAATCACAATTTTAACATTTGTCTGAAATGAATATGTTATTGACTTTTTAGAATTATCAGTCAACAAAATAATGTGGGAACTTTGCACCATAATTTATTTATGTACTCATGTTCCTTAATAAAACAACAAATTCTACAGAAGATTGTTTTCTCAAAATCCTGCTGTTATTTCTAATTGTATTCATCTTCAATAGTGTACAAGCACAGGAAATTCATTCGGTTTCATTAAGTGAAGCTTTGAAATTGGCTAAAGAAAACAATAAAAAAATCCTCAGATCGCAATTGGAGGCAACGCTATCAGAGCAAAACATCAAAGAAAGAAAAGAACTCCGCTTGCCGGAGATCGAATTAAACGGCGAGTATTCGAGAATTACCAATATTACGGAGTTCAAAGGAAGCGGTTTCCTGAACGGTAAAGAAGTTACTAAGGCAATTCCTGAAATTTATCAGGTAAATTCCACTTTTACAATGCCAATTTATGCTGGAAATAAGATCAATAACGCCATCAAAATTGCGAATCAGGAAAGTGAAATCGCCAAAATAAAAACAGAAAAGACTGAAAATGATATTGAGCTGGAAGTGGTTGCAAACTATCTGGCAATTTATAAAATGATGGAACTTCAGAAGATTTTTGAAGAAAATATCAAAGAAGAAAAAAGCCGATTGAAAGAAGTACAGTCACTTCAAAAACACGGTACGCTTACCAAAAATGAAGTGATTAGAGCCGAATTACAGCTTTCGGATCGTGAATTAAATGCGCTTACGAATTCCAAAAACATAAAAATTGCGCTTCACGATCTGAAAACTTTAATTCAGCTTCCGGAAAATGAAGAAATCGCGATTGATACTACGGCAAATCTGGATGAAATGCAGGGTTTAGATCCCTATGACTTTTATTTGAGTAAAGCTACTCAGAATGAAGAAATGCGAATTGCGAGCCAGGAATTGGATATCAAAAAAACCGAGTTGAAATTGGTTAAAGGCAATTATCTGCCAACGGTAAACTTCTTCGGGAATTATGGATTTTACTATCCGAACTACAAATTTTTTCCGCCAAATCCGTATTTGTACACTTTAGGTCAAGTGGGTATCGAGGCTCATTTTGACATTTCGGCTTTGTATAAAAACAGGACCAAAATGCAACAGGCCAATACCAAAATCGAATGGCAACAAATGCAGTCTGAAATTATAAAAGATGAGATTCAGGATAAGCTATACAAAGAGCATACACAATATCAGGAAATCCTTGAAAAATTTGTGGTGGTAGACAAGGCTTTGGATTTAGCCAATGAAAATTACCGCATTGTAAAGCTGAAATACTTAAACCAATTGGTTTTAATAACCGAAATGGTTGATGCTGATAATGCTTTATTACAGGCAAAATACAATAAAGTTTCTACCCGATTGGATGCTGTTTTAAAACATTATGAGTTGTTGCATACGGCGGGGATAATGCCTCAAAGTTAGATCTTAGAAGCAAGACTTTTAGCGGCAAGAGACAAGATTTAGACTTAAGAGGCGAGATTTTGGAAAATAGAAAATAGAATATAGAGAATAGAAAATAGACAAAAAGATATAGAGTTTATGGTTAAGATAAAAAATGAGACTAGAAGAAACAGAACGTTTCATATATTAATAACAATTATTGCTTGTGCGCTTGTGGTGAGCGGGGTTATTTTAGGGATTTGGTTTTATGTTTTCAACAGCAATCATGAAGAAACCAATGACGCTCAGATGGAGCAATATGTAACGCCAATTATGTCGAGAATTACGGGTTATGTACAGGAAGTTCGTTTTGATGAAAATCAGTTTGTGCATAAAGGTGATACTTTGGTTGTGATTGATAACAGGGAATACAAATCGAAATTGAATGTGGCACTTGCTGATGTTCAAAATGCACAGCAAAGTAGTGTTGTGGCTCAGAAGAATGTGGTAACGACAGCAAGTACAACTGCAATTAGCGAATCGCAATTGGAAGCTTCGAAATCTAATCTTTGGAAAACAAAATTAGAGTACGAGCGATACAAAGCTTTGGTAAAAGAGGAAGCGGCAACAGCTCAGCAATTGGAGAAAGTAAAAGCAGATTACGAATCGGCACAGGCGCATTTTCAGGAAATGAAAAACAGAATTCATTCATCTGCTTTAAGTACTTCTGTTGCTGAAGCTAATGTTCCAACTACGCAGACTAATATTGCTTCTAAACAGGCTGTTGCTGATAATGCAGCATTGTTTCTTTCGTACACGATTATTACAGCACCTTATGACGGCTGGATCGGGAAAAGAACTTTACAACCGGGACAATTGGTAAAAGAAGGTCAATCGCTGCTATCAATTGTCAGCAAAGAAAAATGGATTACAGCCAATTTTAAAGAAACACAATTGCAATATTTAACTGTTGGACAGGAAGTTAAAATTGAGGCTGATGCTATAAACGATAAAGAATTTACAGGAATTATTATTTCGTTATCGCCTGCAAGTGGGGCAAGATTTTCTTTGCTTCCTCCGGATAATGCAACAGGAAACTTCGTAAAAATCGAACAAAGAATTCCGGTTCGAATTCAGTTAAAAGACAACGATAAAGAAACCGACTTTTTAAGAGCCGGAATGAATATCACCGTTATCGCCGAACACCACTAAAATGGAAGATAAAAGTATTTTTAAATCCTGGGTTCCAAAATGGGCAATCATTATTATTTTGTTTGTCTGTTTGCTGCATTCCATGATTTTATTGGGAGTTTATACTTCAAACGTAACCTACGCGGCAAGTTTTCTGGACATTGAGCCAGAAGATTTGCAGTTTGCGATGTGCGTTACCTACGGAACTTTGTTGGCTACGATTTTGATCGAAAGCCGATTCTCGAGTTTTTTCCCGGCAAAAAATTATTTGATGGCGGTGTATTCGGTAATCGGAATTACAATTATTTCATCGGCGTATATTACCAATTTTTATCTGTTTTTATTGCTGAGAGTTGCTGAGGGGATTTTAATGGCACTTCCGGTAATCACGATCAGGCAATTGTTGATTGAGCAGTTTAATTCTAAAAACGCCATTATAATTGGGTTTTCCTTTTATTACGGTTCACTGTTGTTGTCGACGCCGTTTATTATGAATATTGCTGTTTGGTTTCTGGATCATTACGATTGGAAATACATGCTGTACGTTTCGGGCGGACTTCAGGTTTTGAATGTCTTTTTGATTTTGGTTACTTTTCGCGGACACCGAATCACAAAGAAAATTCCGCTGTACCAAATCGACTGGCTGAGTTATATTTTGGTTTTAACTGCCATTCTTTGCGGTGCTTACTTTTTTGTTTATGCCGAGAAAAAATATTGGTTTGAATCTTCTGAAATGGTTTTAATGTTGATCATTGCCTTGATAACGGGAGGTTTGTTCATCTTTAAAGAGCTTTTGGTAAAAAGACCAACTTTTAATTTTGAAGTTTTTAAATATGCTAATCTGCGTATTGGTTTTTTATTATTTTTCCTTTTTTATATCAGTAGAGCAACGCTTAGTCTTTGTCATTCGGCGATGTTCTCTATTTGGAATTGGGATCCGTCGCGTGTTGCGGGCGTGCAATACATTAACGGATTAGGAAATGTAATCGGACTGATTTTGGCTGCTTATTTTCTGATGAAATCTGTTTCTACCAAAGTTATTTTCATCATTGGGTTTTCGCTTATTGCATTGTTTCATTTTTGGTTTACGTTTCTTTTTGTGCCCGATGTGGCGCTGTCAGATATCATAATTCCGTATGTTTTACAAGGAATTGGAGTCGGATTTTTATTCGTTCCCTTAATATTGTTTACCACATCATCTGTTCCGGCTAAAATGGCAGTTTCCTCTGGAATTGTTGGTGTTTCTGGACGTTTCTGGGGGAGCACGATTGGGTTTTGCGTGATGCAGAATGCAATGGTATTTTTAAACAAAAAGCACTTTTTAAAACTAAGCCAATTTGTAACTGGCGAAAGCCCCGAAGCGCAACAAACTATTGCTTCAACAGCACAGAGTTTTATGGCAAAAGGATATTCCGCAGACAATGCGAATACATTAGCTTTGAAAAAAGTTTTCGGAACGATTACCAAACAAGCCACTTTATTAGCCGATATGGAAATTTATACGATTGTTGGATACGGTTTGGTGGTTTTGATTATTCTTATCGCATTAAATCAGCATTTAAGACAAACGATGACCTTGGTTAAGAGTAAGATTTGGATTGGGTAAATTTTTGTTTCAGGTTTCAAGTTTGCTCTGGATGACAAACCGTGTGATTAATTTTTACTTAAATAAAAACTTTGCGACTCTGCTCCCGATAGCTATCGGGATTGCGAGAGTAAAATAAATCTTAGCGAATCTCTGCGAGAAACCTCTGTGCAACTCTGGGGAATTAATTATCTTGCGACCGTTAAAAAAACAAAATATATAATGAAGCAGCAATGTGTAATTTTTGATATGGATGGCGTGATTTGTCACACGAATCCACATCATGCAAAAGCTTTCGAGGCGTTTTTCGATAAATATGAAATTCCTCACTCAGCACAAGAATTTGAAGAACATATGTACGGAAAACACAACGGTTATATCATGACGCATTTTTTCAAGCGTCCCATTACCGGAGAAGAACTTATAAAACTGGAAGACGAAAAAGAAGGAATGTTTCGTGAGGTTTATAAAGACAAAGTCGAAACGATTCCGCATTATTTAGATTTTTTAAGCGAATTGAAATCTCGTGGTTTTAAAACGGCTGTTGCAACATCGGCACCGCGTGCGAACCTGGATTTAATTGCCAATGTTTTAAAACTAGATGAAAAAATGGATTCGATGATGTCCAGCGAAGACGTAAAACAGCATAAACCAAATCCGGAAGTATATTTAAAATCTGCAGAACGTGTTGGAGTTTCTCCGTCGGACTGCGTTGTTTTCGAAGATTCTTTTTCGGGCGTTACAGCGGGCTTAAATGCCGGAATGAAAGTAGTTGGTGTTTTGAGTACGCACACAAAAGAACAATTGCCTCCTTGTCATTATTATATTAATGATTATAGTGAAGTAAATGTGGATAAGATAATTGAGTTATTAAATTCCAATATAAAGTAAGTAAGTAAGTAAGCACACTAAGTTTCCGCCACGAATTCACGAATTAATTTAAAAATTCGTGAATTCGTGGCGGAAAAAACTTAGCCGAAAATTATATTTTCATAGTACGTTTTATTCTAATATTCCTGAAATCAATTGGCACACGTTCATAATTCAAAGAAATTTTCCCTTCTTTAGAAGAAGCATCCATACACTCATTTACTAATTTTCCGTTTAAATATTGCGTAATTTTTCCGTCTAAAGATTTAATAAATACAGAATTCCATTCGCCATACGGATTCTCATTAGCTAAAAACTTAGGAGAAACTACACTTGCACCAGCTTCAATTAATTTTCCATTTACTTTTGCGGTTACCTGATCCAGGAAAATAAAGTCTCCCGTAGTATTTTCTTTTATTTGAAATTGAATGCCTTTCGGCCAGATTTTGTCAGAGGCATCTAACGGAATATTATACATTACACCGCTGTTTTTTGTACTGTTTTTTTTGTATTTATCTTCAAGATTCCATCTGTATTCTAAGGTAAGTTCAAAATTTTTATAGCTGTTTTTGGTCATCAAACAACTATTGTCATTTCCATGCATGCGAATCATTCCGTCTTTAAACTCATAAATATCTGATGGTTGCTGTTGTGTTGTATTGGTTTTAGTAAAAGCATACCAATCGTCCATTTCTAAAACTTTTCGCTGAACGAGACAGGAGCTTAAAACAAAAAGAAGAATAATAGCGAAAGTTGATTTTGAACATATTAAGAGTTTAACTGGAGATTATTTTATGTTTTAAAAGAGATGATTTTAGCCAAAATTTATCTGTTTTTAACTTTCAAAAATATTTCATTTCTAAACCAATTTTCATCTTCCCGAGTTTCAAAAATTCGTTTTGGAAGAAAAAATGTCTGACCTTTAGAAATGTATAAAAGATAGAGATCTTTTAGCTCAAAAATTTTTATAAAATTCTGTACATCAATTGTACCTTCTGATATTTCACCCATACGGGAAATGATTCTATCAGGTAAAATTTCGTATTGTCTTTCTTTAAAAATAATTTTGTTTTCCTTTGAATTTGCAAAACTCCAATATTTATAAATAGTAAGAACGGGATAAATAAATCCGACAACTATAATAAAAAAACTAAAAGAATCTTTCTTTCCGGTAAAAAGAACAATAGCAGAAAATATCCACATAAAAGCAAATAACCATCCTCGTCTTTTTAATTCAAGTTTAACAAGGAACATGAAATATTCTTTTTTGGTAAGTTGGAATTTTTTGGTTTTAATCATTGGTAGCTTTTTGGATTTGTGGTAAAATTAAAAATAGATTTTGTATATGAAAATAATAATTAGAGTTGAACGCATATATGGGTTCAAATGAAATAAAGTTTGAATGATTTTTGTAATATTTTAAAATCTAAAATTATGAAGACAAATCATTTTTCAGAAGAAGTTGAAACCAGATTAATAGAGTTTTTTACAAAGACCATTGATCCTAAAGAAATGGCAAAGACAATACGGTAAGTAAATTATGTTCTTTCGTTATGCGCAATTAGAGGCTGCGAAACGGTAGAAACTGAATTCAATACTCTTGATGATAATTTTATTGGCTAAATAAGTTGGCAGAAGTTTTGGATCCTTATTTGGACAGTGAGTAAAAATGAGGTTGGTTTTAAGTACTGTATATCATTCCGAGGAAGGGGGAATCTTCGCAAAAAAACTTGACAACAGTATATTAGTTTCTTGTAGTGATATATATTGACTTATTTTGTGATTTTGGCGAAGGCCTATAAACAAACTGTTTTTTATATTTAAAAGATTAATGAACTGAAAGGGGCAAATTTTTTCTTTGAAACAAAAAATGATAGTCATCAATTTCCGTTTTAAATGTGTCATTTTTAAAGTCGTAAATTGGTTTTTTGTAAAGAAAAATATTTGATTCAAAATGATAATGATAAAAAAAGCCATCTTGAATTTTAATGTTTGTCTCGTGGACTTCTACTAAAAGAATTTCTCTAGAATCGTAATCCATTGCTTTTGCTAAACAAATAAACTTAAAAAAATCGTCGTTAAATTTTTCAATTTTTAATTCAATTTTTGACCCGATAGGACTCCAGTTTGTCATGTTGTAATTTATTCTCAATTGCCCTGTTTCGCTAATTGATATCCAATCATCAATTAAGTCTTCTTGATTTACAATGCTTAAAACGTGAAAACTTTCGAATTTCAAACAGTGTATTATTGCATTATAAAAATCAGTTTCATTTGCTTTATTGTCTAATTCCTCGTAAAGTATTTTTCCGATTTGTTTTAAATCTTTATCAAGAAATATTTTTGATTTTAGGGCTGTATTAATATTACCCAATAGTGAACTGAATCTGTTGGAGTAAATTGATTCGAAAATTTTAATAAAATAAGATTTATTATCTTCCTTTAGAATAATGTTTAAATCTAATTTTTCAAAATTTTTATATTGTAGATTTTGATTGAATTTTTTTAATAAAATGCTATATTCATTAGGAAGTAAGTTTTCAAATTCAGCATTATTTAGTAATTCAAAAAAAATTAAAAAGATAAAGTTCTTTTTGTTAGAATATGTTTCGTCGAATATTTTTAAAGAATTCATTTTTTTAGATTTAGTTATTGCAATTAATAAGTTCAACTTGCTACATGGAATAGGACTATGTTTAGAAAACTGTTAAATATAAAAAAGAATTATAATGAAAAATAATTTGAATTAGAATTACGCCAAAAACAAAAAAGCTTCTGATTTCTCAGAAGCTTTTTCAGTGCGGATAATAGGACTCGAACCTACACGCCTTGCGGCACCAGATCCTAAGTCTGGCATGTCTACCAATTTCACCATATCCGCGTAATTGTGGGTGCAAAGATAAGCATAACTTCGAATTTTCAAAGCATTTTTGAAAAAAAATATTAATTCTCTTTTTTGTATTTTTGAAATTCTATAAAAATCTTTTAAATGGAAAATATTAAGTCGTACGTTCAACAACATAAAGATCGCTTTATCAATGAGTTGATCGAATTATTAAAAATTCCGTCGGTTAGTGCCGACACTGCATATTCGCAAGATGTTATCGACACAGCAGAGGCTGTAAAAGAAAGTTTATCAAAAGCAGGCTGCGATTTTGTCGAAACTTGCGACACTCCGGGTTATCCAATTATCTACGGAGAGAAAATAATCGACCCAAATTTACCTACCGTTTTAGTTTACGGACATTATGATGTTCAGCCACCAGATCCAATGGAATTATGGACATCACCACCTTTCGAACCTGTTATCAAAAAAACAGAAATTCATCCCGATGGAGCCATTTTCGCGCGTGGTGCCTGCGACGACAAAGGACAAATGTACATGCACGTAAAAGCGTTAGAATATATGGTACAAAGCAACACTTTGCCTTGTAACGTAAAATTCATGATCGAAGGAGAAGAAGAGGTTGGTTCAGCAAGTTTAGCCTGGTTTGTAGAACGCAATCAGGAAAAACTGAAAAATGACGTTATTTTAATTTCAGATACCGGAATGATTTCAAACCAACAGCCGTCAATCACGACAGGTTTAAGAGGTTTGAGTTATGTTGAGGTTGAAGTTACGGGTCCAAACCGCGACCTGCATTCAGGTTTATACGGTGGAGCAGTAGCGAACCCAATTAATATTCTGGCTAAAATGATCGCTTCATTGCACGATGAAGACAATCATATTACGATTCCGGGATTCTACGATAAAGTTGAGGAATTATCTGCTGAAGAAAGAGCTGAAATGGCAAAAGCGCCTTTCAGCTTAGAAAAATATAAAAAAGCCTTAGACTTAAATGATGTTTATGGCGAAAAAGGATATGTAACCAACGAACGCAACTCAATCCGTCCAACGTTAGACGTAAACGGAATCTGGGGTGGTTACCAGGGCGAAGGAGCAAAAACAGTTATTGCGAGCAAAGCTTTTGCTAAAATTTCAATGCGTTTGGTTCCAAATCAGGATTGGCATGAAATCACAGAACTTTTCACTAAACATTTCACAAGCATTGCTCCGGCTGGAGTTACGGTAAAAGTAACGCCGCATCACGGAGGTCAGGGTTATGTAACGCCAATTGACAGCATTGGATATCAGGCAGCCAATAAAGCATACACAGAAACGTTTGGAGTTCCTGCAATTCCGGTTCGTTCAGGAGGTAGTATTCCAATCGTAGCTTTGTTCGAAAAAGAACTAAAAAGCAAAACGATCTTAATGGGATTCGGTTTAGATTCTGATGCGATTCACTCGCCAAACGAGCATTTCGGAATCTTCAATTACTTAAAAGGAATCGAAACTATTCCGTTGTTTTACAAGTATTTTGTGGAATTAAGTAAGTAAGAATTTGCCACGAAGGCGCTAAGACGCTAAGTTTTAAATAATATAAAATCCGTTCAGAAATGAGCGGATTTTTTTATGGGCGTTGCTTCCGGCCGGGCTTTCGGCTATATCTTTTATTCTGTTCCACTTCATAAAAGGATACCGCCTCAAATATATTCACTGAACTCAATGACAAATAAAATTTAGTGAAGTAATCCCTAACACGCACTCAGGGAGGCTGAGGTTCTTGAATTCTAAGCTAAAAAAACCTCAGAACCTTAGCAACTTAGCCCCTTAGAACCTTTTTTTTTAAAAAACTTGCACATTAAAATTTTATCTCTACATTTGTAGAGCAACATCTATAAGTGTAGAGTAAAAATATTCAAATGCAGAAACTTTTCATACTATTATTTTGTGGAATTGTGCTTTTAAGCTGTAAAAGCAAACCCATCAATCAGAAGATCGATCACAAAAAAGAGGGTGTTTGGATTGACGACTATACGCAGGATAATGTCAGGTACAAATCGTTTGAATATTACAAACACGATGAACCGGTAAAAAAGTGGAAATCCTACATTGGAGGAAAAATCTACAAAACAGAGAAATACAAAAACGGAATATGTACGGTTAAATATTATTATGAAAACGGAAAAGTTCAATCAACAGGAAAAACCAAAATGGAAAGTAACTCAAAAGAAACACATTGGTTTTACTTCGGAGATTGGAAATTCTATTCGGATAAAGGAAAATTAACCGAAATCAAAAAGTATAATAACGGCGAATTAATCTCGGAACAAAAAATAAAATAAACCACTAAACGATTTAAATTTATGAAAAAACTAATTGCTTTCTTTTTTATTGCAATGAATGTTGGATTGATGCAGTCTCAAACTTATAAGGAATTTGTTGCAAAAGGTGATGATTCTTATAAAGCGAAAGATTATAAAGGATCTGTTGCCTATTATGAAAAGGCATTTAAAATGGAACATAACTCGTCTTCAGATTTATATAATGGTGCGTGCGCTGCAGCTTTAAACAATGATGATGAGAAAGCTTTTAAGTGGCTGGATTTAGCAATTGATAAAGGTTATGAAGATATTGCCCACATAAAAATAGATAATGATTTAGAATCGCTCCACAATAAGAAAGAATGGACAAAGACAATAGATAAGCTTCAGAAGAATATGGATATTTTGAGTGCTAATTATGATAAGCCTCTTCAAAAAGAACTTTTGGATATTTATACAGAGGATCAGGGTATTCGTGGAGATTATATGAAAATTTATAAAGCACCTAACGCTGATAAAAAGAAAATCGACAGCATTGGTAAATTAATGGGCAAAAAAGACAGCATCAATCTGATCAGGGTAATGAAGATTTTAGATGAAAGAGGCTGGGTTGGAAAAGATGTTGTGGGATCACAGGCCAATCAAACTTTGTTTTATGTTATTCAGCATTCTGATTTAAAATACCAACAAAAGTATTTACCAATGATGAGAGATGCTGTTAAAAACGGGAATGCAAAAGCAGGTTCTTTGGCCTTACTTGAAGATAGAGTTGCCCTGAGAGAAGGTAAAAAACAAATTTACGGAAGTCAGGTTTCCAATCATCCAATTACTAAGATACCGTTTGTTTCTCCGCTTGAAGATCCTGATAATGTTGATAAAAGAAGAGCTTCTGTAGGGTTAGGGACAATGTCGGATTATCTTAAATATTGGAATGCTACATGGGATGTGGAAGCGTATAAAAAAGAACTTCCGGAACTTGAAAAACTATTAAATCAGAAAAAGCAAAAATAAAAAGCTAAAAAAATCTTAGCAACTCAGTATCTTAGAATCTTAGAACCTCAAAAAAAATGCAATTATCAAACTCAGAAGAGCAATTAATGGAACATCTTTGGAAGCTTGAAAAAGCCTTTATGAAAGATTTGCTTGAAGCGTATCCGGAACCAAAGCCCGCGACCACAACCGTTGCAACGCTTTTAAAAAGAATGATCGACAAGAAATTTGTTGCCTACAATGAATTCGGAAATTCTCGTGAATATTATCCGCTGGTTAAAAAAACAGCTTATTTCTCCAAACACGTAAACGGATTAATTAGTAGTTTCTTTAATAACTCAGCGTCGCAATTTGCTTCTTTTTTTACCACCGAAACTAATTTATCCACTTCGGAATTAGAAGAGCTCAAAAAAATAATCGATTCAGAAATTAAAAAGAAGAAAAAATGATAACATATCTTTTAAAATCAGGTTTGCTGCTTGTTATATTTTACGCAGTATATAAATTGGCTTTAGAAAATGAGAAAATGTTTCGCTTTAATCGTGTTTATTTAATTGGAAGTTTGATTTTTAGCTTCGTAATTCCATTGCAGTTGTTTTCAATTAAGCCTCTTTTCTCAACGCCAATTAGTGTCGTTCAGCTTGACGGAATCGTAATTCAAACCAATGAGAAGGTTTCAGATCAAATAAATTATTATCAGATTTTGATCTACACTTTAGGAATCATTTACACTTTAGTGGCGATCGTTTTGATTTTTCGTTTTATAAAGAATTTGTATTCTTTTTATAAAAACATCAAATACAATCAAATTCAAATTGTAAACGATCAAAAAATTGTTTTGGTTAAAGAATCCATTTTGCCACACTCATTTTGGAACGCCATTTTTATTAATAATGATGAGTTTGAAAACGGCAAAATTCCATCTGAATTAATTGTACATGAGCAGGCGCATATAAAACAAAAACATTCTCTGGATATCCTTTTTATAGAGATTTTACAGATTATATTCTGGTTTAATCCCCTAATAATTTTATTTAAAAAAGCCATAAAACTCAATCATGAATTCTTGGCAGATCAGGCTGTAAACGAACAATTTGAATCGGTTTCAACTTATCAGAGCCTGCTGCTTGATATTGCTTACAACAAAACAAACATCGCTCTGGCGAGTAACATCAATTATTTAATAACAAAAAAACGTTTTCTTATGATGACTAAAGAAGAATCTCCGCTTAAAATTATCCTGAAAGTTTTTACTGTAGGAATTGTTAGTGTTTTAATGCTTTTTATTTTTAGCACTGATGCCGTTGCACAGGAAGTTTCAAAAATAGAAAATAAATCTAAAGATTTCCGGATGACTACTGATGTTGATGTTAAGCCTGAGTTTCCGGGCGGAATTGTGGAGTTTTATAAGTTTGTTGGACAAAATTATAGAATACCGGAAGAGCTTTCAAAAAATAAAACAAATGGCAAAGTTTACCTTCAATTTATGATTGAGAAAGATGGTTCGTTAAGCGAAATTACTATTTTGAGAGATAAATTAGGATATGGTGCCGGGGAAGAAGCAGTTCGTGTTTTGAAACTTTCTCCAAAATGGATTCCGGCTTCTGACAAAGGAAAACCAGTACGCGTTATGTACAGTCTGCCAATTACAATTCAGCCAAGTAAATAGGTTTTTGAGAAAAGGGCTGAGGTTCAAAGGGACAAAGGTTTAATGGGGATAAACCTTTGTCTCTTTGTCGCTCTGAAGCTTTGTCCCTTCAAAAAAAATCCGCTTCTGGAACTTGAAGCGGATAAAATTAAAAACTAAAAAAAAATTCTCAAAAAAAAGTAATCAGAACTAAAACAGGTCCGGATTATATCCAAAGTAAGGCATGGTTTGCTCATTAAAAACGACACCATACTCTTCTAATTCTTTTAAAATAGGCAGATAAACTTCTTTTTTAATAGGAAGCTGTACGCCTGGAGTTGTGATTTTTCCATTCAAAATCAATAAAGTCGCCATAGCAACCGGAAGTCCGACTGTTTTTGCCATAGCAGTATACGTTTGATCGTCTCCAATACAAACCATTTTCGAATCGATTTGCGATTTCTCACCATACAATTCATAACCGAATTTATGGTACATCACAATCATATCTTTATCGTCTGGCGCTAAAGTCCAGCTGTCAGATAATATTTTTTCTAATATTTGAGCAGGAGTAGCATTTGGTAAATTCACTTTTTTGTCCGGATTGAATAAATCCAGTTCCAAAAGTTTATCCCACATGATATCGTCCTGATCAATTTTTAAGATCAATCGGGTTTTAATTTCAACAGAATCGGTTGGATGATACGGTAAGAATGAGTTTGTAAATTGACGGTAACTCATGTTTTCAGAATCTTCCATAATATAGCTGTCATCTGTCATTCCGAGTTGCACAAACATATTCCATGCTTTCGAAAATCCAACTCTTCTAATCGTTCCGCGATATAAAGTCAGGATATCATCTAAACCATAAATAGAACGATATTTAAGCGAATCACGGTTGGAATAGGCTTCAAATTTATCGTAACCCTCTACTTCAAGAAATTCAGTTCTGCGAAATAAAGTTCCGTACGGAATGTATTTATAAGTACCTTCCTGAATAAATTTCGCTGCGCCACCCTGACCCGCCAATACTACATTTCTTGGTGCCCAGGTAAATTTGTAATTCCACAAATTATTGTCTGATTCGGGAGCAACCAAGCCGCCACAAAACGATTCAAAAAGCAGCATATTACCACCTTTCGATCTAATTTCGTCAATAACCTTCATGGCACTCATATGATCAATTCCAGGATCAAGGCCAATTTCATTCATGAAAATCAAATTGTTCTTTTTGGCTTCCTCATCAAGTGCCTGCATAGCATCACTTATATAAGAAGCTGTGACAAGATGTTTTTTGAATTGAAGGCAATCTTTTGCAATTTCTATATGTAAATGAGCCGGTAACATCGAAATTACGATAGACGCTTTTTCTATTGCAGCTTTTCTTTCATCGGCATCAAATATGTTTAAAGCAATTGGAGTAGCATTGGGATGTTTTTCTGTCTTTTTTTCGGCTAGGGCCAATGATAGATCAGCTACAATAAGATGTAGGTTTTCACTTTCTGACTTTGATAGTAAATAACGTATCAAGGATGATGCTGATCTTCCAGCTCCGATAATTAAAATGCTTCTCATGTTTTTAAATATGTAACACAAATATATTAATTTGTTACAAATATAACAATTGAATTGGTTTAAAAAAATGAAATGTATTTTATTTCAGATAAAACTTTAAAGAATTCCTTTTCTCAAAAAAAGATTGTAGAAAGTAAAAAGCTTTTTGAATACTTTGAAGTATTTTTGCCTTAAAATTAAAAGTATTAGAAAATTATGAAAAGAAGAATTATACTGACTGGTGCATTTATAGGTATGTTGGCTATTATTTTAGGGGCTTTTGGAGCACATCTTCTTAAAAAATACTTATCAGTAGAGCAATTGGTTACTTTCGAGACCGGAGTTCGTTATCAGATGTATCATGCTCTCTTTTTGCTTTTTCTTTCAACCCAAAAAGAGTTTACTCCAAAAGTGTTAAAAACAATCTATAATTTAACGGTTGCAGGTGTAATTTTGTTTAGTGGTTCGATCTATTTATTAGCTACAAAAAACCTTACATTATTCGATTCTAAAATTATCGTATTCGCAACACCTTTGGGCGGATTTTTATTAATTCTCGCTTGGTTGGCATTATTTGTTAGTATTTTGAAGCAAAAATCATAAAATACAGAATAAAAAATTCTATCTAAAAATTAATCTTTAATTTTGTCTCATAAATAACATAAAACTTTGCTTCTGTGAATTTTTATTCTTTTTTATCGGTATCGGTAAAAAATATAACAATTCAATATCTTAAATATAAGTGATTAAAAATCAGGAGTAAAAAATGTTTTCAGTTAAAAAATAAATATACACAACTACAAATTTATGGACACTAACACACTTTTCTCGCAATCGATTTCGTTAAAGGAATTAGGAATTGAAAATGCAAAAGTTCACTATCAATTATCTGCAGATGAACTGCATGCTATTACAGTGCAATCAGGACAAGGTGTCGAAAACTCTACAGGAGCATTGGCGATCAATACAGGCGAGTTTACAGGACGTTCTCCACAAGATCGTTTTATCGTAAAAGATAGTATTACTGAAGATAAGGTTTGGTGGGGAAATGTAAATATTCCGTTTTCATCAGAAGCTTTCGAAAAATTATATAATAAAGTAACACAGTTTTTATCAAATAAAGAAGTATTTGTACGTGACTCATACGTTTGTGCAGATGCTAATTACAGATTAAATGTTCGTGTAGTAACAGAAACGGCCTGGTCTAATTTGTTCTGTTACAATATGTTTTTAAGACCAGAAGAGTCTGAATTAGCCAACTTTACTCCGGAATGGACTGTAATTTGTGCACCAAGTTTTATGGCAGATCCTGCTGTAGACGGAACACGTCAGTCTAATTTCGCTATTTTAGATTTTACTAAGAAAGTAGCGCTTATTGGCGGAACAGGATATACAGGAGAAATGAAAAAAGGTATTTTCTCTGCCTTGAATTTCATTTTACCCGTTTTCGAAAATACATTGCCAATGCACTGTAGTGCGAATGTTGGTGAAGCGGGAGATACTGCCATTTTCTTCGGATTATCAGGAACAGGAAAAACTACTTTATCTGCAGATCCTGCACGTAAGTTAATTGGTGATGACGAACACGGATGGACTGCTGAAAATACAGTATTTAACTTTGAAGGTGGTTGTTATGCTAAAGTAATCAACTTGTCAGAAGAAAATGAACCGGACATTTTTAGAGCAATCAAAAAAGGAGCGCTTTTAGAAAATGTGGTTTTCAAAGCCGGAACAAACGAAGTGGATTATGATGATGTTTCAATCACTCAAAATACACGTGTAAGTTACCCAATAACGCATATTGATAATATTCAGCCAGGTTCTATTGGCCACAATCCAAAAAATATATTTTTCTTAACGGCAGATTCTTTCGGAATTTTGCCTCCAATCTCAAAATTGACTCCAGGTCAGGCTGCTTACCATTTTATTTCTGGATATACTGCAAAAGTTGCCGGAACTGAAGCGGGTGTAACAGAACCACAACCTAACTTTTCAGCTTGTTTTGGAGCGCCATTCATGCCTTTGCACCCAACACGTTATGCCGAAATGCTAACTAAAAAAATGAAAGATGCAGACGTAAAAGTTTGGTTGATCAACACGGGTTGGACAGGTGGACCTTACGGAACAGGAAGCCGTATGAAATTAAAATACACTCGTGCCATGATTACCGCTGCATTAAACGGAGAATTGGATAACGTAGAATTTAAAAATCATGCTGTGTTTGGAATTGCAAAACCACAATCTTGTCCTAATGTTCCGGAAGAGATTTTGAATCCGAGAAACACTTGGGAAGACAAAGATTTATATGATAAAAAAGCAATCGAATTGGCTCAGAAATTCAAAGCTAATTTTGCGAAATTTGAAGAATTTGCAAATGAAGAAATCTTGGCCGGAGCGCCAAAAACTGAATAAGGAAAATTACTAATTCAAACTAAAAAAAGCTGTTCGTTATGAACAGCTTTTTTGTTTGGTATTCAACCGCAGTAAAAAAAAATAAATAAAACACTGAAACCTGCGGCTGAAAAACCTAAAACATTATTTTTTAGCTGCATCAATACGTTGCTGCATCAAATCCCAGGCGTAATAATGAAACGTCATTCCGTTGCTCATGGCTACAAAAAGACCGTTTTTATATTTTCCTCCCAAATTAATACTGGTCACATCAGCGCCATCGCATTCAATTGTTGAAGTTGGAATTTCTGCCAATAAAGGATAATTATTCGGGTTGCCTTTTGCGCCTTCTCTTGGATAAACCATAAAAGTATTGGCTTGTTGGTTCGATACTAAAATGTAACCTGTAGAATCTGTTTTTTTGTAGATTGCGATTCCTTCATTATCAGCTTTAAAACCTGTTTTTCCGAATAAAGCCATTTCCTTATTGTCGTTTAAAGCAGGATCAGCTTTGTATTTTCTGATTGCGAATTGTTCATCGCAATATAAAATCGTTCCTAATTCATTGTCAACCGCAATGGCTTCGATTTCTTTCTTTCCACTGTAAGCGCCAAATTTGCGTACTACTTTTGCAGTGGCAAATTTTCCATTTCCGGAAAGTTCATATTGCCATAAATAACTTCCTGATGGTCCGGATTTTCTTCCTACAACAGCAAAAATTTTGTTATCCCCCGGGCGTGTGTACAAAGCAACTCCCATTGGATCACGTAATTCTTCGCCTTCAAAAACCGGAATTCCGCCGTTATCAATTGCTTTTAAATCGGGTAAACTAAAAATTCTGATTTTGTTGCTTTCACGTTCTGTAGTGACAGCAACATCAACTTTTTTTCCGTCGATTACTAATCCGTAAGCGATATCGACATTGTTCGGGCGTTTTAAAACTTCTGATTTACCGACAATTTTTCCATTTAAATCAAATGCGTATAAACCGCCGTCTGTGTCCTTATCGGTTCCAACAATAATACTTTTTGTCGAATCTGTAGGATGAATCCAGATGGAAGGATCATCTGTATCGTGAGGTAAAGCTTCCGTAATGGTTGTTGGTTTAACTGCGTTTGCAGCAACGGGTGCTAATTTATCATCTTTACAAGAAATGAATAAAGTACTTAAAAGTAAAAAAGCGATTATAGAATTATTTTTCATTCTGATTTTTATTTAATAAAATTAGACAGAACCGCAAAGTCCTGTCTAATTTAAGAATTTTAAAATTGGTTATTACAAGTCAAATTTCAATCCCAAATTGTAACGGGCCTGATAGTATTCAGCTTGTTTGGTGTGCGCTTCAACTCCCTGGTAGTAACGCAACGGTTGGTTCGTTAAGTTATTGGCTTCAGCAAACACGCGAAGTTGTTTTGTAATTTTAAACGAAGCGTTTGCATCTAAGAAAAACTGCTTGTCATAATAACTGTCTTTGTAAGACTCAGAACCCAATTCATCTAAATAATCAGATGTGAAATTGGTTGAAACTCTGGCTGAAAAACGTTTGTTTTCCCAAGATAATGAACCATTAAACATATGTGGAGTTGTTCCCGGAAGGCTAATATCGTTTCTTTCATTTCCATCCTCATCGGCAATTCCTTTTGCTTTTGATTTTGTGTAAGTGTAGTTCAGATAGATACCAAATCCTTTCAAAAATTTCCCAGGCAAGAAATCTAGCTGACGCTGAAATGCCACTTCAAATCCGTAAACGTCAACTTTATCTCCGTTTCTTGATTGTACAAATGACCAGTTTTCTCCAACCGGAATTGGGTTGATCTGATTTGGAAAATCATTAGCAAATTTTACACTGTCGTATTGATTATCGCTGTAATTGTAAATGAAATCATGTAATCTTTTGTAGAAAACACCACCAGAAATCAAACCAACTGATTTGAAATAATTCTCAGCCATGAAATCATAATTGTATGAATACGTTGCATTAAGATCTGGATTTCCAGCTGTAATTTCTTTATCTGCAGCAATATTGTTTACATAAGGAGCTAGTGCATAATAGTTTGGACGAGCTAAAGCTGTTGTTGCAGCCGCTCTTAAAACCAAATCTTTCGTTGCATTATATTGAAATGAAATACTTGGTAATAAATTAGTGTAAGAGTTTGTAGTATTGATTTCACTTTCTAATTCCTCTTCATCCAAAACTCTGTTTCCTGTATAATCGATATGTGTATTCTCTAAACGGAAACCTAAAACCATTGAAAGTTTGTCATTAAAATCCTGATCCCATCGTACGTAAGCCGCATAGATATTTTCTTTAGCATTGTAATTAACTGCTAAATATTCTGCCGGATTTGCCTCTTTATCAAACAAAGCTGGATTATTCAAATCTAAACTTCCTAAGAAACCAGCTGATGCAAAAGTTCCCGGTACATATTTACTTCCCGGATTAAATCCTTTTCCGTCATAATAACTGGTTGGAACTTCAGATAATAACCCCATTCCGTCATTGATTGGCTCGTAAGAATAGAACATATTATTTCTTTCTTTTTCTTTCAAACGCAATCTAAGTCCCGTTCTAAGTCTTCCTTTTTGAGATGGAATAACGGTGAAAGGGAAACGAATATTGATTTTTGCACCAAATTCGCTCTCGCTGGTTTCATCTGTATTTTCTGTAACCGAATCAAATTCGAATTCATCTGTAGATTCACCAACAGTTGTCATTAAAGGAAATCTTGGATCAGATAAATTTTCCATCATTTCTAAACCTTTTTGACGGTATTCGATATAACGCTCTTGCGGACGATATTCTCTCGCTTTTGCATAATTCGCAGACCAGTCTAAGTCTAATTTTGAGTTAATCAAATGTTCTCCACGAATCGAATAATTCTGAACGCGCTGATCTTCTAATCTTCTGTTTTTGTTTCTGTCGTTGTCAACCCCACCTTTTGTCTGGCGTTTTACACGACCTTCAAAACCAATAATTTCTTCTCCATTGTAAAGAGGTTCAATATCATCATAAGTAGTTCTGAAACGGTTTTCCCTATCATCTCGCCAGTTATAAATAGCATTGGCAAAAATGGTATTGTTTTCGTCAAATTTATAATCTAACGCCACAGAACCGCTGCGACGAATACGTTGTACATCATATTTTCTAACTTCAGAAGCCTGTAAATATTCATTTCCAAAATCATCTTTTACCCATTCGTTTTCGATATTATCAGATCCGTAATCTACATTATTATATGATCCGCTGAAAACAGCACCTAATTTATTATCAAAAAAACGATTTCCGTAAACTAATCCTGCAGTGTAAGAAGCGTGCTCGCGAATTGGCAAATAACCTCCTGCTAGTGTTGCAGAAATTCTTTCTCCGTTTGGAGTTGCTCTTGTAATTAAGTTTACAGAACCTCCAATGGCATCAGCATCCATATCTGAAGTTAAGGTTTTGTTTACTTCGATAGTAGAAATCATATCAGATGGAATTAAGTCCATTTGAACGTTTCTGTTGTCTCCTTCTGCTGATGGAATTCGGTCTCCATTCAAAGTTACCGAGTTCAATGACGGAGCCAAACCTCTAATAATAATATTACGAGCCTCTCCCTGGTCATTTTGCATTGTAATACCCGGAACACGTTTTAAAGCGTCTCCAACGTTGGCATCAGGAAAACGACCCATTTGGTCAGATGAAATTACGTTTCCGATGTTTTTATTATTTTTTTGTTGATTCAGTGCTTTGGCCTGACCTTTTAAAATGTCTCCAACCACCACTTCACTTAACTCAGTTCCTGAAGTTTTAAGAGCAAAATCAAGAACATTATTTTTGCCTGCCTCTACTTTGATTTCCTGAGTTGTAGTAGTATATCCTATATATTTTACTTGTACCTGGTATGTTCCTTCATTAATATTAAGCAATTCAAAACGACCATTATAATCTGAAACAGTGTATTTGTTTTCACCCACAATTTGAATCATTGCTCCTGGTAAGGGAAGCTTGTCGTCTGCATCTAATGCTTTTCCTGAGATTATTGCTTTTTGAGCATACCCGGAGAAGGTTAATAATGCAAACATTAGTAATAAATAAAATTTTTTCATTAGTTTTTTAGTTTGATTTTGGTTGCGAAACTAGAACCTTAGTATTACTAAAAGCCTTTAAAAAAATTAACATACTGTTATGATTCGTGCGAAATAGAGAAAGTTATTAATGTTTAAATAACATTTATTTAGAACAAATTTTTTATTGTCAAGTAAAAACAAATCAACTATTTACCTCAGAATTAATTTTTTGGCGTTAAATTTGCCCTATCAATCACAATCAAAAATCATCAATCATGTTAAAACAATTTTTCATCCTTTGTTCTGGAGCCGATCGAGATCTTCTCGAAGGCTGTTCAGAAGGCGAACAAACCAAATACGTTGGTATTGGGGCCACCGTTTTTTTTACCGCAGTTATGGCTTTCCTGGCCAGTGCTTATGCGCTTTTTACTGTTTTTGATTCTATTTATCCTGCCCTTATTTTTGGATTTGTCTGGAGTTTATTGATTTTCAATTTAGACCGATTTATAGTTTCGACTATCAAAAAGAGAGACCGTTTTATGGATGAATTTCTGCAAGCGACTCCACGTATTGCATTGGCGATTATTATTGCCATCGTAATTTCGAAACCATTAGAAATTAAAATTTTTGAAAAAGAAATCAATACTGTTTTGTTGAAAGAAAAAAATGAAATGGAATTGGCCAATAAAAAGCAAGTTGGAAATTATTTCAAATCGGATTTAGATAAAAACAAAGCTGAGATTGCAGCTTTAAAGGCAGATATTCTAAAGAAAGAGAAAGAAGTAAACGCTTTATATTCGACTTACATTACAGAAGCCGAAGGAACTGCCGGAACTAAAAAACTAGGAAAGGGCCCAGTTTATAAAGAGAAACGCGAGAAACACGATGCAATTTTAAAAGAATTCGAAACCTTAAAAACAACGAACGAAGCAAAAATTGCCGAGAAAGAAAAAGCAGGCAAACAATTGCAAGCTGATTTAGATAAAAAAGTTTCGCAAACACAACCGATTATTGAAGGTTTTGATGGTTTAATGGCCAGAATTAATGCTTTGAATAAATTACCGTGGATGCCATCTTTCTTTATAATGCTATTATTTTTAGCAATTGAAACCTCTCCGATTATAGCTAAATTATTAGCTCCAAAAGGCGAATTCGATTTCAAACAAGAGGAAGCCGAAACTGCAATGAAAGCGACATTGGAACAAAATAAATACCAACGTGAATTGCTTAAGAAAACCAGTGCTCAAATGCACGACAGAGTTTATGCTGATATTGCAGAGGATAAAAGTTTATACGATCTCCAGCGTAAAAATGCAACAGAATTATTAGAATTGCAATCAAATAGTTTTGTAGAAAAACAGAAAGCGACTCTCTAAGTCATAAAGTTTGAAAGTCTCAAAAACTAAAAAGCCAGAAATAGAAATTTCTGGCTTTTTTTATATAAAGTGAATGACTTTTAAACTTTCGACTTTATGACTTTCGACTAAATTACATATAACTCAAAATCTCTTTTTTATACGCATCATATTCACCTTGCATGATCAATCCGTTATCAAGAAGTTTTTTATAATTCTGTAATTTATCAAAAAGTTCTTCTTTAGATAATTCACTTAATTTACGTTCTCCTGTTGATGCTGGAGCAGGCTGAATTGGCTCATACGTTTCATAAGATGGAGAAGGAGTAACTGCTGGCATAATTTCAGCATAATTCGTTACTTCTTCAGTTTCAACTTCTTCAGTTTCAACTTCTTCAACTGCTTCTTCTTCCACCTCTTCATATTCATATTCTGCTTCAATTGCCTCCTGAATAGGAGCTGCGGTAGAAACTGGATTTTTCAATATATCCAATTGCTCTTTAGCGTACGTATAGATTTTTCTCGCCTGAATTTTAGGAATATAATCTATTGAAACCTGAATGTCTGTTTTTGTAGAAAAAGAGAACTCTGAACCTAATATATTTTCTTTTACAAAAGTTCCTACGATTTCATCCCAGGTGTAATCTGTAAAGTCCATCGAAAGACCTAAATTTTTAGGTTTACAGATAATAATTCTTTTGTTTGTTAATACAATACTATCTGGAAAAACAGTAATTGCCGGTTTCTTTTGAACCGCGATATATCCAACTTCTTCACCTTTCATCAATAAATCATTGAGTTTTGAGGTGATTTTTTCAATCGCTTTTGGATCTTGTTCTTCGTTTAGAAATTTTTTAAATTGTTCTTTCATGTTTGATAAATTGCTAAGTAACTGAGTTGCTAAGTTTTTGACTGATGCTGCAAATGTAATGCCTAATTTTCTAATTCGATAATTTCGTTCTGAATTTTCTTTGTCAAACTTTTGAAGACCAATTCATAAGAATGATCAATAAGTTCTTTTATAAAAGCGGTCGACAAACTGCCGTTGAGAGCGATAGTATTCCAGTGTACTTTGCTCATATGAAAGCCTGGTTTTATCTCGTCATATTCGGCTCGGAGTTCCTGTGCGCGTTCCGGATCGCATTTTAAATTGGCAGAGGGTTCATTCTTTTCCCATTGTGACAAGGAAGATAAAGCAAACATTTTCCCACCCACTTTAAAAACTAAAGTGTCTTCATCAAAAGGAAAATGTTCGCTAACACCTTTTTTTGACAGACAATATTCGTAATACGTTTCTAGATTCATACTCTTTATTATTTACCAATTTCACCTAAGTGCGTGTATTTAAAACCACTTTCATATTTTAAACCGTATCCAAAAAATCGATCCATTGC
Organism: Flavobacterium sp. LAR06; assembly: GCF_041946075.1. Lineage (NCBI taxonomy): Bacteria > Pseudomonadati > Bacteroidota > Flavobacteriia > Flavobacteriales > Flavobacteriaceae > Flavobacterium > Flavobacterium sp. LAR06. The sequence continues at coordinate 45,307 of NZ_JAUTYT010000001.1, read as the reverse complement.
CGAATGTGAAAATAAAATAATTCCGGTAAGCTGCAAAATTTCAATTTTAAAATAACAGCCTATTATATATAACAAAATCGCAATTCCACGATGATGGAATATATTGTACAAAAAAGCACCAATTTTAGTATTAAAAACATAACCAAGCATCGAAAAATCGGGCACTAAAATTAATGCCAAAAAACACCACCATTGATAATTTAAAAGACTAAATAAATAGATTCCGAGTATAAATAAACCTAATTCTTCGAGTTTGATAATTGTTTTCATAGTTTCTTCTCCATCATTTTTTCAGGATGTTCCAAAGCTTTAAAACCGAATTTCTCATATAGAAAATGAGCATCGGTTGTCGCCAATCTCCAAATTTGAATGTTTTTTAAAACGGGTTCGTTCATCATGTTTTCAATTAAAATAGACGAATATCCTTTGCCACGAAGTTCTTCGGTAATAAAGACATCCATGACATATCCAAAAACTACATAATCTGTAATGACACGTGCAAAACCAATTTGTTTATCGCCGAGATAGATTCCGAAACAAACAGAAGCATCAATAGTAGTCTGAACTTCGGCAATAGTTCGGCCTGCAGCCCAATAAATATCTTTTAGGAAGTTTTGTATGAAGGGAATATCAAGTTTGTTTTTATCGGTCGAAACGGTAATCTGATTCATTTATTTTAAAGCATTATAGGTTTAAACAATTTTTAAGGTTGTTTAGTATGTGTTACATTTTAATTTTACCGTCAATTTTTTCAACAGGTTTTGCAATAAAATTGGGTGCATCAAATCGGTAGCCACAATACAATAATCCGAAAATTTTGTCATTACTGATAACAGTAGATTTATCCTGATTATATGAACTAACACTGAAATTTAAACTGGCGCCAAAAAGTATACGGTCTGAATTATATCCCATTTTTAAGCCACCGTCAAGGTTTCTCGTGAAATAGGTGTCTTTCTCAATAGTTTCAACTCCCGAATCTATGCTTTTGTCCTTCATGAATTTTACGCCTAAAGAAGGCGATAAATGGGAAGCCACATAAAATCTTTTGTTTATAATGAAATTATAATAATATCCTGCGGCAAGACGAAGATCAAATTCTTTTTGTTTACCGTCAATATCGTCTGATTTTGAACGAATGGTATTGTAACTATAAATTAAAGACGGGACGAAACTTCCGGCACTTTTTTTCTGCCATTCTGTAAATGTGGTAATACTTTTAAGAGAGAATTTAGGATTGAAAATATAAGAGGTCGACATTCCTAATTGCAAGGTTTTAAAATCAGGAAATTGAATATACGGATCTTTTCCTTCGACCCAGGTCGGGTCAAATTCAGACATATTAGCGACATAATAGCCTTTTGTTTTACTATAATTCACCGTTTGAAGCCAGCGTCCTAAAAAGAAACGAAAATTATAATCTGAGAAAGTAGATTTTCCTTTTAAATCTTCGTCTTTATTTCCACCAAAAAATTTTGGGTAAAAACCATAACTGAAGCCTATAAATTTATAATCGACACTTAGAAATAGTTTGTAGCTATTATTGGTTTCCAGGTCAAGATTTGCGCCCTTTTTATTATTTAGAAGATAGTTGTCGCTTTGGGTGCTCAGATTTGCCCTGACCATTATTTTGTCAGGATAATAGATGAAATTAGTGGTGTCCTGAGATTTTTCGTTTTGGCTGTAAAGGGTGGAGAAATTCAGGAATAAAGAGATCAGAAAAAGACATAATCCAGTTGTATTATGATTTGTAATGCTGAAGCTTTGTTTCTTTATTGGTTTCAATTCGAAAGGATTGCTGGTTGCTGTTTATAAAACTACTAAATTATTTTGTATAAAACTGGTTTGCTTGGACTTGCATCGTTTTCAAAAGAAGCAATCTGTAAATTTAGTACATAATCTCCATCCTGAATTTCATCAGAAACAAAAATCATTTCTGTAATTGTGGCTTCAAAACGGGCGTCTTTATTTACATTATGCGTGTCTGTTACATTCCAAAACGCTTTATGAGCCAATAATTTTCCTTCGTCATGTTCTTTGTCAACGCTTGGTAAATCAATCAATAAATGCTGAATTTCGCTTTCGCGGATGAAAATTGCCGCTTCCTCAGATAAATAAGGCGGATTTGTATTCGAATATTTTCTTGATTTTTTTGCTGCCTGGTTTGGAAGTGTTCTGATAATTAAAGCCTCAATTGTCACACTGAGCGGAGTCGAAGTGCTCATTGCTTTTTGAATTTGATCTTTTGTAATGACCAAATCCTCTCCAATCCTTTCAGGTTCCACTGTAATCAATTTAGCAAAAAAGAAAAACTGTTTTAAAGCCTGATTAATGCTATAAAAATCATTTGTAATATGCCCCAGACATTCTGTATGGGTTCCATGCCCATGTGGATTAAAGAAGATATTGTTGAAATTAGTTGATGATTTTCCTTCTGAAACTTTTCCAATCCAATCACCAAAAACTACAGGTTCTATGACTGGTTTTTCAATATACCAGGCGATCGGGTTTTCGCCTGTATTGGTTAATGGAATTGAAATATCAATGGGTTTTGATAAGTCGATTTGATATTTGTTATTAAGAAGTGCTAGCATAATGGAACACGGATTTTACGGATATTCTAACGCGGATTTTACGGATTTTTTCAATCAGCGTTGCTTGCATCCGTTTTATCAGCGTTCTAATTTTTATTCTTCCAAATTTAGATAAAATAAATCTGAAGCAATTCCATCTGTCAGAAATTTTCCTTTTGAAGTTGGTTTGAGAATGTCATTTTCGATTGAAAGCAGATCATCGTTTAGGAATTTCTGACTTTGTTTTTGCAGGTAATCTAAATATTCCAAACCAAACTCTTTTTCGATTCGTTCTAATGAAACGCCCCAAATTGTTCGTAGTCCCGTCATAATATATTCGTTATAACGATCCGATTTTGACAAGATTTCAGTTTCAATTGGCAAAATATTTTCCTGAATTGATTTTAAATAAAGCGAATTATTAGCAATATTCCAGCCTCTTTTTTCTCCGTCATAACTATGTGCCGAAGGTCCGATTCCGATATATTTTTTTCCTAACCAATACGCCGAATTGTTTCTGGAGAAATAATTCTCCTTCCCGAAATTCGATAATTCGTAATGAATAAAACCATTTTTTTGAAGTGTATCGACCAAAATCATAAAATGATTCGAAGCTACTTCGTCTTGTGGTTCAGCAATTTTTCCGGTATCGATTAACTTTCTTAAAGCTGTTTTAGGTTCAACAGTCAAAGCATAACTCGAAATATGCGGAACGCCGAAACTCAAAGCAGTTTCAATATTTTGTTTCCACATTTCATCTGTCAATCCTGGAATTCCGTAAATCAAATCCAACGAGATATTGTCAAAATATTTGGTTGCTTCTTCCAAACATTTTTTGGCTTCTGCCGAATTATGAGCGCGATTCATCATTTTCAGATCTTCTTCATAAAAAGACTGAATCCCGATGCTCAATCGGTTTATTGGACTTTTGGATAATTCCAAAATTCGTTCTGAAGACAGATCATCTGGATTAGCTTCAAGGGTAATTTCCGGTTTTTCTGAAACTTTATAGTTTTTATAAACTTCGTCAATCAAAAAGTTTATTTCTTTATTTGATAATACTGAAGGAGTTCCGCCCCCAAAATAAATGGTTTCAATTTGATTGTCACTTTGAGCGGAGTCGAGAAGTTCAAATCCATTTTTTCGCATGCCGATTTCTTTAGCCAAAGCCAAAACCATTTCGTCTTTCTTTTTCATCGAAGTCGAAAAGTGAAAGTCACAATAATGACAAGCTTGCTTGCAGAATGGTATGTGAATGTAAATTCCTGACATTTTTAAATTAGATAATTTGTCAATTAGAGAACTAGATAATGATGTAGATGGTCAATATAATGGAAAAATTAGGTAATTTGAAAATTTGATAATTTAATATTCTCAATTCAAGAATTATCTAATAGGCACATTATCTCATTTCCTTACTTTGTCTTCATTTTGTTTCACAAAAGCATCCCAACCAGAATAACTTTTGCCAGCTACGATTTTTCCGGAATTAAAGAAATGACAAACTGCCGCTGCCAAACCATCGGTTGAATCGAGATTTTTGGGCAATTCTTTTAAGCCTAAAAGCTGTTGGAGCATTTTGGCAACTTGTTCTTTGCTGGCGTTTCCGTTTCCGGTAATGGCCATTTTTATCTTTTTTGGTTCGTACTCTGTAATCGGAATATCTCTGGAAAGTCCGGCGGCCATGGCAACGCCCTGTGCGCGTCCTAACTTTAACATCGACTGAACATTCTTTCCGAAGAAAGGAGCTTCGATCGCAATTTCATCAGGATGATGCGTTTCGATTAATTCGATGGTACGCTCAAAAATGATTTTTAGCTTTTGGTAATGATTATCATATTTGGACAATTGCAGTTCGTTCAACTGCAAAAACTCCATTTTTTTGTTGATGACTTTAATCAGACCAAAACCCATAATTGTGGTTCCGGGGTCAATTCCTAATATGATGCGTTCTTTTGTCAATTTTTTTGTTTCAGGTTTGATGTTTCAAGTTTCAGGTTTTTTGAAAATTAAAAGGATTCATTTTCTCATTTTCAAATTGCCACATTCTCATTGCCACCTTTTCAAATTGATTACTTTTGCGGCATGATTTCAATTCCTCACAAAGCTAAGCAATTCCTAGTTCTTCTGATCAAACTTTTGATTGTAGGCGGAGCATTTTATTTTATTTACAATCAGCTCGCAAACAACGACAAACTCGATTGGCAAAAGTTCCTTGTTTTATTCCGTAAAAATCAATCGGTTTTAGGAATTGGATTTATATTGCTTTTGAGTGTTTTAAATCGCTATTTTGAGATTTTAAAATGGCAGAATCTGGCAAAAGTCATTCAAGAAATTTCTTTAGGAGAAGCCACAAAACAAGTTTTAGCTGCACTAACAGCCGGAATTTTTACGCCAAATGGAGTAGGAGAGTACGCCGGAAAGGCATTGTATTATCCAAAATCTGAAGCTAAAAATGTTGTTTTCCTGAATCTAATCTGCAACGGAATCCAGATGATTCTGACTGTAATCTTTGGAACAATCGGCTTACTTTTTCTAGGATATTGGAGATGGGTTCTAATAATAATCGCAATATCTATTTTCTGTCTTCTTTCCTATATTTTCTTAAAGAGTATAAAAATAAAAGGCTATTCCATTGAAAAACTGATTCAGAAAATCAATGAAATTCCAAAACCCATTCATCGTAAAAATATTCTTTTAGGTATTTTGCGTTACTTGGTTTTCTCGCATCAATATTACTTTTTGTTTCTGGCTTTCGATGTTGATTTGCCTTATTGGACTTTGATTTCAACGATTGCGGTTGTTTACTTTTTGGCTTCTTCATTACCAACTTTTCAGTTTTTAGATTTTGCAGTAAAAGGAAGCGTTGCCGTTTATTTCTTCGGAGTTTTACATGTAAACGAATGGATTGTGATATTTATAAGCACCTTAATGTGGTTTTTAAACGTGGTTTTACCAGTGATTTGGGGAAGTTATTATGTGCTGAATTTTAAAACAAAAGCTGCTGAATGATTTTGGTTTTATTTCCCATATTAGCAATTTATTCCATCAGTATAGTTCTGTTGCTTTTTGGCTTTAACCGAATAAAAAAGTATCAGGAGAAAGGTTTACAGCCGAAAACGAGTTTCACTATTATAGTTCCGTTTCGGAATGAAGCCGAGAATCTTCCGAATCTTTTAAATAGCTTTTCAAATCTAAATTACCCATTAGATTTATTCGAAGTAATTTTAGTCGATGATGCTTCAAAAGAAAAGTTTGATATCTCATCGTTTACATTTCGCATTTCACAAATAGACAACCTTCGAACTTCAAATTCACCTAAAAAAGACGCCATTTCAACAGCAATGCTGCATGTAAAAACCAATTGGGTCATTACGACTGATGCCGATTGTATTGTAGCTCAAAACTGGCTTTTAACCTTTGATAATTATATACAGGAAAATCAGGTTTCGATGTTGGCCGGAGCCGTTTCGTATGAATGTGAGAATTCGTTTTTGCATCATTTTCAGCAATTAGATTTAACGAGTTTGCAAGGCGCGACAATAGGAAGTTTTGGTTTGAATAAAGCTTTTATGTGTAACGGAGCCAATTTTGCCTACACCAAATCCTTGTTTGAAAAACTGAATGGATTTGAGGGAAACAACAAAATTGCCAGTGGCGATGATGTTTTTTTATTGCAAAAAGCGGTAGCGGAATTCCCAAAAGAAGTTCATTATTTAAAAGCCAAAGAAGCTATTGTTGTAACTAAACCAACAGAAACCTGGAAAGCCTTATTTCATCAGAGAGTGCGCTGGGCGGCGAAAACAAGTTCGTACAAAAGCACTTTTGGAAAGTTTTTAGGTTTGATAGTCTTCTTTGGAAATCTGAGTTTTGTAATCGGATTTTTCTTTTTACTGTTCGGAATTTGGTCTTATCCAATATTTGTCTTGTTTGCCTTTTTTAAATTCGGGATTGATTTTGTTTTGCTTTATAGCACGAATCAATTCCTGACAAGAAGCCGAATAAAAAGCTTGTTTTTAAGCAGTCTGTTTTATCCTTTTTTCAGTTCGGCTGTGGCTTTGTATAGTTTGTTTGGTTCTTATGAATGGAAGGGGAGAAGGTTTGGGAGATAAATTCCAATTTTTGCAAATTCCAAATTCCAAAATATGTAATCGCAATTTTGTGATCCCTCGTTCCTCGGGATGACAATAAACGAAGCGTCTTTTGAAAATGAGTGCCTTAGCCCTGATGGGAGGAAAAATCCTTTTGTGCCGGGGTTCGGCGCAAAAGATTGGAAGGACAGCAGGAAATAGCTCCTTATAATTCTGATGATTTACTTCTGATCTTTAGCCTTAATAATAACAGGCAGAATAAATTGTGTTTTTACCGGAATTCCGCGTTTGATTGCTGGATTTACTTTTGGGAAATCGACTAAACGTGCGTGCAGAATACTGTCTATTTTAATCGTATCATAAGCCACAGTATCTTTAGGGAACTGTGGTTCAAATTTCATCGTAGCGTTTGGGAAAACGGTTACTTTGACTTCGATGGTGTCCAATTCAGGATAAAGGATTGATAGCGTATCAATGTCTAGTTTTGCCTCAATAAGTTGTCCCATGACTTCAAAAAAACATTGCTGGCGCAGTTTTTTGTCGGCTATTTTTTCGCATTCAGCAACTGACGGATATTCATCGACTTCTTTCCAGTTAATTGCTTTTAACTCTTTTTGAAGTAATTCTTTTTCAGACGGTACCTGCTTGTCAAAATATTGACAAGAATTGAAAATAATAAAAACTAAAAAAATAGGAAACTGCTTCAAGGCTTTAATATTGATTGTAAACTAATTAGATTATAAAAATACGATTATTTTTTTTGAGAAGCTTTGTATTGCAAATATTCTTCGTAGCTTTCTGAAAGCCATTTTTCTTTGTTTGTTGCAGCGATTTCCTTTTGATCAGGATATAAATGCGCCAAACGATCTGAAAAAGTAGCAATCTGAACAGTGTAATTGTAAAACTCGGTTTTTGTTAAAGTAATAATTTGGATCATTTTTTCGATTAAAATACTCAAAGAAAAGCTCGTCAAATTCCTTCATGGAAAAATTTAATACCCTTTTCTTATTACTTTTATAAATACTGTCCTGAAGTATTTGATCATCGACAGCTGGTTTTTTAACTTGTGCATATGCAATATTGTTGATAGCAAAGATCAAAAAACAAATAAAAAATAATTTTAAAAGTCTAGGCATTGTCTAATTTTTCTGACGGTTGCCAGACAAATTTACAAAAAAATATATGGATTTACTATTGTTTACACTTGGATTTATGTGCATTGTTATTGGGATTTTTGGTAGTTTTCTGCCTGTTTTACCAGGTTTGTCAAGTTGTTGGGTTGGATTGCTATTGTTGTATTTAACAAAAGCAGTCGAAAACAACTATTGGGTTCTTGGAATTACGCTTTTAATAACCATCACAATTACAATTTTGGATTACATAATTCCGGCAAAAGGAACCAAAAAATTTGGCGGAAGCTCGTATGGAATTTGGGGAACTAATATTGGTTTAGTTGTTGGAATTTTGGCTCCCATTCCGTTTGGCGTTATCATCGGACCGTTTGTTGGTGCGTTTATTGGCGAACTTATTTATGATTCGAAAAACCACAAAAGAGCGTTAAAAGCCGCAACCGGATCTTTGCTTGGGTTTCTTGCTTCGAGTTTTATCAATTTTATGTTTTGTATTATTTTTCTAGGTATTTTTTTGCGTGTAACATGGGAATATCGAAACATATTGTTTTAATTATGTAACATTGACTTAGGTTTTTTCCTATTTTTTAAGAACTTTTAGGGAAAAATTTGATTTTTTTAAAAAATATTTTCTTTTTATTTTGATTACGAAAGGGTTATGTTTAGTGGGAATGCAAAGTTTTTGACAAAAATAAATGTTAAATCCACCATTAAATTTTTAACTTAATCTTTGGAAATGTTAAAATATTTTATATTTTTATCCTGATAAACGATAAAAACGCCCCTTTTGTCGATTATTTTGAATAAGTATAAATAATTTTTTAAATAAATTAAGTATGACTCCTAACCTACAAATTGAACTTAGACGTTTTATTTCTTCTAATGTTGTTTCCAAGTTGAACAAGTTTTATTTTGAAAATGATGCACTCTTAATCAAAGGAATCGATGTCTCGATCGGAACCGTTTTAATGGGATTGTATAATAGAGCCGGGGAATCTGGTTTTTATACAGAATTAACTTCAATGATCGCAGAGGACTCCACTTTTTACCAGGAAGTCGATTTTACATCAGGAAGAATTTTATCAGTCGATGACTGTTATCGTATAGAAGGAAATGCTTTATTGAAAGGAATCTTCACGGAAAAAAAAGGAAGAATTTCTGAAATGATCTCAAACGAAGTCGGAATCAAAAGCGAAACCGCAAGAGAAATACTTAACTTCTCAGCATTACTAGTAGTTTCTTACCTTAAGAACAATGCTCAACTACTAGACAGTTTAAAATTACTTCTTGAAGAACAAAAAAGAGAAATTCTAAACAGCATCCAGCCCGGAATCAAAATTATTTTAGGATTTTCATGTTACGAAGCAGTTGAAGACAAAAACCAATCTATGGGAAGATCTATTTTTACTCTTTTCGGACACAACTTTTTCAGCTTCTAAATAAAAAAAATCCCATCTTACAAAAGTAAAACAGGATTTATATTCTTGAATTTGAATTGTTTATTAAACGTTTTTCAAATTGATGATTTCTTGCTCGGTCAAAAAGCGCCAGTTACCTCTTGGTAAATTCTTTTTGGTTAAACCTGCAAATGATACACGATCTATACGTAAAACATCATATTCGAAGTTTTCGAAAATAGCGCGAACCACTTTTACATTCGACGAACGTAATTTAAGTCCAACTTCGCTCTTTGGTTCATTATCGATATAACTAACCTCTTCAACAAATACACGGTGTCCGTCAAGAACCAAACCTTTGCTGATTTTTTCTAAATCCTCAAATTTTAAGTTTTTGTCTAATGAAACCTGATAAATTTTAGACGATTTCTGACTCGGTAAAGTAAATTTACGAATCATATCTGTATCATTGGTGAATAACAACAAACCAGTAGTATTCTTGTCCATTCTTCCAATCGGAGCAATTTTTGCTGTTGTAGAACCGCGAACAAGTTCCAGAACGTTACGATATTCCTGACCTTCGTCAAGTGCCGTCGTAAAGTTTTTAGGTTTGTTCAACAAGATGTATTCTTTCTTTTCAGGAGTCAAAGTAACACCGTCAAAATTGACAACATCGTTTAATTTTACTAAATAACCCATTTCAGTAACCGGAACGCCATTTACTTTAACGTTTCCAGACTGAATGTATATATCGGCATCACGACGTGAGCAAACACCTGAATTAGAGATGTATTTGTTCAAACGAATCTCGTCTGCTGCTTTCTGTCTTTTCGGAGCCTGATTCTGTTTTTTAATTTTTTCTGCTTTTTCTTCTTCAGCAGCTTTCACAGCCGGCTTCACTTTTTTTGGCCCTTGCGCACGCTTTGCCATAGGAGGTTTTGGCTTGCTAGAGTTTGATTTCGAGCTATTTGGTCTCGAACCGCCTCTTTTATTATTGCCTTCCTTATTGTTCATAAATTCTGTAATTTGTGCAAAGATAGTTTATTCTTGCTAAATAATCTTAAGTTCATTGTTCTTAGATTAATAGCTATTGGTTTTTGGGGTTTCAGGATCATTACAATTGGTTTTTTCTAGACATAGTTTCCCGCTTTTCGTTCCAATCTTTTAATTTTTTAAAGAAAAAATAAAAGGATTCCCACTTCAATCGGGGCTAATTTCAAACAATTGGCATTTTTTAAACATTTTAAAAAACTGCTTTGCCACAAAGATTTCACTGAGATACACAAATTAAAAAAAAGATCGGTGCTAATCTGTCTACATCCGCGTCATCCGCGTACTATTAAATTTTAAAATCGAGAAATTAAAGTTTTCCCGTGCCATAAAACACTAGGGTTAATCAAGACAATGCAAAAAACACCCGACACAATCAGGAATTTCAAAACATTATGCAGTAATAAATATTGCTCTTTAGAATTTGATTTCCATAAATAAAGCAGGAAAAACAACAATACGCCAAAACATACATAAAAGTAAATGTCCATATAACCAACATCATAAATGTTGATTAAAACATAAACCGGAAGTACGGTCAAAACAGTCAAAGCAGTAATAACTTGTTTTGAAACCGTTTCGTTATAAAGTATGGGAATTGTTCGATAATCGTTCGCCAGATCGCCTTTAAGATTCTCCAAATCCTTTATCATTTCGCGAATCAGCAGCAATAAAAATAAGAAAACAGCATGTGCAGAAATCACCATAAAATGACTCATATGATCTTCAATTTCCTCAAACGAAATCTTGTTGTAGAAATACAAAAGAATTGCAAAAAATGGAATAACAGCCAAAAACGCCGCCATTAAATTTCCAATGATTGGATACTTTTTGACTTTGTGCGAATAAAACCAAATCAGGAAAATATAAGCCGAAAAGAATAAAAAAGCACGCCAGGAAACAATGAATGCCATTAAAACAGCAACGAAATTCAATGTAAAATAAACAGAAAGCTTTGTTTTCTGACTTACCAAACGATCCAGCATAGATTTGTTTGGTCGATTGATTAAATCCTTCTGACTGTCGTAAAAATTATTGATAATGTATCCTGAAGCAATGGTGATAGCAGAGGCAAAAACGATCAAAAATAAATTGAAATCCAATAAAATATCGAGAGCTCTTTTCTCTGGAGCCAGAATGAAAATAGCAGATAAATATTGTGCCAAAACAATAATCGGAATGTTATAGCCTCTCACAACAGAGAACAAACTAACAATTTTCATCACTAAAAGTTTGTGCTGTCTGCTTAACATTTTAAAATTTAAGTTTGGGATTATGACGTAATTTAAGATTTTTTGCTGAAGTTGTATTTTAGTTAAAGTTAATTTTAACAATTTAGAAATGATTACTTATTCGTTTCTATACCACTAAACAATAAAATCTAAAAAAAGTGCTTAATTTTTTAGAACTGATAAACTACTTCCAGTTTATAGTCTTTTAAAGAAGCTTTAGCACGCTCTAAATCTTGTGTAAATCCAAGAATATAACCACCGCCGCCAGAACCACAAAGTTTTAAATAATAATCGTTTGTGTCAATTCCGTTTTGCCAGATTCCGTGAAATTGCTCCGGGATCATTGGTTTGAAGTTGTTCAAAACAACTTTTGAAAGTTTCTTAGTATTGGTAAACAAAGATTTCATGTCGCCGTGTAAAAAGTTTTCTACACAAGCATCAGTATGTTTTACGAATTGGTTTTTAAGCATCGCACGGAAACCTTTGTCTTTTAGGTTCTCCATGAAAATGTTTACCATTGGAGCCGTTTCGCCTACAATTCCAGAATCTAATAAAAACACAGCACCTTTTCCGTCAAAACTTTGAGTCGGAATTCCGGTTGCTTCAATATTATCTTTAGAATTGATTAAAATCGGAATGCTTAAATAACTGTTTAAAGGATCTAAACCAGAACTTTTCCCGTGAAAAAAGCTCTCCATTTGAGAGAATATATTTTTTAATTGTAACAGTTTTTCGCGCGTTAAATTCTCTAAAACTGTTATTTTGTGAGTTGCATATTTATCGTAAATCGCAGCAACAAGTGCACCACTGCTTCCAACGCCGTAACCTTGCGGAATACTAGAATCGAAATACATTCCGGTTTCAACATCATTTTTTAAAGCTGCCAAATCAAAAGCAACCAATTCCGGTTGTTCTGTCTGCAAAGTTTCAAGGTAAGATGCGAATCGTTTTAAACTTGCGTTTGATGCCAAAGCTTCTGCTGAAGGTTCTTCAGATTTCTTTAAAGCGCCGTTGTAAAAATTATAAGGAATAGAAAGTCCCTTAGAGTCGCGGATGATTCCGTATTCTCCAAAGAGTAATATTTTTGAGTAAAATAATGGTCCTTTCATAATGTATTTAAAGTCTAAAAATCTAAATTTTAATTAAAGATACGGAAAATTATAATGCAATTGATCCTTCTCCAATTTGGTCACAAATGTACTGACCATTCTGACAAAATACAACTAATTCGTCCTTAATAAATTGTAATACTTTAGCGCTAACGTTTTCGGGATAAAGGACATGCACATTTGCACCCGCATCAAGCGTAAAACAAACCGGAATCTGGGTTTCGTTTCTGAATTCCCAGATCGCATTAATGATCTGTAAAGTGTTTGGTTTCATCAAAATAAAATACGGCATAGAGGTCATCATCATTGCGTGCAAGGTCAAAGCTTCACTCTCGACAACTTTAATGAATTCTTCCAGATTTCCATTTTCAAAAATGGCAATTAACTGATCCAGATTTTCATGAGCCTGCACAAAACGCCTTTCTGCATAAGGATGATTGTGCATTAAATCGTGTCCAACTGTGCTTGAGACCTGTTTTTCGCCTTTGTCAACTAATAAAATAGTATCTTGGTAATTCTTGAAATTTTCATGAATAGCATATGGAAATTCAACTCCAAATAAGTCCGAGCTTCCTTCTATATTTGCCTGATTTCCCCAAACCACAACATTTCCTTTTACACTTCTACAAGCACTTCCAGAACCTAAACGGGCTAAAAATGAAGCTTTTTGATAGAAATAATCTTCAGTCATTTCCGGATTCATCATTTTCTCCAAACTCATGAAATTCATTGCCAAAGCCGCCATTCCAGATGCTGAAGAAGCAATTCCGGAACTATGTGGAAACGTATTTTGGGTATCAATTGTAAAGTGATATTCCTTCAAAAACGGAAGATAAATTTCAATTCGCTCTAAAAACTTCTGAATTTTTGGTTTGAAATCCTCTTTTGATTTTCCTTCAAATAATAAATCGAATGAGAAAGAATTTTGGTTCTCTCTTTTTTCAAAACCTAATTTGGTAATTGTTTTGCAATTATTTAAAGTAAAACTCACTGAAGGATTTGCCGGAATCTGATTGTCTTTTTTCCCCCAGTATTTTACTAGTGCAATATTGCTGGGAGCGCTCCACTCAAAATTTCCGTTTTCGATTGTAGAAGTATATTTTTTAGGAATAAAATCAGTTGCTGTAAACATGAAATATAAAATTTTGGCAAAGATAGTTTTTAAATTTTTTCACCATATAAGTAATATAAGAAAATATAAAGATGCTTTATTAAATGAACTTGTAGCACTTATATAGCGTACAATTTTTCTTTTGACTATTTTTGATTCAAAATTTAATAAAATGAATAAATACATAAAAATTGCAATAGCTTTATTGGTTTGTTTAGCAGTAGGATATTCTGCCAGTACAGTAACAAGACCAAGTGTAGAAACGTGGTATCCAACTTTAATAAAGCCAATTTTTAATCCGCCAAATTGGATTTTCATGCCAATGTGGACATTACTTTATATTTTAATGGCGGTCGCTGCCGGATTAGTATGGGATAAAATCAAAGAACAAAATGAAGTTGTAAAAAAAGCACTTCTTTTCTTTATCATTCAGTTAACGCTGAATGCCATTTGGTCTTATTTATTCTTCGGATTAAAAAATCCGCTTTTGGCTTTAATCGAAATTGCACTTTTATGGCTGATGATTTATGAAACGTATTTAAAATTTATCAAAATCAATAAAACTGCGGGTTATTTACTGATTCCATATATGGCTTGGGTTGCTTTTGCGGCAATTTTGAATGCAAGTATTTGGTGGTTGAATAGGTAAATTTGTTTGCTTCGCCAGTTCGGCTAAAGCCTCGTGTCAGTTTTTTTTAGTTTCAAGTGTCAGGTCTAATCAATACATTTTACTTTATGAATAAATTCAGGGCTTTTGTGATTGTTTTGGTTTTAGTTTCGTTTAAGAGTTTTGCTTGTTTGAATTGGGAAATTAAGACTTTAAAGAATAAAGTTGAAATATATCGTGACCGTACTTATCAATATGTACCTGATGGACATAATTTTAAAATTAAAGATTTTCCCAATTTAATTTTAGATCTTGAAAATGGATATAAAAAGACAAATGATGTTGATTATTTATCTGATAAAGGTTACGTTTTAATCATTCAGGGAAAGTATACTGAAGCATTAAAATTGTATTTAGAAATTGAAAAAATAAAACCAAACAGATACTCGACAGCTTCTAATCTTGGAACTCTTTATGAGTTGATGGGAGAAAATCAAAAAGCTTACTATTGGATCAAAAAGGCAATTAAAATTAATCCAATATCGCATGATGGATCTGAGTGGCTTCATCTTAAAATATTAGAAGCAAAGATAAAAAAACTTCAAAATCCGACAGGAGCGTTTTTTATTAATACTAACTTTGGTTCGGAAATCATTCCAAAAACTAATTTTGGAGATGAAAAGTTGGCAAGGTTAAAAGACGCTTTGTATTATCAATTAAATGAAAGGATTTCATTTATAAAACCTGAGGATAAAATTATTTCGGTTTTGCTCTTTGAATTAGCAAATATAGCAACAATAGACAATTATGATCCTGAAAGTGCTTCTAAAGTATATGAACTCTCAAAAAAATATGGATTTCGAAGTGAATTACTTAATGAAAGGCTCCTTCTGTGTTATAGAAAAATGAATGATTTATGTTTACAAAACAGTAAGGAGGTGCAGCAGATTTCAATGAGAGAACAAAAAATTAGGAATATGAGTTCAAGACTATCGTCTAAAAATGATAATTTAATTTTAACATTGATTTGTGTTTCAGCTATTTCTATTGCTTTATTGATTTGCCTGATTATATTTTTTATAAAATGGAAAAAGTTAAAAAGCACTACTATTTCAACTTCTTAAACTCATTATTTTTAGCAGTCAAAAAATCCATCGTTGCCAGAATATTTGGATGCTCTAAAAGCATTTTAGATTTTGGATCGACATCACAGAATTGAAGAAATAATTCTTTTTCATCAGAAGTTAATTTTAGTTCTTTTGTAAAGAAAATTTCAGGGACTGTGGTTGCAATAAGTTTTTTAAAATCCATTTCAGGGATCTTCTTTTTAGGCTCTTCTTTGTCTTTTTTTAATAAGCCAAAAAGCCCGCCGCTAATTGCACCAAAATTCATTCCGTTTGGTATTGTACCATCATAAACCGGAATAAAGCGTTTTAAATCTCTGGCCTGTTTGTCAATATTTATTTCGGCAATTGCTTCTGCATCATACTCAATTTTTGGGAATTTAATTTTGGTTATGACAACTTCATCCAGTTCTTCTGGTTTTAAAATCATAGTAACTACCAAATTATTGACTTCAATGTTTTGGGAGGTTACTTTTAATCTTGAAAAGAAATAATCTTTAGAAAAGAAAATCAAACTGTCTTTGACATTTACCAAAATAGCAAATTCTCCTAACGAATTTGTAGTCGTGCTCGTTTTTGCTGTTTTATTAATGACTTCGACACCTTTTAGTACATTGCTTTGAGAAACAACTTTTCCGTGAAGTAGTTTCTCTGTTTGGGAAATAGAAAGCTGATAAGTGAAAAAAGAAATTGTGGTGAATAGTTTTACTTTCATCTAATTGTTGTTTAGTTTTAATTTCTTAAACTCATCATTTTTAGCATATAAAAAATCCATTGTAGCTAAAATGTTTGGATGCTCTAATAGTAATTTAGATTTTGGATCAGCATCGCAGAATTCAATGAATAGCTCTTTTTCTTCGGTTTTTAAACTAAGGTCTTTTGTGAAAAAATCGGGAGGAATAGATGTTGCAGTGAGCTTTTTAAAATCAATTTCGGGCGTTTTAGGTTTGATTTCTTTTTCTTTTGCTAAGAGAGCGTATATTTTTTTTCCGATATGGATAAAATCAATTCCGTTTGTGATCGTTCCAAATCCTGTAGGTCTGCCAGAATTGAGTTTAATTTCTTCAATTTCTTGAGATGTAAGCTGGATCGGTTTAAATTTTATATTTGAAACCACTACTTCATTTAATTCTTCAGGTTTAATAATCAGATTTACTACCAGATTGCTGCTTTCAATATTTTGAGAGGTTACTTTTAATCCTGAAACGATATAATCTTTAGAGATAAAAAATAAGCTGTCTTTTACGTTTGCTGAAATTGAAAATTCTCCCAAATCATTAGTAGTGGTACTTGTCTGTCCTGTTTTATTAATGACTTCGGCACCTTTAATAACATTGTTTTGAGAAACAACTTTTCCGTGCAGCAATTTTTCAGTTTGCGAAATAGAAAGTTGGTAAGTGAAAATAGAAATTGTGGTAAGTAATTTTACTTTCATCTAATTAATATTTTTCGTTTCCAATTTCTTAAATTCTTCATTTTTAGCATACAAAAAATCCATTGTTGCCAAAACATTAGGATGTTCTAAAAGTGTCTTAGATTTTGGATCAGCGTTGCAGAATTCAACGAATAGTTCTTTTTCTTCGGGTTTTATTTTTAAATTTTTTAGAAAGAAATCTGGAGGACAAATAGCAACAATCAGTTTCTTAAGACGGTCGTCGGTAACTTCAATTGTTTTCTTCTGCTTACCTTTTAAAGGAAATGAAATTCGAAGTGCTTCTCTAATTGAATTATCACTAACTCCTGTATTCCAGAATAAATCTTTGGCTTTTTTACTGATTAATACATCTGCAACATCATCAGCGCTAATCTTAACTTTATCAAATTCGACCTGATTTATCACAACTTCATTCAATTCTTCAGGTTTCAGAATCATGTTAACGAGGAGATTGTTGTTCTCAATATCTTTGGTGGTGATTTTTAATTTTGTAAATAGATAGTCTTTTGCGAAAAAAATTAAACTGTCCTGCGCTTTTACCGAAATCGTGAATTCTCCTAATGTATTTGTTCTTGTACTTGTTTGCGCCGTTTTATTAATAACTTCAACATCTTTAAGAACTAGATTTTGAGAAATAACTTTTCCATGAAGCAGTTTTTCAGTTTGCGAAATAGAAAGTTGGTAAGTGAAAAAAGAAATTGTGGTAAGTAATTTTACTTTCATCTAATGGTATTTAGTTGATAGTAAAATTATTAGAATTGTCTTAACGAAAACTTACAGAATCTGTAAATTCTTGTTAATAAAGGGTTTCGATAAATTTTTCTAATTCTCCATTATTAAATAAAACTGGTCCATGACCAAAACAAAGTGTTTTTGGTTTCAGGGAAGCCAGTTTCAGAATCGATTTTCTATTGATTTCCTTATTGGAAGTAAACAAAGTTGGTGGTTCATGAAGACCAACTTTAGTAGTCAGCAAATTCATATTTGTCAGTACATCTCCAACAATAAGAACTCCGTCAAATTCTCTAAAAAAGGACAAATGACCGCTGGAATGTCCTGGGGTTTCAATAGCTATAAATTCGCCAATTTGATCTCCTTCTTTTAATGTGTCAAAAACCAAATGGCCTTTGCCTGCCCAGAATTTTTTTTGAAATTTCGATATAAAATGATTCGGATTTGGATATTCAAAAGTGACATTTCCGTTTTCAGCTGCTGGTTTTTCGAGTTCACTGCAGAAAAGAGGAATGTTGAGTGTTTCACAAATAATTTTGCTGCTTCCCTGATGATCGGCATGCGCGTGAGTGAGTATATGTTTGGAGACGTATTTGTTTTTTAAGGCTTTTAAAATTATATTTCCTGAACTCCTTATTCCGGCATCAATTAAGATATCTTCAACAAGATAACAATTAATGGCATTGCGTGGAAATAAAGGGATTTGGTAAACGTCTTTGGCAATATTCTTCATCTTTTTTCAAATTTTATTTTGACAAAGATTTGCATTCAGATTTTAAATCTACTTGATAAATGTTAAGAAATGTTTTGTCGAATTCGACTTAAAGATTCCGGGGTTATTCCTAAAAATGAAGCGATATAAATTAATGGAGTACGCTGTATTATTTTGGCAGGAGTCGATGCTAGAAAATTGAGATATTTTTCTTTAGCAGGAATCATTTGAAGTTTTAAAACACGATCTGCCATGCAAAGGTAATTTTGTTCCGCTAAAATTCTTCCAACACGCTCCCAATTTGGAATTTGAGTATATAAATATTGCATTTTTTCAAAACTGATGGAAAGAACTTCGCAGTCTTCTATACATTGTATGTTTTCAAAAGAAACCGATTGATTTATAAAACTGGAATACGAAGCGATAAAGCCTTCATCGCAGCTTAAATAAGTGGTAATTTCTTTTCCGTCTTTTAAATAATAAACACGTGCCAAACCTTCAATTATGAAAAAAATCTTGTTGCTGATTTTCCCCATTGCAGAAAGAAGATCTTTTGTTTTAAACTCTTCATATTCAAAACAAGCATCGATTGTCTTAATTTCATTTTCTGAAAAAGAGGTAATCGCCATTATTTGTTTTTTTAATAAAGGATTCATAAATAGATTTTACAATATATCAATTAATTCTGAAGGCGTATTTATGACGAATTTTGCTCCGCTTGCGATCAATTCTTCTTCTGTTCTATAGCCCCACGAAACACCAAGTGGAAACATTTTGGCGTTTGTTGCTGTTAACATATCAATATCGGAGTCGCCGATGAAAATGATTTCTTCCGTTTTTAAATTCCAGTTTTTGCTTATTTCAAGTGCTTCAAACGGATTTGGTTTTTTAAGTGCTTCGCTGCTTAAACCAACAGCGGTATTAAAATAATTCGGAAATATTTCTGATGCTATTTTTTTGGTAAGCTCATCTGCTTTGTTTGAAAAAACGGCTAATTTGATGTCTCTTGAAACCAAATCATCCAGCAATTCGACAATTCCTGCGTATGGTTTTGTTTTAAGCGTGCAAATTTCACGATATTCATTAATCATACAATTGAAACAATTTTCAATATCGATTTCTGTATTGTTCGATTCAGGCAAAGCTTTGCCGACCAAATTTCTTAATCCACTTCCAATAAAATATTGGTAGGTATTGTAAGTATGTGTTGGATAATTTAGACTAGTAAGAACATTATTCATGGCGTCTGAAATGTCTTCTAATGAGTTGACTAAGGTTCCGTTTAAATCAAAAATAATTCCTTTGTATTTCATTCTCTTAAATAGTATTGGCTAATATAAACCCGCTTGTCCAGGCATTCTGAAAGTTAAAACCTCCGGTAATGGCATCAATATTTACTATTTCGCCTGCAAAATAAAGGTTTTGATGTAATTTACTTTCCATGGTTTTGAAGTTGATTTCTTTTAAATCGATGCCGCCGGCTGTAACGAATTCTTCTTTAAAAGTACTTTTTCCGTTGACCTGAAATTTTGCTTTTGTCAATTGAGCAGCTAAGTTCTGCAATTGAATTTTAGATAAATCGGCCCATTTTGTTTCAGCTTCAATTTCAGAAGCTAAAACCAAACTTTCCCATAAACGATTAGGGAAGTCGAAAGGAGATTTTTTTGAAACGGCTTTTTTGGCATGTTCCTGTTTTAAGTCTTTTAGGATTTTCTCCGCATCTTCCGTATCTACATCATTTAACCAATTGACGAAAATGGTAAATTGATAATTTTTATCGAATAAAATACGGGCACCCCAAGCCGAAAGCTTCAAAATCGCAGGACCGCTCATTCCCCAATGGGTAATTAACAAAGGTCCGGTGGATTCTAGTTTGGTATCCTTTACATTAACGGTAACTTGCGCCGCAACGCCGGGTAATTCTTTTATTCGCGGATCTTTGATGTTGAAAGTAAATAGCGAAGGGACAGGACTGATAATCGCGTGTCCTTTCTCTTGCAGCATTTCCCAAATTTTTGGATTGCTTCCTGTCGCCAGAACTAATTTTTCAGCAATAAATTTATCGCTTTGCGTATCAATTTTCCAATGATTTTCTGCTTTGTAAATCGATTGCACGCTTTGACCCGTCAATACTTTTATGCCTAATTTTTCAGTTGCTTTTAAGAAACAATCGATTATGGTTTGTGAAGAATTTGAAACGGGAAACATTCTCCCGTCGTCTTCAATTTTTATTTCCACACCATGTTTTTCGAACCATTCAATTGTATCTCCTGAACAAAATTGATGAAAAGGGCCTCGAAGTTCTTTTTCGCCACGCGGATAGAATTTGACCAATTCATTCGGTTCAAAACAAGCATGCGTTACGTTGCATCTTCCGCCACCAGAAACGCGGACTTTAGAAAGCACTTCTTTTCCTCTTTCTAAAATGGCAATTTTCAGTTTCGGATTTTTCTCTGCAATATTAATAGCGGTAAAAAAACCTGCAGCGCCTCCGCCCACAATTAGGATGTCGAAATTTTGAGTCATATTTTGTTTTTTGCCACGAATTTCACGAATTGGCACTAATTTTAAATCTTTGTCTTAATCTGAATGACCTTTGTCAAAGTTTTAAACTTTGACAAAGGTTTCTCTAGATTAGTTTATAGTTTATCTGGAAAATCAGTAATGATTCCGTTTACTTTTAAACTTTTTACTTTTTGAATGTCTTCTTCTATATTTACTGTCCACGGCAAAACCAGAAAACCTTTTGCTTGAATTTCCTTAGTGTTTTCCTCATTCAGTAAATGATAATAAGGATGAATTGCTTTTGCTTTTATTGTTTCGGCGAAAGCCAAAGCTAAATTCAGATCAGTTTCTGTTAATACGCCAATCGGTATTTTAGAATCGAAATTGTGAACTTCCTGCAAGGCATTCCAGTCAAAACTCGAAACAATAAAATGATCGTAACTCCAGTTTTTTTCTGAAACATATTCATCAATTAAAGAGACAACTTTTGTTAAAGTATCTGCATTTTTTAATTCTATATTGATGAAACATTTTTTGTCTACCAGATCAAAAACTTCTTTTAAAGTTGGAATTTCATGCTTTTCTGCAATTAAAAACGATTTTAATTCCGGCAAAGATAAGGTATTTACAAAACCTTTTCCGTTGGTCATTTTGTCGATGGTTTCGTCATGAATTACGATTATGTGCCCGTCAACGCTTAAGTGAACGTCGAGTTCGATTCCGTCAGCATTTAGGTCTAATGCTTTCTGAAAGGCTTGTAAAGTATTCTCGGGTTCGTATCCTTTGGCACCACGATGTGCAATCTTAAGCATTTTGTTCATTTCATGAAGGTTCAGAGGTGCAAAGGTACAAAGGCTCAAAGAAAGAAAACAATTGTTCTTCAACTTTACAATTTAAAATAATAGCCACAGATTAAAGGATTAAAAAGATTTTGAAAATCTGCATTAATCCTTTAATCTGTGGCTAAAAAACTTCGCGCACTTTGCGTAAAACTTTGCGGTTAAGTACGTTCCAACAAAACGACATCGAAATCACTATCAATAGTAACTTTCCCATCGATCACTTCAACATTTTGATCCGAATATGTATCTTTTAATTTTGTTCCGTTTTCGAAAATAGCATTTACCGGAATTTCTTTTTTGCCTTGTGGTAAATCTAAACCAATAACGACTTTATCTTCGAAAGTTCCTTTTGAGAAAGTTCGGGAGAAAACGTAAAATTCAGAACTAATTTGTTGATGAACTCCAGCGCCAATTGCAGGATGATTTTTTCTGAATTGTCCTAATTTCTGCCAATGCAAAAGTGTTTTTTTGGTTTCCTGATTGTTCAGAATATCATCCCAATTCATGTTGGAACGAAGCGTTGCGTCGCCATTAGTCCCTGCCACAACTAAAGATCTTCCGGATTCATCTCCATAATAAACTTGCGACATTCCTGGTGATAATAAGAGTTTTGTTCCGGCTTCTAAAGTTTTAGTTCTGTTGGCATCAAATGGTTGACCATCGTCGTGTGATGACATATAATTAAGGACAGAGTATCCTTTTAACTCATTGTTTAAAGCATTTGAATATTTAGAAAATAAACCTTCATAATTGTTTTGAGCGGCGTTCCATTTGAACTCAAAATTAATCATGCTGTTGAAACCATTTTGGAAATAATTTACTTTTCTATCGCCAAAATCATAATCCTGACCACCACTAATTCC
The DNA here is from genome assembly GCF_041946075.1 of Flavobacterium sp. LAR06. Taxonomy (NCBI): domain Bacteria; kingdom Pseudomonadati; phylum Bacteroidota; class Flavobacteriia; order Flavobacteriales; family Flavobacteriaceae; genus Flavobacterium; species Flavobacterium sp. LAR06. The sequence goes on along the minus strand of NZ_JAUTYT010000001.1, from coordinate 22,794 downwards.
ATAGCCATAAACTTCAGCAATCGTATAAAAAGGATTCTGATCTAAAACTTGTAACGGATGATGTTTCTTCCAGGTTTCGAAAGCGTAATCACATTCTGTTTTAAAATCGGCCCAAACGTCTTCGTTGGTATGTTTTACGGTATCGGCTCTATAACCGTCAATTCCGAATTCAACAATATAATCTGTGAGCCATTTTATAATGTAATATTTTGGTGTTCTTGGATAACTGGTTCTTTTAAAGAATTCATCCAAAGAAGCTACTTCTTTTTCATATCGGCCTTCTTTTTTCCATTTTTCAATCAAAAAAGGAGGGAGTTGCACTTCTTGCGTACTTTCTGTTCTTACATCCGGAAGATTATCAACTAAAGTGCACATCGTTGTGTTTTCAAATGATTTGTAATCGCAAACTACTCCGGTTCTAACCCAATCCGAAGGCCAAACAGGATCTTCAGGAGTTACGGGGCCAGTATGGTTAATTACGCCATCCAGAATAATTCGGATGCCTTTCTCGTGCGCTTTTTGAACCAATTTGGCTAAATCTTCTTTAGTTCCAAAATTAGGATCTAAAGCTGTCCAGTCTTTTGCCCAATAACCGTGAAAGCCATAAGTTAAACCCGTTCCTTCGTCAACGCCATCGTGAATTTGCTCTACAATCGGCGTAAGCCAAATGGCATTTATTCCAAGTTTTTCAAAATAACCAGATTCTATTTTTTTTGTGATTCCGATAATATCTCCACCCTCGAATCCACGCAATTTTGCTGGAGTTTTGGTTCGGTTAAAATTTACATCGTTGGCGGTATTTCCATTATAAAAACGATCGGTAAGTAAAAAGTAAACATTTGCTCCTTCCCAGACGAAAGGTGTTTTTGAAGTATTTTCGTTATTCATTGAAACTGATTTTGAGCCAGAACAACTCGTGATTAAGAATACTAAAGATAAAAAAAGGAAAGTGTATTTTTTCATTTATTCTGAATTTAACGAAGATTTATAATTTGATTAATGCAAAAAAAATAGCCACGAATTCACGAATTTATTTTCTTCAATAAGAGGGTAAATAATAATTCGTGAATTCGTGGCGGAAAAAAATTAAACGTAATTCGTTTTTATTCCAATTCTAAAACCAAAGCTGATTTTGGCTCCAAAGTAATTTCAGTGGCCAAATCAAATGTTTTTCCAGTTAAAACATCTTTTCCTGATTTAAAGTTTTTGATGTTTTCTTTAAAACGATTTGTCTTCACCGTTTGTGCTTTTGCATTGTTATTGAAAACAACCATAACGGTTTTTGCATCATTATATCTGAAATAAACATAAGTATTATTTTCCGGAATATAATGCGTCATTTTACCGGTATGAATAGCTTCGTTTGATTTTCTCCAATTGAATAACTTTGATGTAAAATCAAAATATTGTGCTTGTTCAGCTGTTCTTCCTGCTGCTGTCAAGGCATTGTTTTTATCGCCAGCCCATCCGCCAGGAAAATCTCTTCGAATGTCTGCGTCGCCTTTGCCTTTGTCACCGCCCATTCCAATTTCTGAACCGTAATAAACTTGTGGAATTCCACGAACAGTGGCCAATAAAGTCATTGTCAGTTTGTATTTTGGAAAATCATATTTAAACTTTTCATTCATACGATCAGTGTCATGATTTTCGGCAAAAACCAAAATGTTATTCGTATTTGGATATAAATAATCCATAGCAAAATTGTTGTAGAATTTAATCAACCCGTTGTCCCAGCTTGGTTCGTCTTCGTTGAACGCAGAAGTAACCTGACTTTGAAGTGTAAAATCCATTACGCTTGGTAAATTCGAATTGTAATTTTCGATGGCGCCAATTTTACTGTCTTTTTGCCAATAGGCTAAATTCGCCTGATTGTGCATCCAGATTTCTCCAACAATATTAAAATTAGGATATTCATTCGTAATTGATTTTGCCCAATTGGCCATTGCCGTTTGGTCAGAATAATTATAAGTATCTACTCTAAAACCGTCAAGATTAGCGTATTCAATCCACCAGATTGCATTCTGAGTTAAATATTTAGCCACTAACGGATTTCTCAAATTCAAGTCTGGCATAGAAGGTACAAACCATCCATCAACACAAACTTCCTGATCTATTTTTGAAGCATGAATGTCTGTAATTACCTCACGTCTGTGGTGCGTTTGTGTAAAGTTTTCGAATTGATTGAACCAGGTTTTTGTTGGTATGTCTTTCATCATCCAATGGGTAATTCCCCAGTGATTCGTAACATAATCCATAACCAGTTTCATGTTTTTTTTGTGCATTTCTGATGATAAACGAACGTAATCTTCATTCGTTCCGTAACGAGGATCTATTTTGTAAACGTCAGATTGTGCGTATCCATGATACGAATGCTGTTTGTCATTGTCTTCGCATAAAGGCGTGTTCCAGATTGTAGTTGCACCCAGAGACGAAATATAATCTAAGTTTTTGATGATTCCTTCGATATCTCCACCGTGACGCCCTGCTGGTTCTGCGCGATTTCCTTTTTCAGTTAAAGATGCATTGCTGTCATTTTTCGGATTTCCGTTCGCAAAACGATCTGGCATGATCAGGTAAATCAGGTCTGAAGAATCGTAACTTTTTCGGTCAGCCGAATTCGCTCTTCTTTCTTTAAGGGAGTATTTTTGAGTAAAAGCGACTTTGTTATTGGCTTTAAAAGAGAAAACCAATTCAGAAGCTTTTAGGTTTTGTGTGTCAATGGTAACAAAAAGATAGTTTGGATTTTCTGTTTTTTCGACATTTTTAATCACCACATTATTAGAAACCGAAGCTTCATATTGTGCGATATTTTTTCCGTAGAACATAATCTGCAACTCCGGATTTTTCATTCCAGCGTACCAAAATGGTGGTTCAACTTTCTGAATTTGCGCTTTCGCGGAAGCAGAAAATAGTAGAACAAATAGGAGTATTTTGTAGAATATTTGGTTAGTTTGGAATGAAGTTTTTTGGATGTTCATAGTAAAGTAGAATTTAAAGTATACAAGAAAATGTAAGAACATTTAAGATAAAAGCTGGGGAGATTTCTATTTAAATGGACTTACATTTCTCATATGGTTAATTAAAATTATTTATTTTCGATTATGCTGATGGCGTAACCTCCGCCAGGGACAGATAATTGAGATAATTTTGATTTATTAGTTACAGCAATTTTTTTGATCGTGTAAGCTTGCGGATTAGTTTTGTAATGCGCATCTTTTGCATCGGCATAAATTGTTGCGGTATATTTTTTACCTTTTTCAAGGAAACTGAAATCGATGTTTGATGTACGGGAATTGTCTCCGTTTACGTTTCCAACAAACCAGTTGTTTGTTCCTTTTGCTTTACGGGCAACAGTGATAAAATCGCCTGGCTCAGCTTCAATGTATTTACTTTCAGACCAATCTACAGCCACATCTTTAATGAACTGGAAAGCATCTGGAAAACGGTTATAGTTCTCTGGAGTATCAGCAGCCATTTGCAACGGACTGTACATTGTAACGTATAATGCCAATTGATTTGCAATAGTACTGTTTACATGCGATTTGTTATCCGGATTCATTTTACTGATGTCCATTTCGAAGATTCCAGGAGTATAATCCATTGGACCTCCAATTAATCTTGTAAAAGGCAATACCGTAACGTGATTTGGTTTAGAGCCTCCAAACGCCTGGTATTCTGTTCCTCTTGCTGCTTCGTTTCCAATTAAATTCGGGTACGTTCTCGCAATTCCCGTTGGGCGAACTGCTTCGTGTGCATTCACCATAATTTTATAATCAGCTGCTTTTTCGATTGCATATTGATAATGATTTACAATCCATTGATCGTAATGGTTTTCACCGCGAGGCAAAATGTCTCCAACGTATCCGCTTTTTACAGCATCGTATCCATTGTCTTTCATGAACTGGTATGCTTTGTCCATATGACGCTCGTAGTTACGAACTGAACCTGAAGTTTCATGGTGCATGATGATTTTGATTCCTTTAGATTTTGCGTATTCGTGCAAACCTTTTACATCAAAATCAGGGTAAGGCGTTACGAAATCAAAAACATAATCTTTCGAATGGCCAAACCAGTCTTCCCAGCCTTCGTTCCATCCTTCAACCAAAACAGCGTCGAAACCATTTGCAGCAGCAAAATCAATGTATTTTTTTACGTTAGCATTGTTTGCTCCGTGTGTTCCGCTTGGTTTTGCTTTTGAGAAATCAGAAACACCCAATTGTACTGTCGGAAAATCGTTTGTGTACGACCAAGAGCTTTTTCCTGTAATCATTTCCCACCAAACACCAATGTATTTTACTGGTTTAATCCAGGAAGTATTATCAATTTTTGACGGATCGTTTAAGTTATAAGTCATTTTTGAAGCTAAGATTTCTCTTGCGTCATCGCTCACCATAATTGTTCTCCAAGGAGAGTGGCTCGGTGCCTGCATATAACCTTTATCTCCTTTTGCATCTGGCGTTAACCAAGATTCAAAAATCATGTTTTTGTCATCTAAATTCAAATGCATACAAGAATAATTGATCAAAGCCGCTTCGTGCAGGTTGATGTAAATTCCGTCATTTGTTTTTAACATCAAAGATGTCTGAACTCCTGTTGGAGAAAAGTTCTTTTGCGAAACGTTTGCTGTGTATGCTTTTTCAGATAAACCTCTAATTTCAGACAATTTCGATTTGGTATAATCGTATTCCTGAGTATCGTAATCCCCCGGAATCCAAAATGCCGTGTGGTCGCCCGCCATTGCAAATTGTGTTCTTTCTTCTTTGATTACGAAATACGTAAGGTTCTTTTGAGCTGGAAATTCATATCTAAATCCAAGTCCATCCTCAAACAAGCGAAAACGAATTACGATTTGTCTGTCCGTTCCTTTTTGATTTAAAGTAACAGCCAATTCATTATAGTGATTTCTGATGTTGTCCACTTCTCCCCAAACTGGTTTCCAGGTTTCATCAAAAGTGGCTGTTTTTGTATCCACAACAGTAAAGTCATTCAATAAAGATTTTTTGTCATCTTTAAGTTCAAGACCTAATTTACTTGCTTTTACTACCTCTTTATTTTTGTATTTTAAGCTGTAAGTTGGGGTTCCGTCGCTTTGAAGCGAAAATTCCATTACGAACTTTCCTTCGGGTGATTTTAATTGTTGTGCTTTTGCAATGGAGCTAAAAGCAAACAAGATTAAACTTGCGAAAAATAAGTTTTTCATGTTTTTTGATTTTAAGAGTATTAATTTATTTGTACAAATTTACCTGCGATTTCAGGTTTTCCGTTAACTACAATAGTTAAATTCTGGTCTCCATCTACGGTAAAAGTTGTTTCGTTATGATTTACAGCTACTTTCAAAATTTGATTTCTGAAATTAATTTTAAACGAATAGCCTTTCCATTCTTTTGGAATTTTCGGAGAAAAATGAAGCTGGTCATTTTTAACACGCATTCCTCCAAAACCTTCCACAATGCTCATCCAGGTCCCAGCCATTGATGTAATGTGACAACCTTCTTCTACTTCTTTATTGTAATCATCTAAATCCAGACGAGAAGTTCTTAAATAGAAAGTATACGCCATATCCATTTTGTCTAAAACAGCGGCCTGAATTGAGTGAACACAAGGCGAAAGTGAACTTTCATGAACCGTAAAAGACTCATAAAAATCAAAATTACGTTCTAATTCTTCTTTAGAAAAATGATCTTCGAAGAAATAGAAACATTGTAAAACATCGGCTTGTTTAATATAAGGAGAACGCAATACGCGATCCCAAGACCATTTTTGATTGATTGGTCTTTGTGAACGGTCTAAGTCTTTTACCGGAACTAAATCTTTGTCTAAGAAACCATCTTGCTGTAAATAAATACCCAATTCTTTTGAAATAGGGAAGTACATGTCATCAGCAACTTTTTTCCATTCCTGAATTTCATTAGCAGATAACTTCACTTTTTCAAGAACACGTTTGTGATCAGCAGGATATTCCAGCGCCACTTTATTAATTTGTTCCGATGCATAATCAATACACCATTTTGCAATATAATTGGTATAGAAATTATTGTTGATGTTATTCTCATATTCATTTGGACCTGTAACGCCCAAAATCACATATTGATTTTTTTCTTTAGAGAAAGAAGCTCTCTGATGCCAGAAACGCGCAATTCCGATTAAAACTTCCAGACCTTTTTCAGGAATATAAGAGTAATCTCCGGTAAAACGGTGGTAATTATAAATCGCAAAAGCAATTGCACCATTTCTGTGAATTTCTTCGTGTGTGATTTCCCATTCGTTGTGGCACTCTTCTCCATTCATGGTAACCATCGGATACAGCGCTGCACCGTTTTTGAAACCTAAATTGTCCTTCGCGTTTTCAATCGCTTTATCCAATTGATTGAAACGGTATGTCAATAAGTTTCTCGCGACCTGTTGATCTTTTGTAGCCATGTAAAACGGAATGCAATACGCCTCAGTATCCCAATAAGTAGATCCACCGTATTTTTCTCCGGTAAAACCTTTTGGCCCAATATTCAAACGAGAATCTTTTCCTAAATAGGTTTGATTTAATTGAAAAATGTTAAAACGAATTCCTTGTTGTGCTTTTACGTCGCCATCAATGGTAATATCTGACATTTCCCAGATTTTGTTCCAGGCGTCAATTTGATTTTGAAGTAAAGTATCATATCCTAAATTAACGGCAGCTTTAATTGTTTTTTCGGCTGCAGCCAAAGTGTTTTCGTGATTTAAAGAAACCGTATATCCGCCAATTTTCTGAATGGATGAGGTTTGTCCTTTAGCGATAATGGTTCCGTAAGTAAACTGAACTTTATCTGTTGTTGAATCGATTGTTGAAGGCGAAATGTTTACGTTTTCCCCATTTGCAAAAATCGTATTGTGCATGAAAGTCGTAACTTTAAAATGCGTTTTAAAAGTCTGCGCCGTTACAAAAGCCTCGTTTGCCCCTTTTTTTACTTCAAGAGGTTCCCAGAATTTTTCTTCCCAGTTGGCATCTTCATTGGTAACTCCTGCGTCGATATAAGGTTTGTAAACAATTTTAGCATCTTTGTTTAAAGGCGTGATTTCGTATTTGATAATTCCGGCTTCATCCAAATCCAAAGAAAGGAAACGACGAATGTTTACGGCGATCTCAGTTCCGTTTTTCAGTGTCGCTTCAAAAGAACGGTTGTACCATCCTTCTTTCATATTCAATTCTCTACGGAAGTTTTTAACAGCTGTACAAGTATTTAAATCTAAGTTTTCCTCGTTGATTTTAACGTCAATTCCAATCCAGTTTGGCGCGTTTAATACTTTCGCAAAATATTTTGGATATCCGTTTTTCCACCAGCCCACTTTAGTTTTGTCCGGGTAATAAATTCCGGCGATATAACTTCCCTGAAAAGTTTCGCCAGAGTATGTTTCTTCAAAATTGGCACGTTGTCCCATAGCACCGTTCCCGATACTAAAAAGACTCTCAGACGATTTTACTCTTTCTACATCAAATCCTTCTTCTATGATGGACCAATTGTCTGGTTTTATATAATCTTGATTCATTTCTATAATTAGATAATGTGGCAATTTGATAATTAGATAATTGCCTTAGTTCGTAATAATTTTTTACATTGATAGCTTAGTAATTTGTGAATTAGAAGATTTGTCGATAAGAGTATTATCTTATTGACACATTTTCTAATTATCCAATTAACTGGTCTATAAAGCTTGTTGTGATTTGGGTAAAATCTTTAAAAATATAATCAGCTTCATGTAAAATTGTTTCCTCACCAATTCCAACACTTACCATTTCTCCTCTGTTTGCTGCCTGAATTCCGGCAACAGAATCTTCAAACACAATTGAATTTTTTGGATCAATATTTAATAATTGAGCCGCTTTTAAGAAAACCTCCGGATCTGGTTTGGCATTGGTAACGTCGTTTCCGTCAACAATAACATCGAAATACGAAAGGATTCCTGTTTTTTCAAGGATAGGTCGGGCATTTTTACTCGCAGAACCCAACGCAATTCCCTGGTTTTTATCTTTTAATAATTGCAGAATTTTAAAAACTCCAGGAAGAATCTCGCTTTCATCCATGTCAACTAAATAAGATAAGTAATCTTCATTTTTTTGAATTAACCATTTGTCTTTGTCTTCCTGCGAAGCCTGAACATTTCCTAATCCAAGTATAATATCTAACGAACGCACACGGCTAACGCCTTTAAGCAGTTCGTTGTCTTCATGCGTAAAATTTATATTTAAAGACTGAGCGATTTTTTGCCAGGCTAAAAAATGGTATTTGGCGGTATCGACGATCACGCCATCAAGATCGAATATGAATGCTTTTTTCATTACAAGGGAAATTCTTATTTTATGATTTTTGAACAGTATCGTCTACATCTTTTACTTTATAGACTAAAAGAGCAGCAATTAGAAAACTTACGCCACTTGTGATTAAGGCATAAATCGCATCGCCATTGTAAAGATATTTTACAATTGGACCTCCAATAAGAGCATTTACAATTTGTGGAATAACAACAAAGAAGTTGAAGATTCCCATGTAAACCCCCATTTTTTTAGGAGCAATTGATCCTGCAAGAATAGCATAAGGCATAGCCAAAATACTAGCCCAGGCAACACCAATTAAAATCATAGGAAGTACAACCCAGTCTTCATTTGGCATAAAATAAATGGAAATCAATCCGATTCCTCCAATGATAAGTGATACGGCATGAGTAGATTTACGGCCGATTTTTTTAGCGATATACGGTAAGAAAAAAAGTGCGATAATAGCAGAAACTAAATTGTAAACTCCAAATAAAATTCCGACCCAATCCCCAGCATCCTGATATTGCTGACTTGAAGTGTCATTTAATGGCAATCCGTAAATGTGATGTGCAATTGCTGGAGTTGTAAATACCCACATTCCGAATAATCCAAACCATGAAAAAAACTGAACCCAACTAAGCTGCCGCATTGTTGTTGGCATTTTTGCAAAATCAGTAAAAATATCTGTTAGTTTTGCTTTTTCGTCAGAAGGAATATCAATTTCACTTTGAGGGTCTTCAAAATTGGCCAATTCTTGCGGAGTATATTCTTTTGTTGTAAAAAGTGTTACCAGAATTGATCCAATTAAAACTGCAGCTCCAATGATAAATGATAATTTCAGATTTAAAGGAATAGTTCCGGCAGCAGCATTGTTTGAAACATGAAAATACTTTGTTAAAACATATGGTAATGCTGAACCAATTACAGCTCCAAAACCAATTAAGGAGGTTTGGATACTAAATCCGGCAGTACGTTGATCTGTTCTTAAATTATCACCAACTAGAGCACGAAATGGCTCCATAGCAATATTGAAAGAAGCATCCATAATCATTAACATTCCGGCTCCAACCCATAAAGCTGGTAATACAGAAATAAAAATGTTAGCCTGTGGCATTAAAATTAATCCAACTGAAGCTAAAACAGCACCTGCAAGAAAAAAAGGTTTTCGTCTTCCAAATTTCCCCCAAGTTTTATCGCTGTAATGACCAATAACGGGTTGCACTATTAATCCCATAAGGGGAGCAATAATCCAAAACCATGATAGTTCATGTACTTCGGCACCAAAAATTTGAAGAATTTTACTGGCATTTGCATTCTGAAGTGCAAACCCCATTTGTATTCCTAAGAAACCGAAACTCATGTTCCAAATTTCCCAGAAACTTAATTTACGCTTTTCCATTATCGTAATTAAATCATTAATTAGACGATAAGCGCTTTGCTTATCAAAACTTACTGTTTTTTCGAAGTAAAAGTAAAAGCTTTGACGGCCGTAAAAGTATAAATTATTTTTAGATAAATGCTAACAAAAAAGCCATAAATATTTTTTATGGCTTTAGAAAGGGTTGATTTTAAGAATTTTAGTCAGTAGATTCTCTTTTTATTAAATGTGTTTCTATAACTTCTGTAGTGTAATTTTCGTTTTCCTCGTCATCATCGTCGTGTTCTGCTTCAAGCCTTTCAATTAGCATTTTAGCAGCTTTATTTCCCATTTTTTCACCACTCTGACTTACGGTTGTAATGCTTGGCGTTGAGTATTTGGAAATAATTCCGTCAGTAAAAGCAATTACAGCCAAATCTTCAGGAACTTTAAGCCCCATTTTGCTGGCCGTTTTAATAATTGTTACTGCAAAAAGTTCATTTACAGCAAAAACAGCATCAAAAGCCCTGTCATGCAAAAGCTGGCTAATTGTAATTTCACAAGTATCTACATCTTCAATTTTGATAATTAAATCTTCGTTGAAAGGCAATCCGTTGTCTAAAAGTGCTTTTTCGTAACCGTCCGTTCTTAGTTTTCCAACACTTACATAATCGACAGTTGTTACAAGAGCGATCTTTTTTCTGCCATTGTCAATCAAACTCTGAACCGCTTCATAGGCTGCTGCTTTATCATCAATAATTACCTTATCGCATAAAATATCATTGGTAACACGGTCAAACATTACGACTGGCATTCCCTGATTGATAACCTCGGTAATGTGGTGAAAGTCGCCTTTATACTGGGTTTCTTTCGAAAGAGACATAATAAAGCCGTCGATGCTTCCGTTGGCTAACATCTCCATATTCAGGACTTCCTTGTCGAAAGAATCATCAGACAAACAGATGACAACACTATAGCCATTTTCGTTCGCAACCTGCTCAATTCCGTTGATCACCGTAGAGAAAAAATAATGTACAATTTCCGGAATGATAATACCAATACTTTTGGTTTTCCGATTTTTTAAACTAAGGGCAATATTGTTGGGTTTATAGTTGTAAAACTTTGCAAAAGCCTGGACTTTTAAGCGCGTTTCTTCACCTATTTCTAAGCTGTTTCTTAGTGATTTTGAGACAGTTGAAATAGATACGTCTAGTTCCTTCGCAATCTGTTTTAAAGTGATTTTACGTTTCATAGGTATTATTGAAAAAAATCTAATTAATAATAAAGGTATCTTTTATTTTCTGATTTAGCATTTTTTGACTTAAAAGATTACAAAAAATAGAAAGTTTTCAACACTACCACGTTTTCGTAACTCAATTAAAATAGTCTCTGGTCGAGCATGTTAATAAATTCCTAATTTTGAAATTCGAAGTAAAATTAAAAACTTAACTAACAATCACAAACTCAAACTAATTTAAACAAAAAGTATGAAAACAATTTACAAAAAGTTGTTATTTTTATTCCTATTGTTGCCATTTACTGTGTTAGCTCAAAACACTCTAAATGGGACTGTTGTAGATAAAGCAACAGGACAGCCAATACCGGGAGTAAATGTAAATGTACAAGGTGCTCCAAGCGGTGCATCAACAGGATTTGATGGTAATTACCAACTATCAGGTGTTAAAAGCGGAAACAAAATTGTTGTTTCTTTTATTGGCTACAAAACACAAACCCTTGATTACAGTGGACAAAAAACATTAAACGTTTCTTTAGAAGAAGATACAAATCAACTTAAAGAAGTTGTAGTACAAGTAGGTTATGGAACTGTTAAGAAAAAAGATGCAACAGGTTCGGTATCTCAAATTTCTGCAAAAGAATTTAATAAAGGAATTAATGTAACTCCAGAGAGTTTAATTAGTGGTCGTATTGCAGGTGTTAACGTTACAGGAGGCGGAGCACCAGGAGCAAAAGCGGATATTAGAATTCGTGGAGGATCATCATTAACTGCTTCAAATGAGCCATTAATCGTTTTAGACGGATTGCCTTTAAGTAATAGCGTTCCAAGTGGGGCGACAAGTATCTTATCTACAATTGATCCTAATGATATTGAGTCATTTACAGTTTTAAAAGATGCTTCTGCAGCAGCGATTTACGGATCAAGAGCTGCAAATGGTGTAATTGTAATTACAACTAAAAAAGGTACAAAAGGTGGCGTAAAAGTTAACTTTAGTTCTCAGGTTGGTATCAACACAGTAGCAAATCAGGTTGATGTATTAAGTGCTGATCAATTTCGTGAATTAGTAAATACCAAAGGTTCAGCAGCTCAACAAGCTTTAATGGGTACTGCAAATACAAACTGGCAGGATGAAATTTTCCATACTGCACTCACAACAAACAATAACATATCTGTTAGTGGTTCTTTATTTAATAAATTACCAGTACGTTTATCTGTAGGAAATGTTGATAATCCTGGAATCCTTAGAAACACTTCTTTTGAAAGAACTACGACATCGTTATCGTTAAATCCGGTTTTATTTGATAATCATTTAAAAATTGATATTAGCGGAAATTTATCTTTTGGAAAAAATCAATTTCAGGATGAAGGAGCAGTAATTGGAAGTGCTATCGGTTTTGATCCTACACAATCAGTTTATAGTGCAGGTTCTCGTTACGGAGGATATTTTGAATGGTTGGAAGCTAACGGAAACTTGCCATTATTACCAGCAAGAAACCCAGTAGCAAGATTAAACCAAGACGAGAGAAGAGCAACTTCAACAAGAAAATGGGGAAATGTTAGATTAGATTATAAATTACATTTCTTTGAAGATTTAAGAGCTGTTGTAGAGGCAGGTATCGATAGGTTCGATAGCAGTGGTTACACAGAAGTTAGTACTCAAAGTGCTTTAGGATACCAGCCACAGCCTTTTAATAGTCCTAATTATGTGAATTTAGGAAATTATTCAAACTACACTGACATGTTGCAAAATAAAAACTTAAATGCGTATTTTAACTATACTAAAGATTTAGGGAAAATTAAAATTGATGCAACAGCCGGTTACAACTATCAATTGTTTCAAAAAGAAAAATATCAATCTGGAGAAACAAGACAGCCAAATCCGAATGAGGATGTTGCTACAGATCCCGATATTAATTTACAATCTTATTTTGGACGTTTAACATTGAATTATGATAGCCGCTATTTAGCGACAGTAAATTATAGAAGAGATGGAACTTCACGTTTCTCTGAAGCAAACAGATGGGGTAATTTTGGAGGAGTTGCTTTAGCATGGAATATTGCTGAAGAAGAATTCTTAAAAGGTAATGAGACTTTATCAAGTTTAAAATTAAGATTTGGATACGGTACAACAGGACAACAAGATATTCCTGCTCAGTATGATTATTTAAGACGTGTTACTTTAGGAACAATTAATACACAATATATTTTTGGCGGTCAGATATATTCTACTGCAAGACCAGAAGGTTATAACGAAAATATTAAATGGGAAGAATTAGCTGAAACTAACGTGGGTATCGATTTTGGTTTCCTAAATGATAGAATTACTGGTACAGTAAACTACTTTGATAAAAAATCAAGTGATTTATTAGCTGATGTCGTAGTTCCTGATGGGGCAAACATTAGAAATCAGGGTACTTACAATATTGGTAGTGTTAGAACTAAAGGTATTGAGTTTAATATTCAGTCAGATATCATTAAAAATGACAATTTAACTTGGAATGTTGCTTTCAATACAACTTATATTGATCAAAAAATCACAGATTTAGGAATTACTGTTCCTGGTTTCCAAGGTTACCTTTCTGGAGATAATATTGCAGGAGGTGCTGGAAATAAAATTCAGGTTAACTCAGTAGGTTATGCGCCTAACTCATTCTTAGTTTACGAGCAATTATATGACGCCAACAAGAAACCTATTGCTGGTGCATATGTAGACAGAAATGGTGATGGAAAATTAGACGATGCTGATCGTTACAGATTCCACAAACCAGCACCAGATTATACATTCGGTTTGTTTTCTACTTTAAACTACAAAAAGTTTGATTTTACAATGAACTGGAGAGCAAGTTTAGGGAATTACATTTTTGATAACGTAAGTTCTAATTTAGGTTACTCAGATGCAGGTTTAAGGAGACAAACAGATTTATCTAATGTAAGTTCAGATTATCTTAATACTGGTTTCACTTTTGAAGATAATGGTACCTCACGTTATTTGTCTAACTATTTTATTAAAGATGCTTCTTTTATCAAACTTGACAATGTAACTCTCGGGTACACTTTTGATAAGACATTACTTAAAGCAGCTTCTTTAAGATTCACAGCTGGAGTTCAAAATGTTTTTGTTCTTACAAAATATGACGGTTTAGATCCAGAGAAATTCAACGGAATCGATAACAATGTTTATCCAAGAGCCAGAACTTTCTTGTTTGGAGTAAATGCAAGTTTCTAATAGAATATTGAAAACAAATTTTAAAAACAAATAAAATGAAAATATCATTTAAATATATATCTTACTTTTTCCTATTCATTTTGGGATTAAGTATGACGCTTACCTCGTGTACAGACGATTTAAACGTGACACCGGGCGATGATGATGAGTTTCTGTCTGAGTCATTTTTTAAAGATCCGGCATCATACAAACAAGTATTAGCAAAGTTATATGCGGGTTTGTATGTAGGAGGAAATGATGGAGATGGGCAAGCTGATATTGCGGGAATTGGAGGAGATTTTAGTAGCTACTTGAGATTACTTTTTGTAACTCAGGAATTACCGACTGATGAAGCGGTTATTGCTTGGGCTGATGGTACTTTACCAACAATCAATACTCAAACATGGTCACCTGCAAACGAATTTTTAGCGGGAACATTTTCAAGAGCATTCTATGAAATTAGTGTTGCCAATGAATTTTTAAGACAAACAACAGATGAAAAATTGAATGAAAGAGGTGTTGATGCTAATCTTAAAGCTGAAATTGCAACTTTTAGAGCTGAAGCTCGTTTTTTAAGAGCATTTTCTTATTATAACTTAATGGATTTGTTCGGAAATGTTCCAATTACTACAGAAAACGATCCAGTAGGTTTCTTTTATCCGGAACAAAAAACAAGAGCTGAAGTTTTTGCTTTTCTTGAATCTGAATTGAAAGATTTAGATAATAGCTTAGCTGCGCCAAAAACAAACGAGTACGGAAGAATTGATAAAACAGCAGCTAAATTTTTACTAGCTCAAATTTATTTGAACTCTAAAGTTTATACAGGTACAGACAGAAATAATGATGCAGCTGTATTGTGTAATGACATTATTACAAGTTCAGGATACACATTTGCAAATGTTCCTTACAACTATTTGTTCTGTGCTGATAATGACAAAAATGGCGCGCAATCAGAATTTATTTTTCCGATTATAGGTGATGGAAATGCTATTAGAGCTATTGGTGGAGGAATGAGTTTTATTATTCATGCTTCTATCGGTGGAAGTATCGATGCTTCTTCAAGAGGTATGGACGGTGGATGGTTCGGGACAAGAACTCGTAAAGAGTTCGTTGCTCTTTTTCCTGATGAAACTGCAACTGGAGATAAAAGAGGAACATTCCATACAGATGGCCAGTCTTTAGACATTAACAATATTGGAACTTTTACAGATGGATATGCAGTTACAAAGTATATCAATAAAAAGGCGGACGGTTCTGCAGCGCAAAGAACTGATATGCCAGATACTGATTTTCCTATGTTCAGATTATCTGATGCTTACCTAATGTACGCTGAGGCTACTGTGAGAGGTGCGTCTTCAGGGAATATTACAACTGCTGTAGGTTACATAAATAAAATCAGAACCAGAGCAAATGCTACACAAATTGCTGCAGCAGATTTAACTCTTGATTTTATTTTGAATGAAAGAGGAAGAGAATTGTTCTGGGAATGCCACAGAAGAACTGATTTAATTCGTTTTGGAAAATTCACAGGTGGATCTAAAATCTGGCAATGGAAAGGTGGTACTATGAATGGTACTTCAACTGAATCTTATAGAGATTTAATGCCTATTCCTTCTAGAATTATTCAGGCAAATCCAACTTTGAAACAAAATCCAGGATACTAACACCTTTATAAAACAGTAAAATGAAAAATATATATAAAATTTTAATCGCATTTATTGGTGTATTGGCGGTGTCATGTAATGCTGATGCTGTAGATGATAGACCAATAGTTTCAGCTGTTTCAGTGCCAGAAATTACTTCGCCAGCAACTGGACAAGCGTTTGTTTTAGATGCAGATAAACCATCTGAAGAAGTAGCAAAATTTACATGGTCGGCTGCAACATATTCAGCAGCTGTAGTAGTAAAATACAGTTTGTTAATTGATAAAAAAGGTGGGGATTTTAAGGCTGCGAAAACACTTGCAACTACAAGTAGTGTTACAGAGGCTACGATACTTGCTAAAGATTTAAATCAAGCAGCAATTGATCTTGGTGCAGCAACAGAAGTTGTTTCTCAGTTTGATGTAAAAATTACTTCAAATGTTGCAGGTGCTATTCCACAAGAAGGAACAAAGCTAATTACAATTAGTGTGACTCCTTACACAGGAAGAGTTGATTATAACTTTACAGAATGGTATTTAGTTGGAGACGCAACTGTTTCAGGATGGGATAACAATAAAGGAAATCAAATCTTATTTAGAAATCCAAAAAATTCAAACGAATATAAGTTTACTGGATTCTTTAAAAAAGGATATTTCAAAACAATTTCAAACTTAGGAAGCTGGGCTCCAATGTATGGTGGTTCAGGTGGAACTTTAGTGTACAGAGGGACAGAATCTGATCCGGATCCTGCTAGTTTTGAAATTCCAGCTGAAGGATACTATACCTTCATTATGGATGTTGATAAATTAACGTATAAACTAACTCCTTATGATGCTTCTGCTGCAACATTATATGCAACAGTGGGTATTATTGGAGACAGTACTCCTGGTGGCTGGGATTCTTCTACACCAATGATCAAATCTACTTTCAACGGACACATTTGGAGTCTTGGTGTAACTGCTTTGAAAGATGGTGGTCTTAAATTTAGAGCAAATGATAGCTGGGATGTTTCATGGGGTGGTAATACTGCTTTCTCAGGAGGAGGAACTGGAGATAATATACCAGTAGCTAAATCTAAATATCTAATTTATTTCAATGATTTAGATGGAAGTTATTTAATGATTCCAAATCAAGAATAATATTTTTTGAAATATTTAAAAGGGCTATCTATGAAGGTAGCCCTTTTTTACTCCAACTAACTAATCAACCACTTTATGAAAAAAAATTTACTATTATTTTTTCTTTTGTTGTCAGCAATATCATTTGCACAACAGCAAACGGTAACTTATTCTGTAAGTCCAGCTACTTTTGAGGAAAACACCGCTGTTACCGTTACAATTAACGGAAGCAGTATCAATGAAGCTACATGGGGCGTTACAGATCATTCCCTTTATATGTGGGCATGGGCTTTTGATACCAATGATACTACGCAGAAAGGCACACCTAATAATGGAGCATGGGAGGCATCAAGTGATGCGAGTAAATTTACTTATAACTCCGCATCCGATACTTATACAAAAACCATTACGCCAACAACCTATTATAATGTAACGGGAATTGGTAAAATCGGACTTTTGATTAAAGCAAAAAACGGTACTGGAGATAAAAAATCACAGGATATTCTGATTGAAGTAGGTTCTTTTCAGGTAACCTTAACTTCTCCTGTTGAAAACAGTAGTACAATAATAGCGTCAGGTTCAAATTTTAATATTACTGCAACAAATACAAATGGGGCAGCAAGCTATTCTTTAAAAGCAAATGGATCAGTAATTAACACGGTGGCAAGTGCATCAAGTTATACTTATTCTCATACTAATCTTGTTAGCAATCAAAGTTATGAGCTGTTAGTAACGCAGGGAACGACTACTATTTCTAAAAAGTTTTCTGTTGTTGTAAATCCAAATACCGTTTCTGAAGCTATGCCTTCAGGATTAGTTGATGGGATTAATTATAATACTACTGACGCTACAAAAGCAACTTTAGTTTTAGATGCTCCTCTGAAAGATTTCGTTTACGTTGCCGGAAGTTTTAACAATTGGCAGCCTTCTTCGGCTTATGCGATGAAGAAAGATCCAACATCGGGTAAATTTTGGTTAGTATTAACGGGATTAGTTTCTGGAGAAAATAATACATATCAATATTGGGTAGTTGACGCAACTCCGCTGGCAAACTCTCCTTCAATGGTAAAAACGGCAGATCCCTATTCCACTTTGGTTTTGTCGCCTTATGATGATGGCGGAATTCCGGCAGCTTCATATCCAAATATGCCAGTTTATCCGGCAGGACAAAATTTTGAAGTTACAGTTCTTAAAACAGGACAAACGCCTTACAATTGGCAGGTAACGAATTTTACAAAACCAGAAAAAGATAAATTGGTTGTGTATGAAGTCTTAGTACGTGATTTTGACGCAGTAAGAAACTACCAAAGTTTAATTGATAAAATAGAATATTTTAAAACACTTAAAATAAATGCAATTGAACTGATGCCGGTAATGGAATTTGAAGGCAATGAGAGCTGGGGTTATAATACTTCATTTCATATGGCATTGGATAAATTTTACGGTACTTCTGATAAATTAAAAGAGCTTATCGATTTATGTCACCAAAACGGAATTGCAGTTATCCTTGACGTGGCTTTAAATCACGCTTTTGGTAGGAATCCGATGGTAAGAATGTGGATGAATGATGCTGACGGAGATGGTTTTGGTTCGCCAACAGCCGAAAATCCTTATTTTAATACTGTTGCTAAACATAGTTATAGTGTTGGAGAGGATTTTAATCACCAGTCATTAAAAACGCAATATTATGTGGAGCGAGTGGTTAAGCAATGGATTGAAGAGTATAAAATTGATGGTTTCCGTTGGGATTTAACTAAAGGTTTTACTCAGGTTTGTACAGCTGCAGATGAGGCTTGTACTAATAGGTACCAGCAAGATAGAGTGGATATTTTGAAAAAATATGCAGACTATTCATGGAGTCTTGATCCAACGCATTATACTATTTTCGAACATTTAGGATCTGATGCCGAAGAACAGGAATGGGCAAACTACAAAATCACTGAAACACCGAGTAAAGGTATTATGATGTGGGGAAAAATGACGGATCAATACAATCAATTGTCAATGGGATACCCTACAGAGAATAATATTTCGAGAATGATGAGTTCAAGCCGTGGTTTTACAGCAAACCGTTTGATGGGTTATGCTGAAAGTCATGATGAAGAACGTTTGATGTATAAAAATATACAATACGGAAATTCGTCAGGAAGTTATAATGTTAAAACATTAAATACAGCATTGTCAAGAATGTCAGCAATTGGAGCAGTTTCATTGTTGATTCCAGGGCCGAAAATGATTTGGCATTTTGGAGAGTTAGGCTGGGATGATTCTATTTTTACCTGTAAAGATGGAAGTGTAAATGATGCTTCGGGAACTCTTTCCGGAGATTGTAAATTAGATACAAAACCACAGCCACAATGGGCGGAAAATTGGTTAGGAAATACGAATCGAAATAAAATTTATTATGATTGGGCTAAAATGATTAATCTTAAAGTAACGGAACCAGTGTTTTTAGGTACTCCTACAATGGCAAATACCAATACTTTAACGGTAAATGTAAAAATCACAAACAGTGCTCTTGCTGCAACACAATTAAAAGATGTACTGATTTTAGCCAATTTTGATGTAACAGCGAAAAATGTAGCCACTGGTTTTCAATACACCGGTACATGGTATAATTTAATGGATAATACTTCTATGAATGTAACAGATGTTAATGCTACGATAAATTTGGCACCTGGAGAATATAGAATTTATGGAAACAAAACAGCTAATCTGGCAATTCCTGAATTTGAAAAAGAGAATTCGGTTAATTTATACCCAAATCCGGTTTTAAATCATTTTACATTAAATATTACTCCAACAAAAGTTCAGGTTTATGCAATATCAGGTCAATTGGTAAAAAGCTTTTCTCCAAATGGGAATGTAGATTTTCAATATGGCGTAAGCGAATTAAAAACAGGATTATATGTTGTAAAGGCAGTAGATGAAAATAATAAAGTTCAGTTGATGAAATTTATTAAAAAGTAAAATTTTAAAGTACAGTCATTATTTAAAATGATGAATGTTTGGTTAGTTTAGTAATGAGAAAGGGCTGTCAATTTTTTTGACAGCCCTTTCAATTTTAAGTTGATTTGGTTTATTTTTTTTGATCGTATTCTCCGATCATAGAAAAATAGCCAAATGTTCCCAAGCCTAAAACGATTAATGGGGTGAGGATAAATAGGATAATAATTCCGAAGACCAAATCATCTTGTTTGTCTGATAAAAACTTGGGTAAGCCAAATTCAAACACACAAAAATAAGCAGCGGCAACGGAGAGTATAACCCATAAAACACCTAAAATTCTTTTAATTGTATTCATATTCTATGTAGGTATTAAAGGTGATTCGTTTTGTTTTTGTTATCAATGTAAACCATTCCAATTACAAAGCAGACTGAAGCAATAATGATAGGATACCAAAGTCCTTCAAGGTAAAAATCGGCTTTTCCACTAGCTTTTGCATGTGTTACAAAGTAAGTTGAAATGGCTGGAAGCAAGCCTCCAAAAATTCCATTTCCAACATGATAGGGCAGAGACATAGAAGTGTATCTGATTTTTGTTGGAAACATCTCTACTAAAAATGCAGCAATTGGTCCGTAGACCATTGTTACAAAAAGCACTTGGATAAAAACCCAAAAAATTAAGGTCCACTCATCTTCGGAGTTTATTTCGATCGAAATACTGCTTTGAGAATCTTTTTTATTGGCAAAATCTGTTTTCTTTTCTGTATACGAAGTTCCGTCTGTATAGGTTTTAGAAATAGTTGTTAAAATGTCATTATTTTTGGTTGTTTCAATATTTTTGGTTGTTTTTTCAACAATTTCGGTTTTGTAATTTACATTAGTGGTGTTGTACATTTCTTTGTAAATAGATCTGTAAGATAAAATCGCGAGCAACATTCCAAGCATCATAATGTATTTTCGACCTACTTTATCACTCAACCATCCAAAAACGATAAAAAAAGGAGTTCCGATTAATAGTGCGATTCCGAGTAAGCCATCAACTTGCGACGAATCTACATTCATCACCGTTTTCATAAAACTCATGGCGTAGAATTGCCCCGTATACCAAACGACTCCTTGTCCCATAGTAGCGCCAAAAAGAGCCAATAAAACAAATTTTAGATTATATCGGTTTCCGAAACTTTCTTTTAAGGGATTTGCACTTGTTGTCCCTTCTTTTTTGGCTTTTGCAAATACAGGAGATTCATCCATGTTTTTTCGAATCAAATAAGAAACTCCAACCATAACGATAGAAACCCAAAATGGAACACGCCATCCCCAAGTGTCAAAGTCTTCTGCTGAAAGAATATTTTTAGTAGCTAAGATAACCATCAATGAAATGAATAGCCCTACTGTTGCCGTAGTTTGAATCCAGGAAGTCCAATATCCTTTTTCACCAGCTGGGGCATGTTCCGCAACATAAGTCGCTGCGCCGCCATATTCGCCGCCAAGCGCAAGTCCTTGTAGTAAACGTAAAATTAAAACTAATAAAGGAGCCAAAAAACCTATAGTTTCATAACTTGGAATACAGCCTATTAAAAAGGTAGAACCACCCATTAATAATAAGGTAGCCATAAATGTATATTTTCGTCCAATAATATCTCCAAGTCTTCCAAAAAACAAAGCACCAAAAGGACGAACTACAAATCCGGCAGCAAAAGTCGCTAAAGTCGATAAAAATGCAGCTGTAGGATTATCACTGGGAAAGAATTTGGTTGAAATAACAACAGCTAAACTGCCAAAAATGTAAAAATCATACCATTCAATCATGGTTCCCATTGAAGAAGCCGAAATAACTTTCCAAATGCCTTTCGTAGAAGTTTTGCTCATAAAATGATCTATGTTTTTAGTAATAAATAAAAAATTAAGATATCATTTTACGAATATATAAGATATTTTTTTATTTAGTTGGTACTTTTTTAACAAAAACACGTTAATTGTTGACTTTACACTTTTTAATAGTATTTAAGTTTCAAACCGAGTAAATTTAGGATCAAGCACAAAACCTGGGGAGGAAATGTCAAAATAAAATAAGAAATTTGCAATCTAAGAATTTGAGATGACCCCTATAGAGCTTTTAAAATTTATGCTTCCCGATTTTTTAGTGGACCACTTTGATGTGGTTTCCATTACTAATTCTGAAGAAACATTAAATCTGTATTTTGAGGAGAAAATTCAGCCTCCTGCAGAGTTTAATACCTTGGAATTAGTGTCAAAGGGCTTTCAGGATGAAATTACCATTCAGGATTTCCCCCTACGTGGCAAGTATGTATATTTGCACATCAAAAGACGGCGCTGGACTAATAAAAACACAGGAGAGATTATTAAAAGAGACTGGCAGTTAGTGGCCAAAGGGACCCGTATGACTCAGGAGTTTGCGGCTTTTTTAAAAGAAATTAATAGATAACAGTGCTACCGATTGCCACACCATTGGTAGTTTCTTTGGAGTCAACGGAAAGAAGCTGCAAAGGCAATACAAAAAACACCTGAGTTCCTTTACTACATGGGTTCCAAGAGAACATGCCCATCAGTGGATTGTTTACCCTGACAATATGGGGACACATTTGTCAATTGACGAAGTTGCTTTATCTCAGGGAGAACTTTATACTATTGTGACCAACAAGAAATTCAAAGGCAAAAAAGGATCCTTAGTAGCTATTGTTGCCGGAACAAAAGCAGAAGAGGTTATTGAGCATATCAGTAAGATTGACTATAAAAAAAGAAAGCTGGTCAAAGAAATAACACTTGATATGGCTAACTCCATGAAATTAATCTCCAGGAGATGTTTTCCTAAAGCCATACAGGTCACCGATAGGTTCCATGTTCAAAAACTAGCTCTGGAAGCCTTGCAGGAGATCAGAATCAAGCATCGATGGGAGGCCATGGATTTTGAGAATCAATTGATATTGCAGGCAAAGAAGGAAAATAGGACTTATATTGCAGAGTTACTCCCTAATGG